>CAXTWQ010000005.1:83909-111843 GCA_964248065.1 uncultured Bryobacteraceae bacterium | reverse complement strand
GGCAGAACGTTTGAAGGCAAAGGCATCACCCCGCAAGTAATTGTTCAGCCCTCGATAGCTGATGTCAGAACAGGACGGGACGCGGCCCTCGAAACTGCCCTTCGTAATCTGATCAAACCAAGCAACGCGCAAGGGATGCTAGCTAAGTGAAAGACGGCTGCGAGAAGCCCTACTCCCGACTCTCAAGCAGCACCCTACCTCAACAATCAACACTACAACTTCTGGCTTAGCCTTTGTTCCCTTCGACGCTTTCCCTACGTACTGCGCCAGTAAAGCTTTTTCTCACTCCTGGTTGCAATCGCTCCGATTTCAGCGTGGGAACGAGTGTATAGAAGTTCTTGAACTTGTCCCGCCGTACGTGCAAACGGAACTGAGTGGGCCCCATCAGGCGACCGACCCCCACGCCATGCCGCTGGCGGACTATATTGCCGAAATGATGCATTCCCTCGACGACCCTCACCGCTCCAGCGATGAGATCCTTGTGCAGCATGTTGAAGCACTGCGCTGGGCCGGAAGGAACGATGATTACCAGCGGGTCTTTGTAGCCAACAACAATCGGTGATTAGCATTGGGGTGAGCGATACCTGTAGCTCCATCAAGCCCGATGCCGGACTAGGAACATTAATTTTCCTCAAGAGCGTGCTCGAACAAGAGTCAGCTGCGTCTTTCCTTTAGGCAAAGCGTCGCGATCTTTGTCTGACCTTTGTGAGTCGATATGATTAGTTCGCGGCACGCGCGCTCGGAGGATAAAATGCTCAATCAAAAGAAAGTCGCGGTGGTTTTGCCCGCCTACAATGCTTCGCGAACACTGCGGCGTACCTTTGACGAGATCCCGAAGGACATTGTTGACGACATCATTCTGACCGATGATGCTAGTTCAGACAATACTGCGGCGCTCGCGCGCGAGCTGGGTATTGCGACTATCCGGCACGACCACAATCGCGGCTACGGTGGAAACCAGAAGACCTGCTACCAAGCGGCACTAAGCCGGGGCGCGGACATCATCGTCATGCTTCACCCGGATTATCAATACTCTCCGAAGCTGGTGCCTGCGATGACGGCCATGATTGCATCGGAAGAATTTGACTGCGTTCTAGCTTCGCGCATCCTTGGGACTGGGGCGTTGTCGGGCGGCATGCCGCTTTATAAGTATGTCGCCAATCGTGCGCTGACCTTTATCGAAAATCTGCTCCTCGGCGCCAAGGTATCCGAGTATCATACTGGCTATCGGGCCTGGAGCCGCCGCGTGTTGGAACGGCTTCCGCTGCTAGCTTGTTCAGACGATTTTGTCTTCGACAATCAAATGCTTGTGCAGGCAATGCACTTTGGCTTTCGCATCGGGGAAATATCGTGCCCGACCAAATACTTTGCCGAAGCGTCGTCCATCAACTTTCGCCGAAGCTGCGTCTACGGGCTTGGTGTTGTGAAGACAGCGGCACAGTTCCGGCTTAAGAAGCTTGGCCTGGCGCATCCCGCTTTTCTGGCTGATCGACCAGAAGAGCGGTTACGCCTTAGCAATCTGAAGGCGATGGCACATTACCTGTAAGGTGCTGCCTCTTACTTGGAGACCACAAGCACCTTAAACGTATCGGCTTTGTACTTCGGCCGACCGTTCGGTCCCAGTCCGGCTGCGGTATCAACGTCCGCTACAGGCAGATACAGCTTGTGCGTCTTCGTATCCACTGCAATGGTGCGGGCACCCTTCATGGTGGCAGCGTTCTCCACTACGTTCCACTTACTGCCTGAGCCTTTAACGACTGTCACCGTTCCATCCCGACCGTTAGAACTGAATGCCGAGTTCGTTCCAGGATCGTATGCTACGCCATCCGGGCCTTCCCCGATCGGAGCAGTTGTAATAAGCTTGCCCTCTTTACCGCTGGAGATCGCCATAACCTTTCCATCGCAAACGGAGAATAGAGTTGAGGAGCGTTCGTCGATTGCGAGCCCAGACGGACTGTCGCAGGGCTTCAACGAAAAGCGCGCTTCTTCCTTCATGGATGCTGCATCAAGCCGTACTAGCTCATTGGTGTCTTCTATATTAACGAATATCTTGCCTTTGCCATCAGCAGCGGAAAACTCGGGCTTGCCGCCGAGAGGAAGCGTTCCCTCTACCTGCCCGGTCTTGGCGTTGATCACCGTAGAATCTTTTGAGCCTCCATTGAACGTGAATGTACGGTGAGAAGTCGGCTCATACAAAATGGCGTCCGGATTCTTTCCTGTTTGCACCGTGCCAGTCTGCTTCAGGGTTGCGAGGTCGAACACAGTTACCGAGTTCGAGCGGCCATCACTGACAAAGCCTTTCTTCAAGTCCGGAGCGATAGCAATGCCATGGACGCCTTGTGTGTTCGGGATCTCGCCCACAACTTTGTCGCTATCGAGATCGATCACGACGACCTTTGTGGCATGAGAGACGTATAACCGGCGGGCAGCACTGTCGACGGTCAGGTAATCCCACCCGCCTTCGCCACCGATGTGGATCTCTTTGGTGACGTGATAACCGCCGGCTGGAGCGGCAATCATCCTCCATGCAAACAGAAAGTAGAACAGGGATTTAATCATAAGTTTTGGGCTGCAGCATCCTTAAAGCCGCGATCAGAAAGAAAGTAGTAGACCGTCGGCGTGACGATCAGGGAAAGAACCATGGAGGCGAGCAGTCCACCAATCACCGCAATCGCGAGGGGTTGCAACATTTGAGACCCGGCGCCAATGGCAAGTGACAGCGGCACCATACCGGCGATAGTGGCCAGCGCCGTCATCAGGATGGGACGCAGCCGACGCTCACCGGCTTCAATGATTGCAAGCCTGGGAGGCGAGCCCGCTTTGCGAAAACGGGCGTCAGCATCCAACAGCAAGATGCCATTCTTAGCCACGATTCCGATGACCATGATCAAACCCATAAAAGACGAGATGTTGAAGGTGGTTCGAGTGACCAGCAGCGCAAGAAGAACGCCCGAGGTAGACAGCAGTGCCGAGGACAGAATCGCGACTGGGGCACCGAAATTTCCAAACTCAATCAGCAACACGAGGAAGACAAGCACCACCGCGCTTCCCAGCACAATCAGCAGATCATGGAACGAGCTCTGCTGTTCCTGATACAGGCCGCCGTATTCAACACGGATCGTGGAAGGCAGATGGAGAGCAGCAACAGCGGCTTGCACACGCCCCATGCCGGTGCCGAGACTAACGCCTTCAAAGCGGCCGCTTACGGTGACATCGCGCTGCAAGTTTTCACGGCGCACCTCCAGCTGCCCCGGGTCCGTCTTGAACGTCGCAAGAGTGCCGAGCGTCGCGGTGTGGCCCGTGCCGCTGATCAAAGGCGTATTACGAATTGCGTCAAGCGAAGCCCGGTTCGCAGGCGGAAGTGTAACCCGCAGTGTGTAGGGCCGGCTATTTACAATGACTGGCACGGTGGAAGGCTCGCCCTGAAAGATGGCGCTCGCGTCTAACTCTACTTCCTGCGAGGAAAACCCGGAACGCGCCGCCGTAGCCTGATCGATGTTGAAGGTAACGGAAGGGCCGCTAATGGTGTCCTCGATGCCATTCTTCACGTCTTTCACGCCGTCGACTTTCTTGATCGTGTCGCCAACGCGCGGCGCCCACGCACGCAGCAGATCGATGTTCTGGGCGAACAGCTTGATCTGTATCGGTTGCGGCGCACTAGTCAGGTCACCAATCATGTCTTGCAGAAGCTGAATGAAGTCGGTATCGAGCTGCGGATAACGCTCGTTGACTTTGGAGCGGACTTCTGCAATCACTTCTTCGACACCGCGGCTTCGTTTGGTTTTGAGCTTGACTGAGATATCTCCCGTATTCGCTTCGGTGACGGTGGCCAACCCTAACTGCAGGCCAGTGCGACGGGATGTTCCTTCCACTTCAGGTATTCCAAGAATAATCTTTTCGACACCGGCCAGCACGGCGTTTGTATCGGTGAGCGAAGAGCCGGCAGGCATCAGATAATCGAGAATAAATCCACCCTCGTCCATGGCCGGCAACAGATCCGAACCGAGAGAACGATAGCTCAGAAAAGAGATTCCTACCAGCACGATGCTTCCGATGATGAGGAGAATCGGGCGAGCCAGAATTAAGTTGATGGACCGTTCGTAAATGCCGATGAGCCGCCCAGTGAAGCTGCCTGGAGCGAGGTGGTGCGGGTCGCCTGGAGTTCCCGTCGCGTTTGTATGTCGTGAACGAAGGAGAAGGTAGCTTAAGGCAGGAGTCCAACTGAGCGCTAGAACCAGCGATGTCAGCAGTGCGAAGCCGACCGTTAGTGCAAGAGCGCGAAAGAACGAACCGGTCACTCCGGTGATGGTGATCAGAGGCAGAAAGACGACAATCGGCGTAATGGTGGAGCCAATCAGCGGCGTCCGAATTTCGGCAATGGCGCTACGGATAGCCTCTGAGCGGCTCTGTCCGGCATCCCGATGCAGAACGATATTTTCCACCACGACAATAGCGTCGTCAATGACGAGTCCGACTGCTGCAGCCAGACCTCCCAAGGTCATTAGGTTAAAGCTCTGGCCAATCAGATGCAGGGCAATAAAGGTGACCGCGATAGTAACTGGAATCACCAGCCCTGCAACAAGCGATGTGCCCCAATCGCGCAAGAATAAAACCAGGATCACCGCCGCCAGAACCAAGCCGATCAGTATCGCGTCACGAACACTTTTGATGGATTCGTTTACCAGCTCAGACTGGTCGTAGAACGGCTGAATCAACACACCGGGCGGCAGCGTCCGGCGCAATTCGTCGAGCTTGGTGTGCACTGCATTCGCAACCGCAACAGTATTGCTATCGGGCTGGCGATAGAGATTTAAGAGAACGGCCGGTTTGCCATTTGCTGTGACTGCCGTGTACACCGGGCGTATCGATGGCGTAACCGTTGCGAAGTCGCTGATGCGAACCGGGGTGCTGGAAGCAGTGGTCTTCACCACGATGTCGCCGATGTCCGCTGGCGAATGAACCTGGCCACTGACCAGGCTCAACACCAACTGATGGTTCTGCTCTAAGAGGCCTGGCGAATCAACCAAGTTGCTTCGCGAGATCGCGTCCATGATGTTTGGAATCGTGATCTGTGCCTCGATCATTTTGCCGGGATCAGGCTGGATCTGAAACTCCGGCTCCTGCCCGCCCTGAACCACCACCGACGAGACGCCAGGCAAACGATTCAACTGAGGCTTGAGGGTGTACGTAGCCAGTTCGTACAACGCCGTTT
Organism: uncultured Bryobacteraceae bacterium; assembly: GCA_964248065.1. Classification (GTDB taxonomy): domain Bacteria; phylum Acidobacteriota; class Terriglobia; order Bryobacterales; family Bryobacteraceae; genus Bog-105. The sequence continues at coordinate 106,631 of CAXTWQ010000005.1, read as the reverse complement.
GCGGAACCCGATCGGAGGTGAGACTGTAGCCCATGATCGGAAAGGCGGCAAACGTAAGGCGGTTCGTGCTGACCACAGCCGTGGGAGGCAGTGTTGTCTGGACGCGTGCCACTGCGGCATTCACATATTGTAGGGTCTGGAACATGTCCACGTTCCAGTTAAAGAACAGGTTTACCTCAGCTGATCCGCGGCTGGTAGTGGATACCACGTGATCCAGGCCCGGCACAGTGTTCAGGGATTCTTCCAACGGCCGCGTGATGGTTACCTGCATCTGGTCGATAGGCATGACGCCGTTGTCGATGCCGACAACAATGCGGGGGAAGTTGGTGGAGGGGAACACCGCTACTGGAATACTGAACGCCAGGTAAGCGCCGGCTGCGGCCAGAGCGATAGCAATGAAGAGAATCGCTTTAAGGTAGGTTGCGGTCCAGTGAGGCGACTGCTCCTGGCCGGTTGCAGGCTCGGGCCGAGCGGTTGTGGTACTCACTTGCCTTTCTCTCCACCGTCGGCCTTATCTCCTTTGTCAGCAGCGTCCGGCTTGCTGACTTCCACCTTGGCCTTATCGTCCAAACCAAGCCCGCCAGACGTTACCACCTGCTCACCAGCCTTAACGCCGGATGTAATTTGAACGAGTTCGGGTGTGCGCACGCCCACTTCAACCTTGCGCGACTGCACCAGATTGTTGCTTCCCACAACAAGAACTTTCTCCCCACCCTCTTCGGAGTTGAGCAGTGCGGCGGCAGGGACAACCGTCGCGTTCGGAATATCGCTGGCCTCAATGGCGACCTGGACAGTGGTGCCGGGCTTGAGAATCTCTTTGGGATTCGCTGCCTCAACCCAAATTTGAATGGTTGTGGCATTAGGATCGACAGCCGGACTGACCACGGTTACCTTACCATCAACCGTTGTGCCGGCAGCAGTCATGGTGGCAGCTTTTCCAACACGAAGGGCCGCTGCAGATTGTACCGGGACGTTCACCCTGGCGACTACTTTCGAAATATCGACAACCGAGACCAGGGCAGACCCGGCACTAGCCAATTCACCGACATTCAGAGGACGGTCAGAAACAATGCCGGCAATCGGACTCCGAACTTCTGCGTAGGACACCTGCGCCGCCGCACTCTCATAATGAGCTTTGGCTGCGTCCATCTGCGCTTTCGCAGAACGCAATTGCGCCGATTCGCCCACCGTTTGCAATGACGTCAAGTGTCCCTGCGTGGTTTGCACCTGGCTCTGTGCCTGCACGAGTGCGACCTTTGCGTCGTCTACTAACTTCTGCGCAATGGCGCCCTGCTTAAGCAGATTGATTCGGCTGTTGTAGACCCGCTGAGCTGCGTCCAGGGTCTCTTCCGCCGATTGGTAATCAGCCTTGGCTTTCGTGAGATCGTCGGGCATTGTGGCCGCTGTCGTGTTCTGGTAAGTGGCTGCCGCCTGCTCATATAACTGCTTGCTTTCCTGTGCCGCAGCAACCAAATCGCGGTCTTCCAATAGAGCTAAGACCTGCCCTGCCCGCACATGGTCCCCGCGTTGAACCAGGAAGCGCGACACGGGAGCGCTGATCTTGCCAACAATACTCGACTGCCGAATAGGATAGAGAACACTTTCTCCGGTGACCACTGCGTGGACTGTCTCCCTGGTAGCCTGAGCCACTTCCACCGGGGTTGCAGGAGCATCTTCTGCGGCAGGAGCCGCGGCGGGCCCTTTGGAGCAAGCTTGTACAAAAAGTAGAGCGCCGAGCATTGCGAAGTACGAGTGATGTTTCATGGCTGGGCCCCAGTCAGATTCTGTACCGAAGCAATAGCAAGACGGTAGCGCAGAAGGCCGTCTGTATACGCGTTGCGCGCCAGATTCGCTGTCGATTGCGCATCTACTACTTCCAGGACGGTTGCTTCCCCAGCCTGGTAACGCAAAACCGTGAGCCGCAGACTTTCGGCTGAAAGCTCATTTGAGTTGCGCAATGACTCCACTTGCTTCAATGCCACCTGCGCTTCGCGGTAGCCGCTGGATAGCTGAGCTTCCAGGTTGCGTTGGGCCAGCGTAAGGTCCATCTCTGATTGCTTTTCACGCAAACTTGCCTGCTTTACTCTACTGCGGGTTGCGCCCCAATTCCAGACCGGAATATTCAAAGTTGCCTGCGCGGAGTAGCCAAGGTTCTGCCGGTAGGGCACGAGGTAATTCGGCAAAGTGCTGCGACCAGTGGCTTGCGTCGGGTAGTTAGTGTGAGTTCGAAACTGATTGGCATTGATGCCGTAAAAGAAATCAAGCGCAAGCGATGGCAGATAGGCGTACCGGGCTGTACTGACACCGAGCTGGCCCTGCTGCACAGTCAGCTTCGCCGCGTGTAAGTCAGGACTGTTGGTCATTGCCTGCGCGCTTACTTCGTTCATCTCCGGCAAGACGATCAGCTTAGGAAGATCGTCTTCGATGTCGTAATCGATTCGCAACGTTGGGAAGATCAGAACAGCCAAAGCGATCTTTGCTTTCTGCACGGCGAGTTCTCCATCTTGTAAATCTCGCCCTCTCTGCTGCACCTGTATCTGAGCTTTCAGCACATCTGAGTGCGCCACTTCCCCACCCCGTTCCTGCTTCTGCGTGATATCCAGAAACCGGTTAGCCTCTTCTAAGCTGTGGCGGGAACTGTCTGCTTTCTGCAGTGCCGAAGCAATCGCATAGTAGTTCTGCACCACCGTGAGTTGCAAACCCCGTGCTGCCACATCGACCCGCGCCTGCGCTACCGCAACGCCGGCAGCAGCTAGCCGGATTTCGCCGCGGCGTGCAAACGATAACAGTTCCTCGTGCACCTGAGCCTGCTCGTTGTAGACATGCACGCCGTCGTTTGCGACAAATACACCGGAAGGCGTACCATTGCCTTCCGTGTAGATGAACTGATTGAATGCATTGACCGACGGCAGAGCACCGGCGTTGGCCTGTACGCGGTCTTCTCTCGCAAGCTGCCGGGCGATATCAGCGGCCTGGATCTGAAGGGCGTACTGCTTGGCGCGACTCTGTGCTTCAGGCAACGTAATGATCAGATCTGAATGCGGAGCAATCGGCGAAACAGAAAGTGTCTGACCTGCTGCCTGGCTCGGTGGCACCGACAGAGCAACGACAAGGATGAAGAGGAGAGCTCGCAACCTGGATCTTATTCTATGATTCGATGTTGACGCTGAAAATTCGCTGAAAGGGTTTATTGCGCGTGTTGAGAAAACATGTGCCCGAGTCCTGTTTATCAGGATCAAACTGGAAGTATGCGGCTGCTGCTTGTTGAAGACGAAAGACGCATGGCGGCTCTCTTGGAGCGGGGCTTTACAGAGGAAGGCGTTCATGTCTTTCTCGCCTATGATGGCGAGGACGGGTTGGCTGCTGCGCAATCCTCCTCATTTGACGTCATCATTCTCGATGTGCAATTGCCTCGAATGGATGGCATGATGGTCGCACAGCGGTTACGCAAGAAGGGAAACCAGACGCCTATCCTCATGCTCACCGCGCGCGACACCGAAAAAGATGTTTTGGAAGCTCTTAATTTGGGCGCGGATGATTACGTGACGAAGCCGTTTTCATTTGAGATTTTGCTGGCCCGCGTTCGTGCCATCAGTCGGCGTGCACAGCTGCCGCAACCGGTGAACTTTCAATTCGCGAATCTGAATTTGAATACTGTCACCCGCGAAGTTACACGTGAGGGAGTACACATTCGACTGACTCGCCGCGAGCACGATTTGCTTGAGCTGCTGATCCGTAACGCCGGGCGACCTGTGACACGCGACGTGATTCTTGAGGCTGTCTGGGGATTTCGTAACGACATTGAAGAAAACACAGTTGAGGCTTTCGTTAAACTGCTGCGGCAGAAGATCGATGCGCCTTTCTCAATCCGGCTAATTCAGACGGTTCGGGGCGTGGGTTATTGCCTGCGTCTGCCAGAAGCATGAAGGGTCGCGAAATCTCTATTCGTGTTCGGCTGACACTTTGGTATTCCACGGTACTCGCTTGCGGACTCCTCTTCTTTGCGGGCTCAATTTGGCTGCTTCTGAAACAGAGTCTTTACCGCGATCTACAAGGTGAATTAGCAGATCGAACGCGAAGTCTGAAGGCGTTCATCAAAGAAGAGTTGAACGAATCAGAACGGCATCTCGGGGAAGAACTGGAAGAGTATTCGAACGGATTACCACCGGGCACCTACTTTGCCTTCTTCGATGAACGAGGGACGGAAGTCTTTGCTTCGAAAAAGGATCTTAGGTGGCTCGGCGTAAACGCTTTCGCACAGGAGCATTACCTTCGGAAGGAGGACGCCCTCTCGCTAGACTCACATCGTTACCGGATCGAAACCGCTATCTCGACGCAGCAAGCTGAATCGATACTGCAGCAATTTCGGCTGCTGCTTCTTACGCTAACGCCGGCCGTGATTGCACTTGCAACTCTTGGTGGATTTCTGTTAAGTAGGCAAGCTCTCAGGCCGGTAAATGAGATTACGAGTGCTGCTCGCACGTTGAGCATCAACGACCTGTCTCAGCGATTGCGCGTTCCACGGACAGGGGATGAACTGCAGTATTTGTCTGAGACCTGGAACTCGATGCTTGATCGGCTGGCGGACGCGGTCGGACGGCTCTCACGCTTCACGCAAGATGCATCGCACGAATTGCGTACACCGCTGGCCATCATTCGATCAACCGCTGAAATTGCCAGCCGTCGCCCTCGTGCAGAGCAAGATTACGTCACTGCTTTTCAGCAGATTATAGCTGAGTCGGACCGGTTGACGCTGCTTGTCCAGGATCTTCTATTGCTGGCGCGCGGAGATAGTTTGTCGGAGCCGGAGATGAAGCCTCTGTGCCTGCCAAGTCTGGTACAGGATGTGTGCGGCGAACTGAGATCCATCGCAGCAGCAAATAACATCAGCATCGTCGAGCAGATACCGCATTCGGAGTTTGCGATTGTTGGCAACCGTGCACTGCTCCGGCGATTGCTGATTGTACTGATCGACAATGCTATCAACTACTCTCGCCCGCAAGGCACCGTAGAGGTGCGAATGCAAGAGGCAGATGCCAAGGTGCGAGTGCAGATAGCGGATCAGGGCATTGGCATCAGCGAATCAGACCTACCCAGAATCTTTGACCGCTTTTTCCGAAGCGACGCAGCTAGGCAGGCGTGGCAGGACGGCGCAGGCCTCGGTCTTTCTTTAGCGGCGACGATTGCCCGGCAGCATGGAGCAGAATTGGAAGTACAGAGCAAGCCCGGTATCGGGTCCACCTTTACAGTGCTGTTCTCAAGGGGCTAGCGGCTGGCCGCCGTTGTAGCCGCCGAGCTATGCGGTTTCGCAATCACGTCAAACGTATCTTTCGCCTGCAACGTATACTTTGCCTGCTCCGGATCAGTAATGCGATACATCACAGCGTGAAGCCGATCGCCCTGCAGCGTGAACTTGATGTAGTGATAGTTAGGAAACATCTGACTCTGATACAGGTCGTCTTTCGTGCGTTCAACAAAGTAAGGGTGCGCTCCGCCGCCGCCGGAAACCAGATACACGACTCCGTCCTGCTCATGCCGCTCATAGTTGTGAATGTGCCCTGCACTGACAATAAAGCGTGCATGCGATTGAGTCTGTAGCCTGGTCAGCATATCGCGAAGCGCAATCTCATTCGGCCGTGGATTGTGATCCACTTCGATATGCGTCTGGATATCCGCTACCGGCGGATGATGAAGGTTCAGAAAAACGTAGTCGGTGGAAGTCGGCAGGTTCTGTAATTGCTGGGTGAGCCACTTCGCCTGGTCGCTATCGGGCAGCAACGACGCATCGCTATCGAGTAGATCTTAGTCCCAAGTTGAGTCGAGTACCAGCGCCGGTTACGCATTTCCGGGAACGCACTCCACCAGTTCTCAAGGCATTGTTGAGGGTCGGGTCCGTGAAACTCATGGTTCCCAAGTGCGGGATAAACATGTAGCTTTGCATTGCGCCATGGCTCTGTCTCGGTCTTATAGATCTGATAGTCATTCTTCAGATCGCCAGCAAGCGGAACATCGCCATTGAGCAGAACCGCGTCAGGATGCTCGGTTGCAATCTGCTGGACAAGCCACTTGCGAACGAGCGGATTAGTAGCTGTTACATTCGCAGGATCAGTGAATCGCATGTCGCCGTAGGTAATCACGGTAACAGGCAACCGCAACTCATTCTCCTTGACAGTGAAGGTTGGGCCCGGCTGGCTGAGCAACTGTGAGGTGGGCAGGGCGGACGCGTGGTTCTGGGCGAGGAGGCCCGAAGCTGCTCCGGCACACGCCAAAGACAATATAAAAGCAAGTCTTGCTCTCAGCATGTTAGTTGACCTTGTATACCTGCAGCCCGGCTATGTCTTTAGGCGTTTTAGTGTGAATAATATAGAACTGTTTCAGCGACGGAACATAGACCGACGTTTTGCCGCCATTGGTGCCAAACTGCGCTAAACGATCGTACTCATCGGCGCTCTTCTGCTGGAAAACTGACACGCCGCTTGATCCGGTGATATAGATTCGCTTGCCTTGGGGATCGAAGGTCATGTCATCCGCCGTCTCAACAGTATCGGACGTGGCGACGCTCTTACCTGTTTGTGTGTCGATAGCAAAGAACTTACCGGGCTTTCTTCCCGCTACAAAGAGTCGGTTGTTAGCCGAGTCGAGAGCCATCGGCGTATTTAGTTTCAGGTCCGGAACAGCCCAAGTTTTCGTAACCTGCTTGGTAGCCAGATCGATGACGCCGATCTGCGATTTATCCCGCATATTCACGTAAAAGAGATTAGCTTTGCGGTCCAGAGCCATCGCCTCCAGGTTGGCAGACTCGACTCTAATTTTTCCTACGATATCCGCTTTATCGACGGAAATGATCGTGATGTACGAGAAGTCAGTCTTGGCTCCGCGCCCGCCGTTCCCGACATAGAACAATCGATTCGCGCTGTCGTAATACGCTGCATCCGGACCTGCTTCGAGCGGAATACGCTTCACCTGATGCAGATCAGTGCCGTCGAGGATACGGCATGAACCGTCCCCGCCATCTGCTACGAGCAATTGATTTGTTTCAGGAACAAACGCCATGGTGTGTGGAGTTGTGACACCCGGAACACTCTGCAGGTGTTCGCCGGTCTTGAGGTCGAACACTTCGATGGACTGATGCACCTCAGCGCTGACGAATAATCGGTTATGCTTCAGATCCACTGCGAAGTGATCGAAGTCGCCGGTAATGTCAGGCAGCTTGGTAGTGCTTAGAAGAACGAGCGGTTCAGACTCAGGCGCATTCGCGAACAGTGCTTTAGAATCTCCCACCTGCTTCTCGAGATCTTTGGCGATCAATTCGGTTTTGGCAAGCGCCTCATCCGCGCTCGCTGCACCGGACATGCGCATTTCTGCAACAAGCATTCCAATCTGCCGACCAGAAGCATCGGCCAACGGCATCGCGAGATCGTAGAAGGAGCCGTCAGTAACTGTCTTTACGCTAGGCTTTCTGGTCTGCTCAACTATCAAATCGCCGGGTGAAGACTTCTTGCCGATCTTGCTCGGAACACTGCACGCAACGATGGTGTCGTCTTGCGATCCGGGAGCGATTGCGTGCAGCCCCATCTTCTGCAGCTCAGGATGAGCTGACATAGTCTGGGTCACAAGATACTGTGCGAAGGGCGCCGTTACCGACTGGGCTTTCAGGGCACCGCTCGCCAGCAGCGGAGTCAGGAATAAGAACTGTAATCGTTTCACTTAGAACTCCAATCGAAGCGCGAATTGCAACTCACGCGGCGTACCGGTGCCGACACCGGTCGCGTTCACCACCGTCGTAATCTGCCCAAAGTTCGTGGCGGACAAGAGGTTGTTCGGCTGCCCATACTGAGCCCGGTTGAAAATATTAAAGGCTTCTGCGCGGAACACCAGATTAAGCCGCTCGAATAGGGGCAGCGACTTTGATAGAGCAGTGTCGTATTGCCAGAAGTCAGGCCCGTAGACGAGATTGCGCCCCGCATTTCCGAAAGTCCCCCGAGCAGGCGTAACAAACGCGGCAGTGTTAATCCAATTGTTCACCGTCTGGCTCGCCGGTGTGAGGGACACGCCAGGGACTACGCTCGGACGCTGCGGGCTTGTCGAGTTCAGATCAGGAATACTGGAAGTTGGTCGGCTGAGCGTTACATTCGACGGAAGCCCCGCGCGTGCAGTGAACACGTTCATCCACTGCCATCCACCAAGAAGACGAGCCGCAATGCCGTTGCCACTCAGGTACTGATGCCCTTTGCCGAATGGCAACTGGTAGATCAAGCTGGCTGAGAGATAATTGCGGACGTCGAAATCGCTCGATGCGCGTTCGCAAGCCCGGCAATGGACGTTCTCCGGATAGATTGCTTCTCCGCCACCAGTTGCGCCGTCGTTGATTGCATGTGAGTACAGATAGTTGGCAGTGATAATCAAATCGCCCCTCAGGTTTCGTTGTAGCGTCGTCTGCAACGAATTGAAGGTGCTATTGCTGCTAGTGGTCTTGTAGTCGATTAAGCTGAACTGCGGGTACGGACGCAAGTGAGTGATGGGATCGAAGTCGTTCAGGTAGGTACGCGTAAATTGCTTGGTACCTTTGCTTCCGAGATACCCGACGGTCAGCACGGTTTTATTGGTGATCGCCTGTTGAACAGACAAGCCCCAGTCCTGGGTATACGGAGTGAGCCGATTACGGTCGAGAGCACGCGGGGCGTTCAAGCTGAATTTGCTGCTCAGCGCTGAATTCGGAATCGGGAAGCTGCCGGAGGTCAGTAACGCGCGACCGGCAAGGTTATCGAGGGGCGCCGTGAGATCGCCTACTTGCCCATCGCCGTAGAAGATACCGTAGCCGGTGCGAACCACCATTCGACTTGTGGGCGACCAAGCCAAGCTCACACGCGGGCTGAAATTGTTGTAATCAGCTTTATAAAAGGAAGTACCGGGCGGGCAGTAACCACCAGGGCAGGTAAGGGGGTCGAAGACGATTCCGCGGCCATTCACTTCACCAGGCACCCCGAAGTATTCGTACCGGACTCCAATGTTGGCTGTCAGGTCCGGCCGAATGCGATACTCATCCTGCACGTAAGCAAAATACTCTGTCCGCCGCAGTCCCGTAATAGGAAGCGCATTAACCAGCGAAGCTTGCTGGATCTGATTAGCTAACAACGTGCTCGTGTTTGTATAGCTGTAAACGTAATCATTGCTGGACGTCGCAGTGGAGTTAATCTGGACTCGCCGGATTTCCAAACCTGCCTTTATTGTGTGGCGGCCATGCACCGAAGAGATGCTATCGAGCCAATCGAATGAGTTAGAGGCTTGAACCTTGCCCGTGGGGTCATTCAGGGTGCTGAATTGAGGTACAACGAGACCGATACTTGAAACGCTCTCGTTCTGGGTTCCGTAGTTCGATCGGTTAAATCCAACACGGGCCTCATTGATTGTTTGCGGAGACAGGACCGAAGTCAATCCAATAACAGCGTTGTGCGCATCGTTGATTGTTGAGACTCGGTCTAACAGCACTCCATTCGGAACGTCAGAGATACCAACGTCGAGGTTGTAGCGCACAAAGAGAGACAAGCGATCAGAGAAGCGATGATCGTAGCGGAACATGCCAAAGTCCTCGTTGGTTGACTGCGTTCCATAACCGTCCCGGCGATCTACGTTCAGGTTACTGGTGGAGGAAGTGCCTGCCGGATATGCATTCAATAGAGGAATAAGCGCCGGCGAGGTGATAGCAGCGGCTGATTTAAAAGCAGCAGACGGGACAAAGCCAATCAGCGCCTGACCAACACGCTGCCGCAACCCTTCATAGCTGACGAAAAAGAAATCTTTATCCTTCCGGATCGGTCCGCCGAAACTGCCGCCGAACTGATTGAGTCGAAGCGGGGGTAGCCCTCCTCCAAATGGTCCGCGAGCATCGAAGACGTCGTTGCGGAGATACTCGAATAGAGAGCCGTGGAAGTCGTTCGTGCCTGATCGTGAGACTAGATTGACCTGTCCGCCTTCTGTGCCGCCGCTATCAGCCGTGTAAAGCGCCGCCTGCGCACGAAATTCAGCAATGGCTTCAGTGGAGAACTGCAGTCGGAACGTACCCTTTTGAGCCTGGTTCAATATGCCGGTTGCGTCTACACCATCAAAGCGATAGTTGTTGTCGTCTAAACCATGTCCTACAAAACGGATGCTGTGCTGATTGTTCTGCCCGGTATCAATTGCGCCGGGCGTCTGCGTCATCAGGCTCGACCAGTTCCTGCCATTAAGGGGTAGCTCACGGATTTGGCTACCACTGACAACGCCGCCTACCTCCGCTGAAGTAGCAGCCAGTGGTGGCGCAGTATCTTGGACGCTAACGGTGGTTCCAACATTCGCCAGGCTCAGTTGAGCATCATAGGTGCGATTCTGTCCAACTTGTAATTCAACGTTCTCAAGCACGTAGGTTTCAAAACCTGATGCGGAGATCTTTAGTCGATAATGACCAACCGCGAGCGAGGGCAATGAATATGTGCCGGAACCTGCCGTTGTAGCGGTACGGGTTGCGCCAGTATCGAGTGAGTCAGCCAGTACGGTCGCATTTTGCACGGCACCGCCGGAGGCGTCCTGCACCGTTCCAGAGATGGCAGCATTAGCAATTTGACCGTATACCGGCTCGCTCATAAGGGCAATAGCCAGAGAGAATAACGGTAACTTGGATTGTGAGATAGAACAGCGAAACATGTTTCGGTTTTCCTCGAGCCCGCAGGCCTCCTGAAGTTCTTACCTCATTTGAGAAAACCAACCTTAGAACTATCTGAGAACAACGCCCATTCATTTACAATTCACAAATTGTTTTCAGAATGTTTACAGGACTTCGAAAACACTTCATGAATATTCTTGTCGTCGAGGAAGACGCCAGAATTGCGCGGTTGCTTCACCGCGGACTTACAAGGGACGGGCATCGCACTGTTCACTTCAATAATGGACAAGACGGCCTGTACTGCGCCCAGGAACGGCGCTTCGACGTCATCATTCTGGACATTCTTCTACCAGTTCTCGACGGTTTCAGCCTTCTGAAGCAGCTGAGGCAAAAGGACTGCAGCACACCGGTGCTTGTCTTGACAGCCCGGAACGCGACGATTGACGTTGTGCGCGGCTTAGATATGGGAGCCGACGACTACCTGACCAAGCCGTTTGTACTTGAAGTGTTACTGGCCAGAATTAGAGCGCTCGGTCGCCGCTGCAGCGAGTTACGCCCGTCTAATTTACATTTCGAGAACTTAAGTCTAGATCGCGGGCAAAAAAGGGCCAATCGAGCTAACAGATCGATCACACTGACTAAAAAGGAATACTTATTGCTTGAGTTACTCATGCGCCGCTCGGGCCAGGTTGTTTCACGAAACGACTTAATTGAGGCCGGTTGGGGATTCGATCATGATGCCCGTGAAAACAGCCTTGACTTCTATATGCATAGCCTTCGCAGTAAGGTTGACGGTCCTGGTGAACTGCGCCTCTTACGCACTCTTCGCGGGTTGGGTTATCAGCTCTCGGCCACCAGCGATTCATAGACTTTCGTCACTGTAGATCGGCCACCGAATGCTATCGCCATCCGGTGCCGGTAGAGGATAATCCGAAAGTGCGTCAACTTCTTCTCCTTGCAATGACGTTTTGCGGCTGCAGTTGTGTGGCAACCGCCGCAGACTGCAACGCACTCAAGGCTCTGCGACTCGAAGGAGTCACTTTTGTGAGTAGCGAACGGATCGCTACTGGCATCGTCACGCCTGACTACGGAGAGCCGGTCGAAAAGCTGCCAACATTCTGCCGAGTGATCGGTTTGATGGCGCCCAGTAACGATTCGTCAATCCGCTTCGAAGTATGGCTGCCCGAGTCGGGCTGGAACAATCGATTTCAAGGGGTAGGAAACGGCGGGTTCGCAGGCAACATGGAGTACCGAGCAATGGGTGCGAATCTCCGGCGCGGATACGCGACTGCCGGGACCGATACCGGACATCAAGCTAGCGGCACGGATGCGACTTGGGCTTATCGGCATCCAGAAAAAGTTGTCGATTTCGGGTATCGCGCAGTACACGAAACCGCTATGAAAGCCAAATTGGTGATCAAAGCTTACTACGATCAGGCTCCGCAGCATTCCTACTTCGATAGCTGCTCTGATGGTGGACGCGAGGCGTTAATGGAAGCCCAGCGCTTTCCGGAAGACTATGACGGCATACTCGCAGGCGCACCGGCTAACTATTGGAGCCATCTGCTAGTGGGTGGCGTTGACGCGGTCGGCTCGATGCTCGATGACCCGACGGGCTACATCTCAAGGCTGAAGTTGCCAGCGATTACGAAAGCGGTTCTCGCTGCTTGCAGCACTGAGAATGGCTTACAAGACAAGTTTGTAAGTGACCCTACGCGCTGTCACTTCAACCCTGATGTCTTGCTCTGCAAAGGAGCTGAATCGCTTAGCTGCCTGACTGCGCCACAAGTCCGCACACTTAAGAAGCTCTACGATGGCCCGAAAACCAAGGCGGGGCTCCAGGTGTTTCCGGGATACGTTCCGGGCGGAGAAGATGGCGCCAATGCGTGGGGCACTTGGATCACAGGAGACGGCCCCGGCAGTTCGGTTGGCTTTGCGTTCCTTGAGAACTATCTGCGGTACATGGTGTATGCAGATCCGACGCTAAACATACTTACCACGAAGATCGATGACGCGATGCAGCGCTCGGACGCGAGGCTCCCTCGTGTTTTGAATTCGACCGATCCTGACCTGAGTCGGTTCAAAGCACGAGGCGGCAAGCTGATTCTCTATCACGGCTGGTACGATCCGGCGATCTCCCCTTACAACACAATCAACTACTACGGGCAGGTGCAGAACAAGATGGGTGGCGCGCAGACCGCGCAATTCGTCCGGCTCTACATGGTGCCCGGCATGCAGCACTGTTACGGAGGTCCTGGACCGAGCGCATTCGGACAGGGCAGCTTGCCGACAGCCAAAGGTTCTAAATACGGAGTCTATGATGCGCTGGAGCGGTGGGTAGAGCAGAACCATGCTCCAGCGGAGATCATCGCGACCAAGTACGCCGGTGATAACCCGAGCGCAAAGGTCGAGATGACCCGGCCTGTCTGCGCATACCCAGCCGTGGCGCAATACAAAGGCTCGGGCGACCCGAACGATGCATCGAGCTTTTTCTGTCCAACGCCAAGGTAGAGCGGGCTTACCGGGTTGGTGTCAGGTCAGCAAAGGCGGCGCGCACTTCCGGCCGAACCGGTGTCGGCTTCCCTGTTCGCCGGTCGACCGGACACCAGAGCGTCCGCGCTTTCACCAGAACCTCACGATTCGGCCCTCGCACTATCTCGGTATGGCGCTCAAACTTAAGTTGACTTGCTGAACCGACCCAGGTTCTACCTATCAGTTCATCTTTCAGGAGAGCCGGACGTTTATAGTCGATCTCATGCCGGAGCACAATCCATAGAAGAGCATCCTGGTCCTGGGCTGTTGCGACTGCTTGCCAATGAGCAATGGCAATCTCCTGAATCCAGCGCACATAAACAACGTTGTTCACGTGCCCCAGCAGGTCGATGTCATCTGGAGTCAAGGAGAGTGGATGCTCGAAGGATAAAGGCAAGCTCACCTTGATAGCTTGCCTTATTACGGGATGTGTTCGTAAAGAGAGAAGGCAGCTTACTTCTGAAGAGTAGACATCATGGCTATCATGACGTTCTCAGAAACGCCGGCAGCCTTCAATCGCCAAAGGTCGTCAGTTCCCAATTCGTACATTCCTGGCGAGGACTGAATCTTGGCTAGAATCATCTGCTCACTGAAGCCGGCCTTTACCAGTTTCAGAATGTCTGCATCGTGCAGAGGAACACGCTTTTCAGAGCGACTGCTTGTTTTAGTAAGTGGAGCGGCGGAAACGATCGTGCTAGCCAGTTTCGCTGTGTCATCCAGCTGCACTGTGTCATTCCTTTCCACAGTTGGATCCAGCTTCTTTGTGTTATCTGACTTTACTAACGACGCGGTTGCAACTTCCGCAATTCTTTCTTGCCGGATGATGTCCAACTTGCACTCCTTTCCGTCGGCATCGAGGACAAAGAGTTTACCTTTTTCCTGGGCGTATTGGATAGGATCACCTACTACCATCCGGCAACCATGTTTCCGGTTAGCAACCGCCCGGTTAATCAGCCCATTGAGAGGCAGTCCAACAGCTCTCAACGTCAAGTCGTCAACTGCGTACCAATAGCTTCCGCCTTGTATAACGATTTGCTTGTCCCAAAACGTGGTCCGATCAACGCTCGAATTAGTTATCAGGCTACGGGCAGTGCCTGTAAAATGCGCCTGTGAAGCGATGCTCGTCGCCAGTAAGTCCCGGCTTACAGCCGAATCTAGTACTTTGCCAGTGGTCCAATTGTGATCTCCCCCAAGTGCAAGAGTCAAGGGGAGAATCAGAATCGAGGCGCGTCCAATCAGAGTTAAAAACCTCTGAACAGTACTGGTCGTCAGATGAACAATTCCAAAAATTGGCATGGACACGCTACTGATCGACGGAATCGGCGGAAAGGTTTAGGAATTCATCAGTTCGGAATCAGCAAAGTTATCGAGTTAGGGAGTAATCCGCGCGTCCCGGAGCTGGTGCTGGCCGTGTCGGGATCCGGGCCAAGGCTATCTGTCAATTTCCTACGCCTAACGCAAGAACTCAGCAGTTAAGCACAGGCGAACTGCAGTTCCGAGATCTCGTGAGTCGCTGTGCCGTTCAGTCTGGCAAGAGCAGTAGCGAGGTCCTCCGGCGAGAACGGGCGCAGAAGCATTTCCGTCCGAGCTCCGTTGGTGGAGGCGCTATAAATGCCGTCCTGGTCAGTCAACACGATGGCGGGCAGAGTCGGGTTTGCCTTACGTATGCGGCTGATGTGATCTTCCTTGCTGCCGCGATCAGCTTCGCTTGAAGTAACCAGCAACTTGATCTGGCTCTTCCAACAATCGAACAAATCGGCAGCAGTCTCGCCATTGCCGGTTTCCAGCACGCGGTAGCCCTCGCGTTCCAGTGTTCGCGCAAGCAGCTTACGGACCGGGCCGTCTCCCTCTATCAGCAAGGCAGCAGGTTTGGAAATTGTGGTTACTGATTTTAAACGGATGGGACCAGCGGGCGCACCTGCATCCCGATCATCGAACACCTTCATCTTGGCCAGCAAGGTGGTCCGCTTGATCCGAAGCAAATCGGCAGCTCGGGCCTTATTGCCACCCGAGACAGCCAGTGCCTGGCTAACAAGAGAGCGCTCGAAATTTTCAACTACCTGGTCGAAGTCGATACCTTCCTGCCCAACTGTCACCATGGGTTGCGCAGTCTCAACAAGAACAGGAACAGCGGCTACTTCTGCCGCAGCGCGGCCTCGTGCGACGAAGTCGCTTGGCCGGAGAATTAGGCGTTCGCCACTGAGTGCACATGCCATCTGAACAGTATGTTCAAGCTGGCGAATGTTGCCCGGCCACTCCTGCGTGGTCAGGTAGTCGATCGCTTGCTGACTAAGCTGCCTCGGGACTGAGCACTCGCCTGACGCGATCTTCTGGAGGAAATGTTGCAGTAGCAGCGGAATATCAGAGCGGCGCTCACGCAAGGGGCTCAGGTGGATCGGCACAACGTTGAGCCGGTAGTACAGGTCCTCTCGGAACTTACGCTCGGCTACGGCCTTTTCAAGATCGACATTGGAAGCCGCAATGACGCGCACATCCACTCGTACCGTCTCTGAACTGCCAACACGCTCAAACTCCTGCTCTTGCAGAACGCGCAGCAGCTTCGCTTGTGCCTCAAGCGGCAGATCGCCAATCTCGTCTAGAAAAATTGTCCCGCGGTTAGCTTGCTCAAAACGGCCCAGGCGGCTGAGGTGCGCTCCAGTGAAAGCTCCTTTTGCGTGCCCGAATAGTTCGCTTTCCACTAAGCTGGCCGGAAGCGCAGTGCAGTTCACCGCTACCATCGGCGCATTTGCGCGGCTACTAGCAGCGTGGATGGCTCGCGCAACTACCTCTTTGCCCGTACCTGTTTCGCCGCTGATCAGAACCGTTACTTTCTTGGAAGCAATCAGTTTGATGATTTCGCACAGTTGCAGTACCGCCGGGCTCTCGCCGACCAGAAAGCGACGCCAAGCGGGTTCCCCCGCTTCACTTTGACCATGGAATCGGAGTGTCTCGTTCGCTTTGTTCAGCATGTCTGGTTTGGAGGAAAGGCTCGCCGGATTGCGACCCAAGTTTTGATAACAATTAGTATCGAAATCAGGCACTTTTTCTTGAGTGAACTTGCACTCGCACTCCACTGAATTGAGATAGGTTGAATCCGTACGCTATTACCGCAGGAGTAGGAGTATGGCCTCGAACTGCTTATGAATTAGGTCCGAAGTGAGCTGCTAGCCACGCTTCGGCGGCATTCGACTCTGTATCTTTCTCATACTCGGATTGCCATTCAGCTCTCTTCTTACACTTCAACTTGTCGAGGAGCTTGACTTGCAATTCAGCCTCTAAGACACGGGCTTGCTGCTTCTGCACCAGTGCCGTTCGCCTTCGAAGCTGCTCATGCAATTGAGTAGCCCGAAATTCAGCGCCGACCAGGTAAGCCGAGAGAGAACGCAAATCGAAAGCTTCCAATCTTGGGAGCGACTGTAGGCCGTCCACTGCACCATTGCGTTCGTCCGCAAGCGCTTTCAGATCACGGTTGATGCGCTGCTGTTCGGCTAACAGGTTCTGGAGCTTGGCCCGTTCCAATTGCAGCTGAGTGGTGCGCCATCGCAGAGCCGAATCGAGCTTGAACTCAAACTTTTTCATGGGGTATGGTGTCGCTAAACGGTGGCAGCAATTGTAGCGAGACCGGCAAGCGTTTCTTCCAGGCTGACCTTCTCTTCCGCTTCCTGTTGCAGAAAGCGAATGATATTCTCGCGAGCTCTTATGCTGGTGTCCAATTTGGAGTTCGAACCCGAAACATAGGCGCCAAGTTGAATGAGATCTTCCGAGTTCTGGTACGTGGCCAGCGTCTCTCGAATCTTACGCGCCGCCGCCAGGTGGTCTTTCTTGGCAACCTGCGAGGCAACGCGCGACACCGACGATAGAACATCGATAGCTGGATAGTGGCCGGCCGCTCCTAGTTGGCGCGAGAGAATAATGTGGCCGTCCAGGATGCCGCGGACCGCATCGGCGATAGGCTCATTGAAGTCGTCCCCTTCTACCAGCACGGTGAAGAAACCGGTGATGCTTCCTTTGCGAAACGAACCCGCGCGTTCAAAAATCTTGGGCAAGATGCTGAAAACCGAGGGAGTGTACCCCTTCTGGCTGGGTGGCTCACCGGCAGCAAGGCCGATCTCGCGCTGTGCCATCGCCAGACGGGTTACCGAATCCATCACCAACAGCACTTTCAATCCTTGATCGCGAAAGTATTCGGCGGCAGCCAAGGCAACATAGCAGGCGCGAATCCGCAGAGGAGCCGGCCGGTCGGAGGTAGCCACGACCACTACCGATCGCTTGAGTCCTTCCGGGCCGAGTTCATGTTCCAGAAATCCCCGCACTTCCCGATTGCGTTCGCCGATCATAGCGATCACCGTTACATCAGCAGAATTCTGGCGGGACATAGCCCCAAGCAGCGTGCTCTTCCCTACTCCGCTGCCGCCAAACAACCCGATCCGCTGACCAAGACCACACGGCAGAAGGCTGTCGATAACACGGACCCCGGTCACTAATTGAGTATTGATATGTTCACGGTCGAGTGGTCCCGGAGGTGTTGCACAAAGATCGTAGTGCGCCTCCGTTTCGATAGGCCCACCACCATCGATCGGGTCACCAAATCCGTCCAGGACGCGTCCCAGCAAGCCGGGTCCGACGTTCAGATGAGCTTCACCGCATCGCGCATAGATGGTATCGCCGGGCTCCAAACCATCAATCTCTTCCAGCGGCATGGAAAGGATTCGTCCGCTGCGGAAACCTATCACCTGGGTTCGGATTGTACGCCCATTCGTTGCCAGAATCTCGCAGAATCCGCCAATCTTGCAGGACGGTCCCTGTGATTCAATTACGAACCCGGTGACATCGGTAATAGTTCCGCGCCAGCGGAAAACCTCGGCTTTTGATAAGTGAGTGATGTAGGGAGCGGGGTTGAACTGTTCTGCAGTCATACGGGAGAAGTCCGGACTTAACGAATAGCCAGGCGGTCGGCGAACCCGCGCTGAATTTCCTGCAATTGCGTTTCGATAGAGGCATCCAGATCTCCGAAAGACGTCTCGAAGATCAAGTCTCCACTTTTCAGGCTCTGGTCCGGGAACACGGTGATGGCCGGTGCCGCCCCGACTCGTTCCAGAGCGGCCCGAATCGCGTCGGCTCCACCTGGAAAGACGCGCACCCGGGAAATCTCGCGATTTTGCAGCTTCTGTAGCGCAGCATGAACAAGCCCGTGCAGTGCCTCCGGGTCGCTCATGAGTTCACGATGAAGAATGCGCTTTGCAATAGCCAGGGAGAGCTGAATCAGCTCCATCTCCGATTCGTTACGAAGCTTGCGCTTGGTTACTGCGAGATCGGCCAGCGCATGACCCACGCGGTCCGCCCCGGCGCGCAATTCGTCAGCCATCTCGGCGCGGACCTGCTGAACCCCCTGCTGAAAAGCTTCCTGGCGAGCCCCAGCCAGCTGCGCCTGATGACGCCGCTCCAGCTCGGATAGCTGCAGCTTAAATAGATCGTTCTCTGATTGTTGAGCTACCGGTTCGCCTTCGTTCCGCGACTTGGATGCGATCGGTTCTTGCCGAAGCACGCCTAGGGGACGCCATGCGATCGGCTCCACGGTCTGTGAGCGATCAGCAACCTTGAAGCGCATCCCCGACATTTAGCGGTTGCCTTCCCCGAGCCAGCCCCTGAGAACCTCAGCCGCTAACTCAGGCTCTTTCCGTACGCTATCGCGAATATGATCTCGCAGACCCTCGAGCCGTTTAGTCATTGGCGGTAATTGCAGTCTTGCTTCCAACTCCGTTGCAACATTCGTTTCGGGCGAAGCTGTTGCTCCTGCTTCCAGAGCCTTCGCAGCCGTTGCAGCTTCCGGCAGCGCGATTGGAATCTCTACTGCTTTCTTTTTCTTTTTCAGCATGAAGAACAAAGCCCCGAGTAGCACGAGGACGCCAACCCCACCGCCAATCATCACCTTGGGATCTTTCAGCAGTTGTGTGAGTTGGTCCTTCGGTTTCTCAGTTGCCTTGACTTCGTCAGGAGCCTCGCCTGCCAACGTCTGCTCGAATGGCAAGCTCTCGATTACAAGCTTGTCTCCACGCTCGGTTTGTAGTCCAAGAACACCGGCGATTACGTCGTTAATTGCTTTGATTTTTTCAGGCGTAGGCGGCACAATCACGCGCTTCATGTTCTTGCCTTTGCCTTCCCAATGCACGTCTTGATCCAGCAGGAGAGAGGCTGAAAGTCGCTTAATGGTGCCCTGCGGAACTTTGATATGGCGAATCGTTTTGGAGGTCTCGAAGGAAGCACCTTCGCTCTTGCGGGACGAGTTCACGCCAGAACCTCCTACGGCTCGTGGAACTGCGCGCGGCAGATTGGATTGCGTTCCGGGAACGCCGGCGTTGTTCGCCTGGCCGAGCAGATCTTCTGATTTCTGGCTCGTAACCATCACGCTTTTTGTCGGGTCCAGCACTTCCTCACTCTGTTCACTAGTGGTGAAATCGCAGTCAGCTGTGATGCCGACGCGAAAGCGGTTCTCGCCCAGCAGCGGATCGAGCGTGGACTGGACCTTGGCGACCAGGTCTTTTTCAATCTGATGTTTGTAGTCGAGTGCCGCCTCAGACGGTTCGCTGCCATCTTCGGCATGACGGCGGGGCCGGTTGAGCAGATTGCCCTGCATGTCAAGAATCGAAACTGAGTCGGGAGTTAAGCCCTCTACTGCGCTCGCCACAAGGTTCGACACTGCCGAAACATTCTGCACGGTCAAGCGCGAGCCTCCGCGGGTGCTGATCAGTACGCTGGCCTTGGCCGGTTCCCGGAAGTCGAGGAAAACAGAGTCTTTTGGAAAGGTGAGGTGAACGCGGGCCTGCTCCACTACATTCAGCGCCTTAATCGAACGCTCGAGTTCACCTTCCAGCGCACGTCGGTAATTCACATGCTCGGTGAAGTCAGTGATGCCCAAGTTGTTGCGGTCGAACAATTCAAAGCCAATGCGACCCGTCTTTGGTAAGCCCGCCCCGGCCATTTCCAGCCGAACCTCATCCACCTTAGCTTCGGGAACCGAGATGGAAGTGCCGTTGTCATTGATACGGTACTCTACGCCGCCCTCTTTCAGTTTCTGTACAACTGTGGCCGCATCTTCCGGTGCCATACCCGTGAACAGCGGCTTGAACCCGTGTTCATGATTCCAATGCACGAAGCTGTAGAGTCCGCCGCCCACCAGCAGGAGCACAGCCACCATGCCAATGATCTGGTTCGTAGAAAGCCCGCTAAATATATTTTTGAGTTGGTTCATGGAGACGACCTGGTCTTACCCAATCAAAGCTGGATCTTCATTACTTCCTGATAGGCCGAGACCACTTTGTTGCGGACCTGCAGGAACATGTCAAATTCGAGATCGGCTTTCTGCGTTGACAGGATGGTGGAGTGAAGCTCACCTCCGTCGCCGTTCAGAAAGCTTTTCACGGCAGTGTCGGCCGAAGCCTGGGTCTGCGCTACGTGTTGAATCGTTGATTGAAATAGCTTAGAAAACTCACCGTCGCCGGCGGCTTTAGTCGTTGAATTGAGCGAGAGCTGATCGACTGAGGGCAGCGATCCGATAGATGAGATAGGCGGCAGCATGTTTGGTTTAGCGGAACAGGTCGATTGACTTCTGGATCATGTCTTTGACCGAAGAAATAGCAGAGATGTTCGCCTGGTAAGAGCGGGATGCGCCCTGCAGATCGACCATGTCCTGCGCTGGATTCATCTTCGGAAAGGCAACGTAGCCATCCTTATCGGCATCTGGATGACCGGGCAGATAGCGGCGCTCAGGGTCACTATCATCGACTTTAATGTCGCTGATGGCAACGCCCTGGCTCTGGGCATCCATGTGGTTTTGAAAAACAGAAGAAAAAGGAGAGCCGACCGCGTCGGATTGAAAGACAACATCGCGGCGGCGGTAGGGGCCACCCTCAACGGTGCGCGTCGTATCGGCGTTGGCAATGTTCTCAACCAGAACTTCGGCGCGTTCGCGTTGGGCTGCCATGCCAGAGGCGCTGACTGAGATGCTGGAGAAGAGACTCACGAGGCGCTGCCTCCGCCGTCGATCGCCGACTTAATTCCTTTAATCTCGGAGCGCAGGAAGTTCGCGGCGATGTTGAATCGCATTGTGTTCTCCGATAAAAGCCGCGATTCGCGATCAAGGTTGACGTTGTTTCCGTCATTTCGCACGCGCAAGCCAGCCACTTCTGTGCCGACTGGTCCATTGGGACTAATCTGCGCCATGGCCGAGTTGAACTCAGACTGAAAGTCGATGTCTTTGGTCTTATAGCCAGGTGTGTCGGCGTTGGCGATGTTGGAAGCGACTACTTTCTGACGCGCACTCAGCAGCGTCATGTAGCGGTCCAGATTGCTATCAATCAGGTTCATCACACCTCCTATGAAGAAGGTGCTGATCCGACGCGAATATTCTGCAATTTCTAGGAAAATATTACCGACTCAGGCTTTTCTTAACCTTTATCGGGCAAACTCATAGCGATGATCAACCTACAGCGTGTATGCTGTGGTGCTCGTCCGGACTTCCTTGGTAGTGCGCCTCGCCGTTGGTCGTGATTAACTGTTCTACTAAGTGAGAGCGCACTGTTTGCGCAAGCTGAAGCCATTCGTTGCTTTGCCGCACTGCAGCTGTTAGCAGCTCTTCCCGAAAGGAATTGTTCTTCGCTGAAGCGAGCGAAGCATCTACCCCCGCCCGATACTCGGGGAGTAGTGCCAAATGGGAATCGAAATCACCGGCCGCAAGGTGATGGGTGAGACGAGCAACGAGATTATCCATTTGCGGAAGTCAACTGATTAGCACGAGTTTGCGCGAAGAGATTGGTGTAATAATCCGACTGCGATTGCAGGCTGGAAATAGTAGCATCTGCTTTGGCCATCTGAGCAGTAAGGGACTGCTGCAACAACGTGATGCGGTCCTGATCGGCACTAATCTTCGCCCCAAGATCAGACAGCTGGGTTGCTGCTGTAGCGCTGGTCTGCGCGAATATACCGGTGGTAGCGTTGTTCAAACCGTCCAGCGCATCGGTCGCAGTTTTGAGAAAGCCTCCCCCTGTTTCTGAGCCTAGGAAGTTCATTGCATCGTTAAGGGTGGAGGGCGACGCACCGCCGAGCACAGAACTGTCGAGGCTCAAGTGCCCGTTTTGATCGAAGGTCAATCCAAGATCCGCAAGCGAACTCACCTGACCCGACGCGCTCCCGGCATTGGTAAGGTTCTGGAGTGTTGCACCTAAGGTTGAAATAATGCTGTCTCCAGTGAGAGCACCGCCACTTTGTCCACGGGATTTTGCGACTTCATCGACGGCACTGTTGTAAGCCGTTGCGAAAGCACTCAGCGCGGTCGAGACAGCCGCGGAGCTCTGAGAGACGTTGATGTCAGTGGACCCGACCGCCTTGAGATTAATCGTGAGACCGGGAGCCAAGGTGACCGAGCGTGTATCGGACGTGCTGGCAGTAGTCTGGCCGTTGACGTTATAAGTAACGTTGCTACCAGTCGATAAAGTATTGAGGATGGAAGGATTCGTGGCGTTGCTCAGCTGAATAGTTGTCGCAGCGTACTTTTG
>CAXTWQ010000005.1:77383-83899 GCA_964248065.1 uncultured Bryobacteraceae bacterium | reverse complement strand
GAACAGAGAGACGATAGTCGGGTGCTCCGGAACTTCCGACGTTAACAACGGAGGCTTGGACGTTCGCGCCGGAACTGTTTATTGCCTGTGCTAATCCGTTCAGAGTTCCTGTTGGATTACTGATAGAGAGCGCCGTGCCATCGACTGTAAGGCTGTAAGTGGAAGACGAGTCAAGGTTCCCGGAGTTTGGATCAGAAACCGTTCTGAGGCCGCTCGCGCTAATGGTATTTGTTTGCGAGCCAATGTTGGTGACGTTTATCGAGTAAGACCCGGCTGTGGCACCGGCAGCAACACTGGTGGAAAGGACAGCGGGCGTGCTGATCTGCGCAGCCAGCGAACCCGCTCCTGCAGTCTTCCCAATTGCAGCAGTAGCGGTTTGAAGAGACTGGAACTGATTAGAAAGGCTGGACAGCGCGCTTTGCCGGTTATTGATGTCGTTCTGCTGATTCTGGAGAATCTGCAAAGGCAGCGAAGCAAACCCGACAGATCGTGCGATTGAGTTCTGGAGATCGGCTGCGTAAGGACTAGTTCCTGCAAAACCAGTTGACGCATTCGAAGTCGAAGCAGGGCTCGTGATATTTGTTCCCATAAAGCTTTATCGTTCTATTAAAAAGAAAGAGGGCCAAGCTCAGTAAGCTTGGCCCTCAGATTAGTCCTAGCGAGGATTACTGGAGGAGCTTCAGAACCGACTGTGGTTCGGAGTTGGCCTGCGCCATGGCTGCGATGGAGGTCTGTTGCAGCACCTGAGACTTGGTCAGGTTAGCAGCCTGCTGTGCGATATCGGCATCGCGGATCTGGCTTTCAGCAGCCGAGAAGTTCGAGATCTGCGACTGCGCCAGGCTGATGGCGTACTGCAGCTTGTTTTCACCGGCACCGACCGAACCCTGGACCAGACCGAGGCTCTGGATGGCCGAGTTGATGGCTGCAATGGCAGATGTAGCATTGCTGCCGCCGCCGGTGGTTGGAGCAGCGGCAGTGTTGTTGCCCGCTGCGGCAAAAGCACCAGCTGCGCTTGCGTTAACCGAGAAGCTGCTGGCGCTTTGGAACGAAATGCCCGTTCCGGCCGAGTTGGCAATGGCGAACACTCCGGTGGAGGCCGTCTGTGCGTTGATCTTTCCGATAGCGGAGCTCACGTTATCTGTAGCGAGAAGCGCAACCGATGCTGAGCCGTTCGAAGTTTGGAATGTCAGTGTTTGCGCACCAGCCGCATACGTTGTTTGACCGTCACTGATGTAGTTCGAAGTATTTTCGGCCGTACCCGCGGCGCTCAGAATGTTGTCTGTCCCATTAGCCGTAGGAGTTCCCGAGCTCACCGTGAAAGCGTTTCCACCGCTGAACTGCAGATGCCCAGTGCTGTCCAGGCTCGCATTGATCCCGGATGAGCTCAACTGGCTGTTCAGGCTGCTCAGTACCTGATCAGATGTCAGCCCAGTGCCTGTGCCGCCAACCGATACGCTGACCGAGGTAGCGCCCGAGCTGCCGAACACGTTAAAGGCAAACGTCTGAGTGTTCGTCGCCAGGAAGGTAGCGCCGGGTGCATCCAGACGCGTAGTGTTGGGAGTTCCAGCACCGGTAGTGATGCCTACCCCACCAGGATTGATGTTAGTCGTTGACAGACCGAGGCTCGCAGCATCGACAGCGTTCTTGGTGCCGCTCAGATCGATGCTCACGTTCGCATTGAGAGCGGAGGAAGAACCACCGATGTACACGTTCAGCTTGTTATTGAAGGAACCGCCGGCATTCAGATTGACGTTTGTCGCCTGGCGATTGATTTCGCTCAATAGACCGGTGTACTCTTTGTTCAGCACGCTGCGATTACCGGTGAAGGTCTGCGATGCGGACTGTGTAGCAAGAGTCTTCAAGCGGTCGAGAATCGTTGAAATATTTCCGAGGCCGCCATCGATAATCTGCAACTGGCTGACGCCGTCATTTGCGTTGCTGACACCCTGGTGAAGCTCGGCAACATTGCTGCGATAGCCGTTGGCAATGGCCAGACCAGCGGCATCGTCAGCGCTGCTGTTGATGCGGAAACCGGTAGTCAGCTGTTGAATCGTTTTGCTCTGAAAATTGTGGTCGATATTCAGATTTTCTTGTGCGTTGATCGAATCAACGTTAGTTTGTAAGGAGATCATGATGTTCTGTTTATTCCTGTTTGTTCAGTTTTGCCTAACGGCATTTCGTTCGGTTTAGCCTGTTGGCTTCTTCCGCTTACACAGTTCTTGTCGCAACTTCTCAAAGATTATTTAGCGAATAATTTCAGGCTGTGTTGCCGAAGGGCCAGCGACTGTCTGATTCGAATGCAAGTCTGATGCCATTGATGCCGGTTCGGCTGTCATGCCCTGCTCATTGAGGATGACGACATCCACACGGCGATTGCGTATTCGCCCTTCCTCGGTCTCATCGCTGTCTATGGCAGCGGTATCCGCGTAACCAACAATCGCCATGCGCTTGGGGTTCACTTTGAATCGCTCATCGAGCAAGCGCAACATAGCGATACTTCGCGCGGCAGAGAGCTCCCAATTACTGCGGAAGTGACTGTTGCTGATAGGAAGGGAGTCCGTGTGACCCTCCAATCGTAAAGCATTGGGAAGCCCGTTCAGAATAGCGGCTAGACGAGACACAGTCGGGTATGCAGAAGTGTTGACGTTATCTTCTCCGGAGGCGAAGAAGGCTCCGGCCTCGAGTTCAATGACCAGCCCGCGCTTTTGCAGCGATAGCCGCACCGTTCCCTTTTCCAGCTCGCTCTTCAAACTACTCTTGAGCAGTTCAAACGATCGCGAAAGATTGTTTTCTTGTGGGCGGTCAACGGTGGGTGGTTCTGGTGGCAACCCTCCGTTCAACAACGTCGCAAGTTGAGGGGACACGCCACCGTTTCTAAGCGCCTTCTCGAAAGACTGCGACACCGCTTTGACATGACCACGGTCTGTTTTAGTCGAAGCGAAAAGCACGACAAAGAAAGCGAATAGCAGAGTGACGAAGTCGGCGTAGGAGACAAGCCAACGATCGTGATTCTCTGGTCCGTGCAGCTTTGAACGTCGCATGAGAGAGCCACTACTCAAGCTGCTAATCGAGATTTCTTCTTGACCGTCTCGGGCTTTGCATTAGATGCTTGCTCGTGCCTATAGGAATTTCTAAACGGCTCAAGCTTGCTCTCAATGAGTTGTGAGTTCAGCCCTTCACCAATCGCAATTACGCCTTCTAGGGCGAGTTCTTGCATGTAGATAGTCGATTGCAGGCGAGCCTTCAGTTTGTTGGCAGACGGAAGAAGAATGATATTAGAAAGAGCAACGCCATATACAGTGGCGACGAACGCAACGGCAATGCCATGGCCGACTGCATCGATATCTTCGAGATGCTTCATCACTTGAATCAGCCCTAAGACAGCACCGATAATTCCGATGGTGGGGGCGTAACCGCCGGCCGATTCGAACACTCTGATCTGCGCTTCCCCGTTCTGCTCAGCTCTACCCATCTCTAGTTCCATGATTCGGCGAACAACCTTCAAGTCGGTGCCGTCGATAACCAGTCGAAGGGCTTTCTGCAAGAAGAGATCATCTATGTCGGGAAGTTCTGCATCTAAAGAGACCACGCCTTTCCTTCGCGCCTTTGCTGACAAAGACAGAATCAGTGCGATGGTTTTTTCTGCCAGGTCTGGCGGCTGCCAAAATATTGACGGCACTTTTCTGACGGCGGCAAGCAATGCGCGAAATGGCGTCGTAATCATGACAGCGCCAACGGTTCCGCCAATTACGATGAATGCGGCAGTCACCTGTGTGACGTCGCTCAGCTTGCCTCCCTCCAGCAACAGGCCGCCCAGAATACCGGTGACGGCAATCGCCAGACCGCCGATGGTCCCAAAGTCGAGGTTGCTTCCGTTTGACTGCGCTCTCTCAGGCTTTGGCATTATTCTTCCGACCGGTCAGCGTTCGGGAAGACCGTGTTCTCAAGCGCGGAAGAATCTTGCAGATAGCCGCGGCCCGAAGTAGCGGCCATCAAGTTCAGCCCATCCAAGATTGTGCGCCGGAATTGGACGGTGCGGGCAACCACTTCCTCAGCTGACTCGCAAACCAGAATTTTCTCGCCAGTTGTGAGTGCGATGACTGTGTCCGGCGTCATTTCAATGTGTTCAATGAGGTCGGAATTGACAACGAAGGGCAACCGGTTGAGCCGCGTCAGGAAAATCATTGCGCCAAAATGCTTAACCATAAGAGCAAGCCGCTGGCCCATGCTCTCTCTTTTTCTCGTGATCGCGTCAGAATTAAATAGCAACGCAAACAAAACACGGGTAAGATTACTGAAACAGCCTAGTCGCGTCCGCCGACCCCGTTCTATCGGTTCCCAAAAATTTATTGATGGGCTTGTATCCAGACTTTCGTTTCTGAAGTCTACTTAATGTCGTTGGAGATAACTGAGAGTGGCTACCTTTAAGGTCCTTGACGGGGCTGACGAAATTCGAATTGAGATTGTCGGTAAGTTTGCCGGGCAATGCGTGCGTGATGTGTTGAACTGTTGGCACGAAGCACTGCGAAGGAACATGCAGTGCCAGATCGCAGTCGACATAAGCCGGATCAGCGGTTATGACACGGGCGGAAAGAGTCTGCTTTGCGACATGCATAGACACGGCACCGTGATAGCCGCCAGTACACCGACGTCGCTCGTATTTTTAGAAGAGATAACCTCGGCGCGGCGCATGCCCGCTGTCCTTCACGAAGCCCCAAGGACCGACTCGCGAACTCCTAAGACCACCCGGCGATCGAACGCAGCCGCTTCCGGCGAGTAGATCGTCGGCTGCCCTAATCGTAGTCTGAAGAGGTGTCAGCCTCGCGCCAGGATCTTGCTTCTCTTGTTCAGGACTTTGAACAGGGCGGCTCTGACATCGCCGTAGTAAGCCCTCATGGACTGCGCCAGCGCCGCACGGCTTACGCGCAATTGGCCGCCCTCAGCCGCCAATTTGCTCGGACGTTGCGATCACGTGATATTCAGAAAGGCGACCGCGTCGTGCTCTGGGGTGACAATTCTGCTCACTGGGTGGCCGCCTTCTTCGGCTGTGTGCTGAACGGATCTCTTCCCGTTCCGATTGACGTCACAAGTCGAACAGGCTTTGTCCAGAGCATCATTGCAGACGTGAAGCCAAGCTTGGTTCTGGCCGACGAGGCCAAGCTCCGTGACTTTTCTTCTGATATTCCCACCCTTGCTCTGGAGTCCTGGCCTGAACTCTTGCCTCAAGCGTTCGATTACGAAGCTGTCGAGTTGAACGAATCGGACCCGCTGCAGATTGTGTTTACTTCTGGAACCACTGGCACTCCCAAAGGCATAGTTCACACACACAAAAATGTTTTGGCCAGCTTGCGGCCAATTGAGACAGAGATAGGCAAGTATCTTCGTTTCGAAAAGCCTTTTCACCCAATTCGCATCCTGCTGACACTACCGCTCAGCCATGTTTTCGGCCAGTTTATGGGATTGTGGATACCCGCTTTGCTACGAGCCGAAATTCATTTTCAGCATCGACTAGTTGCATCCGAACTGCTCGAGTACATCTCGCAGGAACGCATCTCGGTGTTGGCGACAGTTCCTCGTATTCTCGATTTGCTGCAGGCTCATCTGGTCGCGCGCATTCCCGACTTACCTGTCCGACTGGATAATGCTGCAGGCGCAAAAGCGCCAAGTCGCTGGTGGCGGTTCAGGGATGTTCATACCTTATTTGGATTTAAGTTCTGGGCGTTTGTTTGCGGCGGCGCCTCGCTGTCTGCAAGTAGTGAACATTTCTGGAATGGCCTCGGCTTCATTGTGATTCAGGGATACGGAATGACCGAAACTACAGCACTGGTGAGCCTCAATCATCCCTTTAAGCTGGCCCGTGGAACCGTTGGTCAAGTGCTGCCCGGGCGTGAAGTGCAGTTAAGCGACAGCGGCGAGGTTCTGGTACGTGGAGAAACAATCGCCACCACCGCGTGGCAAAACGGAAGAATGCAGCAATTGTCATCTGAGTGGCTTGCCACTGGTGATCTAGCAGAATTTGACGAATCAGGTAATTTGCGCTTTCGCGGCCGCGCAAAAGAAATGATCGTCACTGCGGCCGGGCTGAATATTTATCCCGAGGATCTGGAGGCGGCCCTGCATCGCCAGCCGGGCGTGCGAGCCTGTGCTGTGGTTGAAGTCGATGGTGAAAGCGGGCCGGAACCAGTTGCCGTGCTGCTTACTCATGCAGACGCTCCAGTCGCTCAGATAGTGAGCGCTGCGAACGCCGAACTGGCGGACTTTCAGCAGATTCGCCGATGGATGATCTGGCCGGAGCTTGACCTACCGCGCACCTCAACTGGCAAAGTCTTAAAACGCGAAATCGTCAGCCGGCTGTCTGAAGGTGAACTTATGCCGTTGCCTCAAGGTGATCTGAATCTCGATAGCTTGGGCCGAGTTCAATTGCAGGCGCAAATCGAAGCGCACTCCGGGTCTACCATCAGCGATTCTGCCTTGCAATCGGTGCAAACAAATGCAGAGTTAGATCAGCTACTTCGG
>CAXTWQ010000005.1:65001-77373 GCA_964248065.1 uncultured Bryobacteraceae bacterium | reverse complement strand
CACCAGCGTCGGCGCCGCGCACTATCGATCACGTTTACCCACGTTGGCCGTGGTCGCCAGCCGTCCAAACTGTGCGGACATTATTCTTGCGCGCTATCGCAATTCCTCTGCTTCGTTTTCTAACCAAAGCGAAGAGGCGGACAGAGTTGACAGCTGTGCCGAAAGAGCCGGTATTAATTGTCTCCAATCATGTCACCTCCTACGACCTGCCATTTATTCTGTATTCCCTGCCCCGGCAGATGCGCAGCAAAGTAGCCGTTGCGATGTCAGGGGAAATGATCCTGGATTGGCGTAGAGCTCGGAAGCAAGGCCACTGGTTCCTGGATGCCATTGCGCCGTTCGAATACCTTATCGTGACTGCGCTTTTCAACGTCTTTCCACTTCCGCAAATGAGTGGCTTCCGTCGCAGCTTCCGCCATGCAGGCGCAGCAATGGATCACGGCTATAACGTGCTGGTATTCCCCGAAGGCCAGCGTTCCCCAAACGAGACAATGCTTCCTTTCAAAAGCGGTACCGGTCTGTTGTGGCAGGAGTTACGCGCCCCGGCTCTTCCCGTGTATATCAGCGGCTTAGGCGCGATCAAAGCCAATCGCGGGCGTTGGTTCCGAACGGGCACAATCTCAGTTACATCGGGCGCTCCCATTCCGTTTGATTCAACACTGGCTCCGGAACAGGCAACCGAAAAACTGCATCAGGCAATTGTGGCGCTCAAGTTATCCAATGACAACCTGCCAATTGTGGATAGTGACCGCAGGTTTATCACCGGTGATGCTGGCAGCGGTTCTGCGCGTACTCGATAAACTTCGGATTAGGTTTTTTTCTTTCCGCTTTGATGCACGTTAACCGAACTGTTCTGCGCTCCGTTCCTGAATGGCAGTAAACCTCTCGCATGAGGCTGGTAACAAACATTGGGGCAGCACGTGCATGTATGTTGGCACTATGTTCCAGCTTGTTAGGGGAAACTGTCTGCTATATCTGCTTGCTGCTGTATCTGCTGCTGGCGCCCCGCTGCACTTCTCAACACAGCAGGAGTGGCTGGACGTGCCAATACCCTCCGCTGCTGATGGCCAGATCGCATTGAGCGATGTTAATGGAGACGGCAAAGCTGACATTGTTTTCTATAACGCCGACCGTGGCCGCGCTTGGGTGGCCCTCTCTACTGGAAGAAGCTTCCAAGCACCAGTAGAGTGGTGTTTCGGGCTCCCGACAACGAGCGCGGAAGTGCAGTTTACAGTGGCTGATGTCAATGGCGATGGTAAAGCGGACTTCATCGCATTCGTCCATGGGGATGGGCAGAGTGCCGGGTCAGCAAACGTCTATGTTGCGCTCTCGACAGGTGCCGGATTTCAGTATCCTCAACAGCCGGTCTGGAACGCTGGTTTCTGCATCGCGGAGCAGGTCTGCAAGGTAGCTGATGTCAATGGGGATGGGAAAGCGGATCTGATCGTCTTCACGCCTCGCCTCGGCCTGGTGTGGGTCTCACTTTCGACGGGAGCCTCGTTCGGAGCCAATGCAGTTTGGAACCGTTACTTCTGTCTGGTTGGGGAAGTTTGCGAAACGGGTGATGTGGGCGGTACCAAGAAATCAGGTCTGGTCGACGGAAAAGCTGACCTTCTGCAAACCGACGTTCTCTCCATTCCAACCGGCGGAGGAGGATCGAGAATTACCAAGTCAATCTATTGGGTGCATCTGACAACCGATAAGACTGAGCCGCCACCCCCGCCAGCACCTGCGCCGGTTCCCAGAGGCGGAGTCAAAGAAGTAAACATTTACAATTGCGGTACAGACCAGCATCGCCTCTATTACGCAGGCTCAATTACGCGGTCTTCTTGGGAAACAGTAACGGGACCGAGCTTCAACTGGATTGTGCCGAGTCCTTAATGACTCACGAACGGGCTGGCTCCACCAACGTGCTTCGCCAGGTCGACAGCCATCTCCAGATGTGACTGGATTGTGGGAGTCCACTTTCGCGCAGCCTCTTTTAACTGCGGATCAGTGCCGTTTTCAGCCGCCGTCTTAAATGCAGTGAGGCTGGCAAGATGATCTCCAATCTGTTGCATGACATACATCTGATTGAAGTCGGCTGGACTGAGTGACTGGAGGTGAAGCATCGCGAGTTTATCGGCAGGCGCGAGCCGTTCGGGCGTTTTACCCGCGAGTAAGCGCTGCAAAACAGGCGTCATTTCATTCATCAGGCCTTCGTGTTCGGTGATCATCTTCTTGGCATAGCCTTTAACCTCGTCGGCATTGCTGCGCTTTATTGCCAGCTCAGCCATATCCATCTCCGCATTGTTGCCTTGCATGGCGGCGATGGCGAAGGTCTGGTCCACTTCCGGAGATTCCTGCAATTTCATTGGTGCCGGCTGCGCTGGAACTGGTGCGCGATTCTCTTTCATGGGTGCCTGCGAAGACGACCCGGCCTGCGCCATCAGTAAAGCAAAAACAAAAGTGAACATCATGCCGGTAATACCATTGCGCTTGGGAACCCGTGCTGCAACCGCCCCACAGCGGCGTCGTAAAGTTTGGTCGCTTTGTAACGCTCAAGCCGACCATCTCCAGCAATCGCCTTCACGCGATTTTCTAACGCCGTCATCTCTTCGGCAGTCATAGGAGTGAAGTCAACCGCGACTGCCAAGTTCTGCTTGAAAACATCATACGAATCCATTCCGCTGACCGTGGTCAATATGCCGGGTAC
Organism: uncultured Bryobacteraceae bacterium; assembly: GCA_964248065.1. GTDB lineage: Bacteria > Acidobacteriota > Terriglobia > Bryobacterales > Bryobacteraceae > Bog-105. The sequence goes on along the minus strand of CAXTWQ010000005.1, from coordinate 74,678 downwards.
GCTCATTGCGTAGCGCAACAGCTCTTGCGGAGTTGCAACGCCGCGCTTGATCGGTTCACCGCCTCCACCCATCGACTTCATCCCAATAGGCATAATCCCCTGCTTGCGAGCTTCCGGAATTACCTGCTCCTGAAAGCTGCGGTAGGTTTTATCAAACGGATTCAGCGGCATCTGCACTGTGTCAAACGGATAGCGATGCGACAGCATCTTCAGATGAATCTCAGGATCCTTGTGACCTGTGAATCCGACGAACCGGACTTTGCCTTGCTGCTTGGCTTGAGTCAGCGCCTCCACTGCGCCATCGGAAACAAAGTGCAAATCGGGATCGTTGTCATAGATCACTTCATGGATCTGCCAAAGATCCAGATGATCGGTTTGCAGCCTGCGTAGCGAGTCTTCCAACATACGCATAGCAACATCGCGCTTCCGCCCGTGCGAACAAACCTTGGTCATCAGAAACGCTTTGTCGCGTTTGCCACACAGCGCACGCCCCAGCAATTCTTCGCTCATACCGTCGTGGTATTCCCACGCGTTGTCGAAAAAGTTGATGCCATTGTCGAGCGCTTCCGAAACGATACGCCCGGCCTCCGACTGATCTTTGACATCTCCGAGCGAAGAGCCTCCGACACCTATGACCGATACTGACGCGCCCTTAAGTTGACGATGTGGAACAGGCATTATTTTCTGACTCCCTTACGCATTGGCGCCGTTTAGTGGCTGCTCGTGCATCTGCCGAGTGACCAGGTTGTCGTACTTGAGAGAGGTCTTGTAAACCTCGAAGCGTCCATCGCCGGCAAACGGTCGGACAGCCGCAATTACTTCCTGCATCTCAGCTTGCTTCATCGGCTGGAAGTCTTTGGCGACCGCCAGGTTTTGGCGAAGGACCCCAACCGACTCCATGCCGGTAATCGTGGTAGTAACCCCATCTACGCTCATTGCATAGCGCAATGCTTGCTGAGGCGTAAGCTTTACGTCACCGTGGTGGAAGGGAGCGCCATCACCACACAAAGGCTTCATGCCGAGCACAGCCATGCCATGCTTCAAGGCTTCGGGTAGAACAATCTGCTGGAAGCTGCGGAACTGCGCATCGAACGGATTGATCGGAAACTGCACCGAGTCCCAAGCGTATCCCAAATCGATCATGCGCTTGTGCAGACGCGGATCTTTGTGCCCGCTGAAACCGACATACCGAACCTTGCCCTGCTTCTTAGCTTGATCGAACGCTTCCAGCACGCCACCCTTCCGGTAAGCCAGGTCAGGATCATTGTCGTAAGTGACAGCATGGATCTGCCAAAGATCGAGATGGTCAGTGCCTAGTCTGGTGAGCGTTTGTTCGAGCATCTCCATAGCTACAGACGCGTCGCGTCCATGCGTGCAGACCTTACTCATCAAGAATATCTTCTCGCGGTAGCCGCCGCCCAGAGCTTGACCCATCCACTCTTCAGACCGATGGTTGTTGTACTCCCAGGCGTTGTCGCAGAAATTGACTCCGTTATCGACAGCCTCATGTAAGATCGATGTCGCATCTTGAGCCGTTGCAGCATTGCCAAGATGGTGTCCGCCCAGGCCCAGAATCGAAATCTGATCCGGATGCCGCCCGAATTTTCGCCGCTGAATGGGTGTGCTTTGGGTTACGCCTGTCGACTGTGCCACTGCTTGTGGAGTAAACACGCCTTCAGTCGCGGCAACACTGGCAGAGACAGCAACGGCACTGTTTATAAAGCCTCTCCGGGAGAATGTACGTTCTGGCATTTCGTCTTCGGTAAGTAGACACGCGGTGGTTCAGGCTTATGACCTATGAATATTACTGAGGTCAGAAACACGAACTCCGCGGCGAGCTCGAAGGGACGTTTGCTTTAGTGAGAGCGTGCGACTCTCTCACATGATTCTTTAATTGAGCTTTCTCCGGAGGCCGACGCTGGAGAAGCAGCTCATGACCAGTCACAGGGGAGGAAGGCTAACGGCGGTCATGCTGGAGTATGCTGGTGAGCCTCGCCGCCTGGATCGACGGGCGAGCTCGATTCGTTGGTGCACATGCTGGAAGGCCAGATGCTTTGCCGTCGAGAGGCTGCAGGCGAAGAAGTCGAAGTCGTGGCGGTAAGCATGCCGGACTCTGGTACAACCCCGGATCGGCAATTGACTCAGCCTCGGTCAGGCTCAGGTGCTTCGGGGGAACAAATGGAGTCCGCCGCTTTCACCTGATGGGGGAGACTTGGTTGTTCTCTTGCGGGCAGTGGCTCAAAAAGAGTAAGCGTGGCCCAGCACACTCGCGTTGCTTTCGAGAAAGTAGCCCGTGTATAAGAACTCATCACTCGTCGGTTGGTCATTCAATATGGGCTCGCCGAAATCCTCGGTTGCAGCATAGGCACCCAATGCGTCGCTCTCAACCATTGAGGTCTGCGTAGCAACGGTCTTCCAGGCTTCCAGCATCTGCTTGAGCAGCCCTTCCACTTCGGTCAGCGGCTCAGGTGTTTTCTGGGCATGTGCCGCCAAAACACGCTGCTGCATGTAGCTGTAAAGCCGTCTCAGATTAGCGCTGATTTCTCCGCCCTTCTCCATGTCGAGCGAGAAAATCAGTTCGGTAAGGATTCCGACTGCCTTAGTGATAACACGCGAACGGCCCATAATGTCGCCGGTCGCAAAGCAGGTTCGGGCGGCTTCCAGCGACCCGATGGCACCCTCGTAGAGCGCCACAATCAAGCGCGTCGGGCTAGCTCCTACTAAGTGATTTTCTGCGTACGCCTGATATTGATTGTGGTTTGTCACCCGATTGTCCTCACAAACCGTATCGGCCCAATTCAGCCGGTTTAGAGGCGAACAAAATAAAAAATCCCAGCTGAAAAGGGCTCGATTCAACCCTGCTTCCGTCGATAAGAGTCTTGACAGGACAGAGCTTACATGTTTTCAATTATCGGAATCGTGGTGGTCATTGGCGCGGTTATCGGGGGATACCTGATGGAGCACGGCAACATGATGGTGCTGGTGCAGCCCGCCGAGTTGGTCATTATTGGAGGCGCCGCTATCGGAACACTTCTGATCGGCAATCCGCTGCCCGTCATTATCAAGATCATTAAGGGGCTGCTCGGCATTCTGGGCGGCGGCAAGTACAACAAAGCTCGCTACCTGAACACGCTCAAGATGCTGAATGATCTTTTCTCGCAAGGTCGCAAAGGAATGACCACGCTTGAGCCGCACGTCGAAGAGCCTGCAAATAGCGAGATCTTCAAGAAGCACGACTTCATCATGAAGGACCATCATGCTCTGGATTTCATCTGCGACACGCTACGAATGGCGTTGAGCGGAACGGTTTCGGCACACGACCTGGACCAGATGATTGAACTGGATCTTGAAGTACACCATACCGAAGTTGGCAAACCGGTCAGCGCCTTAACGACTGTCGCCGACTCGCTGCCGGGATTAGGGATTGTTGCTGCCGTACTCGGCGTGGTCATCACGATGGGCTCATTGGGTGGCCCACCTGAGGAGATCGGGCACAAGGTAGGAGCGGCGCTGGTGGGAACCTTTCTCGGCATTCTGCTCTGCTATGGATTCCTGGCGCCCCTGGCCTCCAGCATGACGCACATCAACGGGTCAGAGGCGCAATTTTACAACTGCTTGCGAACCGGCATTATCGCCTTCATACGCGGAGCGGCGCCTATTCTAGCGGTTGAGTTTTCCCGCCGGTCGATTCCATCGGAAGTTCGACCCAGCTTTAAAGAAATGGAAGAAGCCTTAAAGGGCGAGAAGGCGGGCGGCTAATGGCGGCTCCTGCGGTTCAACCGATCATCGTCATCAAGAAAAAAGGTCACCATGGGGGCCATCACGGGGGGGCTTGGAAAGTCGCTTATGCAGACTTTGTCACCGCGATGATGGCGCTCTTCATGGTGATGTGGCTGATGAATGCCAGCCCGGAAGTGAAAAAGGCAGTAGGCGGCTACTTCAAAGATCCGAAAGGCATGGGCAAGAAAACTGGGACAAATGTGGCCGGCGTAGGCGAGAGTTTAACGGTCAGCAAGACCGATATGAAGCAGCTGAAAGATAAGCTGGAACACGCCATCAAGAAACAGCCGGACTTCCAGAAGCTAAAAGATAACGTCGAGATCACCATCACTGGCGAAGGGCTACGGATTGAGCTGCTCGAGACGGAAAAAGGCATGTTCTTCACCACAGGCGCACCTACGCCCACACCTCTGGGTAAAGAGCTGCTTGCCGAACTCGCGCGGCAACTGGTCAAAATGGATAATCCGCTAATGATTGAGGGCCATACTGACTCCGCCCCTTACGGAAGTTTGGAGTACACGAACTGGGAGCTGTCAGCTGATCGGGCGAATGCGGCACGGCGCATCATGCAATCGACTGGACTTGAGCAAAAGCGCATCTCCCAGGTGCGGGGGTTTGCGGATCAGAGATTGAGGAAAGTTGACGATCCCAAGAATGCCTCAAATCGTCGTGTTTCGATAGTGGTCCGGTACGCCGACGAGGTTGAAAAGCCCGAAAAGGAAGAAGTCGCCAAAGCCGGTGAAGGTAAAGGGGCAGAGCCCAAGGGTGAAAGTAAGAGTAAAGGCGAGCAAGGTGTCGAAAAGGCTGTCGCGGTTGAAAAGGCTAAACTGCCTGAGGCAAAGACAGCAGCCCACGCTTAAACTGATTTTTTGAGAAAGCGAGATCGGAAGCGCCACTTCCAGGAGTAGATACTCCTGTCGAGGAACCGCGCCTGCAAACCTTTCGCAATCTGGTTTTGACCATCGTTATGCTGACTGCGATCAGCCATGCAGCCGAAGCAGCAGAGATGGGCGCTTCCCCGAAACAACCAGAACCGCTTACCGCCTTACAGCAGCAGCTTGCATCCTTGCAGGTTCAGCGCCAGTCGGTGCAGCGACAGGTAGCCTCCATTCAGCCGCGCGAGGCACCGCCCGCCCGGCACCCGATTCGCGAGGTAAGCGGTCCGGTCTTTACTGATCCCACCCCGACCGAAATGCCGACTGCACCCTGGCCCGTACCGCTGGCTCAACTGGATTGTCCACCAATTTCCCGCCTCGAAGCAGACAACCTGATTGGCTCGGCCGCGCGTAGCGAGCAAATTTCGCCTTTGCTTCTGCGTGCTGTTATCAAGCGCGAATCTGGCTTTCGGCCTTGCGCTGTCTCCGATAAAGGCGCTCAGGGACTGATGCAACTAATGCCGGCGACAGCGCAGCAGTTTGGAGTTTTCGATCCATTTGATCCGCAGGAGAATGTTCGTGGCGGAGCTGCGTTGCTGAAGCAGTTGCTCCTTCGCTATGGCGGTGACGTGCGATTGGCACTCAGCGCGTACAACGCAGGTTCACAACGGGTGGAACAAGCTGGCGGCGTACCCGAGATTGCAGAGACGCAAAACTACGTCGCGGCTATCACGGCAGATTTAGGCATGAACGACCCGTGGAGCTCTTTACCAGTTTCAACTGACTCTGACGCGCCAGCACCGGTGAATACCGTGACGAAGCCCGACCTGAGTCATGTCATTTTAGCTTCGCCTTCGCTCAATTTCGCTCCCAAGACGACTCCGGTCCATTTAGCTTCAGAGCAGTAACTTTACACGTCCGCTCGATATAGAGTGTTGGGGTGAACCGCAGATCATTTCTTGCAGGTAGTGCGGCCGTTGCCGGCCAAGTACTCCAACCGCAAACGGCGCAAATGCGCCTATCTCAACTTAGGAAACCTCTGGCCATCACCATGTGGGACTTCTCGTGGCTTGAGCGCCGCTGGCCTGGTGCCGGCTATGAAGACTGGGACGGCATTCTCGATCAGCTTATCGTTCGCGGCTATGATGCTATCCGCATCGATGCCTATCCTCACCTGGTGGCCTCTGCCCCCGAGCGGGTGTGGGAGTTGCTCCCTTGCTGGAATACACAGGACTGGGGCAGTCCGGCTAAGAACCGCGTGCAAGTGCAACCAGCGCTGAATCAATTTATCCGCAAGTGTGGAGATCGAGGGTTGCGGGTAGCGCTTTCTACCTGGTTTTGTCAGGACGTAGGCAACACACGAGACAACATTAAAACAGCTGCGGATCACGGCAGGATTTGGCAGAGAACACTGAAGAGCATTGACTCCGAGGGACTCCTGAAACACATCCTGTATGTAGATCTCTGCAACGAGTTTCCGCTTGACGTCTGGGCTCCTTTTGTCCCGCATGTGATGCTGCGAGCGAGTCACGAAGGAACAGCCTGGATGGGAGATGCGATTTCAGTCGTTAAGGCAAGCTACCCGGATCTGGATTACACCTTTTCGATAACGTCCGAGTACGACACGTGGAAGGGACAAAATGTTTCGATGCTGGACTTCCTCGAACTGCATATCTGGATGGCGCAGGCATCCGACTTTTACAAGCAGGTTGACTACAACTACGAACGCTTCTCGTCATCTGGCTACGAACATTTAGTTGAGCGCGCGAAGCCGCTTTATGACTCGAAGCCGGCTTACTGGCAAGGCAAGCTTCGCGATCAGATTCAATGGGCGGCAGAATGGTCTCGTTTTGCGCACAAGCCGCTCATCACAACCGAGTGCTGGAGCTTAGTGGATTACAAAGATTGGCCGCTGCTCGAATGGGATTGGCTCAAAGAGCTTTGCGAAATTGGCGTACGAACGGCGGCGGCAACTGGCAGGTGGGCGGCAATGGCCACCAGCAATTTCTGCGGTCCGCAATTTGCCGGCATGTGGCGCGATGTTTCCTGGCACAAGCGGATGACAGACGTAATTCACTCTTCCCCGCTCTCCCTGTAGCGTGAGCCGCCCATTCCGATAAACTGTGGAACGGCCCTATGACTACCGCCATCCTTATCGCTAACGGTGACCTCCGCCTTTCAGCAAACCAAAAATGCTGGCCCGCCCAGGAGCGCGTGGAGCAATCGATCATGGCTGCTGTCGAAAGCTGCGGTGGCTCAGTGAAGCGCGGTCATCCCTACGATGCGGCCAAACAGCACGGTTTCATTGACTCGCAGAAGGGTGGGATGGAGGTATTTCGGAACATTCCAAAAAACGCCCCGCTGATTGTGGCCGAAGCGGTTTGGCAGTACAGCCACCACGTATTGCACGGGTTGATGGCCCACACCGGACCGATTCTTACGGTAGCCAACTGGAGCGGAGAATGGCCCGGACTGGTCGGCATGTTGAATTTGAATGGCTCGCTGACAAAGGCGGGAGTTAACTACTCCACACTTTGGTCCAACGACTTCACCGATGAGTATTTTCTTTCTCGGCTGAAAGGCTGGCTCAATGGTCAGCCGGTGGTGCATGACACCAGCCACGTGCGTGCGCTGTCGTCACTTCGTCTGCCTTCGCTGCCTGAACAAGTCGGAACTACCATAGCCAAAACACTTCGAAACGACCGCGCCATCATGGGCATCTTCGACGAAGGCTGCATGGGTATGTTCAACGCCATTGTTCCGGACGAACTCTTAAATCCAACCGGACTGTTCAAAGAGCGGTTGAGCCAGTCTGCTTTGTATGCCGCGATGCAAGCCGTCCCTGCGGAGGAAGCGCAGGCGGTACGAAATTGGCTGGATGCGAAGGGCATGCGATTTCGGACTGGTCCGAATGGCGAGACAGACCTCACCGATGGGCAGATCCTTGACCAGTGCCGCATGTACATTGCAGCTTTGCGCATTGCTGACGAGTTTGGCTGCGACACCATCGGTATTCAGTATCAGCAAGGATTGAAGGATCTGGCGCCTGCGTCGGATCTGGTTGAAGGTCTGCTTAACAACAGCGACCGTCCACCGGTGACCAGCACTCGTGGGCACGTGATTTTCGAAGACGAGCCGTTGCCGCACTTCAACGAAGTAGATGAGTGCGCGGGCCTGGATGGCCTAATTACGAAGCGCATCTGGCAAGCTCTTGAGTTTGCGCCTGAGACGACACTCCACGATCTCCGCTATGGCGAAGAGTACGACGGTCGTTACGTCTGGGTATTTGAGATCTCAGGCGCGGTGCCCCCCGAACACTTGATCGGCGGTTATGCAGGGGCGGTGAGTGAGCGGCAGCCACCCATGTATTTCCGGCTGGGCGGAGGAACGCTGAAAGGCGTCAGCAAGCCAGGCGAGATTGTCTGGAGCCGCATCTTCATCGAAGATGCGAAGCTCAAAGCAGATATGGGACGAGCGCAAGTGGTCTCGTTGCCACAAGAAGAAACAGAACGGAGGTGGCAAGCGACCACTCCGCAGTGGCCCATCATGCATGCGGTTCTCTATGGAGTGACACGCGACCAGATGATGGCCCGGCACAAGGCAAATCACATCCAGGTCGCGTACGCGCCAGATGCGGATGGAGCCAATCGCGCCTTAGCCGCAAAAGCCGCCTGCTTCCGCGAACTCGGCTTGGAAGTCAGCCTCTGCGGTACTGATAATGGGCTCTAAGAGGCGAGTCCGATGAGCACCGTTGTGGCGGGTGTCGACTTCGGCACGCTCAGCGTTCGGGTTTCTATCTTCGACAAAGGCAAGGGCCTGCTCGGTGCAGGAGTTGCCGAATACCCACTGCATCGCAAACGCAGCGATCCTGATTTCGCCACTCAAAGCCATGCCGATCACATGAGCTCACTAGTAACAGCAATGGAGCGCGCAACGGCAGCGGCCGAGATCAGTGGCGAGGAAGTTCAGGCGTTGGCGCTGGATACGACCGGCTCGAGTGTTGTTCCGATCGACGAGAATTTTCAACCGCTCGATGAGTATTATCTGTGGTGTGATCACCGGGCTTGGAAAGAAGCGTCCGATATCACTCGCAAAGCTCACGAATTCGGACTGGAGGCCATCAACTGGAGCGGTGGAGTTTACTCATCGGAGTGGGGCTTCTCGAAACTCCTGCACTGGCTGCGCCATAACCCAGACCGCCGGCATCTACTGGCTTCTGCTTTCGAACATTGTGATTACATTGCCGCTGTCCTCTGCGGCATCACTGACATTGAGCAGGCACCCCGCAGCATCTGTGCAATGGGCCATAAGTGGATGTGGAACGCTTCGCTCGGTGGTCTGCCGCCGGAAGAGTTCCTCGTAGCGGTCGATCCGCTGTTTGCAGGCGTACGCGCAAAACTTGGCGGCCGTTACCTGACATCCGATGCCATCGCGGGCAGCTTGTCAGCCGAGTGGGCCAGCAAGTTAGGGCTGCGGCCAGGCATCCCTATTCCCGTTGGCGCCTTTGACGCACACTGGGACGCGGTAGGCGCAGGCATTCAGCTGGGCGATGTGGTTAACGTGATCGGCACGTCCACTTGCATGATTGGGCTGGCAAACCAAACAACTCTGGTGCCTGGCGTGTGTGGTGTCGTGCCCGGTTCTGTTGATCCAAAGTTGACCGGCATCGAAGCAGGCATGTCCGCCGTTGGTGACCTGTTCGATGCCATCGCACGCCGAGCCGGATCGACTGCTGCCGCCCTTTCTCAAGAAATCAGCGGCTACAAAGCCGGGCAAACTGGATTGCTTCGCCTGACCTGGGACAACGGCGATCGCACTGTGCTGGTCAATCCGGAACTTGGTGGAGTCGCACTGGGCTGGCATCTGACAAGCACCGCAGCCGATGAATTGTTTGCCGCAATCGAAGGCACAGCCTTGCATACGCGAGTGATCTTAAATCGTATGGAGGAGCATGACGCGGGAGTGACACGCATCATCAATGGCGGCGGCATCCCGCAAAAGAACGACGTTCTCAATCAGGTG
>CAXTWQ010000005.1:55664-64991 GCA_964248065.1 uncultured Bryobacteraceae bacterium | reverse complement strand
GTTCCCCAAGGCAGCATTACGAGTCTGGGCTCGGCTATATTTGCCTTCATGGCAGCCGGTGCATTCGAATCGATAGCGGAAGCTCAAGCTGCGCTCTGCCCGCCACATCGGATCTACCATCCGGACCCGGCCAGCGTCGACATCTACAACGAGCTTTTCGAGTTATTCAACCAAATCTATTTCGCCTTGGGAGATAAGGGAACAGGTGCGGTTCCCCTTGGTCACGTATTGCCAAAGCTGCGTGCGATTGCACATCGCGCACGAACAACACAATGAAGCTGCAATCGCTACGTGAAGAAGTATACGAAGCCAACCAGGAACTGGTTCGTCGCGGACTGGTGCTCTTCACATTCGGGAATGCAAGCGGCTTCGACCACGCCTCCGGCTTACTGGTGATTAAGCCCAGCGGCGTTCCTTATGACTTGCTAAAGCCAGTTGATTTAGTCGTGACTGACCTGGACGGAAAGACCGTTGAGGGTACATTGCGTCCATCCTCTGACCTAATGACCCACGTTGCTCTTTATCGCGCCTTTCAAAACGTGGGCGGAGTAGTGCATACGCACTCCCGGTACGCGACTGCGTGGGCACAAGCGGGCCTGGAGATTCCCTGCCTCGGCACCACGCATGCCGACTACTTTCGCGGTGCCATCCCAGTAACTCCTTCCATGGAGCCTCACGAGATTGAATCAGAGTATGAGTGGAACACCGGTCAGGTCATTGTCAGGCGCTTTGCTCAGTTGGACCCGCTGGCGACCCCTGGAGTATTGGTCGCGGGCCATGCTCCGTTTTGCTGGGGTCCTTCCGCCAGCGAGGCCGCACAAACCGCGGTGGTGGTCGAAGAGCTTGCGCATTTGGCTCATTTAACATTGGCGATAAAAGCAGAGGTGACCGGTATTAGCGACTGCTTACGCGACAAACATTTCCTACGCAAACACGGACCGAACGCGTACTACGGGCAAAGCACGCCTGGTAAGACAGACTAACAATTACGCCGAAGCAGCAGCAGCGGGATGAATTACTGCAGCGCTAAAACGCTCCATCTCCTCCAGTTGCGGACTGAACTGCAACAACAGCAGGTCAACACCCGCTTCCGAGAACCTGTCCACCTGTTCCCTTACTTGAACGGGAGTGCCGATCAGGCCGGAACGCAACCCACGGTTTGAGACTGAATACTCTTCAATCGAAAGACTGGTACTCAACTGTGTTCCGCCGAGCCATTGCTGAAAGTTAGCAAAGCCAGCCGCGCTTCCGTTCACATCCGTGATGCGACTCAACTCCTGCTGTGCCTCTTGCTCTGTATCGCGGACGATCGCGTATCCGGCCACCCCGAAGATCATCGGCGGCAGATTGAGCCGGGCCCGTCGCTCGGACATGTCTTGAATCTTCTGTCCAATCACTTCCGGAGAGTCGCCATGCATAACATAGGCGTCACACTTGCGCGCGATTAAGTTCTTAGCCGCTTCTGATTCCCCGCCCGCATAGATCACAGGCCTGGGCTTGCGAGCCGGCTTAGGCTGCAGAACGTTATCTTCCACTCGATAGTACGTGCCCGAATAAGAAAAATGATCTTGCGACCAGACTCCGTCCAGTACGTCGAGCCACTCCGACGTGCGCGCATAGCGGTCATCGTGCTGTTCGAAGTGAACGCCATACTTGCGCGCTTCGTCCTGCCACCAGGATGAGACAACGTTCAAGGAGAGGCGGCCATTGCTGATTTGGTCGATATTAGCGGCCTGCTTTGCCAAAAGTGCGGGCGAGTGAAATGTCGGCCGCACGGCTACCATCAACTCCAGTGAGTTGGTCACAGCAGCTAGCGCCGCGGACGTGGACCAGGCATCGAGTGACGGCGCTTCCGGACCCTTTACGTCGTTCAGATTGAGCTCGGCAACTAGTGTCAGATCGAAGCCAAGCTCTTCGCTGCGCCTTGCCAGCTTGCTTACATACGGCCATGAGGCTTCCATTCCCTCATCAGCCACGTTACGCAGCCACCCGCCAAAAACCGGCATCCAGTAGCCGTAGCGAATTTGTTTTCTAGACGGCATTCCGGGCTTCAGTCTCAAGGTAATCGGCAAGCAGCGCGAACGGATTCAGTCCCACCACCTGCTCAGCACTAGCAACAAAGTTCGAAAGTGCATTCACGTCGTAGTAGTACAGCTGGCCATCCCGATCATCAACGATGTATTCGATGCCGCCCACCTGAATGTCTGCTTCATGCATGATGTTCTGAACAGCCGCTATGATCTCAGCCGAGGGAGTAAAGCCTTCAACGCGCAGCCCCGCTTTCGGAGCTTCTACCGGGCAAGCATTTTCGAGCGCCACGCCTTCTGTCGTCCGGCAAATGTCAGCCGGGCAGAGATCGAATGTCTCTCCGGTCAGGAAAACTTTAATCGCGTAAAGAAACTTGCCATTCAGGACTTCTACACGAGTGATGTAGCCGCCGCGAGCAGGAATGAATTCTTGCACCAAGCCAACCTCATCCAGCCCGAGATCCAGCCTGTCATTGGCGATGCCGGCTTCGAGCTCTTCGGCCGAGTTGAATCGCACCACACCGGCACCGCTGCCGCCAACATTCGGCTTCACCACCACAGGAAAACGCAAGCCCTGCGCAGCAAGAGCGGCGTCCTGTGCGCGGTGGATCACACGCGCTCGCGGACTAGGTAGCCCCATCCGTTTCAGCAACGACAATTGAGAAGCTTTGGAGAGTTCAAAGCGGAAGGCGCGGGTGCCGTTGATTACTTTCACTCCGCTCGCTTCCAAATGTTCCAGGTAAGCGAGCGTGTACAAGATGCTGCTGCCGGAGCCCCGCCGATAAGCTGATGGGCTCATGCGATTGAAGATCAGCTTATATTTCTCAGCCTGTCCGGGCTCAAAGAAGTGCTCATCGGCACGCAACTTCGCGTAGGGCGTACGCCTTCGATCGAGTTCATCGAATAAGGGCTGAAACCAGCGTGGATGCTCGTAGTAAATACCGATCACGGATGTAGGGCCGGAAAGCACGGGCTCAGAAACCTTTGACTCTTGGGCAAGAGTGGACATCCCTCTAATTTACTGCGTTCGCTTTGCTGCCCCAAGCTATCGAGGGCGTAAACCAACAATGATCCGATGAGTCGCATCCTCTACTAACTGCTCCAACGCAATTCCTTTGAAGTACCCTTGGCTTGAGGCAACAATTAGCCCTTGCACGGCAGCAAAGGGGACCAATGCCAATAGCTCTGGATCTCCCGCTACGACATCCCCGGTCTCCTGGCCTTCTGCTATCAGCTTGAGCCCTGATGAGAGTGCAAGGTCACTTGCCTCTAGAAGTTCGGGCGGGGCTGCGGGGTGATGCTTTGCAGCAAACATGTGCCCCAACAAAACTGGGTGCTTCACCGCGAAGCGCACCAAAGCACGAGTCGCTTTCGCCAGCCGGATGTCGAAATTTGCATCACGATCTCCGATGGCACGGGACAATGCAAGGCCAAGTTGCGCATACCCATGGATCGCCAGCGCATCCAGGAGAGCCTGTTTAGTAGGAAAATGCCTGCGTGGCGCAGTATGGCTCACCTCTAACTCCCGGCTGATCTCACGAAGCGAAACGCTGCCAACACCGCCACTTTCTAACGCTTGCCCAGCAGCGAGAAGCACAGCTTCACGAAGATTTCCATGATGATAGGCGCGGTTGGGTGCCTTCGCCTTCATCTCATTGATCTCTCAGCCAACCTTGTCACATGCCAAGATTACACGACTTTGATGTTTCCGTTGACAACAATGTGTCCATAGGGCACATTAGAGATGGAGATTCGTTCGGAGCAGAGCTCAGAACGGATACACCAAGAGTTATTCAATTCCTGCTGGAGGGGCGTTTATGAAAATGTCAGGCAATACGATTTTGATCACCGGTGGTACGTCGGGTATCGGACTGGAACTCGCTAAGCAGCTTGCGAGCTTAGGAAATACAGTCATCGTTACAGGGCGTGATGGAGCCAAGTTGGATTTAGTTGGGAAGGAACATCCTTCTCTTATCACCATCAACAGTGACGTTTCTGCTCCTGCAGCAATTGCGCAGCTTTACGATCGCGTCACAAAAGAGTTCCCGAACTTAAACATCCTGATCAACAACGCCGGCATCATGCGCAAGATCAATTTGCACGATAGAGGCGTTGACGTCGAGGATCTGGCTCGTGAGATCGACACGAATCTCACCGGCCCTATTCGCATGGTGAAGCAGTTCTTGCCACATTTGAAATCCCAGAAAAGCTCAGCAATCGTGAACGTCTCTTCAGGCCTTGCCTTCGTGCCGTTTCCGATCTCGCCCATTTATAGCGCCACCAAGGCAGGCCTCCATGCCTTTACAAAGTCACTGCGGGTTCAGCTTAAAAACACCGGCATAAAAGTCTTTGAACTTGCTCCACCATCGACACAGACGCCCTTGCAGAATGCATTCGACTCCACCGATGTAAAGGCGAGCGCCAACATGGACGTTCGGAAGCTGGCGCGAGAGGCGATAAAGGGTCTCACAAGAGATCGGCTTGAGATTAGGCCTGGTCTCAGCAATGTACTTAACTGGATCAGCAGAATCGCACCCGGAATAGGATTGAGAATGACAAGTGGATCCGTAGATGCGATGCTCGCGCGAACGCAACACTAGCCATAGCAGCGCTGCACACTCAAGACGCTTAGCTCGCTCGATGTTAAGTACGCCCGCGGACTTGGCGCAGATTCAAGAAGCAGTCCTACTGCACGCAGTCGCAGGAAGCATCTATAGTGGCTTTGTTTTGCAAATGATTCAGCAGAAGCGGAGCCGATAGGCGCGGAGCTGCAATTATTCCTGGACTGTCCTTAATTGCGCACTGGCTTAGCTCGCGGTCTACCCAAGCTAGGCAGAAAGCCTGTAAGTAAGCCGATGAGCGGCAAGAAAGAGCAAACGCGGTAAACAAAAGAGATGCTGGTGGCATCGGCCAGTCTGCCCAGAGCCGCCGCGCCAATACCGCCCATACCGAACGCAAGCCCGAAAAACACGCCTGAGATCAAGCCGATCTTTCCAGGCACCAGTTCCTGCGCGTAGACAAGAATTGCGGTGAAGGCGGACGCGATAATCAGCCCGATAAGCACGCTCAAAACCGCCGTCCAGAACAGGTTTACATACGGCAACAAGAGAGTGAAAGGCAAGACTCCGAGGATGGACACCCAGATTACCGGCTTTCTACCAATGCGGTCACCGATCGGACCACCGGCTACCGTACCCACGGCAGCTGCTCCTAGAAAGAGGAACAAATAAAGCTGAGCCTGCTGCACGGACGTTCCAAACTTCTGAATCAGATAAAACGTGTAGTAACTGGTGATGCTGGCCAGATAGAAATATTTGGAAAAGATCAGCGCCACTAAAATGGCGATTGAAGCAGTAACTTTGCGGCTGGAGTAAGTGCCGCTTACCGTTTCCTGATGACTGAGCTTCGAACTCTTCTGCGCCTGCGAACGGCGGCTATACCATCGCCCAACGTAGCGGACAACTATCATCCCTGTTACTGCGATTGCCGAAAACCATGCAATACTGCGCTGCCCATAGGGCAACACAATAAATGCAGCGAGCAGCGGACCGAGCGCAGAACCTGCGTTGCCACCAACTTGGAACAGCGACTGCGCTAGCCCGTGTTGACCGCCCGATGCCGCGCGTGCAACACGCGCCGATTCAGGATGGAAGATCGACGAGCCAACGCCCAGGCAACACGCCGAAAGCAGAAGCATTCCAAAGCTGGGCGCCACGGACAGCGCTAGAAGACCAATCAGAGTGATACCCATGCCAACAACCAGCGAATAGGGTTGCGGCCTTCGGTCTGTGTACAATCCAACAACCGGCTGCAGCAGTGATGCCGTTACCTGAAAGGCCAGCGTGATAATACCGATCTGTGTAAACCCGAGATGAAATGAGGCTTTCAAGATGGGGTATATGGCTGGGATCAGCGATTGCACAGTGTCGTTGAGCAGATGACAAAAGCTAATCGCGCCCAGGATGGTAAATGCGGTTTTCTCCGCTTGCGTACCTAATATTGGATCGCTTGATCTCTCCGAGGTTAAAGACCCTGCCACTTACTCAGAGTAACTTGTAAGGCGAAGCTGACAAGAAATCAGATCAACTGACCTTCACCATCGAGTACGAGCGAGGCGGACAGGTATATCGAAGACTGGTTGGAAATGTTGAAACTGCTTTGCCGGCAATCGTCTTAACCGTTGTCGATTCGAAATTGTTTTCCGACTTGATATCAGGTCCGGTCACGACAAACACTTGAGCCTCGCTGCCCAGCGGTTTACCTTCTACTTCCACTACCACGTCGAGCGGTTGATCCTGGTGGCGGTTGGTGAGATTAAACACGAGAGTGCCATCGGCTTGGTGCGAAGCCGAAGCGTCCAGGTAAGGAACTGCCGCTCGCGCTTTCGTTTTGTAAGTTGGTGATTCAACTTGTAAGTCAAGCGCTGTTCCATGGCAGTGAGTCGCAAACAGCTGAAGCGGGTAGTAGATTGTTTGCAGAAACAGTCCTTTGCTTCCGGTGAAGATAGGAGCAATCACGTTAACCAGCTGCGCCATGTTGGCGATCTTCACGATATGAGCATGATTCACAAACGTATTTAAGAATGAGGAAACCACTAGTGCGTCCTCAAGGTTGTAGTGTTCCTCGAGAATTCTTCGACCACGCTCTTTGTCGCCGCCGCGGGCGCGATACCAAACGTTCCATTCATCCCAGGCAATATAGATGTTCTTATCCTTGGGTTGCGCAGCAACCGCCGCGTTGATTACGCCTTCTGTTACTTTGATTCGCTCAGCCAATTCAAGCGGGCTTGCCTGAAATTCGTAATAGTCGCTTGTGGGATTGCCAACGTAGAGGTGAAGCGAAAGATAGTCGACGTGGGGTGCCAAGTACTGCAGCACCGTTCGGTTCCAGCTAACCCAATCAGCATTGAAGTTTGAAGAACCGGCCGCAACCAGCTTGATACTAGGGTCGGTCCAATGCATCAGCTTGGCAGCTTCTAACGCAAACCTGCCGTAATCTTCTGCCGTGCGGTGACCCATTTGCCAGGGGCCATCCATCTCATTCCCTAGCCCCCAGTAGTTCACCTTCCAGGGCTTGTCCCGGCCGTTCTTTTTGCGGAGACGAGTGGTGGTGGTGTCTCCATCGAAGTTCACATATTCAACCCACTGCTGCGCTTCATCCCAGCTGCCGGTACCCAGGTTGGCGCAGATATAAGGCTCGGCTCCAATCCGCGAAACATAGTCCAGGAACTCATGGGTGCCGAAGCGATTGTCTTCGATTGTGGCCCAAGCCATCTCCAGCCGCCGTGGACGTTCATCGCGCGGACCGATGCCATCACGCCAGTTGTAATTGGAAGAGAAGTTACCGCCCGGCCAGCGCAGAAAAGGCACATGCAGATTTTCCACGGCCTGCATAACGTCTTTCCGGAATCCTTCTTTGTCCGACAGGGGTGAGCCTTCGTCGAACACACCGCCCTGAATACAACGCCCAAGATGCTCAAGAAAGTTCCCGTACAGCTTCGGATCAATTTCACCGATCACGCGGCGGGTATCCACTTGTATGTGGGCAGTATCGGAATGAGTTTGTCTTCCGTTCAGTATTGCCGGAGCAGCCAACAAGCCAGCGGCGAAACTTCTTCGGCTTAAGTAAGTTTTAGTCATGCAAGAGAGGATCAAACGGATGTGGCGGCTAAGCGAGTAAGAGGAAAGCTTATCGCACTTTATGTTTCCGGCTGGATGCAAAGCTTCCGCAAGTGCAGGAGAATGACAAAGGCGAAACGAAATGCTTTTACAAATCGAGACGGCATCGGCCAGCGAGAACGCGACGATCAAGCTGCATCGGACCGACAATGTTGCCATTGCACGAAGAGCCCTGATGCCTGGCGAATCCGTGCAGTCGGAATCCGGCCTATTAAGAGTCAGCGAAGCGATCGCCGCCGGTCATAAGATTGCTGTCGAGCCGATTCCCGCAGGTCAAGCCATCCGACGGTATGGCGAAATGATTGGTATTGCCAAAACAGATATTCAACGTGGTGACCACGTCCATGAACACAATCTTGAATTTGATGATCGCGAACCCGAAACGTACCTTGGTCTAACTGGCACTGTTCCGATTTCCAGTACCCGTTCCTTTCTCGGCTATCAAAGGGCTGATGGAAGAGTTGGGACGCGGAATTACATTGCTGTCGCCGCGGCTAGCAACTGCGCTGCGCACACGGTTGATCTTATTGCTAGATCCTTTTCCGGGAGCGATCTGCCTGCGCATATCGACGGCGTGATTGCGTTCGCTCATGGTGATGGATGTGGCCAGGCAATGGGCCCTGATACCGATCAGCTCCGGCGAACTATATCCGGACTCTTGCAGCATCCGAACGTGGCAGCTGCAATGATTGTCGGGCTTGGTTGCGAGGTCAACCAAATTGATCACTATCTACGGTCGGAGAACGCACCTTCCGCTCAAACCATTCACGGCCTAACGCTACAGAGCAGCGGCGGAACAATGGCCGTAGTCAGAGAGGCTCAGGCGCAGATCAGAAAAGTTATGCGAGATCAAACACCAGGGGAGCGCACGCTTGTTCCGGCCAGCAATCTGGTGCTTGGTCTCAATTGCGGCGGGTCGGATTCATTCTCCGGCATCACGGCGAACCCGGCTCTTGGTTACTGCTGCGATCTGATTGTGGGCGAAGGAGGCACGGTGGTTCTGGCCGAGACCACTGAAATTTTTGGTGCACATCATTTGCTGCTTCGCCGGGCAAAGGATGACACTGTCAGGCATAAGCTGCAGAACGTGGTTGATTCCTATCGCGCCTACCTTCGCCAGTTTGGTGGAAGCTTTAATGACAATCCTTCGCCCGGAAACAAAGCGGGCGGGCTTACCAACATTGTCGAGAAATCATTAGGGGCCGTCGCGAAATCAGGTACTAGCCCGCTGAATGCGGTGTATGAATATGCCGAGCGGATCGAGGCGAAGGGCCTGACGTTTATGAACACTCCAGGGTACGATCCGGCTTCGCTTGCTGGACTCGCAGCCGGCGGAGTCAACATGGTTGCCTTCACTACCGGCCGTGGCAGCGCCATCGGCTTTCCCAGCGTGCCAGTGTTCAAAATCAGCAGTAACTCCGCTATTGCCAGGCGTATGGCAGATCATATCGACCTGAATGCCGGCACTGTAGCGGATGGCTCGGAGACCATCGAGCAGGTAGGAGCAAATCTTTTTGAAGCTTTGCTCCAGTCTGCTTCAGGAGTCAAGACGAAAGCCGAACTTCTTGGTCACAATGAATTCGTGCCCTGGCGGATCGGCCCTGTTTTGTAAAGCTAAAAGC
>CAXTWQ010000005.1:26826-55654 GCA_964248065.1 uncultured Bryobacteraceae bacterium | reverse complement strand
AGTCTATAATGCAAACAGCGGGGCGGAAAGCTTCGCCTGCGACTTTGAATTTGCAAGATTCTTCTGTGTCCCAGTCGAGCAAGAGTTCGGGACCTCTCTCAAACAGTTCAGGGACGCCAATGACGGCTGCCCTTGCCCGGAAAACCAGGCGTGCCTTCTTACTTGTTCTGTTCACGCCTTTGCTGTTAGGCATTACGGTTATTTGGGAACTCGGCTCTTATCAAAACAGCGTTGCCTGGGTAAACCATACCCGGGATGTCCTGGGCGCGAACGATCGTTTGCTCCTCGCCGCTACGAGAGCAGAGAGCGCGAAGCGGGCGTTTCTACTGACCCGGGATGAAGCTTTTGCAAAAACTTTTGCCGCCGCCGAAACTGAGGGCAGACGTCAGTTGGCGGCCCTTACCGAACTCACTGTTGACAACAAAAGGCAACAAGCCAACTTGGACCGCCTGCAATCTGCAGTTCGCAAACAATTCGATGCTTTCGAAAAGCTGATGCAGATACGACGCCAACGTACATTGAAGCCGGAGGAGTATCGTGTCTTTTTCGACCAGGGTAGCGGACTGTCAAATGAGCTTCTGAGTGAGTCCAGAACGGTGAGAGCCGAGGAAGAGAAGCTTCTTCACCAGCGAACCCGAGATCAAGCTGCGACGGCGCTCGGTGTGGGCAGCAGTTTTGCTTTTTGCATCTTAGTAAACCTGGCCATCCTGGTGTGGGCCTATCAGTTGATCACACGCTATGCTCGCGCCCGCGAGTTAGCTGCTGAGCAGATCTTGGAGCTGAATTCCGGATTGGAAGCTCGCGTTGCCGAACGAACTTCTGAACTCGAATTGGTTAATGAGCAGTTGCGTCGATCAAACGCTGATCTGACTAAGTTTGCTTACATTGCGAGCCATGATTTGCAGGAACCGCTTCGAACCATCGGCAGCTATGTGGGCCTTCTCAGCCACCGTTATCAAGGCAAACTAGATGACCAGGCGGACAAGTACATCCGCTTCGTTGTAGACGGAGCAAAGAGAATGCAGAATTTGGTGCAGGATCTGCTGCAGTATTCCCGGGTCGGAACCGAACCTCTGAATTTGACGTCCGTCGATATGAATGTCGTAATGCAGAATGTCCGCGACAGTTTGGAGTACACCATTGCTGAGCAGCGCGCAACCATTCTGAGTGATCAGTTACCAGTGCTGCGCGGCGACGAAACAAAGTTGACTCAAGTGGTAACGAACTTGATTGTGAATGCTCTAAAGTTTCGCAAGGCGGAGCAGGCTCCTTTCATTGAATTCCAGGCGGTGCGGGAAGGACCCGAATGGCTGTTCACATTGAAGGACAACGGGATCGGATTCGAACAGCAGTATGGAGATCGGATCTTTGCAATCTTTCAACGGCTGCACAGTGTTGGCGCTTATCCTGGAACCGGCATGGGCTTGGCAATTTGCAAGCGAGTGGTTGAATTGCACGGTGGCAGAATTTGGGCAACTTCGGACGGCGTTTCCGGCTCTGTTTTCTCTTTTACGTTACCTGCCATTCCCGCACCGAAGCCAAATGCTCCTCAAGTAACTTCGTCAAGTGACAAGATGAAGGGACAGATGGTGCCAAGATGATAGGCCGAAAATTGGAGTTGCTTCTTGTCGAAGACAACCCTGCCGACGTTGGTCTGGTGGAGGAAGCATTCAAAGACAGCACGTTGAACTATCAACTCCATGTTGCTGAAGACGGACTGGCCGCTTCGCAATTTTTGCGAAAAGAAGGACGCTACGTTAATGCAGTAACGCCTGATCTCATCTTGCTGGATTTGAACCTTCCCAAGAGAGATGGCCGTGAGGTGCTGGAGGACATAAAGGCAGACCAGGAGCTTCGAGCAATTCCGGTAATTGTCTTGACCACCTCCGACGATGAGCACGATGTGTTGAGGGCGTATGGCTTACATGCGAACTGCTACCTTACCAAGCCGGTAGATCTGGATGATTTTCTGGAAAAGATTCGTTCAATTGAGAACTTCTGGATCAAACTTGTGCGGTTACCTCGTCTCCGTGAACACGCTTAAGTACAGTTGGGCGATAGCACTTCTATATTTCGTAGCTCCGTGCCCGTCCATAGGGCAGAGTGCTTACTTCCCTGCCCGCAACGGCTGGCAACACCGCAGCCCAAGCAGCGTCGGTTTGGACGAGACACGGATCGCCGACGCAATTGCCTTTCATCGCGCACATGAGACCAAGCAGCCAAGAGACTTGCGCAGGGCACACGATCTCACCTTTGCACGCGAGGCTTACGGCGACCCGCTGGGACCTTTCGAAAACCGCGGGGAGCCCACAGGATTAATCATTAGACACGGATATGTCGTTGCTGAGTGGGGTGAACCGAATCGCGTTGATATGACCTTTAGCGTCACTAAGAGTTTCCTTACAACAACCGTCGGCTTGGCTTACGATCGTGGCCTCATCTCCGATGTGAACGACCCGGTCGCCACGTACGTTCCTGGGGAATATTTTACTGGCGAACACAACAGCCAAATCACCTGGGACCACCTGCTTCGTCAGACTAGCGACTGGGAAGGCACGCTCTGGGGCAAGCCTGATTGGGCAGATCGTCCTCCAAAAAATGAGAAGTTCGAGGACTACATCCAGCGCAAACACAACAAACCGGGCACAAGCTGGAAGTACAACGATGTTCGCGTCAACCTGCTCGCTTTCGCTGCCCTTGAGGTTTGGCACCGACCCCTGCCACAGGTTCTTAGAGAGCTGTTGATGAATCCGATTGGCGCTTCATCCACCTGGCGCTGGCTTGGTTACGATAACTCCTGGGTCAACGTTGATGGCATAATGGTGCAATCAGTCGCAGGCGGTGGGCATTACGGTGGCGGCATGTTTATTAATGCCTATGATCTTGCCCGGTTTGGCCTTTTAACCTTACATAGAGGGAACTGGGATGGCAAACAGTTACTGTCCGAGAAGTGGGTTGGAATGGCGCTAACCCCCACTGGCCCTAGCCCCGGTTACGGATTTGCAAACTGGTTTTTGAATACCGGGCGAAAGGCGCTTCCGAGTGCTCCGGCCAATGTGTTCTACCACCTTGGCAACGGAGCAAATGTGGTCTACGTGGACCCGAATCTCGACATGGTTGCCGTTGTACGCTGGATCGATTCTGATGCGGCCAGTCTAGATGGCTTTGTCTCCAGGCTTCGATCAGCGGCGAAGTAAGAATTAGTTACGCCGCAATCTGCTCAGGGCAAGCCTGGGCAACCCCAAAGTAGGGAGCCAGCGGGAATAAGCCGGCTTGCGCAAAAGCAGCGCCAACAGTTTCCTCAATGGCATGTATCTCAGATGCAAACTTCCAGCTATCCAGCTTGAACTTGATTCGGCAGCATTCACAGCTTGCATTTCGAAGAAATCGTGACTGGAACAAGCGGTAACGATCGGGGTTGGTCGCTAGAGCGCGGCGCGCCGTGATATCAAAATCCAGCACAAAGTAAGTAGCAGCCTCGGAAAGCGGAGAAGCCGATTGACCATCGCAGAACTCGAGGCATTCCAAATAGCGCTCATAACAGGCGCGGAACGCAGCGACTTTTTGGGAAGAGGAGGCGGCTCCAGAGCGGAGCGCATTCTTGCGGAACGAGGCAGGGGGCCCGGGGAACTTTAAAGGCATTTCGCCCATTAGTGAACAACGGCGGTGCTACAACAAACGAGAAAATGAAGGATAACTCAATGACCACGCACAAGTTAATTTATTTTGAAGATGTGTTAACGCCACCGGAGGGGGAACGCATCCACAGCTCACCCGAGCCATGAGATGCGTTCTAGCTGCATGCTTGCTCTAACGCTTGCGGAAGATTTTGCGTGCGCCCGTAACGCCTAGGGTCGAGAGACCAATCGTGAACAGGCCCAGCATGCCTGGCTCCGGTGTTGCCGAGGTCGGGAGGGAAGAGCTCGTGACATTGGAGATATCAAGCTCCCATGCACTCGTCCGGTTCGCACCAGTGACGTCACAGAACTGGCCATTCGAACACCCGAAAATTGAGGTGAATTTCGGATCGGTTTCCGTGAAACCTGCTGATAGAGTCGGGCCATTACCGAAGTTGTCGAATTGACCCAAGGCTACGGTGTAGGTACCCGCTCCAAGAGCCGTATCTAAGTCAACGTCGAACCGTTGTCCTGTCACCGGGTCAGGGGCACTCGCTGCACCATCATCGTTCTCATTAATTAAGGCGCCGGAACCGTCGTACAGCGAGATTAACGGGTCGAATCCGCCGGCAGCAATCGTTGCCCCAGCTGCATCCACGCCGCCCGAGTACGAGAAGGATTGAAGGGTCACCGTTGTTGGAGCAGCGAGAGTGAAATTAATAAGCTGGATGTCGCTGTCGTTAACAAACGAGCCCTGGAAGGAAAAGCTCGCCGCATTGGCAAGCGACCCGGAAAGAGTAGAAAAGAACAGAATGCTGAGGAATGTTGAACGCAAAGTAGATCCAAGTGGCCGGAAGCCCATACAAAGTGTAGTTGGGAAAGCCTTACCTCCTAAAGTTATAGGACGGGTCAACGCTCTTCAAGCGTATTCAATCGCAGACCGCGTTCCAAAAAGCCTTTTAGTACTACACAGCGTACTATCCACGCGTTCCGAAGTTGAATTTTATGTACATTCAGTGAATCTGGAGCTTTGCGAACCAAAGCACCGAGGTCGCCCGATCAAGCAGCATTCACGTACTTGTTCTAACCTCCTGAACAAACGCACTCCGCCAAGGCATTCGGAAAAGATTACTTGTTCACGGTCAAAAGCTTTCCCTTTTGCCTATACGCGCAGGATATCGCCCGGTAGCCTTCCAATGAAATAGTTAATGGTTTGGACCAATCTGTTTAGATTGTTCGACTTAACTTAGCCGGAACTAACTACGGCTCTTGTGGCCATGTGGTTGCTAAGAAATGCTACGGGAATAGAGACATGAAACAGGATCTGAAACGATTGTTGTGCAGTGCGGTCTTTTTGATAGTTCCATTTCAGGGAATGGCTTTAGCCGGTCAAAATACAAGCACCGCAGCCGACAATACGAAAGCAAACAAAGGCGATGCTAGTAAACAGGCCCCGACTGCCGACAAGGGAAAAAATAACCTTTCGGATCGTGAGGTGATGGCTCACATCCGCCGGGAGGTTGTGAAAGACAAAGCTTTATCAACTTACGCTCATAACGTAAAGATTGTTAGCAGCAATGGGAAGGTTACTCTGCGAGGCCCGGTCCGTTCCGATCAGGAAAAGCAGACCATTGAGCAGTATGCAAAGAAGTATGCCGGCGATATGAACGTGACTAACGAAATCACCGTCCAGGCAAGCAAGAAGTAAGTAGCTCAAAAGGAGATCATTTATGGCAGGCAAAAACACAGCAGTTTACGGCATTTACGCACACCGGTCAGAGGCTGAGATGGCAGTGGATCGTCTGGCTGAAGCAGGCTTCCGGCATGAGGACATTTCTGTTCTCTTGCAGGACAACGTCGGCACCAAAGACTTCGCTCACCAGAAGGAGACCAAGGCACCGGAAGGAACTACGACAGGCGCGATCACAGGCGGCGCTATTGGCGGAACACTCGGGCTGTTGGCCGGCATCGGAGCGCTCGCGATTCCTGGTGTTGGACCTTTCATCGCCGCAGGCCCGATTATGGGTACTCTAGCTGGTTTGGGTTCGGGCGGTTTAGTCGGTGGCATGATTGGCGCTTTGATCGGCATGGGCATTCCTGAGTACGAAGCAAAACGCTACGAAGGCCGGATCAAAGAGGGTGGCATCCTTCTTTCGGTTCACTGTGATAACAGCGATTGGGTCCGGAAAGCAAAAGATCTGTTGAAGCATACGGGCGCACAGGACGTCTCCTCAGCCGGAGAAGCTTCAGCTGATTTTGCTGAGGGTGACCGCCCGCTCCATCGCGGCACCAGCATTCTTTAAACCCGACTTCTAGTCAACACGGGCACCAGCAATTCCGATGATCTCGGATGCAGGTGCCCTTTCTTTTTCCACCGCACCAGATTCAGCCTTGCTGATTCCAAGCGATAGCAAGTCGGCGTTCCATGCTTCCACCAGCGCCAGCTCTTTTAAATCAATAACTCTCAGCCGAACTAAAGCTTCGTAACATAAGAGTAAGTTGTCGCTAAGATGCTGTATCCCCTTTCGGACAGGAAGCGCTTCTAGAGTCCGGCAAATTTTTTCATTCTCCAGGTATCCAGGTATTTCCTCCGCAAAGTCGAGCATCAATTTGTGTTCGTTCCGTTCCTGCCAAACTGTCGGACCGTGGAATAACACGGACCACCCATTCTCACCGGCAATCCGTTGAGCCACAAAGCTTCGCCATATGTCGGTCATGCGGAATGAGCAATAGGTGGGCAGATACATTAGTGGAAATGTATCGGCCCACCATCGCGTGTTTTGACTGTTAAAAGGGGTCCACGATCCCTGCCCGAACGCTATGTGACGATCTCTTCGAAAGCTAATCTGAAGCGGAAGAATTAGTCGATAAATAGCATCAACGTCAGGGTCTCCGTCCGCCAAGCCTTGTTGAATAGGGCAATCGCAGTCTTCGGTTGATAATGCCTCATATAAAGGCTGTTCCGCCTTTATGTATTGCAGCGGAAATCCGCGAGGCCAAATCAGCCCATCACTGAAGTATCTATAAGCATTCACCCAGCCTGCATTTTGAAGCCGCGGTGAGCGAATGCGGCGATCAGATTGTCCCCAAAATTCGCGAGTCGGATGATTGTCATCATCAGTTTCAATGATGACCTCGGCTCCGGCAGACACCGCCAGCAAGTATCCGATGTTCTTGCGTGAATAGTGCCGGGCCGGCACCACCCGGGCATACTGAAATTCGAGTTGTGTTTGGCTTTCGAGTGAGTAAAACTCACAACCGGGTAAACAGAAGTCCGCGGGACTCTTGCTATCGCCGATCAGATAGAACGGGATCTGGTGCTGTCTCGCTCCTTCGGCGAGACTTTTCAAAATCCTGTTGGGCGCCGAGATGGATGTTACCACCAGGGCTGCACGCTCCCTCATCAAAACTCCTCTTCCCTGTGGCAGACCAACGCAGCTTTGTTAGTCTCCACAATTGCTCGAAGGCGTCGCGCAGGGCCTTCAACCCTAATCGCGGACTTGGATTCCGATAGCTGATAGGAACCTCGATATAGGCCAAATCGCGGCAATAAACCTTGATTTCCGTTTGGAAAAAATGAGCTTTAGACTGAATGCCACGCTCGAGAAGCTGCTCCATCGTCCGTCGGGAGAACATCTCAAAGCCACTTGTCATATCTTTCAACTTAGTTCCCAGCAACCAGTTAGTAAGTAACGTTCCGCCATGACTTACCAGATACCGTTTCAGCAGAGGGTCATCCATCGTACCGCCCGGCATGAACCGGCTGCCGAAGATACAATCGAGCTCCTGATCTAAGTTACAAAGGAACCGTGGAATTTCAACTGGCTGGTGGCTGAAGCCGGCATCGATCTCTAAGATCCAATCGCAGCCTGCCGCTAGAGCTTCACCGTAGCCCCGCACGTACGCGTCAACAACATTCCTATTTTCGGGTGCCCAGATTACTTTCAGCCGACCGTCCGTCTTGCTAAATTGCCGTAACAGGGGCACGGTTTCATCCTTACTTGCGTTATCTACTACGACAAGAAAGATGACGCGAATCGCAGGAGGGAACTGTTCCAGTACTGCCTGGACAAAAGGGACAGCATCCCCACCTTCGTTCGCCATTGGGCAAACAACACCGACAAACCACCTTGGCTCTTGCAACATCCTTTATCGGCGCCGGTTCAACAAAGTCAGTACCATCTCGGGTTTCAAATACAAACTCTGAGTATACGCACTGCTCCACTTTAAGACATAACCGCTGCTAGAGTTCTCTTTGTTTTCCCCGCCGGAGTGCCGTGGCAATTCTCCTGGCCAGGTCTGACTGCACAAGCTTCTCGAGTGGAGCGGGAAGTGCCAGGCACCAGTTCGGACTCTGCTCCCCTGTTGTTGCCGGAACGTTCGGTCTTTCGAAAGCCACGGCTGCATCGTCAAGAGCTGCAGTCAGAATGCGGGAGGGCGCTTTGGCAAGGTACGCGTACGCTTGGACAATCACCTCTTCCATGTCCGCATCTTCGTCGACGCCGGTGATCTGCTGAACTCGATCGCGGATTTCGCGGAGGCTTTCCTCATTCGGGTTCAAGCCGAGTTCGCGCTGCCTTTGCACATCCTGCTCGCTCCACATGCCTGCCACTGTCGGCAAATCATGGGTGGTCACCGCAGCCAGTGCTTCTTTCGGATAGTCTACGGCATCACTCTTTTCGAACCAAAGCAACCGGTAGGAGAGCACCCCCCAGGCAGTTAGCTTCTGGCGAGCGTCTTCCTCCACAGTTCCAAGATCTTCGCCGACAACATAGGCACGGGCCCGCTCACTTTCAAGCGCAACTATGGCAAGCATTTCGTCCGGGTTGTAACGAACATAGCCGCCTTGGGCTGCCGATGCACCAGCAGGAATCCAGAAAAGCCGGAACAGCCCCATCACGTGGTCAATGCGCAGGCCGCCACCATGCCGGAATGCCGCACGAATCGTTTGTATAAAAGGTCGGTACGCCGCCCCTCGCAGTTTATGGGGAACAAACGGCGGCAGACCCCAACTCTGACCCTGTGTGTTAAATTCGTCAGGCGGCGCGCCAACGCCAACTCCGGCAGCCAGGTAATCCTGCCAAGCCCAGGCATCAGCGCCATCCGGATCTACCCCTATCGGAAGATCCTGCATCAAAGCAAGGTGATTTGCACATCTCTGCAGTTGCTGATCCAAAAGGAACTGCACCCATTGGTGAAAGCGAATCCGATTTGAATTTTCGCTAGCGTACTTCGCAATTTCCGGAGACTTTGGATTTTGAAACTGCTCCGGCCAACTGTGCCAGCCAGACTTAAAGTGTTCAGCTAACGTGCAGAAGAGCGCGTAACGCTCCAGCTCTTGTCCGCGGGCCTTGCAGAACGCCTCAAACTCAGCATTAGGCAGAGCCGTTGGCCACAGACTCTCCAAGGCTCGCATTTTTAGAACAAAGATCCGATCACGGTCGATCACGCGCGTACCATTTAACTCGTGCGCTGCCCTGACCAGGTCATCCCAATCCGGCACTGCCGCCGCACTCGCACCCGGTATCCACTCGATGTGAAGCCATAACGGATTCAGGAAAATCCGTGAAGTCGGAAAATAAGGGCTTGTCTGCTGAGGAAGTATGGGCGTTGCCGAACTCAATGGATTCAGCAGCATCATTCCTGCCCCGAGCTCGTCAGCCGACCACCGAGCCAGACGGTCCAGGTCAGCAAAGTCACCGATTCCCCAACTCTCACTTGATCGGGCACTATAAAGCTGAACCGCCCAACCCCATTCCGAAAGGTCCTCCGGCATCCAGCACTTTTCAGGACTGACGATTAAGCTGGTTGTCCGGTCGCTGCTGTCCAGTTTGAGCTCGTGATACCCAGTGGGAAGATCGAAGGGCAAATCGGTAGCAAAAGGGATCTGTCCACCGGATTCTAGCGTCACTGAGCCGCTCTCCCCTATGCGCCTCGCCTCACCACGCTTGACAAAGAGAACGCAATCGGACTTGTCCGGGCGCTCGCTGCCCGGCTCCGCATCCATTGCTTTCAATAGTGCATCCACCGTTGCCTGCTCGGTATCATGCCAGTTGCCTAGCGCGTCTTCATAGGTAAGGTCAATGCCCCAACCGTTTGTACGTCGCGCGCTTTGTTCTTGAGTCATCAGCTTGGCTTCCACAATTAAAAATGTACGATGCGCGTTCATGCGAATCCGTTCTTACTGTTTGAGGGTTGAGGTGCCGCCACACCTGGGTCGCAAGGTAAATCCAAACGCTCACCCGTATCTTTTCCATCACAACAAGACTGGAATTTTGGGCACAATTTGCTCCGAACCTGCATCTTAGCCATGTAAGAAACGCAAAGCTTAGAGCGAGTTTGTTGCCGGAACCAGAAACAGGTGGTTCTGATGTTGTACTTAAAGGAGACTCAGTATGTTCGCTATTTGCACCCCCGAAACGTCAACCGGAGATGCTTTCCCGCTATGGGAGGACCTTCGGCTAATGGCGGTTGATGACGAAGATGAAGACGTCGAAGATGATGACGAAGATCTGGACGACGATGACATCGACGATGAAGATCTGGATGACGAAGATGCCGACGATGCAGATCTGGACGATGACGAGCTTGTCGACGACGAGGATGACGAAGATGCTGACGATCTAGAGGACGACGAAGAAGACGAAGAATAGTTCCGGTGAGCCTTGTCCCCGTCGATAAGGCTTACTCTCCGATAATTTTAATCAGTACCCGCTTTCGTCTCCTGCCATCAAACTCCCCATAGAAGATCTGTTCCCAAGGGCCAAAATCCAGTTGCCCTTGCGTGATCGCGACTACCACTTCACGGCCCATAATTTGGCGCTTCAGGTGCGCGTCCGCGTTATCTTCTCCGGTCCGGTTGTGATGGTATTGAGACACGGGCGCGTGAGGAGCCAGAGCTTCAAGCCAGCGTTCGTAATCACGATGCAGTCCCTCCTCATCATCGTTGATAAACACAGATGCGGTGATGTGCATGGCATTGACAAGGGCAAGGCCCTCCTGCACTTGACTCTGGCGCAGGCATTCCCGAACATCCTGGGTGATGTTAATGAACGCTCTTCTTTCCGGAGTGTGGAAGGAGAGTTCTTTTCTAAAGCTCTTCATCTCCTGCTCCTACTACTTGCCCAGACTTGCCTCGGCCATGGTCAGGAACACGTTATGCAAACTATCGGTGCCGCCATCGGCTCGCTGAATCAGCAATATGGAAATGAGATGATTCTGTGGATCAATCCAGCCTTGGGTTCCGAACGCGCCACCGTGTCCGTATGTGCCTTTGGCATGCCCGTCTAGCTCTCCCAGTGGGTCGGTGACCACCTCCCAAGCGAGCCCATACTCGGACCCACGCATCCAACCGACAGGATGTATGCCAGTCGTGTGCGGCTCAGTCATCAGATGAACGGAGAAGGGTGAAAGGTAGCGTTGTCCCTCATACTCACCGTTGTTCAGCATCATGCGGTAGAGATGCAGAAGGTCTTCAGCCGTTGAGTACAAGCCCCACCCTGGTGCAGGAAAGACCGCTCCACTACGGTGCTTGGCAGGATCACCGCCCAGGATGCTGGCTGGGGCACGCTGGAGCTTTCCTCCCTTACTGACGTACACCATAGCAATGCGCGCGATCTTGTCAGAGGGCGGGTAGAAGAAAGAGTCCTTCATCCCGAGCGGGACTAAGATTCGCTTGCTGATGAACTCCTCATATTTTTGGCCGGAGCACACCTCGATAATCCGCCCCAGGATCTCTATGCCAGGGCTGCTGTAACTCCACTGCGTCCCGGGCTGAAACAGGAGCGGCTGACGCGCCAGTTGCCGGACCACTTCCTCCAGCGGCACATTCATCAGTTGCTGATAGTCGTGAATAGCCGGGGGAGCCGGGTCCTGAATACCCGCCGTATGCGTCAGCAGATCGCGGATGGTAATCGGATGTTCGGGGACGCGAAGCCGTTCTGCGTCAGGGCCGACATTCGTCGCAACATGTACGTTCTTAAACTCCGGCAGGTACTGCTCGACCGGGTCACGGATAGCCAGCTTTCCCTCTTCTGCGAGCATCATAATTCCGATTGCAGTCACCGGCTTCGTCATCGACATGATCTGAAAAATCGTGTCTTTCCGCATACGCTGGCCAGCTTCAGCATCGGCCATGCCTGTAGCGTCAAGCTCAATCGTGTCTTTG
The DNA here is from genome assembly GCA_964248065.1 of uncultured Bryobacteraceae bacterium. GTDB lineage: Bacteria > Acidobacteriota > Terriglobia > Bryobacterales > Bryobacteraceae > Bog-105. Next base: position 43,870 of record CAXTWQ010000005.1, on the reverse strand, counting down.
CCATGAGCAATCAAGGTAACGGCGCCGGCAACGGTTTGGTTGTCGACATATTGCTTCATACGCTGCGGAATCTGGGAAATAATAGCGTCGTTCAGACCGACTGGGTGAGTAGTCTGCCCCACAGCAGACAAGACCAATCCGCAACAGGAAAGAGCTAGGCGAAGAACAGAGGTACGCACCGCATCAGCATACCGGAAGCCATGCTTACCCTCTCTGGGCGGCGAAATAATTCAATTCCCAGTCCAGCAGATCAGGGTGTTCCCATTTCGGATATGCAGCAATGACCTTCGGCTTACATTCGGCGACGATCTGTTTCGCGGTAGCACCCCTTGATCGCAAGATGCTGACCTGCTGACTGACGTCCTGGATGTGAGAGGCCAAGTTTAGCGCAATGCTAATATCCCCTGGATCGCCATGGCCTGGCACAATTAACCGCGGGTGAAAGCGCCTCATGTCCTGCAACGTGGCTATCCAGCGAGAAGAATTGACGTCAATGTCCGCTGGCGGAAACCACGGGAAAATCGGGAACATGCGTTCTTCGATCAGATCGCCTGCAGATAGAATCTGTTCAGCTGGCAGATGAACAACCTGATCGCCACGGGTATGAGCGGTTCCGGTGGCATGTAACTCAATCATCCGACCACCTAAGTCGATTTCCGCTCTGTCGCCCTCGTAGGTGAAATGCGGCATAACAAGCTTGGTGCCGTCCAGTGCAGCCGCTGCGGCTTTGCTCTGAGTCTTCCGGAAAAGCTCGATGTAACTCGCTCCTTTTTCGGAGAATTCGTCACGCTGTGCACGGTTATAAACAATCGTGGCATCTGGCTTGAATACCTGAGCTCCGTAACCGTGTTCAGGGTGGAAATGCGTCAGAGTTAAAAAGAGCCGACGTGAACCCGCTAAGCGGCGCGCTACCTCCAAAACTTTCTCGCCATTAGCAGGCCCCAAGCCGGTATCGACAACGAGCGCAGCATCTCGCCCGATGATGACAGCGATATTAGCTACGAGCCAGATCCTGTGGTCCCGCAATATCCAGACGCCATCCGCAACCTCTAGAGGATCAGAGGTGTCCACTGTCGGCGGCCGGGAATCAGTCACTTGTGCGCTAGCCGGAAGGTTTAGCGAACTCAAAACCGCCGCAGCGGCCGCCCATTCCAAAAAGCTTCGCCGATCGACTCCAGATGGCATACTTATTTCCCTTAAGCTCTCACTGTTCTGTCACTACGGTCCAAAGACCAACTGAAAGCTGTCGCGGCGATACTGGCAACAGCGACCAGCGCGCCTACCCACGGCACTGCGTTCAATCCGAGCTTGCTATCCAGAATGAGTCCTCCTAGATAAGCTCCGCCTGCACTGCCAATGTTGAACGCGGCGATATTAAAGACAGAAGGCAGATTGGGAGCGCCAACAGCTTTTGCTACCACTCGCAGTTGCAGGGGCGGCACGATTCCGAAAGCAGCCACACCAAACAGGAACACTGTCCCTAACGTCGCGAGTTGATTATGACTGGTAATAGTGAACGCGGCCAGCACAGCAGCGAGGGTGGTCAGAGTGGCCAGGAGCGATGGCATTAACCGCCAATCAGCAAGCTTGCCACCAAGCGTATTCCCAACGATAAAGCCCAAACCGAACAGCAGCAGAATGGGGCTAATGGCGCGCTCGGCAAAACCTGAGATCTTCAGAAGAATCGGAGCGATGTACGTCAACACGGTCACCACGCTTGCATTGCCGAAAACTGTCATAACGAAGGCAAGCAGCACTTGAGGGCGACGTATGACACGGAGCTCCTGGCCGATGCTGGGTTCTGCGTTCTTCGGTAATCGTGGCACCAGGGTAAGAATGCCCACCGAACCCACAACTCCCAGCAGAGTCACCAACCAGAATGTAAATCGCCAGCCGAACGTTTGTCCGATCAGAGTACCTAGGGGCACTCCTAAGACAAAGGCGAGAGTCACCCCGGTGAACATAACAGCAATGGCACTGGCCTGCTTGCCTCGCGGCACTAGCTCGGCAGCAATCACCGAACCAAGTCCGAAGAATGCAGCGTGAGCCAATCCTGTCAAGACTCGAGCAGTCATAAGAGTGGGGTAATTGGGTGCAATGGCGCAGAGCAGGTTGCCGACGATGAACAGTGCCATTAGGATAAGCAGTGTCTGTTTGCGCCGGAGACGTCGTGTGAGAACGGTCATCAGCGGTGCGCCGGCGACGACGCCCAGGGCGTACCCGCTCACTAGTAATCCAGCACTGCTGGTAGAGACTTTGAGATCACTTGCAACATTCAGCAGTAGACCCGCGACAACAAACTCACCCGTGCCGACGCCGAAAGTGCACAACGCGAGTGCCCAAAGCGCAGGAGGCAGGCGCCCCTGCCCCTCACTCATCCCTGTACTCATAAGCTTCTCTTGTGTTGCCTGCATTTTATTGCTCAGATGGTGATAACAATCTTGCCGAAGTGATCGCCGCTTACCAGGTACCCCAACGCGTTCTTGGCTTTGTCGAAAGGAAAGACTTGATCGATAACCGGATGTATGTGGTACTGGCTGATAAACCGGTTCATGTCTTCGAACGAGTCACGCGAACCGACGTTGATTCCTTGAACCCTTACATGCTTCCCCAAGATGGTCGTGACATCGACTTCGGCCTTGATGCCATTGATGACCCCAATGACCTGAACTTTCCCGCTGACGCGAACAGCGCGTAGAGATTGAGAAAGCGTTGCCGAGCCGCCTAGCTCCAGCACAAGATCCACTCCTCGGCCCTCTGTCAGTGCTGGTACTTCTTCATCCCAGTTCGGTTGGGCTTTGTAGTTGATTCCGAAATCCGCTCCCAGAGACTGCGCCCGCTTCAGCTTTTCATCACTGCTGCTGGTGATGATTACCCTGGCACCCATCTGCTTGGCAAATTGCAATGCGAAGACCGAAACTCCGCCGGTTCCCAATAGCAGCACGGTCTCGCCTGCTTGAAGATTGCCTTCCACAACCAAAGCGTTCCATGCTGTTACGGCGGCACAGGGCAAGGTTGCAGCCTCAGCGTAAGACAAGTGTTCGGGAATTGCCACAAGCCCTTCTTGGCCAAATGCGACACATTCTGCAAGAACACCTTCAGTCTCGCCGCCAAGTGCTGATTTCGCGTTCTCCCCATTCAAGTCGCCGGATATATGTTCTTGCCTGAAAGCGCCGGCAACCCGGTCGCCGACGTGCCATCGAGTTACGCCGTTTGCTACTCGAATGACCTCACCCGCTCCATCGGAAAGTGGCACCGTCGGCTGAACACCGTACGTTCCTCGCAAGATCTGTACATCTCGGAAATTCAGTGAGGCTGCGTGCATCCTCACCAGGACCTGCCCAGTTTTGATTGGGGGTGCGGGATGATCGACCTGAGTTAAGGCGTCGATCCCTTTCAGGGCAGGATTGATCTCATAAGCTTTCATTTATTTGGCTCCTTGGCTTTGGTGGCTGTTGTGGTGTTGATAATCTTTTCGCGGTGGTCCGCCATCCGCAAAGGGTAGTTGCCGCTGCTTCTAGAAAAGACAGGCGGTTACAGACACGGCTGAGCGCCGGTGCCTTTCGGTCACGTCCCAAGTTCCCGCCGCTGGTTCTAGTTGCGGCTTCCCGGGATCTAACGGATTCAGGTGCTTCGCCGAGAAAGTTCTTCTTGAGCAAGATTCAAGTGAACCTATAGCGGATCCGATTTTCACTCTTTGACAACTAGGCAAAAATTAGCTGGAGGTTTGACATACACCGGGCCTGCAGCTAGAGTTCTAGCGCCTGGCTGGCCACTAGTTTCGATATCTTTGATCTAGTTGTGGTGGCAATCGGTCAAAGGCTGGCAAAACCGCTCTCCTCCGTGGGAACCGCCGCTTTCAACTTTAACGGCGCTGCTTTCTGAGCATTGGCAACAATGGCGAAGCTGAAGCGCCCTTGAGCGCTGTATTTTACTTTCAGCGGTCATCTTCTTCTCATGATCTGAGCCCAGTATGAGTTCAAACCTGCAGACAGGGAATGATCGCAGTTCCTACCTTTATTGCAGTTCGTCCAAAAGCGCGAAATGATGCGAGTTAAAGAATGAAGCTCAGACTCTAGCCTGGCTCGGAGAGTGCCCGACAACACGCTTGTACGCACGGCTAAAGGACGCTTCGGAATCATAGCCGAGCCGTGCTGCGGCGTCTGCGATTGTGGAGGCACTCTGCCGCAACATCGTCGTTGCTACACCCATTCGTACGACAGCCAGATAGCGAGCTGGAGTCTGGCCTAAGGTAGAAGTAAACCTCGCAAAGAAGTTCGACCTTGACATTCCGGCCTCTGCGGCAAGCCGGTCCACCGACCAATCACTACCAGGTTGGGCGTGTATTGCGAGCATCGCACGACCCAGATTCGGATCTCGGACCGCGCTAAGCCACCCGGAGTCGCCGGCAGGTGCAGTCTCAGCCCATCCTCGGATAATGCTACCCACAACCAGGTCTGCAAAGCGCGTGAGCATTGTGGCTGATCCAAGGCGGCCTCTGCGCACCTCCTCCGACATACCGTTCAGAAGTGCACGGAGGAGTTGGTCCGCGTCTTGCTCCCTTCGCACAATAAGCACCTCAGGCATCAGAGCCGTCAATGAGCGTATAGCAGGACCGTCATAGCCGACACTACAACAAGAGATAATCGTGCCCAGCCCTGTTGCCGCATTTCGGACAGTAAAAACGCGGTCGGCTACCTCGATTGATTCATAGTCAGAAATCGAGACAGCAGGAGTATCCTTGTTCCCGGCTAGTACATGCCCAGGACCTTGCGGAAGAAGCACGACGTCCCCTTCGTCCAGATGTTCCCAGGAACCGTTCGCACTATGCAGCCAAAGATCGCCCCGGATGACCAAATGCAGGCGAGCAGTTCCCTCGGGCTCAAAAGCAATACTCCACGGATGGCGCAATTCACACTGGCCATAACTGACCCCGGTCAACCTAAGGTCCTGAAGTATGGCGCTAATTGGATCGGGGTTATTCAATTAGCACTCGCATGAAGAAAAGCGACAACATAGTAACCCCCGCCTTTTGGACCTAGCTATTCATTGTCTCGCGGCCGAGTTAACCACCGCGTATCTTTTCTAGATTTCATTCTCGTCGTCGAAACTTTCGGGCGAAACGCAAAGCTCAATAATTGATTGGGCGTAGGCGCTCAATCAATATCTTGCATGCTTCGACAACTCGTGAATGATAGCGCTGATCATAGCTGGCTGATTCGATGTCTTTGAGCGCCAATGCGTTCGACTGCCACTCGGCCCGTACGGTGCCGATAGGGAGATGGTTTGTCTTGTTACATATGTCGGTGAAGGTTTGGAATATATTATCCATATCATCCCCGAGTTGGTGACCGATTGCAGAAAAAGCCCGACAGGCCTCAACTGTGCCGATTTTACCGGCAAGAACTTTGTGAGCAACTTCGAGAGCACGAGACACAACGGGATCTGCCCATGCCTGACCACGACTGTAGTTAGCCAAGAGCTCTTGAGCAAAGTGCGCTCTCGCATTGCGGTCCCGCCACGCGGAAGAACTGAGATTCAATGCTTCCTCGGCTGTGAAGAGCCGAAGGTCTGATCGTGCGCGAGATTCCATTGCGGGTGCGTCAAACTCACACTCGTAAGCAAGCACCATCAACTGAGGGCTACGCTCAGCCCATACTAACCAGCGCAGAGATGGAGGTATCCAAACCAAAACTTCCGAGTTGAAAAGTAACGCGTCGGCAGGTGAGGACTCCGGACCCGTTGCTAACAGTTGGAAGTAGTCTTGGGCAGAGGCGTTTGCCGAAATTTCGAGTGCGCCAAAACGGCCAAAGTTCCGATAGTAGTACTGCTCCGGGTCCGGATCCAGTAACACCAGACTTACCTTCTGGTCTTTGCTGCTCTCCATTAAGAGCTGTAACAAGGTCCAGAATTCGTTTCTGCCAAACAAAGCGAACTCGAGGAATTGATAGTTCCCATAACCCGCACGGAAAACCTGGGCCGGCATACGAGAAGAGACAAAGCTGACCGAGCAGAGAGCAGCGAGCAGTTGCTGGAATTGAGCAGGGTCAGTCATTTATGTAAGACTCCGATATATTGTCTGGCAACCTGAGTTGCGTTATCTATCCATTGCGTTCGAACAAATTTGCTCAGCCTCGCCCTGCCGTTTCTGTTCCATAGCAATGAGGTATCTGTCATCGAAGTCCTGTCTAATAGCTGTATGCGTTTTCGAGAGCGTTTCGCCCAAGCCCGTTTTTTCTCTCCATTGCTGAGCTCAGGCACCCCAGTTATCTTCGCCGCATTAATAGCAGTAACGACTTCACAAATACCTTTACAAGCCCAGCAGGCGCCAACTCAAGCAAACCTTGCTCCTGAAGATTCCGCAGCACTGCAGCGACTTTTGCGCCTTCAAGACCGCCACCTAGCTGTCCAGTTCAACCAATGCAACCCGCCGCGTACGCCCGTGGGTTTGTTCGATCGGCTCTTAATGTGGAACGAGATCGCTCTGGATACAACTGCAATCGACCATACTCCCGTACAACCGGACGAAGTGCGTGTCTTTGGCGAACAGTTTGGCCCGACCCGGGCAAGTCGCGCTATGGCAATTGTGCACATTGCAATGTTCGAGGCGGTCAATGCTGCCCACGGGAGGTTTAGGAGCTATACAGGGCTTCACTCTGCGACCCGGTACTATTCACTCGACTACGCCCTTGCACAGTCGGCCCACGACGCATTGGTTTATCTTTATCCGTCCCAGCACGTCCGCCTCGACGCCCTCTTAAGCGCGGATCTCGCCACTATTCAAGGTGATCCCGCCAGCCTAACAAGCGGGAAGGAAGTTGGTACCGCAGCAGCGGCATCGATTGTAGCTCTGCGCAGTGCTGACGGATCGCAGATTCCGGATCCAAGGGCCGGTAACACATTCCCGCTGATCGGAGGGGTCGGTCACTGGTCGCCCGATCCGGTTAGCCATATCTCTCTTTACCTCGGAGCCTATTGGGGAAAGGTGAAGCCGTTCACTCTTACTTCAGGCGACCAGTTTCGTGCTCCGCCTCCGCCGGACCTGACCAGTTCCGCTTATACAAACGCCTTATACCAAGTTAAAACCAAAGGGGGTGACCCACGCTTCGGCACACCGACTCTACGCACCGATGAAGAGACAGTGGAGGGTATTTTTTGGTCTTATGACGGCACGCCAGGGCTATGTGCGCCACCACGGCTTTACAACCAGGTAGCTCGGTCGATTGTTCTGGAACAAGGTATGAACCAGGTATGCGACGCAGCACGCATGTTAGCAATGATCAATACGGCAATGGCCGACGCCGCGATTGCAGCCTGGGACTCGAAGTGGTACTACCAGCTCTGGCGTCCTGTAACAGCAATCCGGTCCGCCCAACAAAACGGGAACACGTCAGTTGTACCGGACCCTGATTGGTATCCGTTAGGTTCGCAGGCTACAAACACTCACGGCCCAAACTTTACACCACCCTTCCCGGCCTATGTCTCAGGTCACGCGGCCATTGGTGGAGCTTTATTCCAGGCTATGCGGCATTACTATCCCGACACTACACCTTTTACTCTCATTTCTGACGAGTGGAACGGCTTGAACCGAGATGTAACCGGCGCTGTTCGCCCTTTGCGCGCTCACTTTTTCAGCACTTTTACAGAAGCCGAAAACCAAAACGCCGAGAGCCGCATCTACCTAGGCGTACATTGGCAGTTCGATTCAGATGAGGGCATAGTACAAGGCCGACAAGTAGCTGACTGGGTGTGGGATCACGCCTTTCAACCGGTTGGTGAGGGAGAGCACCGTTGAGTATAGAGCCGAGCCGATGGCTTGAGCCTGATATGCCCAGATAATAAACTAGTGCTAGAGATATGGAAAGTACAAGCGCTTCAGAATCAACAATAGATCTAACCGAATTGTTGGATCGGGTGGAGCGTGGTGAATCTGTCATTATCACGCGCCAGGGAAAACCCATAGCTCAACTTATGCCGACTACGCTTGTGCCAAAACGCGAGCGGAACGAGGTTGTCCGGGACATGCTGGAATTTGGCAAGGGCCGAAAGTTAAAAGGCATGAGTATCCAAAAGATGATTGACGAGGGTCGCCGGTTTTGACTGCTCTTGTCGCAGATGCTTCACTAACTGCTGCATGGTGTTTCGAAGATGAGGAAACTGAATATGCGCGGGATGTCTTACGTCGCGCTCAAGATATCAGCTTCTTCGTGCCTGCTATTTGGCCTTTGGAAATGATCAATGTGCTGCTGGTGAATGAACGCCGTAAACGCATTACCGTCACCGAAACTATGAAGGCTATCGCTCTTTTCGAGGAACTGGCAATGCAGGTGGACCGACCCTCGACAATGCAACCTTTTGATGCGACGTTGCTACTGGCGCGCACACATGGGCTTAGTTCTTATGATGCGTCCTATCTTGAACTGGCCTTGCGTAAGGGCTTACCTATAGCCACACTCGACAATCGTTTGCGCGGGGCTGCGAATGCCGCTGGTGTGCCGATTTTTGCTTGAGAAAGGTTCTGATTAGTAGTTGCTCCTTCGATGGAGCAGCAACGATTGGAATGACCAGCGGTACGAGTGAGGCAAAATTCGTGCAGTATGTCTCATGAGGGAATTGCTTTATTCGGACTCCAGCCAAGCTTTAGCGCGGTCTAGAGACTCACTGGTATTGTGCGTGACCTCTTTATCTCCTAGTGGAGCCACTAAAGATGGCGAGAGCGGCTCATATTACTTGCGGCTATGCCCCTGTAGACTACGGCTGTGCTTCCAACAAGAAGATCCGTGCTAAACGGTGCTATGGCTTTCGTTCCTGCTGCCTTTGCCCAGGTAAGCCCAAGTGACTTGGCCGTTTCGTCTTCCGGACTGAGACTCGAGATCAGCGGCGATCCGCAACGCCCTCTGCTCGCTTTGCATTTGCCCGGCGTAGCGTATCGGTCAATACTGATCGAGATGCCCGAGCATGCCTGGTGGAAGGAAAAAGCAGATCAGGAACCGGTCTGGTTTTACAAGATGTACAGCACAGATCCGAATTTGCACGGCAGTGTTACATGGTCAAAGACAGCGGATACTTTGTCTTACAGAATGGAAACGCTATCCGGATTTACACTGCAATCCACGGCTCATCTTGAGTCAGATGGTGTAGCTATTACCCACACGATTACGAACCCATCCTTACAGAACATCGCTGAAATTCAGGCACCCACTTGCATTAAGCTATACCGTCCATTCAACGATGTCTTCCTCGAGCGAACCTACGTTCACCATCCGAATGGGATTGAACTGATTGCTTCTGAGACTCCTGAGCGGCTGACAAAAAACGCCGAGGAGTGGCTCCCTTGCCGCTATATTGTTCGCTGCGGGAATAGTGCTCTGCCTTCACAACTAATCGAGCGAGTAGATGGAATCACGCGCTATCACAAATCCAAGGCCGCTGATATAGCCTTCATCGCTACTGAGTCAAATCCGCCGGGTTGGATTGTCGCTACTCATGGCTTAGACTGCCCGTCGGTTTTTACAAATCCTGCCCGTACCTGTCAACATGCCGATCCTCAGGCGCTGTCAATTGCAGGCGGAAGAGCAATCTTGCGATTGAAGCTGTATGTTTCCAAAGGCATTATGCAGGACGTGTATAAGCGTGTCGCGCTCGAAGCTCGAGCTGGCCGGGCGTAGTGGATAAGAGATAGTCACGCAAGTATCCGGAACGACACAAACGGGTTTATCAGTACCAGAAATTTCTTAGTAAACATTACTATTGCGTTTCCGCCGCCCTGTCGAGCACAATATCCAAAGGCGAACAAATGGCGAATACGAACGTTCTTCATTCCATTCCCTTTGGTCTTCGATCTCCGGAATCGCCCTTCGTTTCATTGCCGCTTCCGGCACTTAAGTCTTTGTTTTCCGAAGGATTACGGCTTGGAGGTATGACCAGGCTAGAAGGCAGGCGATCGTCCGGTTGCACTACCATTGGATTGCACATGCTTGCTCAAGCAACAGGCCGAGGCGAAATCTGCGCCGTAGTCGATGTGCAAGATCAGTTCCATGTGGAGTCTGCTGCCAAGGCCGGTGTACGGCTTGATCACTTGGTCTGGATTCGATGCAACGGAAATGTCGATAAGGCCATGCACGTAGTTGATCTTCTGCTTCATGCAGGAGGGTTTGGAATTGTTTGGCTCGATCTTTGTGAAGTAAGCCCGCGCGTCTTGAATCGTATTCCGCTCTCCCATGGACACCGCTTTCGCCGCGTTTTGGAAGATACGTCTACCAGCTTGGTGCTTTCCGGCGCTGAGGCGGGCTATAAGCCTCCTGCTTCTAACGTTTTACAACTGAAAGTGAAAGCAGCTGAGTGGGCCGAAGAACCAGCACTGGTTCGGAATGTAAATACTGTGGCTACACTCCAGCGTCCTTCCGGTCCTCGTTCCGAATCTCTGTATTTGCAGGCTGTGGTCTAACCCATGTACGCCTGTCTTCATTCAAATCAACAGGTTCCATCAAGCCAGCTGATGAGCCTGGCTCTGCAGTTCTCTCCAGCTGTGGAGCAAACTTGCTCCGATACGGTTATTTTTTCGATTGCTGCTCTCAGAAGGCTGATCGGCGCTCCGCACCAGATTGCCTCTGAAATCTGTCGCTATGGGTTCGAATGGAAATTACAAGCGCACCTGGCTATTGCCGCTAATCCTGATTCAGCTATTCTTCTTGCCTGCAACTTGCCGGGTGTCACGCTCACTACACCCGGCGAGGAGCGGTTTAAGATCGCTCCCTTGCCGGTGAGCGTCTTATTCGCTCATACTTCGGTAGCCGAACCCGGGTTGTTGCAAGTTCTTCATCGCTGGGGCATCAAAACTTGTGGCGAACTGGCGCAACTGCCTGAAATCGGAGTCGCCGAACGCATTGGACAGGCCGGTGTTTACCTCCGCAATCTTGCCTTAGGACTTGTGGATCGTCCGCTTCAGGTTTCGGGTCTGCCCACCAGCTATCAGGAACATTTGGTTTTGGAACATCCGCTCGATCTACTGGAGCCGTTACTGTTCCTGCTCGGTCGGGTATTGGGCGATTTGTGCGGACGCCTGCGCGCGCAGTCCACCGCCGCTCGCTTACTTCACGCCCATTTTGAACTCGATAATCAGAAAGAGTACCGCTGTAAACTCGAGTTCCCTGTCCCGCTAACCGAAACCAAAACACTTCTAAAGTTGTTGCAATTGCACTTGGAGCGGCACTCACCAGAAGCAGCCGTCACTGCTTTTACCCTAGAACTGGAACCGGTGCGAGCCAAGCAGTTGCAGGAGGGTTTCTTTCTTCCGCCTGCCCCGGCACCTGACAAATTACAAGTGACTCTTGCCCGCATCGCCAGTCTGGTAGGCCCGGAAAACGTGGGCTCCCCGCGATTGCTGAATACTTATCGGCCGGATGCGTTTGCACTTGCGCCGCTTGACCCACTAATCGGCAGAAAGTCGAATGAAGAAGCCAAGCCCGAAGCTATTCTTCGCTTAAGCATGCGCCTGTTTCGACCTGCTTTATCCGCGCGCGTTCAGGTGGAAGGTGCAACACCTAAACTCATTTCGGCAACCGGAGTAAAAGGAGCTGTTCTACGCTCAGCCGGTCCTTGGAAAACCTCTGGAGAGTGGTGGGCCGCTACTGCCTGGATGCATGAAGAGTGGGATGTCGCTCTGGACGATGGTGCTTTATACCGCATCTTTCAGGACACCCAGGAAAACCAATGGTTTGTACAAGGCGTGTACGACTGAGAACAGCGCACACCCTCTGCTTGCCTTACTGGCTAACCATGGATTGCTTTGAATCCACAGATCCAGCCAACGATCTCCGCGCTCTTTAATACAGGTTGCCAGAACATAGGGCCATGAAATCACGATCAGGTCGAAAACCACGCCCATCACCATGGGCCGCATAAGGCCCGTTGATTGGCCCACTGACCGTAGCGGGAGCGCGACAGTCAAAGCCAGATCGATTTGTATAGAAACTGCAAGAGAAGCAGAGGCAGCATCTTGAGCGGGTACCGAATTCCTAAGCCTGCCAAGGCTGATAATGCCGCCCAGAAGCTAATCGCCACGGCTTGCAGCGGACCGCCCAGTCCTTCGTGCTTGATCAGCCCGGGCCAGACAGACCATCCAAGCCCGACGAAAAGAAGTAGGTAAAAGGCTCTGAGAAGGTAGATCCGGAACAGTGAAACTTCTTCGACATGGTGCCCAACCTCGGTAATAACTAATCAATTTGCTCATTCAGAGGCGCTGATCGTCGTGCCACCGCATATACAAAAGTGAGAGGTCAAATGTTCCACACTGCCCGGACTCTCCAAGTGGTTTACTTCTTATTGCACGTGCACTGATTCCGGCGAAAAAGGATCTGGCCTATACTGCCCGAATCCCAGCAAAAGTTTCTGCAAAGGAACCAAGGCTGTTTCCGACTCGTTCAATTCAGCCGCAAACCTTCGGCTCAAAAGAAAGGAACTCTTCCTTTGAGACTGCGTAGGTATCAATACTCGACCCCGTACGTGCGAGTGATGAAGGAAGCAATGAATGCCATTCTCGCCCACCCTGGTACTTCATGTTTGCGCCGGCACGCTAGGGTTAGCGTCTGGAACTGTGGCCATGGTTGTCCGCAAAGGCAGCCGTCGTCACTCGTTGGCTGGAATCGTATTTGCGTTGTCCATGCTGAGTCTAGCTGCAAGCGGGACATACTTGGCCTACATCAAATCCCAAATGGGCAACATCTTGGGTGGCGTTCTAACCTTTTATATGGTCGCAACCGCTTGGATGACCGCCAAGCGCAGAAACAAGCAAACGGGCATCTTCGATTGGATTGCGCTTGGGGTCGCCTTAGCATTTGGGACCACCTGCATCACATACGGGTTCGAAGTTGCAAACGGCCAAGCAGATTCGAAGGGAGTTCCCGCCGGCATGGACTTCTTCTTCGGAGCCATAATTTTGATCGCGGCTGCTGGAGACATTCACATGCTCATCCGAGGCGGTGTCTCGGGAACGCAACGTATCGCCCGTCACCTGTGGCGGATGTGCTTTGGCTGTTTATCGCTTCAGGGTCCTTTTTTATGGGGCGGCAACAAATATTCCCTGCTTTCATACGGACATCCGGTGTGCTAATCTTCCTGACAGTTCTGCCTTTGCTGTTGCTCGTTTTCTGGCTAATACGCATTCGCTTCACAAAAGTATACGAGAGAAAACTCACGCCGCACACAAGCGAAGTTTACTCGGCCCTAACGTAATCCTGAGACATAGAAACCAGGCGCTAGAGCCTACCCGCTCTCGAATGACCTCATGCCCGGGCCGGCCTCTTAACGTCTAGGCATGTACTTCGGGTTCGGGAGAGTTAGACTACGGTAAGCCAAATGCCTGAGTTCAGGGCCCGATTGTCACACAAGGCTGAGAAATGGCCGAGCGCTGGCAACACATCACCGGCCATGAGACACGCATCCCGATGCTAACCCAGGAAGAGGCCACGCCTAAACTATCTCAGTACCCGGAGTAAAAGGATCCGTTCTGCGTTCAGCTGCTCTTGAGAAACTTCCGGGAACTGTTGGGCCGCTACCGCCTGAATGCGCGAAGAGTGGGATGTCGCTCTGGACCACAGCGCTTTATACCGCATCTTTCAGGACCCAGGAACCCAATGGGGTTGTACAAGGAGCGTACGACTGGACAGTGATCGTAGCCAGATGAACAGCCCTCGCTTATTTGCCGGGTGTATTCCCGAACTGAACCTGGCTATCGACACTGGTGCGGCGAAAGTTCATGTTTTCTGTAGATTCGGTGAATGTGCGATTGAGAAGGAATAGAGCACGCGCTGAGTACTCCGTTCCATAGCTGGAAGGAAACCAAAGATCTTTGTCCACCCGAGTGTATGCAATGTTCATCCCTAAACCTGGCACATCCGTACCAAGCATGGTACGTACCGCAAAGGGCAATTTGCGGGAGAGTCGCGTATAGACCCTTACTGGCTGAAACTCTGCTTTGTCAATGAAAGCTTCGCCTATCCAACGATAGTCATGGCGGTCAAGAGGCCGGAACTGAATTCGATAAGCAGGACGTCCGTTTACGACCTGCTCGCCCAGATTCTCAAACGTATACTTGGTTTGCTCCTCGCTGGTCAGCGGGAAAAGATCTTTGTCGAAGCCGTCCCGAGTACTGCTGTCAGTATTATCATCGAACGTCACATCTAGTCCGCCGACCTCTGGAATCGGCTGGCCCTCGAACGGGAGGTACTTGCCTTTTTTCAAGTAACGACCCTTCACTGACTGAAGCTTTTTCTCTGTTCCTTTCGGTCCCGGGATGACCGAATAAGTCCAATATTCTTCACGTAGCAGCTTTCCATTTTTACTTCGCATAATGCGGTGCTGTTTCTGCTCGTAGACAAACTGGTTGCGGGCCTGCTGCTCCCGATCTTGATTTCCTGCGACCCGACGCATGATTTCCGCGGCAGTTAATCGCGACATGTCCTGCGGGTTAAAGTTGAACAGCGTGAGCAAGATAAATGCAACAATTGCCATACAATCAATCTCTGCGTAGATACGCACAAGGGATACTCAAAGTTCATTGGCTTGGTTGCAATCGCCTGCTTTAGTCATCTCACGCCCACTAAGCGGTTCAGTTGGGGCAAATGAGAATCCCAGCGTTCCCGAATGACCTCATGGGCAGGCCGTCCTTCCAGCGTCCACGGCGTGTACTTAGGATTAAGTCCAACAAAATGCGCGCCACATCGTCCCAGATGTTGCTGGTGCATCGGAAAGGGAGAACAGATAGAAACGTCCTCTGTACCCACAACGAAGAGTTTGGATTGAAGCAACGTTGCAGCCTGTAGCCCCTGCTCGTCCAGTTCCGATTCAAGAATGATTCCAGTTTCCAAGAGCATGGCTTGTAAGCGAGTCTCGAAATCGAAGCCCGGCGGTAAGCCTCGAATGCCCGAGTTCAGCGCTCGGTTACTGCACAAGGCCGAGAACTGGCCGAGCGCTGGCAACATATCGGCGGCCATAAGGCACGCATCCTGGTCGCCAGACTCCAGCCAGTCCTTTATTGCAGGCGGAATGGCCCACAGGATCACATCATTATCGAGCGACAGCTCAAAGGCAGAAGGAAAGACGCGAACAGGCGCTAGCTTCCAGGCAACGCCCTCGGCCATTCCCTGCCCTACGTAGGAAGCAAACCATTTCGGGATCTGGTCACTGATATCGAGCCAGCTCACTCCAGCCGGTAGTTCCCCCGTTCGCGCCATAGCAGTCGGTACCGATATATTGTTAATGCAAACCATATATCGGGTATTCGCGCCAAACAGCCTCTGGGCAGACCAAACTGATAATCGCAGCGACTGAAACCCCGCATCACTGGCGTCGCCTATGGTCCATCGCACGCCGAGACGCGAGTCTTCCAGCAAACCCGCTAGTTTCAGAAACTAGTCAGCCTGCTTGGTTCCGTGCTGAAACCGATGGGTCTTTGACTCCGCATCATTTGGCGCATGCGGCGTCGCGTCCTCATGTTTCAAGCTTTCCCGGCCAGCTGCTGTCGCTGCTTTTGCCAAACGGCACTCTGGTTCATGTGTCGACAATTCTCCGGCCGAGCTGAAGTACCTGCCGCACCCACTACACCGAAACTGATTTGTATTGGGCTGGGCATTGCGTCCAGTGACCTGATGAGAAGGATCGTGGCCAAAGGCCCCCGAAACAGGCTGAGCGCCGGCGCTAGACCCAAACTCAGGACGCGAAGCCGCCAGTTTCTCTACGGAGGAATGTTTACCAGTCTTGTTTGATGTCTGTAGGCCTTCGATGTCAAGACTGACATCCTCCATCACATCGTCAGCCGCATCGGCATGTTTGCCCCGCGCGCTCTCATCCGAATCCGGCGAGTTAGTTTTAGGATTATTCGGCGTATTGGTCTTCATCGGAATGTCTCATTTGGGAGACCCATCCGTCGCTCCTCCTGTTACCCTCGACTTTCAATGTATGAAAGCTGCGTAACAGGTGCTGACCGAACAGAATCTCCTTATTACATGGAAACCATAAAGAGCGAACTGGTCAGCTTCGAAAAGCTGAAGGATCTTAAGACGCTTCTAGCCACGCCCGGACCCTGTTTAACGGTCTATATGCCTCTGAGTACTGCTAGCACGGAAGGCTACAATCCGAACGCGAAGCAGAACGAATTGCATTGGAAAGAGATTTTGCACACTCTGGATGGGCGCGCAACTCAGTTCGGTGCTGCGGGCCGCGAGTTGCTGGACTCAATTGCTGATTGGGATACCGTGGCTCCGCCCACTGGGGAAAATCCCAGAGAACAAGGTAAGTCGGTAGTGGTCTTCCGCTCAGCCGATCTGCTTCAAGTTGCTTTACTCGACCACGAGGTAACTGACACGGCGATACTCGGACCCCACTTCTTCGTTAGACCCCTGCTGTCAGAGTTGGTGAAAGATCATTCGTTCTATCTGCTTGCGTTAAGCCAGAAATATACGCGCCTGTTGCACTGCACCTTGCACACATCAGAAGTGGTCCCTTTTCCCAAGGAAGTCAAAACAGATTTTGACGAGTGGATGAATCAGGTTAAGCCTGACCACACAGCAGTCAATAACGGCATGACTGGCGGATTCCAAGGCAGTTCCGGTCCAGCTGCGCTCGCTCCCAAAGGAGCGGATCAGGACGCCCAGAACAAATACCTCTCCCACTACTACAAGCAAGTCGACAAAGGCGTAAGCAGCATCTTGAAGGGGAACACCGAACCTTTGGTGCTTTGCGGAGTAGAGTACGAGATCCCTATGTACCGCGACCTGAATACCTACCCGCACCTGGTGTCCGAAGCAGTTCACGGCGCCCCAAACGGACTTAAGTCCGGTGAAATGCATGCTCGCGCATTAGAGGCTCTGGAGAAGACCTATGCGAATAAGATCGACGCGACTCTGGCCGATTGGAATCACAGGGTGGGCGGTGGTGCTTCCAGCCGCTTGAAAGACGTTGTCACCGCTGCACACGACGGACGAATTCTGACTTTGCTAGTATCCGATGCGCAGCAAAAAACAGGCGTGTTCGATGAAGCAACAAA
>CAXTWQ010000005.1:20589-26816 GCA_964248065.1 uncultured Bryobacteraceae bacterium | reverse complement strand
ACAGCGTCAAAGGAAAAGAAACGGGCAGCTCTGAAGACGAGGACCTGGTGAACGATGCAGCGGTCCAGACGATTTTGCATGCCGGAAACGTGTTGATTGCACCCCAGAGCAAGATGCCAAATGGCAGTGCCCTGGCAGCTATCTTTCGTTATTGATGAGTTAAGCTGAGACTGCCGGAGCTGTTTGGCTGGCAGTCTTTGTGTTAGTGATTTGACAGCATCACACTCTCCAACTAAGCCGACGCTGAAAAGCACCGGTCCAGCCTCAATGTGTGACTGATATCGGATGCGGCTTGGATATTGCGAGGCGTAGCCATACTGGCCACGGCGACGAGGTTCAATCTCAGACGCTCAAGACTGTTCAGTCTGCGTATGAAGCCGAACGAGCTTTTGTGTTGAGGGATGCTGTCGGGCAAGATTTGGCTTCCCTCTTGCTGGTTTGGCGGGCAAGCCTATTTCCCAACAGTGTAGAGGCAGCCGAGAAGATTACAAGGTGGGCGGCGGTGCTTCCAGCTGTTTTAGGAACGTTCGAATCGCATCAGTGACTGATCTCCTCATAGGAGGTCTGCACCTTCGGAACGTCCCTTCTCCGCCGACATGGGAGAACCTCGAAAGCAGCTCCCTCAAAGCCGGTGCGGGATCATCGGCCTTCCGCTGTCGCTTACGATGTGTACGCTCCGGTGGACACCAACAGAAATCGTTGAGTTCGGAATTCCAGGCTAGAAGCTCAAGGACGCACAAGCAACATGTTCCATAACTCCAACCCCGTCATTGACGTGCTTGTATAGAATCAACATCTTGATTCCACCCTGGATGCCGGCGCGTCGATACCGATCTTAATCCGCGCTTCACCAAGGTGCTCCCGGCTTTGGTGAGAGGTGGGATGCTGGAGAACAGGTCAATTTAGGATCACGTAGGAGTACCGAAGGTTCTTCGGTACTCCTACCCTCGAGTGCTTTTAAGGTCGGAGGACATCGCGTTTGCCTAAACCAGCGCTCATCTTCACGGAACATGACAATGGAACGTGGTCCGCTAGTAAGGTTGGAGTGGGCATGCTTATATAAGCGCATGCTTTTACCTTTGACTTCGGGGCCAAGGCATTGCGTTCACAGGGACTTGAAGCTTCCTGCCGAGGTGTCCGAATGGTGTGACGGAACACGATCTTCCCTAATTGCGTATCTGTGACCAGCGAGGGAACGTGCCCTGCGGAAACCGAATGACCGCCCTACCAACCCCTTCAACAGGTTGCTTTCTGATCCTTGCCGCCCTCTTACGCGCTTGGTCCTATGTGACTCCAGCGGTCAATACACAGCATCCCTCCTCGCCCTCACATACACTAGCCAGCGAGCACTCTGCCGGGATCTCAGAATTCATGAGGACGCTATACGAGCGTGGCCAGTTTGATGGGGCGGTACTTGTCGGGGGACGGAACGGTGTTATTTATCAACATGCATTTGGGGTGGCAGATCGGTCCAGACATAGCCAGTTTAAAACGGACACGCAATCGTGCTTAGCCTCTGTGTCTAAGCCCTTTACCGCGTTGGCGGTTTTAGGGTTGGTCCGGAACGGCACCATGCACCTTGATGATCACATCTCTCAGTACGTTGTCACGTTGCCAGCCGCGTTCCAGCCCGTAACCATCCGACACCTTCTTACGCATACTTCCGGCGTGCCGGATTACGGCAACCTCAACATTGAGCATCCCCAGCTAACCAGCGCCGAGGTCATCCAGGCCTTGAGAAAGATCGATCACCTCCAATTTCCTGCTGGAGAAAAATACGAGTACAGCAACTCGGGCTATGTACTGCTCAGTGCTGCCGTGGAAAAAGTGACTGGAGTTGCCTTTCCTGCCTATCTGCAAGCAAGGTTTTTCGGGCCACTTGGGATGACCAAGACGTTTGTCCTTACTGATGATCTACAAAAGAGTTCCAGTGTGGCAAGAGGTTACAACAGCTTTGGCGCACTTGATGACTACGATGAATTCGTCACCGGAGATGGGGGCATATACTCCACAATCGGCGATCTCTACCTTTTTGATCGAGCCCTGTATGGAGAAGGCTTTCTTTCTAAGGCCGAGCGCACCCAAGCATTCACTCCTGGTCGTGTTCGAGTCGGGACCACGACTTATGGTTTCGGTTGGAACATAGACGAGACTGTTCCTGGTAAACGCAATTTGGCATACGGGCAGCACAGGTGGCTTTCGCGCATACTTTGAGCGACGGCTTGAGGGACAGGACGTTGTCATTATGCTGACAAACGTAGGGGACAGTAGAAGAGTCGAGATTAGCGCCGCTATCAACCACATACGAAGAGGCGAGCCCTTTAAATATCCCAAGCGTTCGTCTGCGGTCGCACTTCACAAGGTACTTATCGCCTCGGGCATAAATGCCATGCTCGCAGCCTACCGTGAGTTCAAGGCCAACACTCAAGGCGAGTACGATCTTTCAGAGAGTGAGTTGAACATGCTTGGTTACCAGATCCTGTACCCCGATGGCAAGCCTCTGGACGCAATTAAGGTGTTCACCCTTAATGCAAAAGAATATGTGGCTTCCTCGAATGCATTCGACAGCTTGGCCGAGGCTTACAATGTGGGCGGAGACAAACCATCAGCCAAGCGAAATTATAAGAGGGCATTGGAGCTAGACCCAGATAACGTACATGCAAAGACCGCTCTAACCCAGCTCAAGTAGAGCGCGGACAATAGTGTCTCGTCCTGCAGACCTGAGCTATCCAAACAA
Source organism: uncultured Bryobacteraceae bacterium (assembly GCA_964248065.1). GTDB lineage: Bacteria > Acidobacteriota > Terriglobia > Bryobacterales > Bryobacteraceae > Bog-105. The sequence goes on along the minus strand of CAXTWQ010000005.1, from coordinate 24,079 downwards.
GAAGGATCAAGTTATGCGTCTGAATGCTCATCTTGCCTTCAACGGAGAATGCGAGGCCGCTTTTAAGGTTTACGCACATTGCCTCGAAGGAGAAATCACGATGATGCTGACTTACGGTTCGTCACCCATGGCAGCTAGCCATCCCGAGTTGAGAGATAAGATTGTCCACGCCACGCTCAAGATTGGAGATCAGGCTCTCACGGGAGCCGATGTACCGTCCAAAGCCTACGAAAAGCCGCAAGGTTTTGCGATCCAATTAAACATCGATGATCCTAACGATGCGAAGCGCGTGTTTGACATCCTCGCTGAAAGGGGAGTCGTTAAGATGCCCTTGCAGAAAACTTTCTGGGCTGAGCATTACGCCGTCCTCACCGATCGTTTTGGTATTCCATGGGAGATCAACTGCACGTAGACGAAATGCTCACACAGGACGAATGCTTTGGAAAGAATCTCTTGGCGCAGGCTCGAAGTCAAGTTGTGCGGACCGCCACAACAACTCCGCTGGACCATACCAGGGGCAGCATCACAAAGTCTCGACGTTGAGCAAGCTGCTCCATCAAGACAGGGATCTTTGCGGCATGTCCGTCCGGCCAATTTGGTTGAGGCAACATGTCGTCAATTACGTAAAATCCTCCGACCCGCACAACAGCAAGCGCATTATCTAAATCTTCATATTTGCCAGCCATGGCATCTGCAAATACCAGATCACACGATTGCGGCTTTTGTGCGTGGAGGTATTCAACTCCATCGGACAGCAGCAAGGTCAAACGCCTGTCACCGCCAAGGGCCTGCTGAGCGACGGCTTGTATTGCGGGGTCAGTGTCAATGCTGGTCAGCGTCGAGGCCGAGTCCATGCCCGGAAGAAGCCATGCGGTCGCCAGCCCCGTCCCGGTTCCCAGCTCTAAGATGTGACCAGCCGGCTTAGAAGCCGCGAGCGCTTTCAGGAGCATTCCTACCAAGAGCTCTGAAGGCATCCCAAATTGCAGTCTTTGGGTCTCTTGTCTAATGAACGATGACTGGATTGGTTCGCCGATATGGACCAGATCATCCATCCTTAGAGAATACTTGGAGGCGAGGTAACGTTCGCTTACAGCAGTGACTTCATAGGCGCTATCCAACTGGCGCGCATTGGGTATGGGTTTCGTTGGGTGGGCGAGATCGGTTCGCCGTCCTATTGAAGTCGCGTGCTCAGATGCCGCAGAAGTGTGAGACCAGCTTCTACCTGATAGGACGAACCGTTATTGGTCCCGCGCAGTTGTTCTGCAACGCTTTCAAGAACATCTTTTTGTTCGTTCTCCAATGATGAAGAGGCTGGCACGGCGCGACATGAGATGAGCGCGTGATCCAACTCTATATCGAAGCGTCCAGTATTCCGTTTCTCGGGTGAAGTAATGTCCCAAGCCTCTAAGATTCGTTGTGCGTGAAGTGCGGCGACCATGATTTTTCTTACTGTCTTTATCGCGTGGTTTTGAAAAAATTATAAAGAAAATGTTCGCTTGGCTTTATCCGAGATAGTCGAACAGACTCTTTGTCGAGAGGCTGGCATGAGCGGAAATGGATGCTTGTAGTGCCGTCTGATCACGGGTCATCTCTGTAATGGCAGTTGGCATATCCGTGTCTTGCAAAGCACCCATCGACCCTTGTAAGTTAGCGATCTGAGAAGCGGCACTGGTGTTTGCAGTATCAATCCAGTTTTGGACATTGCCATAGAAAGCGTTGCTGGCTTGCAGGTGGTCAGAACCAATCTTCAGAGAGGAGATAGCCGTCTGAATACTGGCAGTGTTGTTGCCGAGAAGCGCCGTGCTTAAGGTGCTCACTGCTGCAAAGATATTGTCTGCAGTTGGATTACCACTCGCATCTTTGTCGTCAAAAATCTGACTGGCGGTCAGGCTTGCGGAACGAGTAGCGCCATTGCCATCGGTGAGAACACGTGTTGACCCAGCTGTAGAACCAGCGACTACGCCGTTAACGGCCGTCAGATCAAAGGTGTAAGGCTGAGTGCCCGGGGCATCGCCACCAAAGATGAAGCTGCCTCGAACCGATGTATTGGCTATAGAAACAAGCTGCTGCTGCAGCTGCTGCACTTGTTGACCAAGTACGGTCCGGCTTGTCGCACTGCTCGATAGGCTTAGCCCTTCCGAGCCTAGAGACGAAATCTTATCCAGGATATTGGCAGCTGTCTGAAGCGCGCCATCTGCTGCAGTCGCGTCGGAGGTGGCAAGCGTCAGGTTCTTCTGGGTTTGCGTCAGGCTATCGATCTGGCCGTGAAAAAGCAGAATGTTGGAGACTGCTGACGGATCATCAGCCGCTTGGCTGACACGAAGTCCGGACGTGATCTGCTGGTTGTTTTTTGTGATCCGGCTCTCAATCGCATTTAAGTTTGAAAGGAAGGTTCCGTCTTGGGCATGTATTCCGCTAAGCATTGCTGTTGATTCCTACTGGATTAAGTTCATCAGATCACTGGTCATCTCGTTGACTACAGAGATGATCTTTGATGAGGCTTCGTACGCTTTTTGAAACTGCAGCAGTTGAGCTGCCTGAGCATTTAAGTCAACCCCTGAAACCTGGGATCGCAGGTTTTCCGCTTGGTTGAGAAGGTCTGTCTGGGTACTTTGGGTCTGGGTAGCGGCAGAGGACTGGTTGCCCAGGTCAGTGGCGATGCCGCTATAGAAACCAGAGAAAGTCTGCCCATTGATCTGGTCTGCCGGATCGCTGGATGTTTGCAGACCTGCCAGCTGATTGGCCGTCCCATTTGCAACAGTGGTGGTTCCTGTCTGAATCGCGCCCAGGTCCGAGGGAGCAACAGATGCATCAACGGTGAGTGTTCCGGCAACCGCACCGAGCATGCTCGTGTCATAAGTAAAGATAGTTTTGCCCGGTATTGGAGGCGGCCCGGCACTAACCGCGCCACTGGCCAGAATATTGTTAACCCGATCAGCGAAACTCTTTGCCAGTTGATTCAGGGTTCCAGGCTGAGTCTGGTCGCCGATAACCGCCGGTAACGTATTGTTCCGAACTTCCAGCAGACCGCCCAACGCTCCACCAGTAGCCTGCGCAGTTACATTCGTGCCATTGTCTGTTTGAATCTGGGCAGGTGCATTACCGCCAGGAATCGCCGCGCCTGCAGTCGTGGGATATGCTACCTGCAACTTGGTCTGCGTGTCTCCGGTCAGCAGTTGAACTTGACCGTTCATCATCACGGTCACCGATCCGTTCTGTGCGGTCTGGATACTGATCGGCGTGAGATTAGACAGAGTCTGGAGCTGGTTGTAGAGTTGGGCCTGCAAACCGGCATCCTTACCGGATGTGCCTTGGCCAATTTGCACGTTGATGGTTTGGATCTGTGAAACGGCTTTATTAATCTGGTTTACGGTGTCAGAAATTTGGCTATTCGTTTGCGCGAGCGTCTGCGACAAGTTGCGGGAGGTCTCGTTGAAAGCTTGCGCCACGTTCTGGGCAGCAGAAAGAACCTGAGCGCGAGCAACGGTGT
>CAXTWQ010000005.1:0-20579 GCA_964248065.1 uncultured Bryobacteraceae bacterium | reverse complement strand
AGGCAGAGGTGATCCCCGAATTTCCGGTAACGTCGAACTGTGACTGAATGGCGGAAAGGCTCGTCGCTTTCTGATTGGCCGAGCCAAGAAGTTCGTTTTGAGTCCAGACTGCCTGTTCGGCAAACTGACTTCGCGAGTCCAGAGTATTACCAAGCGAAACACCGCCCCATAGATTATTGCCAGGCTGGAACGATCGCGATTGCAGGTCAAGCGATTGCGTTACATAGCCGGGCGTTGTGGCGTTGGTGACATTGTTTTGGACAACTCCAATAGCCTTTTCGAAGACATTCATGGAGTTGGCGCTGGTTTGAAGCGCAGCGAAAAGTGACGACATGGAGCCCTCCTTTTAAGCGTTTAGGCAAATCTGATCGCTTGGATAAACCTTTTCCCAGGTTCCATCCGACGCGTAACTATCGGTGCTTACAGGACCAGCCAGCGCCGCACCACAGTGAAAATTAGCAGCTGCATCAAGTAGGAGCTGAGTGCGGGTCGCTAGTTCCCGAATCCTAAACAAGGTCGTTTGCCGTGCGGACCTATCCAGCAATGCATCAGACCGCGACCGAACACTAGCCAGCAATTGAGCCACGCGCTCCAGCGTGGGTATGGTCTGCTCTTGAACCGAGTCGCACCGGATCAGCTGAAAGCGAACCTCCTGCAAGTAACCGGCGGCCAGCTCCAGCGTCTTCAATTGTTCATCCGGCGACTGCATCATAAGCATTTGTGTTTTCTGCCGGTTGCAAGCTTTCAAACGATCTTACGAGGCCTGAGCACTTACATGCTGCTGGACAAGACTGCGGCTAGTAGCGGCAGGGTCGGCCCGGTAGGTTCCTGATTTAACTTGGCTCGTCAAGGCGTCAATCTTGCTCTGGTTATAGGACGGCAAACTCTTGGCTAAGTTCAGCAGACTGCTGGCGCCCGAAAGGCTGACCTGATCCTTGGCCGATTGCGAGAGGGCTGCGTTTCCATTGGTGGCTTCCGATCCGGCAGCCCGTGTCGAAGAGGAACGGACGTTCTCTCCAACACTTTTAGCCGACTGATTTTCAATACGCATACTTTTCTTCTTTCTCGATTCGAATTCTCTCTACACAACTCTTATCGTTCCATCGGGCGGTGACTAGAGAACTTTTTTAGTTTTCTTCTCATACCGGATTACTCTGAGCAGCCTCTTTATTGAACCGTTGGCGAAAACAAGTCCTGCAGCTTGAGCGTCAGGTTGACCTCGCCTTGCGAAACGCCCAGAGTCTCCGCAATGTGGGCCGGCGTTTCTCCGCTACGAGCCAAACGCAGCACCTGTCCGCGTCGGCTGGTACCGACAAAGGCGGGCGAAGAAGGCTCGGGCAAAACCACAGGCTTCCGGTTTTCAATCTCAGTCAGGCGCGCTTCGACAAGTTTCGGACTGAACTGATCCAGCACGGCTACGGCTTTGGAAATAGAGTCGGTCGCCGCTCGAGAACCTTCAATCTCATGAGCAAGATCACGCACCTGCTTCTTCAGTCCGCTGATCAGGAAGGCGCAGGCTGCAAACGAAAGCAGCAGCAGAACAGGAAGGGCAACAACAATGTCGGGCAGGAGTTGATTGAGGTTCATTGGTAAATTTTTGAAGGTCTAAAAGATTCCGCGGGCACTGGGCCACTTGTGTTCGATATAGCCGCGCAGACGCAATATTCCTTGCGACCGCAGTTGCGAGATCCGAGTGATGTGGAGGCCCATTACCTGTGCAATCTCCCGCAAGTTCAGTTCTTCTTTGTAGTAAAGACTCAGCACAGTGCGCTCATTATCGGGCATCTTTTCAATGCCTGCGGTGATGACGCGTTCGAGTTGTGACTGCTGGAGGATATGCTCTGGAGATTGTTCGGAATCATCAGCGATGAACTTAAGTAGGCCGACCTCTTCGCTGTTTTCAAGCACATCAAGGCTGCCCAGAGAAACGCCGCGAAGGTCTACCATCCAGCGCTGGTACTCCTCGAGCGAAATCTTCAGTTCGGCCGCGATTTCTTCCTCGGTCGGTGTTCGTTGAAAGCGCTGCTCAGCCGTAGAGATAGCTTCCTGCACATACTTTACGTACTTGCGCCGGTGAGACGGAATGCCATCCAAGCCGCGGATGCTGTCTAGAATGGCGCCGCGAATCTTGTATTCAGCGTACGTTCGAAGCGAGGCATTGTGACTGGGATCGAAATTATCGATAGCCGCGAGAAGACCCACAATACCGGCCGAGACAAGATCGTCAAGCTGCACGCTTGGTGGCAGTTTTTCATGAATGCGGGCAGCAATCCAATTGACCTGTGGAAGATGCTCAATAATCAGAGCTTCACGCTCTTGAGCGGACTGAGTATGGATGGCTTCTGCGTACATGATGACAATGGACCCTAGGGTTTAGGCGGCGCCAAAGGCCGCTGCGCCGTGCAGAATGCCTTGGGTGAAGCGGTCTTTTGCAGCCTCGTGAAGGTCTTGCGGAATGCCCTGTCCGTCGGTAAGAAACGAAACCGGGAGTTCAGATTTGATTGCGCGTTCCAGAATGGGCCCTAGCGAATCCACCTCATCCAGGTGAGTGAACAACAGCTTGGAGGGTCCGAAGATCGAGAAGCGCTCGGTCGCAGCCTGCATGGACGAACCGCTCATGAACGCTGGCAGAACGAGTTGAACATCGATGTCGGGCTGGCGGCGAAGGAATGCAGCCGTGGCAGCCGCGTCTTCCATATCGGCAGGCCCGTAACCGGGACAGTCAATCAGAACAATTTCGTCAGTCCGTCGATCGCCTAGAGCTTCGGCAAGCGAAGTTGTTGTATGGAGCGCGTCAAAGCCGACATTCAGGATACGCGCGAAAGTAGCGAGCTGTTCTGATCCGCCGATGCGGACCGTATCCAGAGAGAGCAGATGGACAGGTAAGCGTCGTTGCAGACCGTACTTGATGGCAAGCTTGACGAGTGTGGTCGTCTTGCCTGCGCCAGGCGGTCCGACAAGCATCATCACTTTGCTGGCAGAACCGGCGCTGCCGATCTCGGCATCCACTTCGAGCCGGCTATGCAACTCAGCAATCAAGGCCTCTTGCATCTGTTCCAAAGAGAGTGAAAATCGCCGAGAACCGGTTGAACGTTCGTCCATCGCGCTAAGCATCTGCTGGCAAAAACCGGTCGAAAAACCGAAGCCCAGCAACTGTTGTTGCAAAGCAGCAGACTCACGCGATTGTGGGCTTAGCGTCGATTCGAACTGAGAAACAGAAAGCGAATTCTTAACACGCTCAATCTGTTGCTGCAGGTTTACCAGATCTGCGGCCAATTCAGCTTGCGACTTTCGAGGAGCTTCCTCCGCCGATGGAGAACTGGTAGGCAAGCGATCAGCGACAGCCGAAATTGCAGGGCCAGATCTAATGGGAATGACTGGAGTAAACGGGACTGCTTTCGATTGCGGACGGGCGGGCGTTCCGCGCTTGAAAATGTCGGAAGATGCAGTTTCCGGTATCAGCGTTGGCGCTGCCACAGACTCAGAACGAGAAGGTTGAGTCTGCAACAGTGAGCCAAGCGTAACGGGCTTACTCTGCCGCGAAACCAACTCTTCCAGCGTGCGTTTCCACGCCGGAATCGCGTCGACGACGGGAGCGGGCTCCGCAAAGGCCTGCGCAGGTGACAGAGCTACTGAGACTGGAGCAGCTTTCTGTGGAACCGTTACTGCAGGCGGCGTGAACAGTTGCGTAATCACTTCAGGCCGCCGCGGGATAAGCGGTTCGCCGGTGATACCGAAAACAACTTCATAAGCTCCAAGATGGCGCTGTTCCGGAGCAATCTCACGGGAGTTCAGCAGCATTGCTTCCGGTCCTAATTCGACGCGGGCCTTCTCAATTGCTTCAGCAACGGAAGCTGCGAAATATGATTTCAGTCTCATAAATTAGATGACCCCCAAAGATACGATCTTGACGCCAGCCGGAACCTCGTTATGCGAGATGAAAAACAAGTTGCCCAGCGACGATTCCACCATCTGACGGAAGAAGTAGCGCGCTCCGACACTGGTAACGACAATCACCGGCACCTCACGACGCTCAATCCTGCGCTCAAGCCGCCCCACAATGTCACGAACAATCTGCGGCGAGAGCACGCAAATCGAATTCGACTCGCTGTGTTGCACAGCCGATTCGACTGTTTGCTCAGTCGTGTTGTCCATAATGTAGGCAGGAAGTTCACCCTTTTGATTCAAGTAAGGTTTCACGACCGTTCGTCGCAAACACTGCCTGACAAATTCTGTGAGTAACACCGGATTTTTTGTCGTGACCGCGGCTTCGCCCAAAGCTTCGAGAATGCTGACACCATCGCGGATGGAGACCCGCTCGCTAAGTAGATTCTGAAGCACACGCTGCACGGATGCTAAGGAGAGCAGTTTAGGCACCAAATCTTCAACCACCTTCGAGTGGTCTTGCGCGATGCGATCGCAGAAGAGTTTGGCATCCTGACGCGAGAAAATCTCCGTCGCGTGTTGGCGGATTAGCTCAGAAAGATGAGTGCCAATAACGTTAACGGGATCAACAACCGTGTGACCGGCAGCACGAGCCGCTTCCACTTTGTCCACCGGTATCCATAACGCGGGAAGGCCAAAGGCAGGCTCACGCGTCTGCTGGCCAGGGAAGGATTTATCGGCTTTGGCGGTGGGTAAAGCGAGTTCGCTACCGGGCAGAAGCTCGTACCGGCCAATCTCACTACCCTTCAGCATCACCATGTACTCGCGGGCGCGTAGTGAGGTGTTGTCGGTGACGCGCACAGGTGGAAGCAGATAGCCGAGATTCGTCACGAACTGCCGCCTGATACCGGCAATCTTCTTCAGCAAGGGCGAAGTAGCTCCGCCAGCAACCAGATTCACCAGACCCAAACCAACCTCAATGGCGATTGGCTCGACTTTGAGCAGGGTTTCAAGATTTTCACCGGCCGCCGCGGGAGGAGCAATCGGTGTCTCATTCTTGACAGCGCTGTTAGTTTTTTGACGCTTGTTCCAAGCGACTGCGCCTAGCCCGCCACCCAATAAAAGAAACGGAATGGTTGGCATGCCTGGAAAGACTGCCAATAGAACCATCACGCCGCTGGAGAGAAACAACGGTTCAGTTTTGGTAAACAGTTGCTTGGAAAACTCGTCGCCAATGCGATTTTCCGAACTCGCGCGGGTGACGATGATGCCGCCTGCAACCGAGATCATCAGCGCAGGAACCACAGTCACTAAACCGTCACCAATGGTGAGAATCGTGTAAGTCTGGATGGCGCGCTTCAGGTCCATGCCGTGTTGAATGACGCCGATGAGAAACCCGGCCACGATGTTGATGATCGTGATCATGATGCTGGCGATGGCATCACGTTGTGTAAAGCGCGAGGCTCCATCCATAGAGCCATAAAATTCAGCTTCAGCCGCTACGCCTTTGCGACGACGTCGCGCTTCCGTTTCATCGATCAAGCCGGCATTCATCTCGGCATCAATAGCCATCTGCTTACCAGGTAAGGCGTCGAGAGTGAAGCGCGCCGAAACTTCGGAGATACGGACTGCGCCGTGGTTGATCACGATGTATTGAATGGCGATTAGAACCAGGAAAATGACCACGCCAACGATGTAATTGCCACCGACGACAAAGCTTCCGAACGCTTCGATGACGCCGCCTGCAGCGGATGTACCGCCATTGCCGCCCAGCAAAATGAGACGTGCTGAGCTAACGTTTAGAGCGAGGCGAAAGAGAGTTAGTAATAAGAGAGTCGTGGGGAAGACGCTGAAGTCAACAGGCTTCAGAATGTGAAGGGCGACCATTAGCACAACAACGGACATCATGATGTCGACCACGATTAAGAGGTCGAGCATGAAGGGCGGCATCGGCGTGATCAGAGCGACCACGATGGCGAGCACCGCAATGGGAACCGCATATTGCCCAAGCTTCTGCCAGGAGAAGCCGCTTCCGGGCAGGCCTGCGCCTAGGGGGAAAGTCTGCGGTTGCGTGGACATCTGGTTTTCAATGCTATGGGCAATTTATGGCCCACTACTCATGGCAAGTTGAGATGAGAAGAAAGCTGCTCACTCTAGCTGTTAGAGAGTGGAAAGCAGAATAGAGTTGTCTCAGATTGTTCCGGTAGACAGAGGGCGAAGTTTATGAGAAAGAGAGTCGAGGATGTTTGAATAGTGCGAAGCGGGAAAGTGCGCAGGTTCGAGTAGCGCTTGGTGGTCTACTACAAACGTTGAGTTTTCTTCTCGTAGCACCAAATCTGGAGAGCTAGAGCACATTGAATGGGATGGATGGGGCTTCGCTCGAGCAGGCGAAACCACAATGTATTTCGTCTACGATCCCTCGGACTCCTTGGGCAACGCGTTGAAGGAGAGCAACGCTGGTGTAGTCTCTGGGATACCTTGTCCTAGGGGGTGAATTCATCGCCTGGAAACCTATTAGTACACGGTGCTAGATACGACCGACTTTCGTTGGATTTATTTTGCACTTGGAGACCTACAGTCACGTAGGCCAAGGTCAGTGAGCTTGAGTGACTACGAACCGTAGACTCTGCTAGTGAAAGACGGACCGTCGACCAGCTCACCCGTGCTATTCGAGATTTAATCGACAGAATCCCGCCTGAGAATCTGCGATCGGCTTAGCTTACGCCGACATCTGGTGACCCATCATCTTGTAGATGTAGGCAAGAATCTCAGCCATTGCGCGGTAGAATTCCGGAGGAATTGGCTGGCCCACTTTAATGGAGCCATGCAGCGCACGAGCAAGCGGTGGGTTCTCGACAATCGGCACTTCGTTCTGCACAGCAATGGTACGAATGCGTAAGGCGAGCCAGTTCTTACCTTTCGCCACAACCACTGGGCTCGACATGCTGTCAACGTCGTATTTGATTGCAACGGCATAATGTGTCGGGTTCACGACAACGGCTGTGGCAGTAGCCACATCCCGCAGCATTTTGCCGCGCATCATGTCGCGGCGGAGCCGCCGTATTCTGCCCTTAACCTGCGGGTCGCCTTCGTTGCTTCTGTTTTCCTGTTTGATTTCCTGCTTGGTCATGCGCATGGAGCCCATGTGCCGGCGGTACTGTCTAAATAAGTCGACGCCACCAAAGAGAAAGAACAGGAACGCAGCCTTCCAGAGAACTCCGGTCAGCATGCTGCCGATCATCGTAGTAGCAACCGGTAGGCTTTGAAACGGCAGCCGCAGCAGAGCGTCCGTGTTGTCCTGATAGAAACTATTCAAGGACGCTGCAAGCAGCCCGATGAGGCAGATCGCTTCCACGACCGATTTCAAGTTCTGTTGAGGTAAATCCTTCAAGCGCCCAATCGGATTAAGCCGGTTGAGGTCAGGCATAAGCTTATGAACGCTGAAGCCAAATTGCGTAACCCCGAGGTTCGCGCTTCCCGTAACGGCCAACAGAGCGCCACCAAAGTACACAAGCGGCAGCAGTCCCTCAATCAGCACATCGCGGATGAGTTTAGTCCATTGCGCGTCGGCCATCTCGACGGTCATGCCTGTTTGCAGCAGGTTGATCGTCAAACCGCGCATTTTAGAAAACCATGATGTAAAAAAGCTGCTGAGTAAAACGAGCGCGACTGCAAATTCAACCGCGCTAATCAGGCTGCGAGCAGAAAGAAATTGACCTTGTTCGCGCGCCTTTTTGACGCGCTGCTGAGTGGGCTTCTCTGACTTATCGCCTGCCATGTTGCTTGCGCCTAAGTCCTAGCGCAAAATCGTTTTTCGGATAGTAGCGAACACGTCTGACGCAAAGGCTCCGTACAGTGATGGTGCAACGGCCAGTATGGTCGCCAGCATGGCTAAGGTAAGCATCATCTTCACCGGATAGGAGTTATGTCCCATCTGCAGTTGCGAACTGATACGGCCCAGAACGGCAAGGGTGGTATCGGTCATCAATAGCAGGCCAACAATCGGCAGCGATAAACGAATACCGACCGAGAAGATGCTTGCTCCGACATTGATGACAACCTTCGCCAGTTCGCGGCTCACGGTGAAACTTCCCGGAGGGAACGAATCAAGGCTGTCCGCAAATGCAGTGATCACATATCGGTGAAGCCCGGTGGTGAAGAAGAGCATGCCTGCGGTCAGCTGAGCGATTACCGGAAGAACATTCGAATCGGCTTGCGTTGTGGGATCCACGACAGAGGCGTACCCATAGCCGGCTTGCAGACTGAGCACCTGCGCGCCGAAGGTAAGCGACTCCGAGATAAAGGCAACCAACAGCCCGATGCAGCTTCCAAGCGCGAGTTCAGAGATCATCCACAAGACCATAGTGGAGAGCCCAAGGTGTTCGGCGTCGATATTTGGCCAGCGCGGAAAGAGAGCGAAGGTAGACGCAAGGGCTATGGCGATACGAGCCATTTGAGGACCGGAATCCTGGGTGGGAAGAGGTACGAAGACAAACGCCGACGCAATGCGGGAAAGCACGAGCGCAAAAGCAAGAAGTGTAGAAACCGAAAGCGAAAGGTTACCGCGCATACTGGGCCAGATCGCTGAAGATAGAGGTGGCATACGCAGCAGCGCGGTGCAGCATCCAGGGCATCAGGACCAGTACGCCTCCTAGAGCAACTGTCAAACGAGGGATAGTACTAAACACTGCGTCCTGCATGGAGGTCGCAATCTGAATCAGGTTCACCACTACGCTCACGACGAAGCAAAGGGCGAGCAGCGGCAGACAAATCCAGAAGGCAGCCAGTAAGGCCTGGGCGACTATGTGGATAACAAACTGAGGATTCATACTAATCGGCCCGGTACTCACAAGGTGGTAGGTCGCGAGTTAATCTCTCAGATTTTTCGGGTTGAGAGAAGAGCAAACTGGATTGTCAACCCGAAAAATTTCCCGGAAACTCTCATCATTCGCCTTTGGTCTGACCACTGAAAGCCAATGTCAGCAGTTAAGAGCAAGGGTGAATCAAAGAGCACAGCAAGCGAGAGCAAGATCCGAAAGATTGCTCTCCAAAGGTTCGGTTATCAAACACTTCGGCCTGGACAAGAGGAAGCTATCAGTTCAGTGCTGGAAGGCCATGACACTCTAGTGGTGGCACCGACGGGTTCAGGCAAATCAGCCATCTATCAGATTGCTGGACTTCTGTTAGATGGAGCGGTACTGGTTATCTCGCCGCTGATTGCATTGCAGAAGGATCAAGTGGATTCGATCCAGGAAAAAGGCATTGAGAGTGAAGTACTCGTCATCAACTCGACAAGGAAGAAGGCTGAACTCGAGGCCGATTTGGAAAAGGTTGAAGCTGCCGAGACTAAGTTTATTTTTCTTGCTCCTGAGCAATTGGAAAAAGAGGAAACCACAGCGAAGTTGCAGGAGGCGAATATCAAGCTGTTCGTGGTTGACGAAGCGCACTGTGTCTCACAGTGGGGCCACGATTTTCGCCCCAGCTACCTTCAACTTGGGCACACGATTGAACAGCTAGGCCATCCTACTGTTCTTGCCATGACAGCCACTGCCGCGCCCCCCATTCGCGAAGAGATTGCTAGCCGCCTCGGGATGAAAAGACCCAAGGTGCTGGTGGGCGGCTTTGACCGACCGAACATCTATTTGCGCGTCGATCACCACAAAGACGCTAACAAGAAACTAGAAGCGCTGCTGCATCGCGTTCGCTGGGCTGACAAGCCCGGAATTATCTATGTGGCGACACGCAAGGAAGCTGAATCCATCATGGCCGGGCTCTCCGAAGACGGCATCAAGTCGTTGTTTTACCACGGTGGTTTGAAAGCATCTGAACGGGACAAAATTCAGAATGAGTTTATGTCCGGCGAAGCCGAAGTGATTGTCGCGACCAACGCTTTTGGCATGGGTATCGACAAGGCTGATATTCGTTTTGTGTACCATTACGACGCGCCCGATTCCCTGGATGCGTACTATCAGGAGATCGGACGAGCTGGACGCGATGGAGAACGCGCAGAGGCAGTACTGTTTTACAGGAAGCAGGATATTGGCGCACAGGCTTTTCATACAGCTACCGGCAAAGTGGATGCATCTGAATTTGAACTTGTAAGCGAGGCGCTTTCATCTGACTCAAACAATCTGGGCAAGGAGGCACTAGCGGAAGAGACTGGGATTTCACCTCGGAAGCTAACACGAGTACTGCAGCAGATGGAAGATTCAGGTGCAATTAAGGTTAACCGAAGCGGCCATGCTCAGCTTACAAAAAACGTAGACTTAGGCGCTGCGGTGAAGGAAGCTTCGGCTCAACAAGATGCTTTGAAGCAGTACAACAAAGAGCGCTTAGAGCAGATGCGGCAGTACGCGGAAACATGTGAATGCCGGCGTAATATTCTGCTGCAATACTTTGGAGAGCAAGTGTCAGGCCGGTGCAGCAACTGTGATACTTGTGAAGCACATGCCGAGGTTCCGATTGTCGACCCGTGCGTGGGTACTCGTTGTGAGGTGGCATAGCAAGTAATGGAGAAATCTTCAGGTTGGAAAGCGTCCGGTCTTGCGCTGGCAGGTGCAGGGTTGTTGGGCGGAGCCATGCTGATGAGAAAGCGGGCTACCCGGGCGCCGCTGCTTATTGCAGGAAAAACCGTAATCATCACTGGAGGCTCGCGCGGGCTTGGCCTGGCACTGGGGGAAGAGTTCGGCCGCGCTGGAGCCAACTTGGTGCTGGCTGCCCGGTCGGAGAGCGAGCTGCAAACCGCAAAACAAATGCTGCTCACGCGCGGTGCGGTTCCAAGCGAGAATCGGATTGAGTTGGTGGCATGCGACCTGCGCGAGAACGCAGACTGCCTGAGATTGGGTCGGGTTGCAACCGAGCGGTTCGGCCAGGTAAACATTCTTATTAACAATGCCGGCGTCATTCACGTTGGCCCAATTGAGAAGCAGCCGCTGGAAGCATACCGTGATGCAATGGAGAGCGACTTCTTCGCGGGACTACAGATGACGTACGCCGTTATGCCGCAGATGCTGGAGCGTGGCGAAGGCTCCATCGTCAATATTTCCTCGATTGGAGGAAAGATTCCGGTTCCTCATTTAGCTCCCTACAATGCCGCGAAGTTTGCTACAACCGGCTTCTCTGAGACGCTTCATGCCGAAATGCGAACAAAGGGCATCCGCGTCACGACGGTCTGCCCCGGTCTGCTTCGTACCGGTTCTTATCCGAATGCGATTGTGGTTGGTGATCTCGAAAAAGAGTACCGCTGGTTTAGCGTGTCGGCTTCCCTGCCCGGCGTTGCTCACGAGACAAAGGCAGCAGCAGAAAAGATTTTTGCGGCTACTCTTGAGGGTCGTACTGAAATTACTATTGGCAGAGACGCATATCTAGCAGCGCGAATTCACGGACTTATGCCCGAGACTGTTCAATTTGCCGGCTGTCTTGCTGACCAGTTCATTCTGCCTAAAACAACCGGCACAACGACGCCGACCCCCGCGCGCCGAATTCGGTCCCTCCGGTCAGGCTTATGGCAGTCTCTCAGCCGGCAATTAACTCAGGCTCAGAATCAGCCCTCTGCTTAAGATCTCAACGTGGGGGTGACGGTCTAATGAGCCTCGAACAAGACGAGCGCTTCATGCGCCTTGCGATACAGCAAGCCTGGGAAGGCGACCGCACTCCCGGAGCTGGCGAGGTCGGTTGCGTCATCGTTATGGATGGAGAAGTAGTTGCCTCCGGGCATAACGAGGCAGAGATGCGGCATGACCCAACAGCACACGCCGAGATCGTCACGCTTCGCAAACTCGGGCAGAGTTGGAAGAAAACTGAATTTCGGGGCTGTACACTTTACTGCACCTTACAGCCTTGCAGCATGTGCGCGGTGGCTTGCATTTGGGCTAAGATCACGCGTGTTGTGTTCGGTGCCACCCGCAATGATGTGCATAGCATGTATTTCGATACCAAGCACATCAACGCCTCCGACCTTATTCAGGATGCTTTCCGGGGAGATATGGAAATCGTCGGGGGCGTCCTAAATAGCGATTGTTCTGAATTGTACTATCGCCCACAAGACCAGCCGCCGCCGGAAGAGCAGGTAAACGTTTAGACCTAAACTAGTTTACGAGTTCAACCCGTATCTGTTTCTCAACCATCAAGCGAGTGGCTTCGATACGCTCTTCTACCCACGGAACCGAAACAGCAAATGCTGCTGCCAACTGAGCTGGGGTAACACCTCGCTTGTGCTCCGCATAGAGACGGAATGGCAGATACTCATTCGATAGCAGGGTCAAGAGGGTTTCGGGCATACCTGGAAGTGCGTAATCAGGAAATATTTTCTCGCCTCAGGACCACATATTGTAAAACTTGCAGACCAGGGGCAGCCGGATCCAAATGCATTTCGGGTACCCAGCTTGATATAATTTGAGTTCGTGCTTGTTCAGGCATTAGGACGTCTCTAATGCCAGTTCCGGAAATTCTTATTAGCATTTTAGTCTTTAAGTCGAACGGGAAGGTTTGTCGTGTTCATCAACCTGCAACAGCTTGAGCAAAAACCTGTTCAGTTTAAGCTGGAGATCCCAACAGGCGACATTGATTTTGGAAGCTCCATCGAGCAATCATCCGTTCTCCATGCTGAAGGCACAGCGCAGCTGATCAGCTACTCGCTCGGGGAAATTCGGACGGTTGGAAAACTGGATGTGACCATGGCGGCGGTTTGCGATCACTGTCTTGAATCGACGCCGTTTCCTCTTAAGATGCCATTCGATCTGGTGTACGTTCCAGCTGCTGGTGCGAGCGCGGGAGAGATTGAAGTGGACCAGGCCGGGATTGAGGTCGGGTTTTATGAGGGCCCTGGAATCGATCTGAACGAAGTTTTGCGCGAGGTAATCCTGCTAGCTTTACCCATGCAGTTTACGTGTAGTGAATCTTGCAAAGGCATCTGCGCGGTTTGCGGTCAAAACCGCAATCAAGTGGATTGCCAGTGTCAACAGAAGCCAGTGGACGATCGCTGGAATGGCCTGCGCAATCTTAGCTCGATTGCGAATGCAAGCCACTAAGAGTTTATTTTAGGAATTGAGAGACTAAGAAAGTATGCCGAATCCCAAACGCCGCCATTCCAAGCGACGAACATCAACGCGACGTGCCCATGACCATCTGGTAGTTCCGCAAATGGCGGAGTGCCCGAACTGTCATGAGAAGATCCGATCGCACCGGGCCTGCCCGCATTGTGGAAAGTATAAGGGTCGTGAAGTTGTTGAGGTAGTTGAAGCCTAATCTGGTGACCATCGCCCTCGACGCCATGGGCGGCGACTTCTTTCCCAAACCGGAAATAGAAGGCGCTCTTCAGGCGGCCAAAGATTTCAACGTCAAAATTATTCTGGTTGGTCGTGAAGATGTAGTTCGTAAGGAACTGGATCGTCACCCCGACTGGCAGAATCTGCCGATCGAAATCAAGCACGCAAGTGAGCAGATCACTATGGAAGATAGTGCCGGGCGATCTGTTCGTGCGAAAAAAGACAGTTCTATCCGGGTAGCGTCTCGATTAGTCCGTGATGGGTTGGCACAAGGTGTCGTATCTGCTGGCAACACCGGCGCGACCATGGCGACAACCAAAATGGTCCAGGGAATGCTGCCCGGTGTGGATCGGCCTGCCCTCGCATCTGCGTTTCCGACCCGTCGGCACACCTCGGC
This sequence comes from uncultured Bryobacteraceae bacterium, assembly GCA_964248065.1. Classification (GTDB taxonomy): domain Bacteria; phylum Acidobacteriota; class Terriglobia; order Bryobacterales; family Bryobacteraceae; genus Bog-105. The sequence continues at coordinate 7,031 of CAXTWQ010000005.1, read as the reverse complement.
TATCATGCTTGACGTTGGCGCCAACGTTGATTGCACGGCCAAGATGCTTGGGCAATTTGCTGTGATGGGCAACGCATACTCGCGCACCATCTTCCATACCGAGACACCTCGAGTCGGACTGCTTTCAATCGGTGAAGAGGAGCACAAGGGAAACTCGCTCACTCACGAGGCTTCACCGATTCTCAAGTCCCTCCGAGACATTCACTTCATCGGTAATGTCGAGGGCCGCGATGTCTTCAATGGTTCGGTAGACGTGATTGTCTGCGACGGTTTTGTTGGCAATGTCGTGCTGAAGGTAAGCGAGGGTCTGGTGGAGGCCACCGGTAAAATGCTGAAGGAATCGCTGACGACCTCGGTGACGCGTAAGATTGGTGCTTTCCTAGCCCGCGACGCTTTCGACGAATTCAAGAAGCGCGTGGATTATTCGGAATACGGCGGTGCGCCTCTGCTTGGTTTGCGCGGCATCTGCATCATCTGTCACGGTCGTTCGACTGCGAAGGCAATTCGCAATGCCATACGGGTGGCAAAAGAATTTGCCGAGGGCCCGGAGTTAACCGGACTCTGTTCTTGAATGTTACGCTGGTAAGGCCCCACACGCGGATGTGGCGGAATTGGCAGACGCACTGGATTTAGGTTCCAGCGCTCGAAAGGGCGTGAGAGTTCAAGTCTCTCCATCCGCACCAAATATCTTTGGCTTGTTTGTGAGGGCTCACCTTGCCGCTGGAGTGTTCGCGAGATACTGAAGCTCTTAGAGGCGGATGGCTTGAAGCTGATCGCACAAGAAAGAAGCCATCGGCAGTACAAGCTATTCGAAGGCCGGATGCGATATGTCAGGTGTGCCAACTCGTGCGTTTATTTGGTCTCGTAAGAGACTTTAGACATATTCAGACAACGCCAGTCCTTGTGCTTGTGCTAGCAGTTCGGCCTCAATCTCAGGTGGCAAATCAAGGTCGATGGTCATAAGTAATCGTATTTCCTATCCGCGAAGGCGCCCAGTAATTGCTTTTACTCTCAACCTACGCCTTCTGCCGAAGCTCTTGCTGGTTTATGGCGGAGCGTGGCGAAACGCATCGACAACAATCTCATAATCTCGGGTCGACAGGCTCGCTTTCAAGAGCAAGGACAGCAAACGCGCACTCATGCACGCGCCTTAGCGGTTCAGAGTGGACGAAGCGTTCCAATCCTTCCAAGCCGAGAGCAAACTCGCGCAGAGCCAACGATCGTTTTGCGCCCAGGCTTCGTTCCCGCAATCGCTCCAGGTTCTCTTCCAACGTGTACTCGGGACCATAGATGATCCGAAGATATTCCTTGCCTCGGCACTTGACGCAGGCTGGGCCAAGTCACGCCTTCCTCGCTGCACGAAAGCTAATGGCTTAACCACCATTCCTTCGCCACCCGCTTCGGTCATCTCTTCCCACCAACGGACTGCCTTCGCCTGGCTCTCTTCGCTATTGAGATGGACAAGTTTGTACGGAGTTGGAATAAGGAACTCCGGGTCAGCAGCCGCCAACTTTGCGAGTGTCTGCATGTGCCATACGTGATCGTCATCCGAGTGGACCACCCCCGCCGATGCAAGCACATGAAAAGGCGCAAGCCGGTAGTCGACGATGGACTGCACGGGCCAGCAATACCTTCGGTAGGCATCGACAAAACGGCCCGACAACTCCGACCGTTCTTGATACCGCAACAACAGTTCGCTTGCTTCGGGAAGCTTGCTGGCCGCCGACTGGAGCGCGGCAACGGCGTAAGGCACTGCAGCACGAGCGGCTGCACCGGTGGAGGCGTACTGGTCCCGCAGCAGTTCCTGAGCTTTAGCCGACCACGGCATCAGTTCGCAATCCAAACAGAGCCAATCAGTCTTCAACTCATCCCAGAGTCCGCAGGCATCCACTGCCGAGTGAAGCCGCGCGAGAAGAGCTTGCTCAAGGACGCGGTCAGCAAAGAAGCGGCGGCCCGTACGCGTGTAGCAAATTCCAATGCCTTCGCCTAAAACTCCAAAATGTTTTCTCGCCGCTTCCTCATCTCTACAAACAATGGTGACCGCGCGCGAACCCATGTGCTTCTGCTCGCATACGAGAGTGTCCACACCTTCGTGGCGATAGTAAGCAAAAGCTTCGTCCGGATATTCCAGATAACCGGCACGCTTGCTGGTATCAGAAGGTGACATGGTTGGCGGAAGGTAAATCAGCCACTTGGGATTCGCCGCAAAGCGACTCATCACCTCCAGCGCTGCAGTTGCGTTTTCCTCGCGTATCGTCACTGTGCGATGAAGCCGCGTTGTGATAATTCGCTTGCCAATTACATCCTCAATTTCCAGCAGTTCGTCTTGCCGTTGCTGCGTTGTGAGTTGCTTCTCCGGAGAGGATTCTACCTCCAGAAACGGCCTTGCCGGAGCATAATAAGTTCGCTTGGCGCTTACTGAGACAATCTCCTTTTCGGGATACCGCAAGGCCGTAAGCGCTCCACCGAAGACACAACCGGTATCGATATTAACTGTACGGTTGACCCACTCAGGCGCGGGTACGGGCGTGTGCCCATAGACAATGGTGGCTCGCCCGCGGTACTCAGCGGCCCAGTTAACGCGAACCGGTAAACCAAACTCGTCAGTCTCTCCGGTTGTTTCTCCAAACAATGCAAAGTCGCGAACTTTGCCTGAACCGCCGCGAAAGAAAGCGTTCACAGGCCTGCTTACCTTGCTAACCAGAATCATCTTCCAGCGCTTGTTGCGAATGCATTGAGAAGCTTAAAAACAGACACGGATGGTTTGCGCGTACTTCGCGCGAGATGATCGTCAAGTCACATTGCAGTACAATCGACAACCAGACCCCAGTCAGTAATGAAGGCCCCTAAGACTGAGTGAAGGAATTAGACAAATCTATGATTGAGCCACGCTATGGCGTACTTCAGACTTTATTTGCAGACCGTGTGTTCCGAATCCCGCATTATCAGCGCTTTTACAGTTGGAAAAAGGAGCAACGGGAAGACCTTTTTAACGATCTGCGAAAGCTGGCAACAGGAGGTGAGGATCAACACCATTTTATGGCAACGATCGTTTGTCATAAAACTAAAGAAACTAAGCATGTGGGTGCGGCTCAGTACCGCATTTACGACGTAGTGGATGGTCAGCAACGGCTGACAAGCCTGATTTTGCTGCTAAAGACAATCGAATTAGCCCTTCCAGATAAATCAGAGAGTCGCGTTGAATTAGCAAACGTCTTAGTCAAGCGAGACGGACACCTGATTCTGTTACAGACTAACAATGCTAATGAGTTTAATTTCAACAGGTTTATTCGAGAGGGGGTTGGGCCTTCAGCTGGCGAAATCGAGACGCATTCTGATCAGAATCTAGCTAATGCAATTAGAGAATGCCGCCAATTTGTAAGCGAATGGAAACAATCATCTGATGCAGTATTAGGTTTAATGCGCCTAATACTGCATAGGCTCGGCTTTGTTGTTTTCGACACTGAGGACAGTCGAGTTGTTTACACAGTTTTCGAGGTTCTTAACAGCAGAGGACTTGCTGTTGACTGGCTGGATAAGACGAAAAGCGTGTTGATGGGAAGAATGTACGAGTTATCGGAGTCAGATTCCGCTACCGAGGCCGAGATCAAGGCGCTCCAGGAAATCTGGGGTAAGATCTATCGTGAATTAGCTCGGGAGAATGTTCCCGGTGAAGAGATCCTTCGTGTCACCGCAACCCTATATTATGGACCCGGCCAAGGAAAACCGCGTTCAGCCGAAGAATCTCTTTTCTTACTGAAAAAGAGGTGTAATTCGTTTGACCAGCCTCGCAGAATCTCAATGCGGCTGCTTGACGTTGCTCGAAAGATCAGCGATCTATACAATCGCGCTGATCTAAAGCCAGTTACCCATATCCTTCATGCGCGTATTCTTGCCGTGGCGATCAAGTCTGCATCCGGCATAAACGACTCGGAGATTCTGAAATTGCTAGAGCAATGGGAACGCGTCACATTTCGTATCTTTGGTTTGTCCAACAACGACTCAAGAACGAAGGTGGGTGACTACGTTCGACTAGCAGCAAAGATTGTTTCGGATGACCTAGAATTTCGGACTTATAACCAGATCATGCAAGGGCTTCGGGACCTTGGCGAAGGCTACCCGGTGCAGCGGGCAGTAACTGAAGCATTGGCAGGCAAAAACTTCTACGTCAATCCTGATCGCTGTCGTTATGTCCTCTGGTCGTATGAGGAGTCTCTTGCAAAAAATGAGAATGCCGCAATCGCAACGACCGACCGCGATGCACTCTGGCGACTAAAGGCGATGGACTCGATCGAGCACATCTTTCCTCAAAATCCGAGCGGCACAGCTTGGAACGGAAAGATGCAGTCTTCCGACGGTAGTCAACAACGCCCGACTCCCAATGTCGACCGTATTGGAAACCTAGTCCTTCTGCCTATTCAACTTAATCGAGAGGCTCAGAATCACTCATTCGAAAGCAAGAAGAAGACCTATTCGAAATATAGTCTCCGAAGCTTACAGGAGATCTGCAGGGAAGACGACTGGACTCTGGCTAGAATCGAAGCACGTGAACAACGTATTCTCAATTGGGCAATCACTCGGTGGAGTGATATTTGAGGAGCCTTTGAACCTCATAAGTTTTCGGCCGTCTTACCTAGTTTTTGGCAGCTTATGGGCTTGGAAGCCTAAATCAGCTTCAGCCCGGCAGTACATAATTTCAAGCAACGGAGGTCATCGCGATAGACTTGCACATTACCGAATAATCGCAATCACATCCTGCAGCATCTGATCAGCCGTGGTAATCACCTTGGAGCTGGCCTGATAGCCGCGCTGATAAGTGATCAGGTTGGTGAACTGCGCGGCGATATCGACGTTTGAGCCTTCCAAAGACTGCGCTAAAATCTGTCCGCGGCCACCTGTCTGCGGTAAGCCAACGGAGGCCGGTGCAGTCGCGCCGCTTGCAGCAAATGTGTTATTTCCCAGGTCTTCCAGTGAGTCCGTATTGCGAAACGAAGCCATCGCGAGCTGGCCGACAACCTTTTGCGTGCCGTTGCTGTAAGCAGCCACAACCTGGCCGCCATTCTGAATGCCGAAAGACGACAGTTGGCCGGCTGGATTGCCATCAACTGTCACATCGTAGGTGGATGCCTGTGAGAACTGGGTAATGGTGCTGGACCCGTCGCTAGCCGCGGTGTTCCAGGTGACGGTTGCATTCTTGGCGCCATCTGCGAATCCGTTGATGTTCATCGTGATCGGCGCCTGCGAGGCAGTGTTAAGAGTTCCGTCGCTCTGAAAGGTTAAGCTGCCCGGAGCAGAGAGTACCGATGTTGTCGTGCCAGGGACGCCGCCTGCCAGGTCCTGACTCGGTAAGGTTGCATCGTAGGTCCAAGTGTTCGCGGCGGTAGTGCTTTTTGTGAACGTAATGGTCAGGGTATGGTTGTTGCCTAAAGAGTCGGTGACCTGGACGGGCACCGATAGTGTGTTGGTCGTTGGAGCTACGCCAGCTGCATTGAGGTTTGCGTTCACTGTCAACTTGGAGGTAGGAACGGGTGGGACCACACCTCCGGTGCTCAGGGTCATGTCTCCAGGTGTACCGGTTGTGTTGAGCACGCCATTGGATTCCATCCAGCCCTGCACTTTATTTCCGGTCAAGCTTTGAAGAGCACCGGTCGCACTGAGGGTGAAGTCTCCATCGCGGGTGTACATCTGCTGGTTATCGCCACCGGAGAGCATGAAGAATCCGTTGCCTTGAATCGCTGCGGCCCATTGGGAACTGCTGCCGCTGATGGGACCTTGCGAGAAAATCTGGTGATCGATCGGACGCTGCACACCTAGGCCGAACTGAGTGTTGCCGCCGCCGCTGCCAAGAGTGGCTGCCACTAAATCGCGGAAATCCACGTTGCTTCCTTTGAAGCCATTCGTGTTGATATTCGCGAGGTTATGGCCGGTGGTGTTGATGGCATCAGATTCGGCTTTCAATGACGAGAGGGCAATGGAGAATGCGCTGGACATGTTTGGTCTCTTTCGATTGAATTACTAACTAAGAACCGATCGGTTGCGTGCCGCCTGCGGCCGGTGTCGCTGGGGTGGCCGCCGGTGTTGGAACCTTGGAGTTCAGGCTGTCCAAATCGGTTCTCATCGCCAGGTTCTGTTCAAGCGTTGTGAACTGCGCCAACTGAGTGACGAACTGCATCCCGTCGGCAGGCTGTGACGGGTCCTGATTCTGTAGCTGTGCAACTAGCAGCGTTAGGAAAGTCGATTCGTTCGCGAGCGAGTTCGTGCCCTTTGTAGAGCTTGTCGAAGAGCCCGATGTTGACGTGCCGGTCGTGGTCTTGTTGTTGAGATTAAGTGGATCGAGCAGGCTCCCATTGCTGGTGCCGGTCGCTGTTACTGCAGCCATGTTGATTGATTCCTTCCTGGGTTCCCAGATGTGTGTTGTAGTTCTTCCACCCACTTAGGGCGGTCTTGCTGTTTACTATCGTCCTGATTTTGACCGTTGCTGTTATCGCGACGTGGCATCCATACTTGTGTGTCGTACTTCTGCCCTTCCAGTTGCGAAGTCAACTCCGGCATCTTGTCCTGAAGCTTCTGATTCAGTCCTGTGTCAGCCGAGTGAACGCTAACCCGCAGTTCGCCCGAACGATCCAGAAGTGCTATGTTGACCCGGCGATTGCCTTCGCCAATGACCTGCATATTCACATTTCGAACCGGCTCGGTACTGCCATCCTCGAGCGTGTCGTCTAACTGCGGTGCCGGCGCACGAACTTCCGTCTCGTTGATTGGAAGGGTCGTATCGTTTTGCGAAGCCTGGGTTGACGAAGTCTGAACAACAGCGTCAGTGGCAGATCGCTCGTGTTGCGGAGGAGCGTCGCTTCCCTGCTCTTCCCGTTTTTCGGAGGAGGCTGCACTCATAGCAACTACCGGTGCCGAAGGCGCGCTTGCCGCTGAAACTGATTGAGCCGGGCTTGCTGCATCGGCCGATAAAGCTGTGTGGCTCTGGGAGTTCAGAGTTCCGGCACTTAAGCGAAGAGCAAAAGCAAGGTGGCCTGGAA
>CAXTWQ010000004.1:103230-113029 GCA_964248065.1 uncultured Bryobacteraceae bacterium | reverse complement strand
GGGCAGCAGCGGCGGCTTCGGGGGTGGCGACTCAGGCGGCAGTGGTGGCTTCGGTGGCTTTGGCGGAGGAGATTTCGGAGGTGGCGGTGCAAGCAGCGATTGGTAAAGCGCAATCGGTCGATGGGATGCTGTCTGGGCTCGTGAAGCGGTTGACGGACGCCTTTGGATACCGACTGCAGGCTGTGGTTTTATACGGCTCAGCTGCCATGGACGATTGGCAGCCGGCTTCCTCAGATCTTAATGTGCTTTGCGTGCTGCAAGAGTTAGGACCGCGCGAATTAGCCGCATGTGAACCGATCTTCCGTTGGTGGAAAGACGCCGGGAGCCCTGCGCCGCTGCTGCTGACACCCGACGAAGTCCGCACCTCCACCGATTGCTTTCCTATTGAGTTTCACGATATGCAGGAACATCGTCGCGTCCTTCAAGGCACCGACGTGATTGCTGACTTGGTGATTGATCGCTCATTCTACCGGGCGCAAGTGGAGCATGAACTTCGGGCCAAGCAAATTCGTCTTAGACAAAAGGCAGCCGAGGTTTTGTCCAACCCAGACAAGCTGACAAAGTTGCTGGTTGATTCGCTATCGACATTCTGTGTGTTAGGTCGGCATGCTCTGGTTTTGAGCGGCCACGAGGCGCGTTACCGCAAGGCAGACATATTGGCTTCACTCGAGGAAGCTACCGGTGAGGCTATGCCGGCCAGTCATGCCATACTCGCTATTCGTTCCGCGGTCAAGCCGAGTGTGGCAGCCGATGCAAACGGGCTGTTTGGAAATTATCTGAAAGAAATGGGCGCTTTGGTGAGCTTTGTTGATGCTCTTGAGCGCAAAGGAGAAGGTGGGTAAGTCATGAAGGGTTTGTTGGTTGTTTTGGGTGTGATTGTTCTGGTTGCCGTCGTCTTCGGCGGACAGCTGCTGGGTTCACGAAATACGCTGGTTACAGAGAAGAATGATATTCAGGGCCGCTGGGCTCAAGTCGATAACGATATGAGGCGGCGGTCTGACCTGATTCCGAACCTAGTCGAGACGGTCAAGGGTTATGCAAAGCAGGAGTCTGGCGTAATCGGAGAGATAGCAAACGCCCGCGCGGCTCTGGCTGGAGCACAAAGCAACGGTGACCGCAGTGGAGCTATCGCCGCCAATAATCAATTGAGTGGTGCGCTTGGACGTTTGCTGGTGATCTCGGAAAATTATCCCCAGTTGAAGTCGAACGAGAACTTCCTGCGCCTTCAGGATGAGCTTGCCGGAACAGAGAATCGCATTGCTGTTGACCGGCGGGATTACAACGAAGCGATTCAGAAGTACAACACCGACATCGATCTCTTTCCCCGGAACATTGCTGCCGGAATATTTGGCTTCCATCGCGACGACAACTACTTCAAAGCGACAGAGCAGGAGAAGAAAGTCCCGCAGGTAAAGTTTTAATCGAGGCCGCTGTCGTCAGCCTGATTCAACTCAGACTCGTTCGACTCAGTCTCATCCGGTTCGGGAAGGTCGTTCTTGTACCGGCGCAGCACGGTCATAGAGGAACTACTGCTGAAGCCTGCCATGCGTAGGCGGCGGTAGGCGCTCATCAGGTTCTTATCTTCTTTCAGGAACGTGGGAAGGTCTTTGCCGCGGTACTTGCGCTGAAGGAAGTCAGCGGCCAGCACCAGTTCATCGGTCGAAGCAAACACCTTCCCGATTGCTTCTTCAGCCACCTTTGCAGAAACGCGCTTGGTCCGCAGATCACGAAGAACACGCATTTTCCCGAACCCTTGATTTTGCAAACGCGTCGTTGCAAATGTCTCAGAGAATTTGCCGTCATCGGCTAAGCCGTATTCGCGCAATTTCTCGAGTGCTTCAGCTGTGTCGGCGGGCGTTGCCGAACGGCGGGCTAGTTTCTGCCGGAGCTCGCCGATTGAATGTGGGCGCTGCGCCAGCAGCCGTAGCGCATAGTCCCAAAGTGCCTGTCCGGCAAGCTTTACCGGGCTCTTGCGAAACGCCATCTTATCGAAACGTTTGCTACTGTACCACGCTCTAAAGATGGTAATTTAAGAGTATTGATGGCCATAGTGGCCCAACGAAAAGGAGAGATTTATGGAGGAGAAAAGCGGCTTCGGTTACTTTTTGCTAGGGCTTGGCATCGGTGTTGCTGCCGGTGTGCTCTGGGCGCCAAAGGCTGGGGAAGAGATGCGGCAGATGCTCGTCGATAAGGCCGGTGAGAGTGCTGACTACCTCAAAGATCGGGCGCAGGAAGGCACTGAGTATGTTCGCAATCGTGCTGATGATGTGAAGCAGTCCGCGGCGGATTTATACGATAAGGGAAGAAGCACCGTCGTTCGTCAAAAAGACACGCTTAACGCTGCTGTCGAGGCAGGAAAGCAAGCGTATCGCGAGGCGGTTACCGATACAAAGACAGGAACTCCTCAGGGTTCCACAAGCACAGCCGAATCCATCTAATGATGGTTTGCATTTCGTAGTTCCCACTTATGGATCAACAAACTCTACTCACGCTGCTTACCATCTTTGTTGGACTGGCGGCTTTTGCGATGTTTATTCAGGCATGCATGCTGGTCGGCATGCTGGTGGTGGCTCTGCAAATGAAGTCCAAGGTGAATGCGCTCATGTCTCCAGTCATGGGGATCATGGACGTTTCCAAACGATCTTTGGACAAAGTAGAAGGCCATATTGACCGGATCGGTAAGCAAAGCAGCTCGATTCTGGACGTTACCAAGCAGCAGCTCACCAAGGTGGACGACTTGTTAACCGATGCAAGCACGCGAGCGAAGGTTCAGATGGAGCGGGCTGAGATGGTGATGGATGACACGATGACTCGTGTACAACAGACTGTCTCAATCGTACAGTCAGGGGTGATTCGGCCAGTGCGGGAGGTTCAAGGCGTGCTTGCTGGAATCCGAACTACGATTTCTCATTTGGGGAAACCTCGTCCAACGGTGGATCATGCGACCTCAGACGAGGAGATGTTTATCTGATAGTTGAGCCTTGCTTTTATATGAAAGCGAGGCTCAACTCTTTAATCGCAAGTATTCCAGTTGCGGCAGTAGTTGAAACGCGGTTTGTACTTGGGACACCGCTTCGCCTACCTGCTTCACCCCGTGCGCATAGGATCGGGGGTCGGTCTTCACCAGCTGAAGGTATCGCACTTTGTCAGGATCGATCCGCATAATTTGGCAGCAAGTTGCGTCCACACTTGGTGCGTGTGCGCCCGCTACGATAACGCTGGCCGATTTCCGCCTGCCCAAGATAGGCCCATTGCCGTCCATTCCCTCGATTCCATCTACCAGGCTGAAGTGCTGAGGGAAGAGCGAGTGCAAATCAGCAATGCTCTCGTGAATGCCCGCCCAGTGCAGCACGTTCTTAGGCCAGCCATAGATGGAGCCCGGAACCACACCAAACAGGTTTTTCATTGAAAGCGTCGCGCCAGCCCAATGGTGCGTTTTCATCTTCGGAAGCGATACCAACAGATCGGCTGCAAGCAAAGTGTTGGGCAGGTAAAGCTCAGTCAGTGTTGATTTAGGGTTGCGGATTTTAACTCGCGTGACCTCGTCGAGGTTCAGATCCGTAAAGCAATTTTCAAAGCGGGTCACGGCTCTGAAATACCCGGCGGTTTCGGCCATATCGAGCGTCATGCGACGGTGGCCAGGGCCCTCAGCTATCTGGACGCTCCCTGCCCCAAGAGCACGGCAGGCACTTGCGACAGCTGAGACGAAAATCGGATTGGTATTGATGGGCGCATCGGGGCTGAACTCCACCAGGTTTGGTTTCAGCAGCACGCGTTTGCCGACGATACGAACCTGATGCTCGAGAAGGATACTTCGAATCATCGATTCCAGATCGACCGAGTAGCTCCCAGCTTTTCGGATCGAGACCCGGTGAGCCGCCACGGCAGGTCTTGATCGCATACATCCGGTTCCAAGCGCAAGGCTTCCCAGAAAGAAGTAGCGCCGGTTTAGCAGCATCAATTAGGAGTGCGGGCAGACCAGGATGTTTCTTGGGCTAGATGCCGAAAGAGCTAACAAGCACAACGCAATATCGCGCGTGTTGCGGCAGGGCAATGTGGTCGCGCATGCAGTTATAGGCTCCTGATGCTTGACCAGCGCCATCTGCAGCCACGATGAACCCTCGCTTGAGTTCGGCGATTGCAGAAAAGCGGCCGCGCGTTTGAGGGGATAGTGCAATTGATCGGCATCGACATGCTCCAGAGCAAGCAGCGCGACACCGGTCATTTCAGGATAGGAGAACGCATCTTCGCTCAGATAACGAGAGCCACCATGATTCCATCCGCCGTCGCGGCATCGACGCGACAGGATGTAATCTTCGCCTTTACGCCCCAGTTCTTGCAAGTCTTTTTCATTCAGTTGGCTGCTTGCCCGCAAGAAAGTAAGTACAGCCAGGGCCGTTGGATATAGCCAGGCAGCGGTACCGGGAAACCAGGATGAGCCGGCGCCAATCTCTGGCGAGATGGATCCATACTGCAACCGCTTGATCAGTCGCTGGACCGGTGAGTCGGGCGCTTTCACCTCACCTTTAAGCCAGTCCAATGCAGCTGGAAGGGCTGAGTATTGCTTTGCTTGTAGAAGAGCCAACGCCGCCACGCTTGTGACCCAGGTACTGACGTTAACACCCGGTTGAGGAGACCAACCCCCATCACGGCGCTGAGAGCGGACGAGCCATCCATACCCGCGCGAAAGAGCCTCTTCGTCGTTCGCTTCGGCTTGTGCATGCAATGCGATCAGTGCTAGAGCGGTTGGTTCGGTCCAGGAACTTGCCCCGTGAAACCCCCAACCGCCATCTGGGTTTTGTGCTGCATACAGCTGCTGCTGAAGGTTTCGAGCTTCAGCCACCGTCGTCATTACTTTTGACTAGGGGAGCATCTTACGATTGCGCCGGCGTTTCATGTAGAACACCAGCAGGCCGCCAGCGGCAACCCACATAATCGTTTGTATTGTCATGCTATCCATGAATTTGTCTCCTTTGTGATCGGCGTATAACCCGATGCTAAGTAGTAGGTGTACGCCAGTAAAAATCTTGCTGATAGATACGCTGAATCCACCCAGTCAATTTAGGGATGCAGTGTTCCGAAGCTAGTGAATAACTGCAGCATTCCGGGGCCCGCCGTTACAACCACCAGTGACGGAAGGCAGAAAAAGAAGATGGGAAACACGAGCTTCACGCCGACTTTTCCCGCCTTCTCTTCTGAATCCTGCTTGCGTCGAATTCGCAGAAAGTCCGATTGCGTGCGCAGGGCTTCGGCAACACTGGTTCCAAAGCGGTCGGTTTGAATCAGGATTGCCACCAACTTCTTTACCTCATCCTCACCAGTGCGTCGAGCAAAATTGCGAAGAGCGTCAGCACGGGTTGTGCCGGCCATAATCTCCATGTTGACCATGAGTAGCTCTTCGCTGACTTCTGGGTGAACAGACTTTAGTTCGCGGCTGACATTCACAATGGCTTGATCCAGGCCGCAGCCAGCTTCGGTACAAATCACCAGCAGATCGAGCACGTCCGGCAACGCCTGGCGGATCAGAAGGTGTCGCTTTTTTACCATACGCCCAAGGAGAAAGACTGGCAGCAGATACCCAAGCCCACCGCCAGCGATTGGCGAGATGACTCGGAACAGGGGATTTTCGAGATGGTTACGAAACAGCAGAGCGAAAACGACAAGTGAGGCAGCAAGGCAAAGCTTGCAACCGAAAAAGACCGGAACGGCCGAGGCACCTCTGAAGCCGGCTGCGCTCAGCTCCTGTTTGGCAAACTGGGCATCTTGCGGAGACACCGGCAGCAGATTGCCAATCGGCGTAAGGAATTTGGAAAGTGAGAAAGTACTGTCATCCGGTTTTCCACTTCCACCGAGTTGCCGCGGAACTGCATCGGAAGTGGAACTGGCCAACTGGTCGAGCATCAGTCCAGGCCGGACATAATGCTTGTAGCCAAATACAGTGATGGCCACCGTCAACGCAAGAAAAAGCAGAAAGATCCAGAACATAAGCTTTAGACTTTAATATCGGTGATCTTCTTGATCACGAAATAGCCGATCACCTGACCGCCACAAGCACCGTAAACCATCAGTCTGCCGATTGGAACGTTCATCATGTCGGTGAGGTAATGCGGGTTGGTAAGCAGCAGGAACCCGGTAACTGCAGCAGGCATCAGCACCAAAACCATGCCGGTGACCTTCCCGTGAGCAGCTGCCGCCCGCACAGTTCCCCGCAATCGAAAACGCTCACGAATAATCTCAGCGAGCTTACTTAGAATTTCACCTAGATTACCGCCGGTTTCCTGCTGAAGCAGTACTGACGAAACAAAGAAGCGCACATCGACAAGCGGCACTTGGGTGTTCAGCCTGTTCATCGCAACACCTAACGACGACCCCAGAGCGACGTCATTGGAAACTCGCCGGAATGCTCCGCCTAGCGGGTCTGGAGATTCATTGGCAAGCATTTCCATAGCAACTGAAAATCCGTGACCAGCACGCATGGAGCGCGAGAGAAAATCCAGGGCGTCCGGCAGCTGTTCTTCGAATGCGGCAATGGTCTTACTGCGTTTGCGAATGACAGAAAGGAACGGGATCATTCCAACGAGCGCAGCTAAAGGAAACGCTGACAGGGTGCTATCGAAAAGGCGAAGCTTCGATCCAGCAAACAAACCTAACGCGGCCCCCCCAAAGCAAAGCGTGAGGAGCTTGGTGCTCGTCCAACTTTGGCCTGCTTGTTCGAGCAACAAATCCAGGCGCGCCATGAACGAATAGCGGCGAAGGAAGGTATTGAGAAAGTTAACGGCCTCGGCTTGCCGTAGTAGCTGGCTGCGCTGCTCCGCGGGTGATGCTTCTGCTTTGCGCAGCATCGCCCGGATCTGATTTTTCTGCACGGTCTTGAAGTACGACAGACCGAATCCGATGCACGCGATCGTGACACCGAAGATGAGAACAAACAGGACGGCCAGCAGGATCATAGCGGGTTAACGGACCTCCGTCACATTTTGGAAGATATGTGGGGACAGCTCAATGCCATGCGATTTCAGCCGTTCACTGAATTTCGGGCGCACACCTGTCGGCTTGAACCGGCCCAGCACTCGACCATCGGGTGACATGCCGGTTCGTTCAAAGACGAACAAGTCTTGCGTGGTGACAAGCTCGCCTTCCATTCCGAGGCACTCGGTGATGTAAGTGACTTTTCTGGTTCCGTCCGACATGCGCGAGTTCTGAACGAAAAGGTCCACGGCCGAGGAAACCTGCTGCCGGATGGAGCGAACTGCCAGGTTGGAGCTGGCCATACCGATCATCACTTCCAGCCGGCTGATGGCATCGCGTGGGCTGTTGGCGTGAATGGTTGTAAGCGATCCGTCGTGACCGGTGTTCATGGCCTGCAACATATCCAGGGCTTCCTCACCGCGGACCTCACCAACCACGATGCGATCAGGGCGCATACGAAGGCTGTTAATTAAGAGGTGGCGCTGAGCAATTGCGCCCTTGCCTTCTATGTTGGCCGGACGAGTTTCCAAGCGCGCGACGTGAGTCTGCCGCAGTTGCAATTCGGCTGCGTCTTCGATCGTTACAATGCGCTCGTTTGCCGGAATAAAACCGGAGAGCATATTTAGAAACGTTGTTTTGCCAGCACCTGTTCCGCCCGAAATGATGATGTTCAGTCGAGCCTTAACTGCGGCTTTTAGCAACTCCAGCATGCCTTCGTTTAAAGAAAGATTGCGCAGCAGATCCGCGGGCTGCAGCGGCGCACCTCCGAACCGGCGAATGGAAAGAAGCGGACCGTCAACGGCAAGTGGCGGGATCACAGCATTGACACGCGAGCCATCAGGAAGACGGGCATCCACCATGGGCGACGATTCATCGATACGCCGGCCTACGCGCGAAACGACTCGCTCGATGATGCGCATCAGGTGAGCGTCATCGCGAAATTCAATGGTGGTACGCTCCAGTTTTCCTTTGCGCTCGACATAGATCAGCCGCGGCGTTGTAACAAGAATGTCCGACACAGTCTGATCGCGCAGCAGCGGCTCCAGCGGTCCCAGACCGAAAACTTCGTCGAGCACTTCATCGGTTAACCGATCCTTTTCCGTCTGGCTAAGCGGTGTCCGTTCTTCTGCGATCAGCCGCGCAATGGAAGGGCGCATCTCCTGGCGGACGCGCTCCCCAGGCATGGCCGACACCGCCTCCAGGTTGACGCGATCCAGGAGCTTGCGATGAATTGTGAACTTCAGCTCCTGATACTGCGCCCCGCTCCCTTCACGAGGAGCCGGACCGTTGGAGGATCCTTGTGACGGCGATACCCGTGTGTCGGGTTTACCCGGATTTTCAGTAACAACCATATCTGTCCTAACCGAAAAGTGCGAACTTCTTCTTTGTTTTTGAGGGCTGTACCCCAGCAATCTTTGAGGCGAGAGCTTTAAACTGCTGAGCCAGAATGTTCTTGCTGTCGAGCAGGTTGCCGCTTGAATAAGACTGGTAGAGACTTAAGTAATCATTTGGAAGAGCAGCGTAAATTGCCCGGCCGAGCACCTTGGCCAGCTCATGCGTGCTGATGTCCATGGTCTTTGGCGTACGGTTCAGAATCAACTGGAGCTTGTCGGACTGCGCAAACAGGCCATGCACGATTGTTTGCAAGCCATGGAGAGCCACTACCTCCAGCGTCGATACCAGGAACAAGTGGTCGATCTCTTCCAGCACCGCCGTGGCAATCGAATTTAAGCTGCGGCCTAGATCGAGAATGATCCAGTCATGCTGGGTTCGGGCGAAGCGAAGCACTTGGCGAAGTTGTTCTTCATCCGGGTGATCCCAGCGGGAGTACACCACGGGTGCCGGCATGATAGCGAGGCCTGCCTTCTCAGTAAGAAGCGCTTTCCATAAGCTTTCATCCAGCCGCGACAGGTTTTTCAAGGCATCCAGGACTGAGTAAGAGCTGGGCGTCTTAAGCAGGAAGCTGACAATGCCCGACGTTAGGTCGAGGTCGGCCAGCAGGGTGCTCTTTTTTGTAAGAGCTTGGAGTTCGCCTGCGACGTGGCATGCAACGGTTGTCGCTCCGCAACCCCCCTTGGACGAAAGGAAGCCAATGATTTTGCCGCGTGAGGAGGGAGACGACTCAGCGTCTGCGCTCTCAAGGATGCGGGTAATGGCGGGTTGAAGACAGTCGGCTAGTGGAGAGTGTAGGTATTCACTAGCGCCAGCACGCATGGCTAACAAGATGGCTTGCGGCACAGCGCTGGAGTGCAGCGCAAAGACCTTTAACCGGGGCACGTGCGACCGGAGCTGCCGAATTGCCATGTTCAGCTCCGCGGGCACGCTGGACAGATCCAGCAGGATTGCCTCGGGCTTAGTTTCATGCATCCGGAAAAGCAGGCTGTTCCAATCTCCTTCGTGGTTCTCAAAGGAGATCTCTTCCGCGACCGGATTCAGAGTATCAAGCGCCTCCATGCGGAGGTAAGGGTCGGCTAGAAAGGCGATGAGTCTAGGGTTCGTGATGGCTGTCATGGGCGAGCTCCTCCTGCCGTTGAGGAAGTGGAACCGGCACTGGGCGGTGGCTGCAACATCGGAATGGCAACTGGTGCAGCAGGGGCGGCCGGAGCAGCCGGCATGTTGCTCCCCTCACCGGCTTTCAACAATTCGATCGGAAGCGAATCTATCTTCAGCAAAGGTTGAACTGCGCCAGTCACTTTCTCGCCAGGCTGCTGCGGCGCTGTTGGCGAGCTTTCCTTCATATACGGCTTTGGCATTTTGATATCGGGCATCGCTGCGCCTGCTGGAGCCGGACGAACAAGCTGAGGAGTCACCATCACTAGCAGCTCATTGT
>CAXTWQ010000004.1:88445-103220 GCA_964248065.1 uncultured Bryobacteraceae bacterium | reverse complement strand
GAAATTTGGCGTGATTGGAAGAGCTTGCCTAACAGCGGGATATCGCCAAGGCCTGGAATCTTGTTCAGTTGTTCTTGCGTTTGGTTGTTGAGAAGGCCGGCGATCACGAAACTTTGACCACCTTCGAGTTCGATCTCTGTCTGTACTCGACGTGTGGCAAGACCGGGAACACTGGTTCCGTTAACAGTAAGACTGTTTGTATAGTCGAGCGAACTAACCTCAGGAGCTACGACCATGCGAATGGTGCCGCGGGGCGTGACCGTCGGCAGAAAGCTCAAGCGGATGCCGAACTCTTTAAACTGCACCGTGATCTGACCTACTCCGGCAGCTCCGCCTTGGATTGTCGGGAATGGAAACTCGCCACCAGCGAGGAAGCTTGCCTGCTTGCCGCTCACAGTCAGCAGGTTCGGTTCGGCAAGAATCTCAAGCAGACTCTTTGCTTCCAAGGCTCGAACTGCAGCACCGATATTCACCTTGGGGTTGAAGTAAAAGATGTTTAAGAGGTCACTGAAGCTAACCGAATTCCCTTGCAGTTGACTAGTGCTCGAAAGACCGGCCTGGCTTCCAAATTGGTTAGTCGATGTTGCACCGATGCCCCACTGATCGAGCGCCAGGAAGTTAAACCCCAGCTGCTGCGAAGCTGCCCGGCTGATACTTGCGAAACGTACTTTCAATAGAATTTGGGGATCTTGAGGTGGCACCGCGACGCGGAGCAGGTTTATAACTTTGCCGAGTGTGCCGGCAATGGAGGCGGCTCGATCAGCAGCAATCCCGTCGGACACCAGCCCACGAAGAAAAACGTTTTTGCCTTCCAGTGTCATCGAGACATCCGGCCCGACTTCCCGGCTCAGCTCGCCGCGAATGGCATCAATGTCAGAACTGCTGGCCTGCACGTGGACGTCGTACTCGGAACGTGCGCCTTTTGAATCCCACACGATAAGCGTGGTGTCGCCCTGCTTTTTTCCATTGAGGAGCACCTCTTTAGAAGAGACAGCAGCCGCTTCGGCGATGTCACCGTTTGAGACAGCAATGCGGCGGATGGAATTGTCGTGAGACAGGATGACCGACTTGACCACGACTACGACTACGTCGGCAGCGCAGGCTGGCCAGACACAACAGGCCGCAGCAATTAGAACGGGGACTAGCTTGTGGGTTCTCATTGAGCTCCCGCGGCCTCGAATTTCATTTCGCTTTTCTTTGTGCCGTTAAACACTTCGATGGTTCCTGTCTCGGGTTGTTTTGCGATTACCGGGGCTGTAGGCGGACGGGATGCGCGGGCTGCCACTACGACCGGCTTCGGCGCAGGAGCCTCACTTTTGCCAAACAGCTTAGCCAGAGAAATGCCAGTGGTGGTTGCTTCCTGGGTATCAAGTGGGTTGCGCAGCACCAGCTGAACTTTCGTTTGTCCGCTGGCAAGGTTAAGAGTTTCGGCTTGCGTTGGCGTTACCAGGAGATTGACCACCTGAGCCGATTCCGGCTTGCCTTCAATGTTCCGCTCCACCTTCTGGCCTGCGGAAAGGACTTCAATATTTTGCAGGATTGTGCGGCAGAACGTATTATTGTTTCCTTCGCTGTTCTCAACGCTTCCGGCGACGAGCACGTCTACACGCATACCAGGAGATACGAACCCAGCTAAGCCAACCACTTCGTTGACCGGCAGAGCTAGTGCTCGCATGCCGATTGGAATGGTGGCCGCCAGACCAGCGCCAGCTCCCTTAGCGGCCAGCCGGGTAGACAAAATGGGTTCGTTTTGATAAATGTTTGCGATCACACCGCGGCCGATTGCATCCGCTTTGGTCTTGATTGCACTATCGGCAACTGGACCACTGACCAGAGTTTCCGTCAGATCGGCATCCTTTAGCAGTGCGCCGACTTGAATATCGTGAAAGGCAACAACAAGTCGCGTGGTGCCTACCGGCTTGTCGACCGGGGCCCGCATACGAACGAGAATGAGCTGATACAGGGCGAAGCTTGTGAGGCTTGCCACCATTACCGCAAAGAGAAAAACTGTAACAAGACGTCGATTCATGGGACCTGAAACTACGAAGAAGATTGTTGGGAATTACCTGAACCGTCAGCCAACGGTGACTTCCAGGAAAGGATTGCGGTTTGGGACAAAGGAGAGCCAAAGCGGGTGAAACACCGTACCGTGGCTCTCAAAGGCCCGACTCTCCTCTTTAGGAGGCTGCGGTATTTGCGCTGTTTAGATTCGAGGTAACCGAAGTCCACAGGCCGTTGATGGTGGTTTTGGCGGTGCCTAAAAGAGCAACGGCTGCGAGTGCGATAAAAGCAAGCAGCAAGGAGTATTCGACCAGATCCTGACCGTCCTCTTCCTTCCAAAACGCTAACAAAGCTGATGTGTTCATGAGCTTCTCCTTTCTTGAGATTGAGTGTTTGAGCGAACAACGAAGCCTGGCTGAGATAGTCCAAGCGCTTTTCTCCCGCTCCTGAGAACGGGTGAAACTTGAGGGGCGCCGGAGCCCGCTACCGAGCGAGGTACCGGATTGCGCTGAAAGATAATGACCGAGCCGTCATCGAACAGCAGTTGCCAATTTTGAGAGCCTTTCAGAGCGCTGACAACCGGATCATCGGGGTGAAGAACGACCGAATCAACACCGTATGCATCCAGCTTGCGCTCCCAATCATATTTGGCCGTCATGATGTGGCAGTAATCATCCACCAGCTCATCACCGAAAAAGTCACTGCGGCCATCAATGAAGGTCCGTTGCTGTGGATACAGGTGATACACGAAATAGCTCGCCCATGTATCAGTGGTATACAGGCGGCTAAATCTCGCATTTTTGACAAACGGCAAAGCAGAATGAGGGAAACTCTTGCTGTCGAACTGGCCTTCGAAGCCTGGCAGGGATGCAGCAAAGCAGGCCGCCAGCACAAGCAGGGAGAAGGCCGAAGCAACATAAAAACGCGGTGCTCTCTCAAGCGGACGAAGGCGCTGAGTGAAGAGAGTAATGGTGGCCGAGAGCGCACGCAATCTTGGGGCGTGGCCGCCACGCGTCAGCAGATCCTGAATAATTAGTGCTGCCGCTGGAGAGACCAGCATGACAAACAGAGGAATATTTCGCCCAGATAGTAAAGCCAGGTGCGCCCAGAAAATGATGCTAAGAGCGGAAGCGTACTGCCGATGCGAGACCGCCCAGGTCACAGCCGGCAACGCAAGCAGGAGCATCAATTCGAACAGATACGCACCGGGATGATGAAAGTTGATGGACTGGTATTCAGCAATGGCGTCGAGCAGCTTCGTGTCGCGAACGTAGGAATAGATATGAGCGTGCAGGTTCCAGCCGTAAGGATTAGCAAGCGTTACGGCCGCGCATGCAATCGCACACAAGGCATATGGACCGGCTCGATGATAGGCGGCGTCGCAGAAATGTTCTGCGTGCAGGAAAGTGTCTATCACTTCACCGGCTGCTGCAATGCACAGCATGATAATGCCTACAAAGAACGCGCCGTGCAGGTTGGTCCAGAGCACCATGCAGGCCGGCAACCAGTAAAGCGGTCGGTGATTCCCACGCCGGACTGAGAGCAGTGCATGCGCAAAGATCAAGATGAGGAGCCAGGAGAACAGATGTGGACGGGCATACCAGTGGACGCCCGATCCAGCTATCGCAAGGGCTGCTACGGCAAACGACAGCAAATCGTTGTCGGTGGTCCGGCGAATCAGCCGGAAGAGCATAACTGAAATGCAGCTTAATAAGGCGACATTTGCAAAAGCGACAGCACCGAGACCTCCCATGTGGTGAATACCCGCGAAAAGAAGATCCCACAGCCACTCCCAGGCATACCAGGCATCATGCGGCTTGGTGTAAGAAAAGAGATCAACTCTTGGCACAGCACCGTGCTGCCAAATCCATTCGCCAGTTCGGATGTGCCAACCGGTGTCACCATCGGTGAGTAAAGTAGCCGAACCATTCATGCGAAGGAATAACAGGAGAGCAGGCAAAATAAATGCAATATCGGTCAGCGAAGGGAAAAAACGGATGATCCATTGATTCGCCCCGACCCTGGTTTTCGCCAGACTTGGATTGGCAAGTGCCTGCATTTCGTCTATCTGGTAGTGAGGAACCGAAGCATTCTGTATCCGTCTGCTTTTGATTTCCCCTCCCAAACAGGGGCTAGTAGGGTTATTCTGATGCCCTTACTGCCCGTCAGAGGCCAGCACGCCCGGTACTTTGCGCGGCACCGTAAGAAAGAATATGGTTGTAAGAGCCATTAAAATCTATCTGCAAAACTCATCGGGAATCAAACACACATTGTGAAATCAACCAATCCTCACTCACGTTTGCGGCTTCTATCGTGCCTGGTCACCGGCATGACGGTAGCCGCTCTCCTCTCCGGACAGTCATCCAACAGCAGGATTCTCGGCGTGGTTAAAGATCGCAGCGGAGCTGTTATCGAGAATGCGAAAGTCAGTGTGATTGACGTCGGCCAGAACTCAACGCGTCAGGCAATAACTGGAGCCGATGGAACTTATCAGGTTTTGCAACTGCCGGTGGGCACTTATAAGGTCGCGGTAGAGCAGACTGGCTTCCAGCGCTCGGAGACCGAGGCTCAGCCGCTTAGCATCGGTCAGGCATTGCGAGTGGATGTGACGCTTGAGGTGGGGCAGTTCAATCAGACTGTCCAGGTTGAGACTCAGGGAACAGGCGTTGAGACGGTAAGCGATACCCTTGGGGCGTCGGTAACGAGTCGGCCACTGGTTGATTTACCGTTGAATGGACGTAATGCGCTTGATCTTGCTTTGCTTGAGCCCGGCGTGACGCCCACCAATGAAGGTTCGTCTTACAACGCGACCACAGGGAATACCAGCAGCCTTGGAGGATTCAGCATTTCCGGGGGACGAAGCGACTCGGTCACTTATCTTTTAGATGGCGGCTTGAACAATAGCGCTCTGTATAACGACATCGTTTATAACCCCGATCCCGACACGATTCAGGAGTTCCGAATTCTGACCAGCAATTACAACGCTGAGTACGGCCGCAATGCCGGGGGCGTGATCAGCATTGTCACTAAGTCGGGAACGAACTCATACCACGGAGATGTCTTCGACTTTCTCCGTAATGATGCGTTGGATGCGAATTCGTTCTTCTCCAATCAGCAGGGTCAGCCTCGAGAGATATTGAAGCGCAATCAGTACGGTTTTACGATTGGCGGCCCGGTGATAATTCCCAAGGTGTTCAACGGACGCGATAAGCTGCTGTTTTTTGGAAGCTACCAGGGGCAGCGGCAAACCCAGACGGTGCGGACTGGCCAGATTACCACGTTTACCCCGGCGGAATTAGCAGGCGATTTCTCCCGCGACATCACCGGTAATACTGATCCACTCGTCACATTTCTGCAGACGCATCCGGGCTATCAAAGTAACCCAACCTTGGCGGCACAAGGCATCATCGACCCAACCAAGATTGATCCGGCAGCGCTAGCTTACATCAAGGCCGGCATCATTCCGACTTCAGCTACAGGTTCGGTGTTTCCCCGTGCAAGCGCCACCAGTAACAGCGATGAAGCAACAGGCAAGATCGACTACATTCCGGCGGAGTCTGAGCGTGTCACGGTAACGCTGGGCGGCGCGCATAACCCGCAGGTGAATCCATTCGATGGCTCGAACGTGACAGGTTTTCCGACCGTCAACAATCTTCGGCGTTACTTTCTGAACATAAGCCTTACTTCAATCATTTCTCCCAGTCTTCTAAATGAGTTTCGGGCAACTGCGCAGAGGCAAAATCGCGACCGTTCGATTCCGGATGCCAGTCGGCCTACCGCGTCGGCGTTAGGCATCAACTTCGCTCAGGATGACCCAACCGGACCGCCCATCCTGACCTTTTCGAGCGGATTGAATGTCGGGTTCACTGGACTTGGACCCGCAAACGTAGTTAACAATACCTACCAGTTTTCAGATAGCTTGACTTGGACACACGGCCGCCATACGGTGAAGGGCGGATTCTATGTATCTCCCTTTCAGGACAACACCGTCTTCGATGCGTTCGCTAATGGGCAGTTCTCTTTCAACGGCCTGAATGGCCAGGCGATTAGAACAGGTAACGATCGAGCTGATTTTCTGCTTGGATTGCCCGACACATTCTTGCAGGGAGCACAGGCTCCATCTAACATTCGAACTACGTCATACGCTGGTTTTATTCAGGACGAATGGCGAGCGCGACCAGGCCTGGTGCTGACTTTTGGCCTACGATATGACTACGACACGCCGCGGAAGGACACACAAGGACGCTCTTTCTCTCTTTTTCCCGGCAAGCAGTCTCAGCGCTTTCCCAATGCGCCTCCCGGCCTTCTGTTTCCAGGCGATCCAGGTGCGCCTACCGGAACGAATTTTCCGGACCGCAATAATTTTGGGCCTCGAGTCGGCTTCGCCTGGGACCCGACCGGCACTGCACGCACAAGTATTCGAGGTGGATTTGGCGTCTTTTACGACGTGCTGAAGGGCGAGGATCTGTATCAATATAATGGCGTTCCGCCGTTTTATGGTTCTAGCTATTTGACATTTAACATGCCGGCGAACAACACGGTAGCTAATCCGAGTCCGCTCTCACAGCCTTATGTAGCGGCGAACGCGCCAAATTCATTTCCATCCAGGCCGCCAGACAAGTACATTGATTTTTACAACACCTTCGGTTCGTTTAACCTGTACAGCGTCGATCCGCACCTGCGAACTCCCTATGTTTACCAATACAATCTGAGCCTGCAGCAGCAGTTAGCGGGCGACTTCATCGCCGAAGTAGATTACGTTGGAAACTCTGCCCATAAGCTCACCGCGCTAAAGGATGCCAATCCGTTCATTCTGGGAACCACAACGCGGGTTCTGAATACACAGCCCGGGGCTCGATCCGCCGACTACGCTAATGGTTTAAGTGGCAGCTATGCATTGGATTCAGAGTTTATCAACGGATCAAATGCCAGCTATAACAGCATGCAAGCGGGCCTGCAGAAACGCTACAAGGAAGTAAAGTACGTAGGCGGATTGAACCTGCAGCTTTCGTACACGCTGTCCCACAGCATTGATGATGCAAGCGGCTTTGAAGAGGTAAACAGCCGCGTGTCCGCTTACAATCAACACGCGTTCCGCGCCTCTTCGGACCAGGATGTGCGGAGTTATGTCTCAGCGAGTGGTCTGTGGGATCTTCCGTTCGATAAGATGTTCGGGCGCAACCGGCTGACCCAGGGATGGTCGGTGAACCCAATCTTCTCTTTTCGAACCGGGCAGACGCTGGATGTCAATGCCGGCCTGGCTCAGTCTGCTGGTCAGCCAGGGCCTTCAGGAGCAGGCGACGCTAATTTGGTTCGGCCCAATGTAGTCGGACCGTTGATATACCTGAATCCGAAGAACAATACGTTGCTCAACGGGCAAGTAGGTAATTACTGGTTTGACCCGAGTTTCCTGTCTACAGCCGGTTTGTCAACCACCGACACTGCCTCAGTAACCAACCCAGCTGCACGAACTTATGGGTCGCTAGGACGGAACGCTTTACGTGGTCCAACCCGATCCAATCTCGACCTGCGCGTCTCTAAATCGACCTACCTTTATGCAGAGCGTGTAAGAGCAGAAATCATCGGCAAAGCATTCAATATTCTCAACCATGCTGAGTTCCGCAATCCGAACCTTGGATTCACCAGCGGAACATTTGGGATTATCTCTCAAACGTATGACCCGCGCATCATTCAACTAGCGTTGAAGATCTACTTCTGACAAAGTTCGCGGTTAGGCCAGTACGTTAAGGTGCTGGTGAACAATCGCCGAGCTGACTTTGGCGGAGTCTACCGAGTATTTACCGCTTTGGTATTGCTCCCGCAACTCGAGAAGTCGGACATCCCGCTCCTTCTGTTGTGAGCTGGGCGTTGCAGAACTTTTCTCAAGCGCTCGGACGGTAGCTGTACCGTTTGCACCGGAGGTCTTATTCAAAGAGCTGATCTCAGACATGTTGCTCTCCTTTCCTTCAACATAGTACAAGAAAATCTCAGGAGTACTGCTTACAGAATTTCCTGACCCGGACGGGAGTGTTCCGCCCGCGGAAAGTTGAGAGGCGGCCTTGCCAACTGGTTCGTTAGGACTGAATGCCAGAACTAAAAAGTCATGCTGACTCTCTCGAGTGGTGGGCACAGTTCTGAAATGAACGAGTATGCGATGAATTACCCCTATTGTCAGGAGCAGTCGATTACGTGAATTCTCATTGGACTCGTAATTGAAAGTCTATCCCGGCAGGACAATTTCACCCGCTCTATACGACGCTCAAGTTGAGGAGACTATGGCAAGTTTGGAGTCCTTAACGATTCCTACCCAAGCGTCTGCTTGATCAAGTGATTCTCCGAAGCGCATCCTGCATCTTGCCGAGATCTAACAAGACCATTATGGGATTCGATCACTGACCTTCTGCTTACAAGGCGAAGTGGAACGGATGATCAAGGCGTTGGATGCAAGTGATCTTGGCCTTAACTATGGCGAAAGAGGCAAAGTCACTTGGATTCGATCCTGCTCAGCAGGAGCGAGTGTTAAAGCTATGTCATGAACTCTCGCATGCGGGCGCAACTGGCCAGCAAGTTGGGTAGCCATTGCTCATGCACCTTCCGGAATTTACTCACGTGCAAGAAGCCCTTATTTTCAAGCTCATACAGTACATGCTTGAACTGCAATTTGCACTCGGGCCAGAGATAGCGACTTAACTTAACGATTTAACGCGGCGAGAGATCGTTCGCCTATCAGCGCTAGACAGATTGCTCATTTTCAGCAATGTCCAAGGCATAGCTTCATCAGCACGCAAGCTTGTGATACCCCAGCATGAGTGGATTCGGTGTTGCTTTCCCTCTGGACTGCAAAGTTCCGTTTAGAATCGGGTGTGATGCCCCTGAATAAGTTCATCGTGCTGATTTATTTGGTGTGCTGGATCCCTTGCTTCAAGGCGCAAGGCAGCAGCCAAACGAAAGCAATCTCAGCCTTCCCTTCGATCGCTTTTCACTTTGCAGGTGCCTGGGATTGTGCCGGGCAATTTAGTTCGGAGAAGGTTCATAAAGCGCTGTTCACCGGAGCGGAAGTACTTGCCAGGAAATGGCTAGAGCTGACCGAGGAGGATCGGGAGCCAAAGACAGGATACGTTGCAAAGTACCTGATTGGCTACGACCCGCAGCAGAGACGATTGGTAGAGTTTGACGCCAACAACTTTGGCGCAGCAATCTACAGCAGTACCGAAGGGTGGAAGGCCAACACTCTCACGATGACTTCTCCGGTTCTCGATGACAGGAATGCGCCGTATGCTGCGAATCGCTTTCTATATTCGATAACCGACGAAAATACGTTTACTGTTGATTGGCAGATCAGCAAGAGCGCTCAGTTGAACTGGCAGCAAAGAGACCATCTCACCTGTAGCCGCAGAAACACTCGATAACTGCGGCTTTGCTTATGCCCATCACTGCTGACGCTCGGAGGAGGGTATCACGTTGAGTGTCAGCTGCTTATGATCACGCATTAAGGAAACCGGGAAAGGCGCAGTTCCAGGACGAATTGATCGATGAAGATCGTCCGGCGTCTTGATTGCATGATCACCCACAGAAAGGAGAACATCGCCTGCTTTGAACCCAGCCTTCTCACCAGCGGTGCCTTTTGCGACAGAGCGCACAAGCACGCCTTGCTTCACCCCGAAGTATTGCGCCAGCTGAGCATCAATCGGCTCACACTCGATACCCATTGCAGAGCTGTTCCAAGCCATGATGACAGTTGGAACATCCGGGACTACGAACTCGAAAGAGTTAGGACCCTGGAGGGCAAGGAATTGTCCTTCCGGTCCCCGCAAACCATGCAAGTCACCCGTCATTCTGCGCAACTCCTCGGCGCCGGGTCCCATGGCGAACGCCTGTGCTCCAACGGGCGTAACAGTGACGCGTTGTTCCCTACCGTTGCGCCATAGGACGACACCCACGTGCCGGCCAACGGGCGTCTCACGCACGAGCCGCGTGAACTGCTGGGCGCCCAAAATGTTCTCGCCGTTATAAGTAAGCAGAACGTCTCCGGCCTTCACACCTGCAGTGTCGGCGGGACTGCCTTCTTCAACATTGGTGACCTCCACCCCGCGCTCTTCGGTCATCTTGAGACGGCCAAGTCGATCGGCATTAACGTCAGTAATTCCAACCCCCAGGAAGGGCGGCTGAGCGCGCACCTGATCCACTAGCTGTAACTGGCGAATCAGGGTTTGCGCAGAAGCACTACCGTGGAACACAGACGCACACAGCACGGCGAGCATGGGAAAAGAAGAGCGCATATTATGGTTCCGTTCTGATGGAGCGCCGCTTTGAGAGTGGTGCTCTAATTTGTTTCTGTCAGGTTGGACGAGGGAGCCCGGAACTAGTTAGTAAACCCGTTCCGGCTTTTCAGCGCTCAGAATCTGTAAGCAGCGCGCCCGAAGGTAATCGTTCGCCGGCTCAGACTCAATAACCGTTTGCAACGTCTGTGCCAAGTCGGAACTGACGCTGGTAGCCGCACCTGCTGGCACTAGAACGTCAATTGCTTCGGTGCGAACAGCCGGACTGCTGTCATTCTCCAGCACTGTTCGCAGCACGTCACGAGTGCCACGGTCAGAGCGGAAGTTCCGTAAGCCTTCCAAGGCTTTCAAGCGAACAGCTGCATTCTCATCATGTTGAACGCTGTAGAGCAGAGCATCGCGGATGTCAGAACCGCTTTGGTCTTTGAGCATTTCGACCGAATCGATGCGGAGCCCGGGGTCGGAAGGATCTTTGCTGGCCTGGAGTAACAACAGCCGCACATTCTCATCGGCGATACTACCCGTGATCTCTTGCTGCTGGATGTGATCGACTACCAGACGCACTCGCTTGTTGCTGTCCGGCCGCACGGTTCGCACACGCGATATACCCGGAGAGAGCAAGCTGGCTTGTTCAACGCCGATATGACGCAGACTTCCAAGCACGTTGACTCCGTCAGCTACATGGGAAAGGCCGAAGCCCAACAACAGAAATAAGGAAGCGAATGCCAGACGGTTGGACCACGGCCCTGGGAACGCAGGAAGCGCAATGGTTCGCCACCAGGGAGGACGGTTGCCAAGCGCTTGACCCGAATTTAATTGGACGTGAAGATCACGACGGCATTGCGAAAGCAGGTCCAGCGGAACATCACGGCGCTCTGTATTAAGAGCAGTCTGCCAAGCCTTCTCGCGATCGAGTGCAAGGCCACAGAGCGAGCAGGTTGCGAGATGCGCTTCCAGCTGCTCCTCCTCCGAAAAATTCAGCTCGCCATAAAGATAAAGCGAAAGATTGGTCTGGATCTGTTGGCAGTTCACTTGAAGTCTCCCAACGAGGCGCGCATTTTCTGGGTGGCGCGAAACAGGCAGTTCTTCGCAGCTTCCTCGGTCACTCCTAACGTTTCCCCGATGGCGCGAAGGCGTAAGCCCTGAAAGTGACGAAGCTCAAAAACAATACGCTCCCGCGGACTGAGTTCGGCTAGAACCTCCTGTACCCGAATATTAAACTCTGAGCTCATCAACTGCCGTTGCGGATCGACGTCAGCCCGAGGTTCAGCCAGGTGTTCAAAGCGGTCCATCTCACCACTGCCGGTGACAATCGAAGAACCTTCTTCGCGGCGAACGTTGCGCCTGCGAATCTGATCCAGGCATAGGTTGGAGACAATCCGGTAAAGCCAGGTGCTGAAGCTGCAATCGAAACGGAACTTTGAAAGGTTGCGGTAAACCCGCAGAAACGCTTCCTGATAGATATCTCGGGCATCTTCTTCTGAGTGCAGCAGATTGAACGCCATCCTGAGCACGTTAGTGTCATAGGCGCGCACAAGCTGTTCAAACGCGTCCGAGTCGCCTGCCTGCGCTGCACGAATCAGCGCATGCTCGTCGCTCCGTCCGGCAGTTACAGATTGGGAGCTCACAATACCTAGTGCTTCCGTCACAGGGTTCACCACTATGATCGACGTGCGAGAACCCGTTTGGTCTTGCGACCAATCAAAGATTGTTTACGAAGTTAACTAGCCAGCTCTAACTCGATCAATTTTTTTGCCGGGTCGAGACTGGAAATACGAAAGCTGCGAACCTCCCCAGCGCGTGCGGCTGGCTTGCCTTGCACAGGCGATTCCCCACCCTGCTTCCAACGCGCGGAAAGCATAGCGCTCAACGAGCTGACATCAGAGTTCTTTTCCACGGCGGCCTTCGCCGGCGCTTGCTCTCCTCCTGCCTTTAGCTGGCAGATCGCAACCACACCTTCTCCAAGTTCCACGCGGGCTCGTGTTCCTTGCACTTCCAGCAATCGCCCGCTCACAGTCTCGCCAGGATGATGTTCAGATATGTAGTGGTCAACGGTGGTGGGCTCCAATTGCTTCAGCCCGAGGCGGAGGCGGCGACGTTCGTTATCGATCTCGAGCACAACAGCCTTCACCGGCTGTCCTTTCACCAGCTTATCTTTCGGGTGATCAATGCGCTTTTCATTCGTGATGTCAGAGATATGAATCATCCCCTCAATGCCGTCAGTTACAGCAACGAAAGCGCCAAACGGAGTCAGGTTAGTAATGCTTCCCTCAACAGTGGCGCCGATTGGAAACTGCTTGGGAACATCGGCCCAAGGATCGCCCAATGCCTGCTTGTAACCAAGGCTGATGCGGCGGTCGGCTCCGTTCACCTGAAGAATAACTACTTCGACGCGCTCACCGATTTTGAGCAGATCGCCGGCTTTGCGAATACGCTTATCCCACGACAGTTCGGACAGGTGAACAAGGCCGTCCACACCGGGCATCAACTCGACAAATGCACCAAAGTCAGTCAGTCGGGAAACTGTGCCTGTGATGCGATCGCCCATGTTGTATGTGCGAGCAGCAACTATCCAGGGATCTTCCTGAAGTTGTTTAAGGCTCAGCGAGATCTTGCGAGTTCCACTGTCTATCTTGATGATCTTGACTTCCAGTTCGTCACCGGGTTTTACAAAATCAGAAGCCTTGCTGATACGCGTGTGCGACATCTCGCCAATATGCAGCAGGCCGTCGACGCCACCAAGATCGAGAAAGGCACCAAAATCCATAACGGTGCGAACGCGGCCATGCACAATTGCGCCCTCGCGAAGGTCAGAGAAGGCCTGCTGGCGGCGGCGCGACTCTTCTTCCTCAAGAATGCTGCGCCGGTCCACCACCACGTCTTCTTTCTCGACGTCCAGTTTGGTGATTCGGCACTGAATCTCCTGGCCGACCAGCTTCGGCATGTCGTCGGCTTCACGAATTCCGCTGCGCGATGCAGGCAGAAATGCACGGACACCGATCTCGACGCGGAACCCGCCCTTTACCTGCTCGGTCACTGTACCGGCAATAATTCGCTTTTCGGCATAGGCGGTTTGCAGGCTGCTCCAATCTTTCGGACGCTCTACCTTCAGGGTGGAAAGTTCGTAAAAGCCTTCTTCGTTGCGAGGACCGGCATTAACAGCTATTTGCGCACCGATGGTAGGTTCGCCTTCCTGCGTGTCATGCCACTTCCCTACTGTGAGTGAGCCTTCAATCTTCCGACCGATGTCAATCAAAATAACGTCAGGACGGACTGAGACAATGGTCCCGTTTAGGGTTTGCCCCCCGGTTGGCGCTTCGAGATGCTGCTTTTCGAAAGTGGAGAGGATGTCGGCAAAGGAAGTTTCTTCCTGCGAAGATCCGGGGTCCGCTGGAAGGGAGGGATCCAAATTCACATTACTCATGACTGCTGGGATTCCCCTTATTCTGGCACAGGGCGACAGGGATGACGGACGGCGCGCGCACCCCGCGACAGAGCTTTCGATTGGGCACTTGGTTCCGGGTTCAGGACTTCGCCTGGCTCTGCTTTATCGTTGCTCTGATTGCATTTACTCCCGAGACTAATTACGACTTACCAATCGTTCTCGTGCTGCTGGGGGCATTCCAGATTGCTGAGCCTCGGTTTGTCTTCTTCTTGTCCAGACGCGGCCAAGTTGCTTCCATCATCCTTAAGCTGATTCTGAGTTACCTGCTGGTGGGCTATACGCACGGCATCACCAGTCCTTTAGACGCTATCTTTCTTGTTCCGGTGATTTTCGCGGCGACCACATTCGACTGGCTCGGTGTTGTCGCTGTGACGCTTATAGCCTGCTTCGCTTACTACTCGTTCCTGCTGCCGGCCTTTGTCGGCAACTTTCAGCTGCCACCGGACTTCATCAGCTTGGTCTTGCTCCGAGTCTCGTTCTACGCGATAGTTGCCTTCATGGTTTTCGAACAGGCCAAGGCGAAACGCAATCAGATGGAGCGGACAGAAGAAGCTGCCGCGCAGTTGGCTGAATCGAATCGTAACCTGCGTAAGGCGGAAGTTTCATTGAGACGCAATGAGCGACTGGCAGCCTTGGGTCAACTAACCGCCGGACTCGCGCATGAGTTGCGCAACCCGCTTGGCACCATTCGTGCCTCGGCAGAGATGCTGAGCAAGCAGTCAGCGCGAAACAGGCCGGAAGTGATGGCCGAGATGGCAGACTACATTCGTACCGAAGCGGATCGCATGAGCGGCTTGATTGCTAGTTTTCTGGACTTTGCACGGCCGCTCCAGATTCGGCCAGTCGACGCTGATCTTATTCTCGTACTACAGCAAGTGTTTCGCGAACAGTCGAATCTGGCACGGGAACGCGGAGTTGCATTGAGGCTGGACTCGGACGAGGCGTCACTCCATTTCGCCTTTGATCCCGACCTTCTTCGTTTAGCAATCTCCAATCTGTTGCAGAATGCGATCCAGGCCAGCAGCCCGGGGCAGGAAGTCAAGGTGAGCG
>CAXTWQ010000004.1:62186-88435 GCA_964248065.1 uncultured Bryobacteraceae bacterium | reverse complement strand
TCCGAACTCAGGTACGAGACCATGGATCCGGTATCGCGCCCGATCAGTTGGAGAATATCTTCAATCCGTTCTTTACAACCAAACCGAGCGGCGTTGGCCTTGGATTGGCCATTGTGGCAAAGATTGTAGATGAACACGGTGGGCGCATACTTGTGCAAAGCGATAGCGCGACGGGCACGGTGTTCGAGATCGTCTTGCCCAGAGAACAACCAACATAAGATATGCCGTCAGGACGCGTTTTAGTAGTAGAGGATGAGGATAAGCTTCGTCGTGTCATTCAGTTGCACCTGGAAAATGAAGGCTTCGATGTTGATGGCGCTTCGAGTGCCGAACAAGCATTGCCGCTGGCAACGCTGGCAGACCTGATCGTCACAGACCTGCGCCTGCCAGGAATGGATGGGCTTGCGCTCATCCGCGAGTTGAACAGCCGTGGAATTGGCGCAAGCGTGGTTGTCATGACGGCTCACGGTTCGGTAGAGACGGCCGTCGAAGCAATGAAAATGGGCGCAGGCGACTTCTTGCAAAAGCCGTTCTCGCTCGATCATCTGGCAACAGTTGCACAGCGGGTGATGGCCGTGCGTTCGCTGCAAAATGAGAACCAACGGCTGCGCGAGCAACTGGATTCGCGCTATCAATTCGACAATATTATCGGGCACAGTGCAGCCATGCGCGAAATCTTCCACACTGTCGAGCGGGTCGCGCCAACGCGCGCAACGGTGCTGATTGCGGGTGAAAGTGGAGTGGGTAAGGATATGTTCGCGCGCGCGATCCACCAACATTCGCCACGTAAGAACAAGCCCTTCGTGAAAATCAACTGCACCGCGCTGCCAGAAAATCTGATGGAGAGCGAACTGTTCGGGTTCGAAAAAGGTGCATTCACAGGCGCTAACACCAGCAAGCCTGGCAAGTTTGAAGGGGCTGACGGCGGCACCGTTTTCCTCGATGAGATTGGTGATGTTCCAGGCAACATACAAGTGAAGCTGTTGCGTATTTTGCAGGAGCGTCAGTTCGAACGGCTGGGTTCGAATGTGACGCGCGATGTAGATGTGCGAATCGTGGCAGCGACGAACGTGGACCTGCGCGCCGCTCTGGAGCAGGGCCGCTTTCGCGAGGATCTCTACTATCGATTGAACGTAGTGCCCATCAACGTGCCGCCCTTGCGAGAGCGCCGGGAAGATATTCCGTTTCTGGCAATCGCGTTAATGAAAAAGCATGCAGCGGATCTTGGTTCGCAGGTACGCGAGATTAGTCCGGCAGCAATGGATCGTCTGATGGAACATTCGTGGCCCGGCAATGTGCGCGAACTGGAGAACACAATCGAGCGCAGCATGGTGCTTAGCTCCCACGAAGTCTTGCAGCCCTCAGACATACGCATCGAGGCCCCGCGACATTCGCAAGCAATGGCCTCACAACAAGTGCCGCTGCTACCCGAAGGCGAGACGCTGGATCATTGGGAGCAGATGATGATCCGCGAGGCACTGCGGCGAGCAAGCGGAAACAAGAGCCAGGCCGCGCGCCTGCTTGGGCTTACCCGTAATGCGCTGCGCTATCGGCTCTCGCAGATGGGTCTGGAATCTGCAAGCGCAGAAGGTGAAGAGAGTTAGAAGATGTCAATGGATATAGGAGTCAACGTGAAATCGCTGCCCGTGGCCTAACTTGCCCTCGCTTGCTGTGCCGACCAGTAAGCAAGCGGACGAACTCCCCAACTGACTATCACTCCTGCCGCGACATACGGGTCGCCTTTCACGATCGTGTCAACTGCGTCAGCCGTCTCGGCTTCAAGAACCCACAAGGCTCCAGCATCTTCGGCAAAGGGACCAGCAGCAACCAGCTGCCCGTTATCAAGGAACTGCCTCAGATACTCGCGGTGAGCCGCATGAAGAGCTTTAACCTTTTCTTTCTCTGGACCATAGTCTATGGTCGCCACGAATTTCATAACTGGTTAGCTCCAGGAATAACTTTTATCTTCAGTTGCTTTGGAACGTGCATACCTGGTGCCCAAAGTAGGTGAGACATAAATCCAGGACGTTCCGAGTCTTCAATCAGTTTCTCCGCTACGCTAGAAAGTAAGTTCTGCACCAGGGTCATCCAAACTCATTCTCATTCAGCATGAGTTGTTGGAGTAGTTATAGAGGGAGGAAGAACACTCCCTCGCCCACCATCTCTGCTGGACCGGTAAGAAACACGCTTTCATCCCAGCGGAGATGGAGCAAGCCGGCAGGAGTGTTGATCTCCAGCGGGCTCTCAACAACGCCCCTCAAAACTGCTGCAACGCCCGCGCCAGTTGAGCCGGTTCCTGAACTTCGCGTCTCTCCGGCCCCACGCTCATAAAAAACAGCCGCAATGGCGTGACGGTCAAGCGGCTTCACAAACGAAACATTGGTTCGCTTCGGGAAGCGCGAGTGGCCTTCGGCTTCAGCTGCCACAGAACGCCAATCGAGAGGAAATTCATCGACAACAAAAACGCACTGCGGATTACCAACATCCAGCAATACAGCATCGAAGTCTCTGCCTGCCAAGCGCAAGCTGCCATGAAGGTCGACTGTAACCGGAGAACCCATGTCCATCTCAAATAGAAAGCTTAACGGTGAACGCTCAATCAAGCGAAGTCGCTTTGGACCGGCTGCTGTCTTGATGGTAAGCTCCGGACCCGTTACCCCGGCCTTTTCCAGGGCAAACGCAGCCGCGCACCGGGTTCCATTGCCGGATATCTCAGGCTCACTGCCATCGGAGTTAAATAACCGCGTCGTTAGGCCGTCATCATTGCGAGCAACCAGCATCCAACCGTCGGCACCGATGCCGGTATTCCGCGCACAAATGCGGCGCGCAATCTCTGGCAGGTCCTGTTCTGTTCGAACCGCGTCCTGCCACGTGAGCAGAAAGTCATTCTCATCGCCGTGAAGCTTAGTGAATGGAATCTCAAGAAGCATGGTTTAGGTTACGGCTCTCGTCTCCAGATCTTCAGGACAGGAGCATCACGCACTTGAATCAGCTCCGTCAGCTTGTAAGGCGAGTTAGTAGCGGAAGAAAGAGCACAATCCAGTGCGTCACCTTCCTGCGCCAGTGCCCAAAGCTCGCGATGAACCACATCGGGACGGCGTGTCGCAGCAAGCCAGACAGGGCCGTTCCCAATATGAAGCACTTCTCGAAGCGGAATCTGCGCTTGCGAAAAGATACCCGCGATGTCTCCCGAGCCTGAGTAGGTCAATATGCCTTCCCCACCCTGATAATGAGCCGCGAAGAACTGTGCCCCAGCACGAGTCCACGCGCGCCGCGAGACGCTGTTCACCTGCGACTCTTTCCACGTGATCCAAGTGTCAGGCGCAGGGTGAAGCAGCCAGGGAGCAATGGAAATCATAGGGACGGCAATAGCAAGATTCCTGCGCTGTCCCACCAGGCTGCCTGCTGCAAATGCCGCAGCCACCGCCAACGCAATTCCATAGCGGGTGTTGTAGTAGCTGAACGGGTACAACTGAGGCACGTGAATCGGATTGCCCGAGGAGTGTATGCTCCAGATGTAGAAGGCTGGAGTGAGAAGCAGAAAGCCTATGGCTGCCACGCTCCTTTGCTTACGCGCGAGTGCAAGACATAGACCCGCAAAACCGATCAGCAGCAGTGGCCAACCGGCACACAGTTGTCCTGCGACGCGATAGTAGAGCAGAGCCTTTGGCCAGTCATGAAATCCGGGGTAAGGCTGCCCATGTTGGATCGCTTGCGCCGAGTATGGCCCGTTGTAAAAATCGAGGAAGTTTGCAGTTTCCCACCAGCTGTGGGCCATCCAATAGACGGGCGCGAAACTGGCCAGAGCCGCGAACAGCAGCAACATGCTTACGCGGCTCCGACGTGCAGAGAAGGCGAACGCAACGGCTTCGAACGGAATCAGAAACCATCCGTCATAACGGGTCAGGCACATCCACCAGGAAGCGGCGATAGCGAGCGACAACCAAGCCCAGTGCGGCGAGAGGGAGAAGCGAAGAGTGGCGTACAGAAATGCCATGAGCCCGGCCACAAACACCATCTCGGTCATAGGAGTGACCGAGAGATAGAGGATGTTCGGGTTCAGCGCAAAGCACGCCAAAGCGGCGGACGCTGCAAAAGATGACGAGTAGACGCGCCGCGCGTTTAGAAAGAAAAACGTGCCAGCAATGACAAAGCATAAAGCAACTGGAACGGTGCCTGCTAAACCACTGGACCAGAGAGCCGAGTAGCGAACCAGAGGCAGGCACAGCAAATGCAGCACTGGCAGCCACACCGTGCCGATCTGGTCGTACCCCGGCGTGCGTGAATCGATAATGCTGCGAGCGAGATTGAGATGCGCTTGAGCATCGCCATAGTAGAGCAGATAACCATGGCTGTAAGCCCACCAGGCAAATGCGCTGACGAGAATGCACAGGAGCGCGGCAACCCCGGCAGCTATCCGAAGATCAGAAATTCGTAAAGCGCTTGAACTCTTCAAAACGCGCGTCGATTTCTTTGCGGGTCAAATTGCGAAGGCGCTCAACCCCGAACTGCTCGCAGCAGAAGCTGCCCATTACCGAACCATACACCACTGCGCGATGCAATTCACTCACATCAAAGTTACCGCCGCGCAGATCAAATCCGCGTTCAGCCAGATAACCGACAAAGCCGCCCGCGAAACAATCGCCCGCTCCTGTTGGATCAAATACCTGGTCGAGCAGATAGCCCGGCACCGAAAAGAATGTGTCCTTGCGGAACAGCATCGCCCCATATTCACCGCGTTTGATGATCAGCGTGCTCGGACCCAGATCAAGAATTTTAGCCGCGGCACGTTTCAGGTTGTGCTCATTGACAAGCATGCGCGCTTCGCTGTCATTGATCAACAAGAAGTCCCAGTCCTTGATGGTCTCCAGCAGTTCGTCATGCGTCTGTGAGATCCAAAAATTCATCGTGTCCCCACCTACGAATCGCACGTTTGGCATCTCGCCTTGCACTTGACGCTGCAAGCCCGGCTGAATGTTGCCAAGGAACAGATAAGGCTCTTCGACATAAGCCGGAGGCAGCTTCGGTTTGAAATCCGCAAACACGTTCAAGTCTGTTTGCAAGGTTGTGCGGTCGTTCATGTCGGCCGAGTAAACGCCCGACCAGAAAAACGTTTTGCCCTCGACCTGTTCCAAGCCTTGCAGGTCGACATTCTTTTCTGAAAGGAGCGCACGGTCCTCCTCAGCGAAGTCACTTCCCACCACGCCTACGATGGAGGTTGAAGTAAAGTAGCTTGCACTCAGTGCGATGTAGGTACAGGCGCCGCCAAGCGTGCGTTCACGCTTGCCGTGCGGAGTCTCTATTGCATCGTATGCAACAGAGCCAATGACAACAATTGACATTAGCTTGCATTTTACTGGATACAGCCGTCAGCCGCCGCTCAGGACGGAAGCTTGCGTTGCTGGTGGCCGAACGTACTCTAGCGCTTTCTCAAGCACCACATCCCTGCCCTGCCGGATTGCTGTCACCTTCGGAGCTAACGGCAACGCGGGCTGCAATCCCATTCGTTGAATAGGGCCAGCGTTCGCATGACGAATATCATGCCCGGAGAACGTGATCGTCAAATTACCAGGTACAACGAACTGCGTTAGATCGCTATCGGCTCCTGCACTTGGTGTTCCCAGACATTCAGTCCGGTTTGCCACCTCCAGCGCTAGCCCAAGATGCTCTGCGTTCCCGATTGTGCGCTCGTCGATCAACA
This sequence comes from uncultured Bryobacteraceae bacterium, assembly GCA_964248065.1. Classification (GTDB taxonomy): domain Bacteria; phylum Acidobacteriota; class Terriglobia; order Bryobacterales; family Bryobacteraceae; genus Bog-105. Next base: position 82,734 of record CAXTWQ010000004.1, on the reverse strand, counting down.
ACACGGTTTTGCCTTTGTACTTCGGCTTGTTCGACGGCGGGATAGTCTGGAACGCAAAGGAACTGGAGGTAGGGCCACTTACGCCGGGGCCGGGCAAATCGGGCTCAGAAGCAATCGGACCTGTGACAATCGCCATTGTCGGATTTGCTACATCGGTTAATCGGGAAGCGACCGAAGCGACTGGCAGACCGACGGGTCCGCGCGCGTCGAAAATGATCGAAGGAGCGTCTTTCAGCTTCTCAAACATTCCATCCACCTCATCGGCTCTCAGGTGGGTCAGATCAGCATAACCAACATTGCCGGGGAGCAGGCGGTAGGGCGAGGCACTAGTCGGCGCGCTTTGAATCTGCGGTAGTCCGCGTTTTAACTGCACGCTGCGGCTGCGGTTATCGGCGTCGCTTACCTGCAGAGACGCAACCGAATCTACCGGTCCATTTAGCAGCTTTTGAACCACCACTGCCGACAGCCCTTGCGCCGTTGATGCTGAAAGGTAATTGGCCTCGCGTTTGACGCGGTCTGACACCTTCTCGCCATCGACTGCCGTAATGACATCGCCGACGTGAATATCAGAACCGGTGTCGCTGACTGCCGTTACCACGGCTCTCTTTTCAATGAGCCGAACCTGCAAGCCTGGCGAGCCTTCGCCGAAATAACGATTGAGCTCTGGGCTTTGGGCTGTCGAGTTCGAATCAGACAGGCGCGAGATCATCTCGGCAACTGCCAGATGATAAGCCTGTGCATCTTTAGCCGCGATGAACTTAGGTAATTCATCTGCAAAGACCGCGTCCCAGTCTTCATCCATCAAATCTTTGTACGCGAAGAAGTAATGAATAGCGCCCCAGATTCGGTACGCCGAAAGAATGCGCAGTTCGGTAGATGGATAAGGTGATTCGTCATAGGCCTTCTCGCGCAGTCCAAGCAGTTGATCCTCATTCCACGCTGCTGCTTGAGAGGTTCGGACGCGCACGACAAGCTTGTCGCCGAACGGGACTATTACAGTAGATGATTGCGTGCCAGCCCTAAAGCCGACTGCCTCATAGAAGGCGCTCGATTTTGCGGAGGCCAAGCCATAGTGGATTCGAAACTGCTGAGTCCGTGGACCTGGATTAGTTTCAACCGTCTCAGGCTCTGTTAGACCACTCGCATTGGCCAGCTCGACCCGCGTCAGCGAATCTTGCAGAACGCTCAGCATCTGCCGGATAGCGACCGTCAGTTGCTGCTGGTCGGATGCACTTCGAATCGCCGGTAGCGCGTCGACTAAGGCACGATCCCAATCGATTTTGGAGGACGGCAGAGCAGGATGAAAATACTTGACAGTGATCCAGAGTTTACCAAGAGCAATGAGCCGCGACTGTTCAACGGATACAGGCGCTTGTACCCTTTCGCTCTGCGGTGTTTGAGTGGCAGCCCGAATAGAAGCTGGCAGCGCGCAAAGCAATATGCCGAGGACTGCTCCCAGCAACCTACGCGTTCGGGGGACCAACTGACAGCTCATTGTCTACCGACTTTACGCCCTTGATCTTCTTGGCCAGCTTGGTCGCTTTTTCCTTGCCGCGATCGGAATCGACACGGCCCTTCAGAACCACCACCCCGTCCTTTACGGCCACATCCAGTGCGCCGCCTTTTACATCGGGATCGGTAGCCAGCTTCATGCGAATCTGATCGGAGATTCGATCATCTCCACCGGGCTTATCGGCCCCAATGAGCGTGCCACTGATCGACAAATAAAGCCCGAGAAGGGCAGGAGCAAAGCGTCTCATTTTTCGTCGTCCGTTCCTATCATCGCGCGCCAGTCAATGTTGTTTAAGAAGGACGAATCTTCCCGCCATCCCGGTTTCACTTTCACAAAAAGGGACAGGAACACTTTGCGCCCGGTCAGCCGCTCCAGATCCAACCTCGCTGCCGTGCCGATTTTCTTGAGCGATCCACCGCCCTTGCCGATCAGAATTACTTTCTGGCCAGGCCTCTCCACATGAATCGTCGCTGCGATTTTAGTTAGGTTCGCTTTCTCTTCCCACTGCTCAATCAAGATCGCGGAAGCATGCGGCACCTCTTCGTGGGTGTGCCGCAGTATCTGCTCACGAATAATCTCAGCTGCCATGAACTTCACCGGTTGGTCAGTCAGATAGTCTTCCGGATACAGCGCTGAGCCTTCCGGTAAACTCTCGATAATCAAGCGGCGCAGATGATCTACGCCGTCCTTTGTCCGTGCAGAAACGGGCACTGTGTCGGCAAACGGAAACAGCGCGGCATAGCTTTCGATAAGTGGCAGCAGCAGGCGCTTGTCCTCCAGCCGATCGATCTTGTTCGGCACCAGAAAGGCCTTCGCTGCTTTGTTGATTGCACTGAGTGCGTGCTCGTCCTCTTCCACGGGCTTGCGCGTCGCATCCACCACGTAAAGGATCAGGTCGCGATCCACCAGCGCGCCCCGAACAGACTCCATCATTCGGCGATTAAACAGCGTGTCGGATTTGTGTATGCCTGGCGTATCAACAAATACAATCTGCGCTTCAGGAGTGGTTACAACCCCCTGCAGTGTTGTGCGAGTGGTCTGCGCCTGTGGTGCCGTAATCGCAACCTTTTCGCCCACTAGTGCATTGAGAAGACTCGATTTGCCTGCGTTGGGCCGACCTGCAATCGACACAAATCCCGAACGAAACTGGCTGGCCACTAAGCGCTTGCCCCGACCGGAGAAGGTTTGGGAACGCGCGATATTCGAACCTCATCCACCCGGCGCTCATTGCCGCTCAAAACCTCAATCCGAATGCCTCCCCGCTCCACTACTTCGCCAGCCTGCGGAACGGTACCAAGCCATTCAGAGAGCAGCCCACCCACGGTAGTGGATTCAGTATCCTCTTCCGGGCGGAAACCCAGCAGGTCATGTAGCCGGTGCAGGTCCAGGCTGCCGGAAGCAATGTACACCTGATCGGACTCCTGCCGGACATCTAACTCCGGCTCGTGTTCATCACGAATCTCGCCCAGGATCTCCTCAACCAGATCCTCCATTGTTGCCAGCCCTGCTGTATTGCCATACTCGTCGACAACAACCACCAGATGCGATCCATCATGCTGCATCTCGCGGAGCAGAGCGCTGGTCGGTTTAGTTTCGGGAACCAGCGGCACCGGACGAATCAATTCAATCAGCGGCTTGGCTTGACGAACTTCCGGATCCAATTCAAACATATCCCGGACATGGACGAAGCCGATGATGTTATCGATTGTGTCTTTGTAAACCGGAATGCGCGAGTACTGTTCATGTAAGACCAACTGCCGAAGATCTTCCAGCGACTTGCCTACTGAAATAGCTACGATGTTCGGGCGCGCAGTCATTACTTCCCGGACGCTCTTGTCGCCAAAAGCAACCACGGAATGAATCAGGCGGCGATCCTCTTCCTCTAAGATTCCTTCCTCGGCGCCGGCGGTGATGAAGGCCTCCACATTTTCTACAGAGTCGGCAGAAGCTGGTTCCCCTCCTTTGCGGTCCAGATGCAGAACAGACTCGAATCCATGAACCAGCATGGCCAAGGGCTGCCCCACGCGGCCGAGAATTCGTATTGGCCCAAGCAAAGCCTGAAGCCAGGCTCCACTAGTGCGACGGAAGAGGAACAAGGGCAGCAGATACGTTCCGACTAACATGGCCAGGAACGCGCACCCAACTGCCTCCAGGCAACTCTGCCAATTGGGCACGTCAGGCCGCACTAAAGCGCATAAGTAGAACACGCCCAACAAGAACAGCAGGCAATGTTTGACGAGCGAGAACGCCATAGAGCCCGTTTCCGGCTCCAGACCTATTTGACTCATCAGCGTTTCGCGGAAGAACTCGAGTGCCGGTACTTCGCGCCGTATCAGGCGCAGGGACTCCAAATAAAGTAACTGCACGAATGACACAAATGCGAGCAGCACGGTTACCGCAAGAGCCACTCCGAGGCAGATCATTGCCACTAGACTGCCCTCCGCCGCGCTGCCCGTCCAACTCTCGGAACTGGCGTTTGCGCACTATGAGTTCGCGCAATCAAATTCAAAGGGAGAGAAAAATGTTTCCGCCACTTGCGCTCTGCACGCGCCATCTTGCCGCCGTCCGCCTCGTGATCGTACCCAAGCAGATGCAGCAAACCATGCAGCATCAAAATCTGAACTTCTCGCAAACGTGTATGTCCATATTCGACAGCTTGAGCTTCAGCGCACTCGACTGAGATGGCAACATCACCAAGCGAATCCTCGCTCCCAGATAGAAACGAGAGAACATCGGTTGGGTAGTCATGATCGAGAAACTCGCGGTTCAACTTTCGGAGTGCACGGTCGTTTGTAACAAGGCAGGTAAACGGCTTTCCGCCTGCGATTGTGGTGGAAAGATTAGACGTGTATTCGGCCAGTGCGTGCTGGTCTTCTTTGGAGAACTGCAATGAGATAGGAAGGGCTCGAAAGAGCAGCGTACTGTCACTAGGTGACATAAAGATAATTAAGCAACGGACGGGTAAGCAGGTGCTGCTTCGGCGGTACTCGCCGGGTTTGGGATCTCTGCCGAAGTGCTGCTATTCAGCTTTAACGGAAGCTGTCTGCCAGCACCAATCATTTCGTTGTAACGGTCATATGCGCGCACAATGCGTTGCACCAGCACATGGCGCACCACATCTCTATCTTCGAAAGGAATAAAGGCGATCCCTTCCACGCCTCGCAGCACTTCAACCGCGTTCAACAATCCGCTTTTCTTGCCGTTGGGCAAGTCGATTTGCGTTTGATCGCCGGTGACCACCATTTTGGAGTTGAAGCCTTGCCGGGTCAGAATCATCTTCATCTGCTCGACCGTTGTGTTCTGCGCTTCATCCAGAATAATAAAGCAGTCGTTTAGAGTGCGGCCCCGCATGAAAGCAAGCGGCGCAATCTCAATCGTGTTGCGTTCGATCAGCTTTTCTACCTTGTCGGCATCGATCATTTCAAAAAGCGCATCATACAGCGGACGCAGGTAAGGATCGATCTTCTCCTTCAGGGTACCGGGGAGGAAACCAAGATGCTCGCCAGCTTCAACAGCGGGCCGGGTCAGGATTATCCGATTAACCTGCTTGTTTAGCAGTGCCGAAACTGCCATAGCGACGGCCAGGTAAGTCTTTCCTGTTCCGGCGGGTCCGATTCCAAAGGTCAGGTCGTGGTTCTCGATCGCGTCTACATACCGGCGCTGATTTACGGTCTTCGGAGTCAGGACTTTCTTGCCGAAGCTGCGCGACTTTCCACTCTCAACCAGCCTCCGCAAGGACACATTGGGATCCGCAGTCAAGACCCGCATAAAACTATGAAGGTCACCGCTATTTAGGGCATGCCCGTCCTTGACCAGATCGGCATAATCCTGCAAGATTCGTTCCGCCCGGCGTACCTGAACCTCTTCGCCCTCTAACTGCAGCGTGTCGCCATCCAGCAACTGTGTCCGGATCGTAAGTTCCTGCTCTAGAAGCTGGATGTTTTCATCTCGGGTGCCGTACAACGACTCAATACCGCGAGAAATCTGAATGGAGGACTTCATCGGTAAATCGTGGAGGCACCAGAAGATGTGGATGCCTGGAAGGCATGCGCGTGGTGAACAAAGAAGGGGAAAACTAAGACTCTCAAATCGACTTGGGAAGGCTTCTGGATCAGGGAACCAAACTACCTATGCTTCAAGATAGCACCTTTACCGGTTCTTGACGCATAGAATCGATGCCAAATGTGATGAGAAGATCTCCGATTCTTCTCAGAATAGGCTTGACAAAGCTAGCGTAATAGGCATTCAGAACTGCCAAAAAGACAGTCACAGCAGTTACAACTTTTTCTCAAGAATCTTAGAAAGCTTAGTTTGAACAATTTACCGAGCTTAGACCACGCCTAAAGCAGAATTTGCCGAGCGTTCAAGAGTTTGTTGCGTGTTAATTTCGGATCGCTCCGGAGAGGAATCCGAAGGCAACTCACAGCTGATACTGCTGCGTGCGTATCGGCAAATCGCAACCATTGGAGGCAATATGGGCGTTCTAATCGAAATGAAATCTGAGGTTGAAGAAGCACTGCCAGCCGCGGTGGATCCAACTCAGCTAACTGTGGCCTCGACGCCAATCGATTTAAGAGTTTGGGAAACTGCTCCGAAAGAACGGACCGCGGCTTATTTCCCAACGTACTCCACAGTTTCTAAGGCCATGCAAACCACAATGCGAGCTTGGGTACGCGAATGGTTCACAGCCAACCCGGAGATCCTGCTTCGACCGCACTCGGCTTACCCGATTCTGGTATTCCAGTGCACTCACCCGTTTTCGGGTCGGCCGACGAACATCTTTACTTACGATATTCAGCAGACGGAGGCACTCAACCGGGCTTTCGCTTCGGCCGCCAACAAGCTAGGCCGGGAACTGAAAACGCTCGACACAAAGAAGCTTGCCTGGCTGACTCGCGAGCACTACTTTGCTTATCGCAGCAAAGAGGTTGTGAAGTACGTCATGAAAAATCGTCGTGCACTTTATCGCATGCTCAACGTGGAAACGATGCTAATGGACGCGATTCTCAAGTTTGCTGTTGTTGATCTTCCGAAATTAGGCATGGAAGACGCCACGGTCATTTTGCGGCGCGTTTTCTTCACCCAGCTCCGCCGTTTCTCCGATGAGTTCGATCTCAGCACGAAAGTCGAAGAACTTCTTGCGGTTATGACCGACGCGCTCACAGGCAAACAGTGCAGCGACAATGCCGCCCCAGCACCGGACTTTAAACCTGCCCAGACTCAGGCTAAAGCCGTCGCCATGCCGATCTGCGAGTCGGCGGTTCTTGAGATGCCGGTAGCAGCCTAAGTCTGAACCCGCTTCCATTTTTTCCCAACTCGGACAACCAGCAATCGGCCCGTAGCTGGCAAGTGCAGATCGCGCTGTACGGCACCGTCTATCTCCACCGCGCCCGCCTTCAATTTCCGGGTAGCCTCAGTATTGCTATCCGCCAAACCTATGGCGGCAATAAGCTTATCTATCCTTAAACCTTTATCACTCTGGACGCCTGCGGGAACCGTTACCGTTTCCGTGTCGGCCGGCTCCAGCCCTTGCCTGATCTCTCGGTCGAACGCCTCTCGCGCCTCATTGGCCTCCTTCACGCTATGGAAATCGGCAGCAATGCGAAATCCCAATTCCATCTTTACTTCCATCGGATCTCTTTCGCCGCTCTGCACGGCACTTCTCAAAGCTGCGACGTCCTGCATTGGCATATCGGTCAGCAATTCGTAATACCGGTACATCAGCTCATCGCTAATGCTCATTACCTTCCTAAACATGACTTTTGCAGGCTCAGCGATCCCAATGTAATTGCCTTTCGACTTGGACATCTTCTCCACGCCGTCCAGCCCTTCTAAGATCGGAACTGTCGCGACAATCTGCGGCCGCTGCCCGTAATCACGCTGTAACTCCCGGCCGATCATCAGGTTAAAAGTCTGATCGGTACCGCCCATCTCGACATCGCATTCCAGAGCAACCGAGTCATAACCCTGCGCTAACGGGTACAGGAGTTCGTGAATCGAGATCGGAAGCCCGTTCTTATAACGATTGCTGAAATACTCGCGTTCCAGCATTTGCGCCACCGTGACTTTCGAACACAGCCGAATCAGATCCTCAAATTTCAGCGGTTCCAGCCAATCGCTGTTGAAGCGCACTTCCGTCTTCTCGGGATCGAGAATCTTGAAAACCTGCGCTTTGTAGGTCTCGGCGTTAGCCGCAATCTCGTCCCGGGTCATCGGCGGGCGGGTCAGATTGCGCCCGGTAGGGTCACCAATCAATCCCGTCATGTCGCCAATGACAAAAATCGCGGTGTGCCCGAGGTCTTGAAAGTGCTTCATTTTGCGAAGCAGGACAGTATGGCCCAGGTGCAGGTCAGGCGCTGTCGGGTCAAAACCTGCCTTTATTTTCAATGGTCTACGCAGCTTCAGCCGCTCACGCAAATCTTCCTCCCGAATCAGCTCGGCCAATCCTTTCTTCAAATAGACAAGCTGCTCATCGACAGGGGGGAAGGACACCATCCTGTTATACCGGGTGCGTAAACGATAATTGAAACGTGAGACAGCACTGCGACGTCGGTCGGCTTGTATGAACGGGCTGAGCGAGGCTATACCCTTCCCGGCAGTAACGGGCGAAGCAACCCAGGCTAAAGGCAAAGTGGATCATCGATCTACCGACGAAGCAGCGCTTGTCAAGCGCGTGCAAAACGGCGATGAAATTGCTTTCCGCGAGATCGTGGAACGGTATCAAACCAAGGTCTTTTCCATCATTTACGGCATCCTGCGCAACCGCAATGATGCCGAGGATATCGCGCAGCAGGTATTTGCCAAAGTCTATTTCTCAATCAAAAACTTTGATTTCCGCAGCTCGCTGCTGACCTGGATCTATAAAATTACCGTCAACGAGTGCTACGACTACCTGCGTAAGAAGCGCGTGCGCAAGCTGATCTATGAGAGTGATTTCTCAGCTGACGACTCGCTGCGTGTTGAAAATTCCGAGCCTGCCACCAATCAGGAAACGCCCGTTGACCAGCGTCTGGCGCAATACGATCTGGTCTTCAAACTTCTCTCGAAGATCTCTGAAGAAGATCGCTCCCTTCTGCTTTTGAAAGAGGTAGAGGGTCATTCAGTAGAAGAGCTTTCGCAGATGACCGGGATGAATGAAAACACGATTAAGGTAAAGTTGTTTCGCGCACGGCAGAAGTTAGTGAAGGCGGCTGGGCGGCTTGACAAATCACCGCGGTTCTAGAGGTCGGGGGATTTATGCACGGGTCGATACGGGATCAACTCGAAAGCTTATTGGCGGATGGCGATTCGGCGGTAGCAAGTGCCGATGCCGCGGCTCATCTAACAGGATGCTCCGAGTGTTCTGTGCAGGTTAATCAGATGCGAATAGCCGCGCAACAGCTTCGTACGCTGCGGGCACCGGAGGAACTGGAAGTGTCAGCCGGTTTCTATGCCAGGGTTCTAGAGCGTATTGAGCAACGAACCTGCATCACAGCCTGGGCTGCCTTTCTCTACTCGCCTTTCAGCAAACGCCTTGCCTACGGTTCGCTGTCGGCAGCATTGATTCTTGCCGCTTACGTCATCACGGAAGAGTCAAGAGACGGGCACTTCCGTGGCAGCGACACGGCCACAGTTCAGTCGGCTTCCCAGGATTCACGCGTCTTCGGCAGCCAATCGGAACAGCGTGACGCAGTTCTTGTAAACTTTGCTTCTTACGAAGGGTCACCCCAATAGCTACCTCACTCACCTCCCGGCCGCAAGCTATGCTACGCGACGACGATGCTTCCTGGTGGAATCCTAAAGTCCTCGTCGTTCTGGCTCTTATTTTTGTGTGCGGAATTGCCGTGGGCGCGGCCATCACCCGTTCTGTTCTGCACGCCAGAATGGAGGCCTCCCGTCAACAGAGTCTCAATCTGGGACAGCTCAGCAAGTCCCTGGACCTGACTCCCGAGCAGGAACGCATCGTAACCAAGGAATTGGATGACTACGCCAAGTATTACCAGAATATTGAGGAACAGCGCTCTGATGTGGCCGAGCATGGCAAGAGGCGAATCTTTGACGTCTTAACTCCTGGCCAGCAGAAAAAGTTCGATCGTCTCTTTTCTCAACTGCCGCATTAAGAGCTTTTATAGCCAGCGTATCTGCTATTTCCTCTTCTCATGGCCGAGTGTCCCGGAGTGGCTTCGTTGGGTAATCGGCTTACCGGACCATGGCTGCTGGAGATTGCCAATCGGGCTCACACCTGCGCAGATGTGGCAATTGAATCGGTGACGCGAGTGCCTACAGCACCTAGAACCCTCATGTTTTCAAAGGCAAGTCAGCTTCCCGCGTTGTAGTAAGCGATTCCCAATGCCGTAAAAACGCTCACACAAAACGCGCCGATGCGGGGCAGCGCAACTGCTGCAACTAGGACTAGAAAACCCAATATCAGTGAATATTCAACCAGGTCCTGGCCGTTTTCCTCGGCCATGATCAATTGAATGATGTTAAATCGCGATCTGTCCACGCAAGTTCACCTGCTTTACGTATCGGCATAAGTCATTTAGCGATAGATGAAGATTTGATTTGCAGCCGGAAAATATTAAACAGCATGGTTTCGAAAGTATTAACATCTATAGCGATAGTTTCCGTTCTTGTACCGGAGACGGGGAAGAGTGATTGTTGTGGATCAAAGCTCGTCGGCTGCCAGTTCTCGCCGCACACCGTTTACGGTCAGGCTTTCGCCACAGCTGGTCAATGGGCTGGTAAACAGGCAATTGCCGTTCAGCGTAAGTCCAAGTGAAATTTCAGGATTGCTGTACGGGCTTGCGGAACAGGGCAGTATTGTTGTCCAGGCATTTCGGCCTTTTCAGGCCGGCAAAACGGTTAGTGGCTTTAGAGATCGTACAGAGCAGAACCAATTCCTTCAGCAGCACCTAACTGCTTTTTCGAAAGACGCCGAACTGGCGACTCTGCAGCTGCTTGGCTGGTACACGCTTCGTCAGGACGGTGGCCTCACGGGAGGCGACCTGACTTACCATAACTGGTTCTTCCCCCGGCCAGACGACTTGGCTCTAGTTATCAGGCCGGATGGCGCCAGCGATTTGATGCTGGAACTATTCTGCCGGGCAACTACGGGCGTTCTCTCCGAGGAAGCTCGCCGAGTCGGCTTGGCACGGCTTTCCGGTACTCCAGTAGAGCAGCCGGTAGAGGTGGTGCTCGGGGCCAGTATTCAAGACGATTTCTTCATGCGGGCGTATGAGGAAGAAAGTGAAGATGCCGAAGAGGCAGGGAACAACTGGAAGGAATCACTCATGGAGCGCTCGCGTCGTGCGCTCACTTTATTGCGGCCGAGCAAAGCGGATCGGCCGACGCTTCCGCCAACTCCAGCGGCAGCAGCAAAGCTCGCTGAATTACCCAGCGGCAAGGTTTCTGGACCCTTACTAAAACCGAGTACGGTCACCCCTGTAGCGATCTCTGTTCCAGCTCCTCAGACTGTACCGGCATCACCGTCCCTGATGCATGCCTGGCCATCTACTCAGGTACCTCGTGCGCGTCCCCCATGGATTGCGGCAACGCTTGTTTTCCTGGCCGCTTCTGCCCTAAGCTTTGGTTGCATCTACTACTTGCGCACCTTACAAAGGAGTGATTCCTGGCCACGTTTGCTCCGGAGTGCTCCGCCAGCTTCGGCCCTCGGCTTACGGTTAGAAGCTCAAGGCGACAGGCTGCTGTTGAGTTGGAATCGGCAGGATGCACTCGTCAGGCATGCCAGAAACGGCTTTCTCGAGATAGTAGACGGAACGCTTCGCCGTCAAGTCGTTCTCGATCCGTCTCAGGTGGCAAACGGCTCAATCCTGTACCACCCGACATCAGATGATATAAGTTTTCAGCTTGAGGTGCGTGGTGCCGACGGCCGTCACGAGGCAGAAAGCATGCGAGTTCTGGAGGCAGCTAAACCGGCAGCTTTAGATTTATCACAGCCGGAAAAGCGGACCTCGCGCGAGCCGGCCATCGACATACCCCGCACCGAACCGGAGCACCAGGGAGCCAGACCCTCAGTCGCGCCTCGGAAGGAGCGTACTCTTCTTGAAAAGAAAGCGGCGGTAGTGCCGCCCGAAGTCCCAGCAGCCATACCGGCTGAGACCATACCCAAGCCTCCCATTGCCAGCGCCTCAGCCAAGCCTGCAGCGGAGGAGGAACTCCATGCGGTGCCGGAAGATGTACCCGAGCCGCGGGATGCTACAATTCCGGTTCAAAATTCTAAGCTAGAACCCGCAATCCAAGCGCGGCCTCCGCTAATTGCACCTGTTCCAAAAGTCTCGGATAACCTGTCCAGCTATCAGCCGCCAAGGCCGATCCGCCAGGTATTGCCTAACGTAAGCACTCTAGCGCCCGGCACTCTAGCCACCGCCGGACAGGTGGAGGTAATTGTGAAAATCAATGCAGCGGGTCGGGTAACCGGTGCACAAATCATGCCACACGGCCGCACCCTCAGTGCAGCACTGATCGGGTCAGCTTTGACCGCCGCTAAACAATGGCAATTTGCTCCCGCAGTGTTAAATGCAAAACCTGTCGAGAGCGAGCATTCCATTCTCTTTCAGTTCTCTCAGCGATAGTAGACAAGTCAAAAGCCCGATATTCTGTTCGAATATCGGGCTTTTCTGGAGTGTAATTGTGAGCCTGAGCGGGTTATTAAGCCTTTTTGGCTTTGCGGCGAAGGAAGGCGGCAGCGGCGAGCAATCCGGAACCCATCAGAGCGATGGAGGAAGGCTCGGGAGCAGCGGTGGCGAAGGTCTGGTCTACGATGCTGATTCCAGCGTGTCCACCTGATGCGCTGGCAACGTTAATGTCTTTCTGGATATAGAGGTTGTCGTAAGTCCCCGAGAGAGCAATGCTGTCAGTTCTGGTGCAGCCAATATCAGCCCCACAAGACACGCTGGCAAAACCGACCTGGGTACCCATGCTATTGAGAATGGTCTCAGTAACGGACGAGACTGCAAAACCTTCGAATAAGCCATTGAAGTCGAGACCAACACTGCTGATTCCGGTCTTCGAGGACACATGGTAGTTGATCGTTGCATCATCGAATGAGTTGCCCAAGGCAGTGAAACCGCTGGAAAACTCGATACCAACGCCTGGGTGCGTGATGGTTTCGACATTAACCTGTCCACAGTTATTTGGGTTGGCCAGCACGCCTCCCTTGCTGATGCTGCAGGTAAAGCTGTCGAAGTTCAGCCCATCAATCGAAAGCGCCGGCGAATTCATCGGGGCGGCCTGGATCACGGCTGGCGCGATCATTGCGATAGCGGCAAGAATAATCTGTTTAGAAAATTGCATTTGTAGTTTCTCCTCTTCACCAAACCCCTGAAGTTGTTCGGGTCGGCTATTGGCAGTTTCGGCTGAATTGGTGTTGGCTACAAGACACAGGGGCGCTAGACGTACCGGGGCAATGACGCCTCAAATTCGAGGAAATTAGCCGGATTTGCTTGTAAGTTTTCTTAACCGGTACCAAGTAGGCCAGCTTGACCCAGCGAAATGCATGCTTCTTTACGAGTTAAAAGGAACAGCTATTAGGGATTAGTTAGGACTTACGGCAAAAGGCGAGTTCGTTACCAAACCGTACCCCGTAAGGGTAAGGGGACATAGGACCAGCAGCCAAGTTCACGCGGCCACCAGGTTAATTTTTATTGCGAACTTACTATAAAAGCAGTTCCTACTGCGGGCTTTCTCGCCATTTGATATTGCAGCCGAGGCTAGGCTTCTGATCAGGAGAGATCGCTTCGCCCCGCAGTAGAGCCTCCAGGGCGTTCCGCACGTCACATCCAGAGACAGGAATATCTGTTCGAGGCCGACTGTTATCGAACTGGCCGCGGTAGACCAGCTTGCGATCTGCATCGAAGAGGTAGAACTCGGGCGTGCAAACAGCCTGGTACGCCCGCGCCACATCCTGCGACTCATCAAAACAGAGCGGAAAGACAAAGCCCTGCTCAGTCACCATTTCGGCAAGACTCTCCGGACCATCGTCCGGATAAGCCTTCGCGTCATTTGAGGAGATTGCAACCATGCCGATCGGCTGAGAGAGGTAATCCCGGCCAAGCTTCGCCAGCTCACTTTGAACATGCTTTACGTACGGGCAGTGTCGGCAGATGAACATGACAAGCAACCCGCGCTTGCCGGAAAAGGATTGAAGCGTGACCATGTCACCGGTGCTGACATCCGGAAGCGCAAACGGCGGAGCGGCGGTTCCCAAAGGAAGCATTGTGGATTGAGTGCGTGCCATAGCAGGGACTGTTCACCGTCAGCGTAACAAGCCCACAGCATTGGCCACGTCTGAAGAAAGTATGATTCGGAAGATGGTACAGCCGACTTTCGATCCAGGGTTAACCCAGCAATATGACGGCGTTCTGAAACGGTCGGTCAACAAAGATGGGCGCTTCAATGTGCGCCGCGTCGGTTCCACCTGGCGGGATGCTCACCCATATCTGTTCCTGATCAATACATCCTGGACCCAATTCCTACTTCTCATTGCGGTAGGGTTTGCAGTGATCAACACGCTCTTTGCGTGCCTGTATGCAGCTATTGGCTTCAGCCACATCAAGGGCGCAGAGGCAACCACGCAGGTTCAGCATTTCATAAACGTTTTCTTCTTTAGTGCTCACACTTTGACTACCGTAGGCTATGGAAATATGTGGCCTGAAGGCATCGCGGCTAACGCAATTGCATCGCTGGAGGCTCTTACGGGCTTGATGCTGTTTGCTATCGCTACCGGTCTGCTTTTTGGACGTTTCTCGCGGCCATCGGCCCGTTTCGGCTTTAGCCCTAACATGATCATCGCCCCCTACCAGGGAATAACCAGTCTGCAGTTCCGGGTAGTAAACCGCCGTCCGAACAATCTGATAAATCTGCAAGCCCGGGTACTGCTGATGACAGTGGATGTCTGCGATGGGAAGCCGTCGCGCAAGTATGACTTGCTAACACTTGAGCGAGCCCAGGTATTCTTTCTTCCTTTGACGTGGACCGTGGTTCATCCTATAGACGAGAAGAGCCCGCTATCCAAATTGACCGAGGGGGATTATGCGCGGCTGCAAATAGAGATCGTCATCATTCTGGAAGCGTTTGACGAATCTTTTGGGCAAACTATTCACGCCCGCTACTCCTATCGTTACGACGAGATTGTTTGGGGGGCGAAGTTCGCACAGGTATTCGAGGTGGAACCAACTGGCGATTTACTGCTGGAGGTTGGGCGCGTAGGCGAACTGGAGCATGTAGCCCTGGGCGACGCACTCTTTACATCGAAGGCCTGAAATCAAGTACGCTGTTAGAAGTCATGAGAAAGAGTTTCTTTGTCTGCATCTTCGGGGCATGCCTGGCGCTATCGGCGGTTTCCCAAACAACTCCGGCCGCACCAGGGCAAACGCCCGATAAGACGCAGCCCTCACAGCCGGTTCCTGAACCCACCACGACTGTGGCAGGAAAATGGAAGTTCGTCTTTGACACCGAGGGTGGCGACCGCACCTACGTGGCAGATTTCCAGCAAAACGGCGAGAAGGTATCCGGCAAATGGGAAAACAAGGAAGCAGTGAAGGGCACCTTTTCGAAAGGAAAGCTTGCTTTGGAATTCCCGTACACCTCAGAGGAGGTGGGTGAGGGAACACTGAAGGTTGACGGACAACTGACGGACGTT
Source organism: uncultured Bryobacteraceae bacterium (assembly GCA_964248065.1). Taxonomy (GTDB): domain Bacteria; phylum Acidobacteriota; class Terriglobia; order Bryobacterales; family Bryobacteraceae; genus Bog-105. The sequence goes on along the minus strand of CAXTWQ010000004.1, from coordinate 67,579 downwards.
CTCAAAGGCTCCTGGTCGTTTCAGACCTATTCGGGAACCTTCACGGCTACACGTGAAAAGCCCTAAAATAGGATTCAGAGATACCGATTTGCGTTCGCTCAAAGGTTTCTGAGACACTTGACATCATTGTTAGACTGTTGACGTAGGGAGGTTTCCAAGTCGCTCACAATTGAGGTGGCGCTGCGGAATCTGATGTCTTTTTATGATTGGCCGGGAAGAACTTGATCCATTAGCCCCGCAGCGTGAAGCAGCCATATTTTACGGGCTGTTCCTGCGCGGACACTCGCCCGATTCCCTCCGCCGCGATATTGACGTGCCTCGCCCGCTTGTCACTAAATGGCTCCAGCCTCAGAGATATGAGGACAATTTCCGCACCTCGCTGCGGCAAATGTACAGCTATCGCAAGAAGGTGCTGGCGATCTTTGACGAATTGGTGCTCAAAGAGAAGCACCGGGTCCGCGTCCATTAGCCACATCTCCGCATCCGACGAGGATGGAGATCCCTGTCTTCCAGGTAGACGCATTTTCTTCAGAAATCTTCGGCGGCAATCCTGCTGCTGTTTGTCCGCTTCCGTCCTGGCTCCCCGATTCCACCCTGCAGTCGATTGCCGCGGAAAACAACTTAGCCGAGACGGCTTTCTTTGTTCCTGAACAAGACTGCTTGCATCTCCGCTGGTTTACACCGGCTTGCGAAGTTGAACTCTGTGGACATGCCACTCTAGCTACCGCTCACGTGTTGTTCACGGAGTTTGGAGCGTCTGGCGATCTGCTGCGATTTCAAACCAAGTCCGGTGAATTAACTGTCCAACGCAGGGGTGAAATGCTGGAGTTGAATTTCCCTGCCCGTCCTCCCCTGCCCTGTGACGTTCATCCAAACTTGCTGCCCTCACTTGGCGGGCCTGCGCCGGCTGAGATATCAGCTGCACGCGACTACCTGGTCAGGTACAACAGTTTAGCGGAAGTGCAAGCACTACATCCGAAAATGGAGGGCTTGATGGACATTGACAAATTTGCCGTGATCGTGACTGCACCGGGCAAGAACTGCGACTTCGTTTCCCGGTTCTTTGCGCCTGCCAAGGGTGTTCCCGAAGACTCGGTCACTGGTTCGGCGCATTGCACGTTGGTTCCATATTGGGCGAAGCGGCTGGGCAAACGGACGTTACATGCGCGACAGATTTCGCCCCGTGGAGGCGAGCTCTTTTGCACGCTTGCTGGAGACCGGGTTCTTATAGCAGGGCGGGCCGTGCTGTTCCTGAAGGGTACGATCTATCTGTAAGCACCTCCCTGTAAGCACCTCCGCGATGGCTTGGGAATTGGCGACTTGCAGCCATACTGGCCGTATTGCACCAAAACGGCACTGTCCTCTGCGGAATCACTTGCGTATTTCTTCGGCGTCCAGACTTTACCTGGGCAAGTACATTCTTTCCGCTCACTCAGTGAGAAAATTCTGGTGTTGCCTGTACCTACACTCAACAGAGCGTTAGGTAGGCAGCAGAAGGCTCGAAAGCTCTGCTCGTAAATTGATCAGTTTTGCTCAGCAACTCCGTGGACAGAGCCTTTAAGATTGTGCTGAGTCCGAAAGTTTGAAAGCTCTTTGCGAAGCAGAAGTGTTGGCCAAAACGAAGTTGTTCTCGACCGTCGCAGGATGGGCAAACAGCTACAGTCGCACCGGTGGTCGCAGACTGTAGTGAAGGCAAATGCCAAGGTGACTGAGTGAGGATCAGAGTTAATAAAGTGGCAGCCCAATTGCTACAGAGGCGTGGTATGATTTCCAAATCCGAAAAGCGCCGCCTGGTCGGAGTAGAAGCGCCGGTGATCCGGGTAGCCATTGACGGATGTCCAACATTGTCACTTAGAGTCGCTTTTCTGCGCTCTTGAATTTCAACAGGTAGTTCTGAAGTTCTTACGAGCACATGCGGGTCTGTTTTGTCCAGCATAGAGCTGTCGATATTGAACCTTTTCGGAGAGTCGGAACGTCTAAGCATTTACCTGGCAAGATTTTGATTTTTTGACAGTAGTTTGGGCTAGTAGTTTTGAAGGAGAATTGAAATGACGAAGATTGAAATGAGTAAGTACAAAAAGATCCTGGAGAATAAACAGGACGAACTCGAGCGAATTGTTTGCAACCGTGATGCAATCACCATTGAGAAAAGTGCTGATGCGCTGGATGAAGTACAGCACGCGGCTGAGCGAGAGTTAGCGATTCGCAACCTTGACCGGGAATCTAATTTGCTGCGTAACGTACGGTTGGCGTTGCGCCGTATAGAGGAAGGTTCGTTTGGAGTCTGCCTGCATTGTGAAGAGGAGATTAGTCCCAAGCGTGTAGCTGCGGTACCGTGGGCTCCGTTCTGTATTCAATGTCAGGAGCAGGCCGATAAGAACCAGGAAGACGGTAACGAGATGTTCGAAGACATGCTCGTTAACGCTGCCTAACTAGTAGCCCTCTTTCGATTGGTAATCGTCATTTAGAGGTGCGGAAGCTTTAGGGCTGACCGCACCTTTTTTGATGTAACTCTCTTCCTCCCCTCCTCTTAGTTATCCCTGTAACGAATTCTGCTTTCCTAACGCCTTCGAGTCTAGTAGTTTGAGTGAGCCAACCTTGGCTCTCGGGTATGTTCATGACTCTTTCGGCTTTGCTAAGATACACGGCATTTTGTTTACTGGCTTTCCCTGCATTTGCCAGTCAGGAATCAACTCCGGCCGCCAAACCTTCTGAGCACCTGATAGGAACTGTTGCCAACGCTGATGCGTCAGGCCAGAGCGTCACCTTGAAGGAGGATGGCGCAGGCATTGAACATGTTATTCATCTGGGCGATACAAAGACACTGCTGAAAGTGGCTCCGGGAGCCAAGGATTTAAAGTCAGCAACAAGGATTAAGGCAACCGATCTTGCTCCGGGCGATCGCATCGACGTGCGTGGCTTCAAGGTTGACGGAGAAGCCAACGCTATTGCTGCCCGAAGCGTCGTATTGATGTCTGGCCGGGAGTTGCAGCAGGTGCATCAGGAAGAAGCAATGGCCTGGCGAAGAAGCACGGCGGGAACGGTAACTGCAATCGATCAATCGAACGGAACTCTAACAATCAGCGCCCGCACTTCCGCCGGTTTACAGCCGGTAGCAGTTACAACGGCGAACGCGGCATTTACGCGTTATTCACCAGAACACCCGAAAGTAGCAATCCCGTCGAAGTTAAGCGATGTGCAGCCGGGTGACCAGGTAAGAGTGGTAGGTGAAAAAGCTGACGATGGAACAACCATTGCAGCTCAGAGGATATACTCCGGTTCTTTCCGAACTATAGCGGCTACGATATCTTCCCTGGCAGCTGATGGTAAGTCGATGGTAGTGAAAGATCTTGCGACTAAGCAATCGGTGACAGTCACTTTGGGCCAAGACTCGTTACTTCGTAAGTTACCGCCTATGATGGCAGCAGCCCTGGCAAGACGACTTAATCCGGACGCCAGAACTGCGAGCAGTTCAGGCACGCAGGCAGGTGCTGGTGAGGGTGGCGCACCAGGTACGCCGCGCTCTGAATCCAGAACCGAGCGGGCAGAAACTCAGACTCCGGGCGGCCAGCCTCCGCAAAGAAATCCCCAGGGACCGGGCGGCGGTTGGGACAGATCGAATGCCAAACCGGGCGGTGGCGCTCCGGGCGGCTTCCACGGCGGTCGAGGCGGTAATGGTGATCTGTCGCAGATGCTGGACCGGCTTCCTCCAATAACTGCCGCTGACTTGAAACCGGGAGATGCACTTATTGTTTCTGGTTCTCCCTCGGCAACCGACAAGGCAACTCTTATGGCTAATAGTGTAGTGGCCGGAGTGGAGCCGATCTTGCAATCCGCCTCGCCGCGACAGGCTCAATCTCTTGGTGACTGGGGCAGCCTTGGCGCCGGACCGGGAGCTGACTCTGGCGGACCGCAGTAATCCCATTGATCGATCTCTTATTTCTGAACGAATGAACTATCAACTAATCCGTATTTTTGTAAGTGCTCTCCTGCTGGCTGGCTTGGTGGCGGAAGCACAGACTGCTGAGCCCGGTCAGACAGGCAGCCCGATGTCGGCAAGTCCTGTAGCGCCCAGACGGTTGCAGCGGAGCGCCAACGGTGGTACCGTAACCGGCGTCGTTAAGGACAACACGGGGGGCGTTATCCCAGGAGCTACGGTGGCGCTCTCCGGCACGGGTGCCATCGTGGGGACGGTGCAATCAGGGGCCGACGGCACCTACAGCTTTCGCGGGATTCCGCCTGGCGTTTACACCATTTCAGTAACGTACTCGGGGCTGCAGCAGCAGGGAATCTCTGCCGTTACAGTAGGGGCCGGGCAGGCTGCTAGCAGAGATCTGACGATGACGCTCGCGGCGCAACGCCAGGAGGTCACCGTGACCGATTCAGCAGTGAATACAGTCAGCACCGATCCGTCAAACAATGCGACCGCATTAGTCCTGAAACAGGAAGACTTAGATGCCCTGCCGGACGATCCGGATGACTTACAAGCCGACCTTCAGGCGCTGGCGGGGCCTTCGGCTGGCCCCGGTGGTAGCCAGATCTACATCGATGGGTTCACGGGCGGACGGCTACCGCCTAAAGCATCCATTCGCGAAATCCGTATCAACTCCAATCCATTCTCGGCCGAGTTCGACAAGCTTGGGTACGGCCGCATTCAGATCTTTACCAAGCCTGGGTCCGATAAGTTTCACGGGCAAGGTTACTACAACATCAGCGATGGAGTCTGGAACTCCCGCAATCCTTTTTCAACCGTTAATCCGCCTTTTCGCGCGCAGTTATTCGGTGGAAACGTTAGTGGTCCGCTTGGCAAGCACGCTAGTTTCTTCATCGATGCAGAGCGTCGTCAGATTGATGACAACGGCATTATCGTTGCCTCCGTTCCCACTGCAGATTTCTTAAACACGCGCCAGTTCGGCACCGCTTCTGCTCCTAATTACTATCCGACTCCGCAGCGCCGCACCACCGTTAGTCCAAGGGTTGACTTTCAACTGAACGCAAATAATACCCTCAGCTTTCGCTATAGCTTTCTCCAAAATGATCGGCTCATTACAGGCATCACTGGCTTTACTCTTCCTGCAACTCAAATCGGGAACATCAATTACGGAAGCAGTGGTTACAGCACTAACACCAATGAGAACAGTGTCCAGATTGTCGAGACCTCTGTCCTGGGCCCGCGAGCAGTAAATGAAACGCACTTTCAGTTCGAGCGGGTGAATCAAACCTGGGCGAGCCAGAGCAATGCGCCTGAGCTATTCGTGGGACAAGCCTTTGTCGTCGGAGGATCCGGTTATAGCGCGCCAGGATACGCCGGTAGTTACGACCTGGCGAATAATTACGAGCTCCAAAACTACACTTCGCTGACACTCGGTACACACACCACTAAGTTCGGCCTC
>CAXTWQ010000004.1:54687-62176 GCA_964248065.1 uncultured Bryobacteraceae bacterium | reverse complement strand
GTATTAGGGCGACTGTGCTGGATAACTCAACTCCGAATAACTTCAACGGCATCTATCAATTTCTCGGTGGCACCTTTCCGTTACTCGATAGCAATCTGCAACCCCTACCCGGTCAGCGGGTCGAGTTGCGTTCAGTCGATCAGTATCTGTTAACTGAGCGATTGCTGCAGTCAGGATTAACGGTCCCGCAGGTGGCAGCCTTAGGCTATGGACCATCCAAGTACACGGTGAGCGGTGGCAATCCGTACGTGGGCATCAACCAAATGGATTTTGGTCCGTTCATTCAGGATGACTGGCGGGTGCGCCCGAATCTTACAGTTAGCCTCGGGCTACGTTGGGAGTCGCAGACCAACATCTACGATCACAGCGACTGGGCGCCTCGGTTCGGGTTTGCCTGGTCACCAGGATCAAAGGGCACCGGCGGCCGACCGAAGACAGTCATTCGCGGCGGCTGGGGCTTCTTTTACGACCGCTTTCAGATCAATAACGTCGAGACTGCAGCACGTTATTTAGGCGGGAACTCGTTGACGAGCTACACAATTACTCGCCCGCAGATATTCGACCCGACCTTCACAACGCCCTTGCCGTTATCGCTTCTGACCGCAAGTTCCGGGCAGACGTATCAGATTGACCGCGCCTTGCAAGCTCCGCGCCTGATGCAGACCGCTATCGGTGTGGAGCGGCAGCTATTAAAGCGCACTACGCTTTCCGTTAACTTTACGAACTCGCGGGGCATCCATGAGTTCCGCACAGCGGACATCAATGCGCCGGTACCGATCGTAGGAGCGCTTCCTCCAGGAACTTCCGAAGCCGCTGGCGGCGGCACAATTCCCATCATTCGCCCATACGGCAACCTGGGCGATATCTACGACTACCAATCGGACGGGATTTTCAAGCAAACCCAGGTGCTGGTAAACATGAACACCACAGTGGGCAAGCTGCTGACGCTGTTCACCCGCTATACGTATTCGAACGCACATAGCGATACCGACGGCTTAGGTACGTTGCCTTCTAATCCATACAACTACGCCGCCGATTACGGGCGCTCCATCCTTGACGTAGAGAACAGTCTCTTTTTAGGTGGCTCGATCACACCACGGTGGGGTCTCCGCTTTTCTCCCTTCATTGTGATGCGCAGCGGTACGCCTTTCAATATCACCACCGGAACTGATTTGTACTTGCAAGGTAATGGATCGCCCACCGCGCGTCCTAGCGTGGTGAGCACAGCAGCGCCTGGCACCGTCAACACGCCATTTGGGTTCCTAAATCCATACCCGGTGGTGGGCCAGCCCGTCATTGAACGCAATGCAGGAACCGGCGCTGGCTTTATCGGCATCAACTTGCGCGTAAGCAAGACATTCGGTTTCGGGACCACCAAGTTTCAGGGCAACTCAGGGGGCGCGAGCTCACGAGAGGGTGGAGGCGGATTCGGTGGTGGTGGCGGTCGTGGAGGCGGCGGCGGTGGGCGCGGTATGGGCGGTGGCGAGACCAGTGAGCATCGATATAACCTGACGCTTTCTGTGAATGCGCGCAATATTCTTAATCACGAGAACCTGAACACGTTTAATGGTTCGATCACTTCGCCTTACTTTCTGCAGCCAACTGGCATCACTGGTGGTTATGGCGCAGAGGCTACCGCTAGTAATCAGCGGCGTCTTGACCTGCAATTACGCTTCTCGTTCTAGGGAAGTCTACCTGTTTACAGGAGATTTTCAGGATGGGGTAATGAACTGGACAAGGAATGGTTCTCAAGCTCCGTCCGGTCAGGCGTCGATTGCGTCTCTCTATTCTTGCCCTCGCCATCGCTGCCACCAGCACTTCAAGCTGGTGTCAGACGCCGGACCAGCAGCCGCCTGACGCACGCGATGCGAACGTCTACGTAGGCCCACAGGCGTCCGATAGCCCGTTCGTCAAGAAGTTTGCTGTCAACTTCTTGCTCGATCAGAAAGATATCTGGACCAGTCCCTTCCATATACACCGTTCCTCTGCAAGATGGTGGATTCTGGCCGGTGTCGGCACTGCGGCTTTGCTGGCCGCTGATCATCCTGTTTCGCAAGCTCTGCCTACTACCGGCAGCAGCGTGCGGTTTGGAACGGATGCGTCAAGAGCCGGCCAATGGTACTCGGTGTTTCCTGCCGGAGGTGCGCTGCTTGGCATCGGCATGCTGAGCCATAACGCAAAATTGGAGGAAACAGGCGCGCTGAGCCTGCAAGCGGTGGCAGATGCCGACATCGTGGTTAACGTCGTAAAAGTGGTAGCGCGCCGGCAGCGTCCCCTGAGTGGTGACCGTGGTGGCCACTTCGAAAAAGGCGGAAGCTCCTTTCCTTCCGGCCACTCTACCCAAGCCTGGGCGTTGGCGACAGTGCTTGCAACCGAGTATGGAGATCACAAATGGGTGCCATACGCGAGCTACGGTTATGCTGCACTGATCAGCACGTCACGTGTGTTGGCACAAGCTCACTTTACGTCCGATGTTTTTGTGGGTGGCGCCGTTGGGTTTTTCATTGGTCGCTACGTGGTTCGAACGCAGCGGACCCACGGAGCACATCTCGCCTCAATGCACGGACGCCTTATGACGCCGACTGTGATGCCGTCCTTTTCACCGCAGTCGCATACCGTGGCTTTAGCATGGAATTATTAGGTAAGCACCAGTGCTGATTCGCCTGGGCAGACACAATGCTCTGCATCCGCCTTCATTCTCATCCTGAAGAGAATTAGTTGGTATCAACTCTCGCGTGACTTCCTCCGCTCACGCGCTAGCTTCGATTGACTCGGCGCTCCATCTCCGGCCAAACATCTGCATCGAGAGAGATTCGGCTGCCGTTATGCAAATTCAGCGCCGTGATACGTTCGAGATTGGCACGGCTTCGGTCCCACTCCCAGGCCTTTTTTGACTCTGGATCGAACACAAAAATCTGAGAGATTCCTATTCGTGCATACTGCTCACATTTCTCGTGAACGGTATGCATGTCATCTCCAGGCGAGAGGACTTCCGCAACAATATCAATTGGCCGCGTCGGGTATGGTTGCTCAATGTGTAGAGCTGCCGACACGTCAGGCTTGGGCTCCCAGTCAGGATCGATCCGGAGCTCTAATTCCGAACCGGCAGTGTATCCTGCTCGATTTAGCCGTTCCCCTAGAAGTAGCTGGAGTATTGAGTGTAACCATGTTGGCGGTGATTTGCTAATCACCTTTCCGAACCAATACTCATTACCGCTCTCGGAGCTAAACCGAGCGTGATACTCCTGGAGAGTCAGGTATGGATTCATAGCTTACAGTCCATTATCCGGTCGATTGGTTAGCGTTCAATCTTGGGGTTAGCAGCCGGTCATGCGTCGCAGCCGATCGGTGAAGAAAAGACGTCAGAGATATCTTGTTCTTAGTTTGCCCAAGCCAAACCTACACAGTTACGCAATACCCAGCTTTTTCTGCATCTGTTCCAGCGTGACGCCCTTGGTCTCCGGATACGCGAACCAAACTACGAAGAACTGGAGCGCCATCATTGCGGCGAAGAAGACAAACGGAGCGCCTCTGTTTACGGCAGCAATCTGCGGAAACAACTGAGAGATCGCGGCGTTCATGATCCAGTGAGTAAAGCTGCCCAGGCTCTGCCCCTTAGCTCGTACCCGATTCGGAAAGACTTCGCTAATGAAGACCCAAATTACCGCCCCTTGTGAGAAAGCAAAGAAGGCAATGAAGCCCACCAAGAGCCAGACCAACAGATTTTCATGGCTTGAACTAAGGAACACAGCGGCCACGCCCGCCAGGCAGAGCGTGCAGCCCACCGACCCAATCAGCAGCAGGGTTTTGCGCCCAACCTTATCGATGATTGACATCGCCAGCATGGTCGCAGCCAAATTAGCAAAGCCGATTAACACCGACTGCAGGTCGCCCGAGACTTTGCTGAATCCGGCCCTGGCGAAAATGTCATTCAAGTAGTAGAGGATGGCGTTTATCCCTGAAAGCTGGTTGAACATGCCGATCGAGATAGCCAGAAAGATAGGAACTCGATATTTAGCCTGGAACAGCGGTTCGTTCTGATGACCATGATCGGCATCAATGGATGTCACGATGCTCTGCAACTCTCCTTCAACATCCTCTTCGCCAATTTGCTGCAGCACTCCTCGCGCTTCCTCAACACGAGACTTCTGTGCCAGCCATCGCGGACTGCGCGGGATAAGGAAGAGCATGAAGAAGAAAAGCAGTGCGGGAATGGCAGAGACACCTAGCATCCAGCGCCACTCTTCTGGGCCGAAGTGAGCCAAGCCGATTAGAAAGTTCGAAAGATACGCGAGCAAGATGCCGCCCACCACGTTGAACTGAAAAAGACCTACAAGCCGTCCCCGCCATTTGGCCGGAGCAATCTCCGCAATGTACATTGGGCCGAGCACTGACGATCCGCCGATGCCCAGACCGCCCAGAAACCGAAACGCAATTAGCGAGTACCAGTCCCAGGCGAAGGCACAGCCAACGGCTGATATCAAATACAGAACAGCCATACCGCGAAGGCTGTCGCGGCGCCCGTATCGATCGCCTGGGATACCAGCTATCAGAGATCCAACTACGGTACCAATCAAAGCGACCGATACTGTGAACCCGAGTGTCCTGGGCGTGAGTGCAAACGAGTGAGTCAGCCCGGCGGTTGTACCAGCAATAACGGCTGTGTCGAACCCAAACAACAGGCCACCTAACGCCGCCACGATGGTGCTTCTGATTAGTGAACCAGTCAGTCTCATTTAGAGAACTCCTCCTGTGGAGCGCAGTGCACTTTCAGCCAATACAAGCGAGCCCAGTACGCCGGCGCGTCCTGCCAGAGCGGGCGGCACTATGTACTCGTCCAGACCGCTGCTGAGCCTCGGGTGCCGTACGTAGCCATTCATGATGCGGGCAAACTCGTCTCTGACCATCGGGAACAACTGCGGCTGCTGCATAACGCCTCCGCCGATGATGATGCGCTGTGGTGACAGCGTAACGGTCAAATTCATGACGGCCAAGGCAAGATAGCGGGCTTCGATGGTCCACGCCGGATGATCGGGCGGCAGAGTCAGCGCCGGCTGTTTCCAGCGCGCCTGCATGGCTGGACCGGATGCAAGCCCTTCCAGGCAGTCACCGTGAAAGGGACACAAGCCCGGGAACGGATCAGCTGTCCAGTCATGCGGCAGGTGCAGGTGACCCATCTCAGGATGGACCAGGCCATGTATCACCTGACCATGCGCCATCGCACCACCTCCAACGCCGGTTCCGATAGTGATGTAAACGGCGTTCTGCAGGCCTTGAGCTGCGCCCCAACGCGCCTCACCCAGCAGCGCCGCATTCACATCGGTGTCGAGCGTTACCGGAAGATTCAATGCTTGGCTAAGCGAGCCTGCCAAATCAATGTACTGCCAGCCCTCTTTCGGTGTTGAGGTGATGTGACCGAAGTAACTGGAGGAGGGGTCGAGGTCTACCGGCCCGAATGAGCCGATACCAATGGCCTGCAACGGCTTACCGCTGTGGCCGCGAAAGAAATCGATGACGCTCCGAAGGGTCAGATCAGGGGTGGAGGTCGGAAAGTGGGCAGTGACCAGATCATCGGGATCGGTTCCGATTCCGCAAACAAACTTGGTACCACCCGCTTCCACGCCACCAAACATGCCCTTGAGTATATGCAAGGGCAGTAACCGGAAAGGAAAACTTCCCGGGATTACCTCACGCCCGCAACTGGCTGAGAGTCTTGCCGACAGGACCAGGCCCAAACGGCACACGGGCTTCGCGCAGTGGCAGGCCCACTACTTCAATTCGACTCAGATTAGCAGTGCCGATGCCTGCTGCTTCGGCCAACTTTAAGGAGTTGTCGCCACGAATGAAGGGCGACGAACCACGGTCTGCCATGGGGTCGTAGCTCATCACGGCCATTCCGACTGCATCGACGCAAACCGGATTTCGACCGGCAATAATCACGCCTGGGGTCATACGTTCCAAGCCTTGCAGCCACGGCCCTTCCCCGCCCCGCACTGTTTCCACGCCGTCCACAATGGCCAAGTCAATGGGACGAATGCCAACCTGGTCGATAGCTATGCGGGGGACACGATAACCTGGGTCACGCGGCGAATCCGGGTGCAGTTCAGCATCAACGCCCGACGGCGCTTTCGTTGTGCCGGAGTGCAGCACGTCGCCGCGCTCTTTCGTTGCCCGCTCATTTCCACTAGGGCCGCAATCGCTTCCGTATAACGAGCAAGGCGTATTGCCGAAATTGTTCTTCATCGACATGGTGACGCCCGCGATCCAGTGATTCTTCAGCTTGGCAAATGAGACGTACGTATCGCAGTCTACGAAAGCGCGATTGATGTGATAGGCCGGATAAGCGTAGCCGCCCCATGGCACTTTCACTCGCACGTAATCTTTGTAGCCGCCCAGGTTCTGCACGTTCTGCCACACAACCTGCGTGCCCAGGTTATTGATGGCATTCACATCCAGCCCGTAACGGGCCCACAAGCCGAGATCCTGATCGGCTGGGAAGAAGCTTTCTATAATTCGGACGCGGCGCGCGCCCGCTTTGGCAAATAGGTTCACCACAGCTGCAACACTGCCCGGGTCTGTGCGGTATGGAAGGCTCGGGTCGAGTGGAAAGTTCTTGGGATTCCCCGTCAGGTTCACCTTAAGGCCAACGGTTTTGCCGCGGACCAGCTTGTTAATGCCCCCTATTCCGTCGAAGGCCGAGGAAAGCTGAGTTTGAAACTGGTTGTAATCGCGGCAGCGCACAACGGCCACGCTACTGGAAGGTGCCGGAGTGGCTTGCAAAGATCGAAATCCGCTGAGGGCTCCGGCGGCTGCCGAGCCGGCCAGGGTCAACATCTCGCGCCTGGATGGATGAAAGTTTGGCATCATTGCTCCCTTCTGTCATCCTACTCGCTTTGCGAGGCAGCTGCATTGTTAAAGAGGCGGGAATACACCGAGTCTGCTGCTGTTGCTCGTTGACGAAGAATTAATGCCGTCGATTGATTTGCACCGTAGCTAGGAAATTGATGGGGACAGCCTGTGAGCCTGTCGGATGTAAACCTCCCTGGGCTTGGCTGGGGATAGCAACTCAGATCAGCCCTTTAAAGTACGAAGAACGCTGAACTCATCACGATAACCAGGCCCAGTGCAAGCAACCAAGACCAACGATTACCGAAATTGAATGTATAACCGAGACCCTCGCGCTTCTCCACCATCAGAGCAGCATCTGCAGGATTGAAATAGAACAAGCCTGCATGCCAGCAATCGTTCGGGGTCACTTCCGCTACCTCGTTACACTCAGATGCCTTCCGGGCCATGACGAGCAACATGGCAACCATAAACAACATTGGACTGAGGACGAATATCCACATGGGAATGTGAATCAGCGGATAAATGGCTATTGCGCTGAAGAGGAACCCAAGCAAATACTCGGTTGCGATCATAAACCCAAAAACCGGACGGCGCAGACGGGAACGGCGCGCCCAAACCAGCCGACTAGGGCAGTGAATAG
>CAXTWQ010000004.1:47838-54677 GCA_964248065.1 uncultured Bryobacteraceae bacterium | reverse complement strand
GAATAGTATCCAGGAACAAAGTTCAGCACCAAAGAGCAGCGGTCCGTACACCCCATGCACACTCCGCTCAACCCACCGGTTTGGAGTGCCATCCGCGCTCCAATGAACGGCGAATCGCAGGGGAATGCTTTGCCAATGCTGATGAAGAAAGGCGGCACAACTCCCAATTAGTAGTAGCGGGCCGGCACCGAGTGGAGTAAACCAGGGAAGCGTTTCAGGCGATGTAGAGAGGTCAGCTTCGTGCGCGGGCGCTAACTGATCAGCAAAGGGCAGGACTCTCCTCCTTTGCCACCCAAAGGCAAATCCGGTAATGGCAATCAGAAGAGTCGGCCCGGCGACTGCGGCAACGTTGATGGCGGAAGCCGGACAAAGCAAGACTACGAAGAATAGCCCAAGCGAAGCGGCTCCAACAACGGCGCGGAAAACAAGAAGCAAATGTCGCCCCAATCCGCTCTTGCGAAACTCTGCCCCAACGGGCACGCTGAAAAACAATCTTCGTCGGGTCAGATTCGGAGTGGTCGCCAAAACAGCGCCGACTAGCAGGTAAGTGAACGCAATGGTCAAACGCATCTTCGGGTCACCGCTTTCGCTACCGCTCGCAGTTCTGCTGCGATTTCCTCAGCGGGAGCACCGTCTGACCGCATCTGAGTTACCAAGCCTCGCAACCTGTCCTGAAACTCACGGAGCCAAGCCTTCTGGCGAAGCACTGGAGCAGTTCGGGCCCGAACCAATGCTGCGCGGCCATGTCGCAGCTCAAGCCAACCCTCGGTTGCAAGCTCCCGGTATGCTTCTGCCACCGTGTTGAAGTGAACGCCAAGTTCCATCGCTAACCTTCGGACAGATGGCAGCACACTGCCCGCTACAAGCTTTCCTTCCACGAGCAAGCTGCGCAGATGTTCAGTAATCTGCTGCTTGGCCGTTATACCTGAAAGCGGGTTTAATCGAATGGTATAAGTTTTCTCCATCGCTGTACAGTGTATATAGACAGTATACAGTTTCCCGGGCATGCAGAATGTTTATCGTACAAGCGTTCATCTCTTGTTGGGGGAGTCAGGCGATGCTTTTATTCCTCGTTGAAGTAGCAGTGATGCTTTGATCTTCTGTGCCGACATCTATTGCTGGCACATCGGACACTGGCGCATCGTGATCCTCAGCAAGACGCCATATCTGCTCGTGCTCGGTTGAATTTCGCTTCGTCTTCGCAACAAGAGTTGGCGTTCGCTTGGCATGTCCCGACCGCAAAATTGGCCACGCGCTATCGGCGTAGGTGTCGCTGCAGGTTGCGCGATGGAACTGCTGGAGCTTTTTGGCACGCAACCAATACTGATACGTCTCTTTCACCAACCTCCAGACCTCTCGGCTTTGAAAGAGCTCCACAACAACGCAGGTATGCTGGCCGTTGCCCTACTGCTTACCTGGACACTCGCCGCCTTTGGCGAAGAGTTAGTTTGGCGCGGCTATCCCCTAAACCGTTTTGCCGAACTGCTGCGGCAGATTCCCGGGCATTGGGCGATCAGCATCGGGTTGACCTCCCTCGCCTTCGGGGTTGCACATTTTGACCAGGGTCGAACGGGAATGACAGAGAATGCCTTGGACGGCGCATTGCTCTGTGGCTTGTACCTTTTGAGTGGACGAAATCTATGGGTCCCCATACTTGCTCACGGCGTGACTGACACGGCCGACTCCGTGCTCCTGTTTGCTGGACGTTATCCCCTGCCATAGAGATCGCCGGTCAGCAAAATTCTTCCTGCCGAGTTTTCGGCTTAAGCGAAAATAGGAGAAGATGTTGCAACTCACCGGAGCCGGAAAGCGGTTCGGACACAAGCTCCTGTTTGATGGCCTCGACTGGCTGATAACTCCAAAAGAACGTGCGGGACTGGTTGGCGGAAACGGCACCGGCAAGTCTACGCTCCTGAAGACAATTAGCGGACTTGAGCCGCTCGACTACGGTTCGCTCACTACCGCGAAAGGCCTGCGGGTCGGCTATCTTCCGCAGGATGGCTTACAGGTGAGCGGCCGCAGCGTTTTCGCCGAATGCATGAGCGTCTTTGAGGACGTCAAAGACATGGAGCGGGAACTGGAAACCCTGACCGGACAAATGAGCGAATTCGACCCTGCCAGCGCCGAGTACGCGGCCGTTGCCGATCGCTTCATCCGCGTCGATAGTGAATTCCGTTCGCGTGACGGATACGCCATTGAAGCGCAGGTCGGGGCTGTCCTGGGTGGTCTCGGCTTTCGCAAAGAGGACTGGACACGGCAGACCGAAGAGTTCTCTGGGGGCTGGCAGATGCGTATCGCCCTGGCCAAGCTCTTACTGGAAAAGCCAAACGTTCTGCTGCTGGATGAGCCGACCAACCATCTCGATATCGAAGCACGTGACTGGCTCGAACAGTACCTGAACAATTACGAATTCGCGTATATCCTGATTTCGCACGACCGCTATTTTCTGGATGTCACAGTCAAGCGCATTGTCGAAATCTGGAATAAGAAGGTGCACTTCTACACCGGCGGCTACGAAAAATATCGCGCTCAAAAAGCCGAGCGTCTGGCCCAACTCGAAGCTGCCTACAAGAACCAGCACGACAAGATCGAGCAACTCGAATCGTTTATCAATCGCTTCCGCGCACAAGCCACCAAGGCTAAACAGGTTCAGAGCCGCATCAAGGAGTTGGAGAAAATCGAACGGATTGAACTGCCTCCGGAAGAGAAGACAATCCATTTCACCTTCCCGCAGCCCAAGCCCAGCGGGCGTGTAGTAGCGCAATGCAAGAACGTCTCTAAAGTCTACGGATCGAAGACTATTTTCAGCAACGCCGAGTTCACCATCGAGCGAGGCGATCGTGTTGCCCTGGTGGGAATAAACGGCGCTGGGAAATCGACACTCATCAAACTCCTGGCAGGAACCGAATCTCTTACTACCGGCGAGTACACGCTCGGCCACAACACTGACGTCGACTACTTTGCCCAGGATCAATACAAGCAACTGGACACCGAAGCGCGACTGCTCGACGATTTAACTGCTGCCGCTCCACGTTCCACCCAGACCGAACTTCGCAATCTACTCGGTTGCTTCCTCTTCAGTGAGGACGACGTGTTCAAGCGCATCGGCGTCCTTTCGGGCGGTGAGCGGAACCGGTACGCGCTCGCTCGACTCCTCCTCCACCCTTCTAATTTTCTGCTGCTCGATGAGCCGACAAATCACCTTGACATTCGAGCTAAAGACGTATTGCTGGAATCGCTCGAGAAGTTCTCCGGTACCGTCGTGTTTGTATCTCACGATCGTTACTTCATGGAGCACTTAGCAACGCGCGTCTTCGAAATCGCAGACGGCCAAGTGCGCGTTTATCCCGGCAACTACGCCGATTATCTCTGGCGCAAGAGCGGCGGCAACGAAGAGACGCCTACGCTCAATGACGTGCTCATCGGTGTGCCTCCGGCCATACCGATCCCGATTTCAACAGGAACAGCAGCGGCTTCAGGGAAACGTGTCAACCCGATGAAGCGGCAGCAAATGCAGCAGCAAGCGCAGAAACTGGAAGAGCGGATTGCCACGCTCGAAGCTGACATTCAGCAATCAGAACTGATGCTGTCTGATTTCACAAGCTCTGATCAAGCTGCTCGAATCGGCGTCGCCCTCGATGCTCAACGCTCGGAGCTCGAACGCGTCATGGCAGAGTGGGAGTCGGTCACAGAGCAGTTAGAAGCAACGGCTTAAGTTACCCGACAACCTGGAGCACACCACTCGTGTATTGACTTCTCATTTTGTTGGAAATCTTGTCAGTTGCGGATATTCTTTCGAGCACTATTGCCGATGCTATGAGGAAGCAAGGGCTGGCGGCCGCGTATCTCCCAAATGCGTAAGTAGGCGGGTTGGAGAAGATCTACTCAGATCCTGAAAATCCCGGATCATGTGCATTTGATCGAAGTAGCCAAACTGGTGAGCTATCGTCAACCATGAGCAGCCAGGAGATATGATTTTGGCGTCCAAGGCCATTTGGAACCGCGTGATACGTGCGAAAAGTTTAGGAGCAACACCTATCTCGTCCAAAAACCGGCGCTCAAATTGGCGCACACTTAATGCTGCCCCGCACGCTACCCGATCTACTCGGACCATTCCTCGCTGCTCAAAGATATGGAGAGCGCTCCGCATTATTGAGCTGCATTCTGAGATGCTTTCAGCCTTCTTAAGTAAGTATTCCTCTGCCACTGCAACCCGCCCAAAAAACGATTTGCTCTCAGCCATTCGAAGCCAGAGTTGACGAATCTGGTTTCCAAGTACGTCCAAACTATCAAAGCTCTTGTCCAATAGCTCGCCCATTGGAACATGAAACAAATGGCTGAAAGCCAGAGGTTGAAAGAAGATCGCGAACGATTCAACCGAACCTCTCAGGCGAATAGAGGCAGGCGGGAAAGTGTGAGCGCCAACAATTGCAATCTGAAATGTCTTTTCGCTGCAAGCATCGTAGTAGTCGATTATCGGAAGATCTTTGAACTCAAATTCCAGAATCTGCTCAAGAGAAGCGGGCACTGGCTGGACAAAGTCCACAGTTGGACAGAAAACCTCTCGCTGAGCATAAGCGCGAACATAGCCCCTAAGCTCGTGTCTTGGCCTTGCCGAGTGGAGTTCGCGCAATCCTTGCATCTTCTATTTATCCGCTTGGGCTATCACGAGCCGGGCTTTTCTAAAAGGCCGCCTAGAGGGCAGATCGCTTTCTCGTAATTATACAGACTTCGGGTGAAGTCTGAGATTTGTCGTATTTCTACTATGCAGGGTCTTTGTTTTTGATTGATTGTTGTTAAAGATCACGCAAAAGAGCATGGGATGTCACCTAACTGTTCCATGTCCGGCAGCGTGCGGCTTCAAGCAAAAATTTACAGCCTGGAAAAGGAGTTTCAAAGATG
Source organism: uncultured Bryobacteraceae bacterium (assembly GCA_964248065.1). Lineage (GTDB taxonomy): Bacteria > Acidobacteriota > Terriglobia > Bryobacterales > Bryobacteraceae > Bog-105. Next base: position 49,775 of record CAXTWQ010000004.1, on the reverse strand, counting down.
AGTGTCCAAAGTGATTGGCGCTGTTGCCAGAAGTGTCACGCAATGTTTTTTGACGGATACACTTCCAAAGGGAAGTGCTCAGCCGGTGGCGGACATGAGGCACAAGGTTTTATGTTTTTTCTCTCGCACGATTTACCAGCAACGTCCGTGGCACAGGATAATTGGCGTTTCTGCCAGAAGTGTTACGCGATGTTCTTCGACGGCTACACTCCCAAAGGGAATTGTGCTGCTGGTGGTGGGCATGAGGCTCAAGGTTTCATGTTTGTACTGCCACACGATATTCCAGGAACAGGAAGGGCTCAAGACAATTGGCGGTACTGTAGCAAATGCCATGCCATGTTTTATGACGGGTATGCAGCTAAAGGCAATTGCCCGGCTGGAAATGGACACCTTGCGCAGGGTTTTATGTTCGTACTCCCGCATGACATCCCTGGTTCCCTAGACTTCGATCGCAGCCCCATTGTTCTTAGAAATGGAGTTCCGGTTGGAGGGTCATCCCATTTGACGATTCGTGATAACGGAAGCTACACCTTCTCCGGGCACCTTCACGACTCAGGAGGAACTGAGTATAACGAGTCGGTAGTTTGGGCCGTGAAGGATGCAGGAAATCAGGTTTACACATTCAGCCATTCCGGTCACGTTGCTGGCACGTTTGAATCGGGCTCACGCAATGATGACTGGCAGGTTGACTCTCAGGATGGCCGATTGGCAGACAATTGGGCGAACATCGGTGCGGGGGCAGCCGGGACCTGCGAGGCAGGCGCAAACATTGAGCTTGTCAATCTGACAAATGGTCTTATTGGAGCATTAGGGACGGTGCTCGGGGTGGTGGCTATAGCAGTTTGAGTCGAAGAACAGTCGGTTAGTCTTCAAGCAGATCCGGACCTCTGTTGGTCCGGATTTCAAGTGCTGGATAGCAGGTGCTTCAGACTGGATTGGAAAAGCCGCCCTCGAATGCTAGCTCCGATAATGGCTTGCGATCATTTGGCGTCTCGCGCGCGCGAGTTGCTTCCGGCAACATCGACTTGTCGCCTCGGCGTCCAATCGCAATTGCAGCTTCAACCCGGTACCCAGCTGGAACGTTCAGCTCAGTAAAAGCCCGGTTCATGTCAAAACCAACCATCGCGTGCGCATACCAACCCATGCGAACCGCTTGCAAAGCCAAATAACCCCACGCACTACCTGCATCGAAAGAGTGACTGTGCGAAGGAACAGGCTTATCAGCTCCGGGCAGCAGCATCACCGAGTTGGAGGCGACAACAATCAGGGCACTTGCATTCTTCACCCACGCCTGATTGTATTCGTTAAATAGACCGAAGAATTTGTCCCATGATGGCGTATTCTTCCGTGCATACAGAAATCGCCCAGGCTGCGAGTTGTAGGAAGACGGAGCCCAGCGCGCGGCCTCCAAAATGGTGAATAGCTCCTGCTCGGGGATCTCCTCTCCGGTGAACGAACGGGGCGACCAGCGCTCCAAGAAGATAGGGTCGATCGGGTAGTCAGCCTTCCGTCCATTGGCTACCGTCGGTTCGATTGAAGTAGTTTGCTCCATGCAGCCAGTGTCACACCGACTGCTGTTGCTTTTTATTCCTTGGTAACGATGCTGCCTTAACTGCCCAACAGAAACGGCCGAGTTGCGAAGCTTGTTAGCCGCGAGCAAACTCGTCGGAGCGAGAGCAACGTGAGTTCAATGGGTTTTCTTTAAGCCTGCCTGCTTGCTTGAGCGCGAGCTCCGACGATAGCTTGTTGAATTGTGGTAGCTCTGGTTATTACTAAGTGGTCCCAGTGAGGGCAGGAGTTTGCCAGCACGAAGGGAAGCGGTCTTGAGATCAGCATCTCAGCATCGTGCAATTTATTGGCGTGCTTCTGGGGCTGCTAATTAGGGTTTCACGCTCTTGGTTGAAAATTTTGCTTTTGTCTCAGCAATTCGGCAATTG
>CAXTWQ010000004.1:15659-47828 GCA_964248065.1 uncultured Bryobacteraceae bacterium | reverse complement strand
TTATAGGCTCGACAATCGCAAGCGGCAATGTGCATTCTATCTCTAGTTTTGCGGCTTTGACTAACGCGTTCATCTACTCTCTGGTGGGAGCAGTTCTGTATTTTGCTTTAAGAAAAGTAAGACGACCTAATCCGTTCCAGTAAGCGTCGTGCCCAGACATTGGAACTACGTCAGAGGAGTGCAGATCGCGGTACGCTCCCCTACTCCTTCGCAAGCGCATCCTGAGATAGCATTTCAGCTATTCTTGGTCGGGTGAACGCTTCATCAGGATCTTCGTCCCGATTGTTGTTGTGATAAAACTCACCTTCGTCAAATGCTAAGAAATCTTCCAGAACAGGTTTGGCGGGCATTCGTCGCTGAAGACCCGAACACCTGTAAAGGCCGTTAACTACGGGCATCACAGAACTGGTACCTGAGCTTCAAATCCCGAGATCCCCGAGCCAGATACATCGCGATTTGATCGTACAAACAAGGCCAGAGATTCCGAGCAGGTTGCTCCATTTCTGAACGTTGTGGTTCATCACATGATCGACTGTACGGTTCCTGAGCCGATCTTCATCGTAGATCCGCTTCAATTCAGTTATTACGGGAGCAACATCCACTTGTGATACGGGAGATAGTTTCGCCCCAATCTTATCTCGCCTCGGCAGCAAAAAAAACCATCTACGCTTGGATTCATAGCGCTGACCGAATATTTGCTGTAATGCCCGTCCTGCAAAATGGTTGTCATGAGCACGCGTACCGAGACCGACAGCATGGGCCCGATTGAAGTAGAAAGCACCCGCTACTGGGGAGCCCAGACCGAGCGATCTCTCCATCACTTCGATATCGGCATGGACTTGATGCCGCCGGAGTTGATCCGCGCTTTCGGCATTCTTAAGAAATCTGCAGCCTTAGTCAACCACGATCTGGGCAAACTGAACGGCGAGCAGACTCGTTTGATTGTTCAGGCGGCGGACGAGGTGATCTCCGGCCGCTGGAACGCCGAGTTTCCCCTTCGCATTTGGCAGACCGGCAGTGGTACGCAGACCAACATGAATGCCAATGAGGTGATCTCAAATCGCGCCATAGAAATTGCCGGTGGTAAGCTCGGCTCGAAAAAGCCGATTCATCCGAATGATCATGTCAACCTGTCTCAGTCCTCTAACGATACTTTTCCCACGGCGATGCATGTGGCAGCTGCCACCGTTGTTCAATCAAAACTGATCCCTGCGATCGAAAAGCTCAGGGAAACGCTTCACACCAAAGCGCAGAGCTTCGCCGGCATCGTAAAAATTGGACGCACTCATCTTCAAGATGCGACTCCGCTTACCGTGGGGCAGGAGTTTTCCGGGTGGGTCTCATTGCTGGATCGCGACCTGGAGCGTTTGCGGCAGACTCTTGATTGGTTGTATGATCTCGCGATTGGTGGCACTGCGGTCGGAACCGGCCTGAATGCTCATCCCGAGTTTGCCGAGCGCACCGCTGCCACTATCGCCAAAGAAACGGGCTTGCCCTTTCGCTCTCATCCCAATAAATTTGCCGCGCTCTCGGCACACGATGAATTGGTTGCTGCTAGCGGTACGCTCAAGACGCTCGCTGCCACTCTAATGAAGATTGCCAATGATGTGCGCTGGCTTGCTTCAGGACCCCGCTGTGGACTGGGCGAGCTGACGATTCCGGAGAATGAGCCCGGTTCCTCGATCATGCCGGGGAAAGTCAATCCGACGCAGTGCGAAGCTCTCACCATGGTGGCCGTCCAGGTGTTTGGAAACGACGCCGCCATTGGCTTTGCCGGCTCCCAAGGCAACTTCGAACTAAATGTTTTCAAGCCCGTGATCATCCACAATTTCCTGCACTCAGTCCGGCTGCTTTCCGACAGCTGCCGCAGCTTCAACGAGCACTGTGCCGTCGGTATTGAGGTAAACCGTGAGCAGGTGGACCGTGACGTCGCGCAGTCGCTCATGCTAGTGACCGCGCTCAGTCCCATCGTCGGATACGACAAGTCCGCAAAAATTGCTCATACCGCGCATGTCGATGGGACCAGCCTCCGCGAGGCTACGGCTAAGCTTGGCTACTTGACGCCCGAAGAATTCGATCAATATGTGAAGCCCGAAGCAATGACTCGGCCTTCGTGAATCCTGGGTGAGATTTTCCTCTGCGTCTACCACCTTTCTTCCAAAGGTCTATGGCGCAACACCCCGGTATTCCCATTCCGCATTACCGCATCGTAAATCTGGACCGTGGCTGTGAGCTGGCTGCCCACGTCGAAATTGCAGGCGAAAGCAGGGCTCGCCGGCGCGGCCTGCTTGCCAAGTCGCACCTCGATGAAGCGGCAGGCGTATGGATAGCTCCGTGCGAGGCCATCCATACTTTCGGGATGAAGATGCCCATTGACGTCGTTTTTCTGGACCGCAAGCATCGTGCGCGCAAGCTGGTCCGCAATCTTGGCCCGGCCCGCATTGCATTATGTTTGGCCGGCAGTTCGGTCCTGGAACTCGCCTCCGGCGCCATCGCCCGGTCTGGGCTTCAGGCTGGCGACCAGCTCCAGTTTCAGGCGATTCGGCCCACCGTCTAAACCAATGCCTTTCGCGTTGCAATTCGCTCTGGTTGCTGTTGTTTTGGCTGCCGGATTCACCGACGTTCGCTCGCGCCGTATCCCAAACTGGCTCACTCTGAGCGGTTTGATCCTCGGGTTTGGGCTGCAGATTCTGTTCTCTGGAGCCGCAGGCGCAACCCAGTCGGGCAAAGGCCTGGGTCTTGCGTTGCTTGTCTATGTGCCGTTATACCTTCTTCGCGGTATGGGGGCCGGGGATGTCAAGTTGATGGCGGCTGTTGGTAGCCTGACCGGACCCACGAATTGGCTCTCCATCTTCTTCGCTACTGCCATCATCGGTGGGCTGCTCTCGTTGATCGTGGTCGCTCACAAGCGGCGCCTTATGCAGACATTGATGAACGTCAGTCTTCTCTCGACAGAGCTGATCCACATGCGTGCGCCCGCGGCAGCATCGTCGGCCCTCGACGTTAAAAACTCAGCTTCGTTGCGTCTGCCCCACGCTATTTCCATTGCGGCTGGCTCGCTGACTTTCCTTGCCTGCCTCCCACACCTCTAGCTGAACGCCAGGATCCTACGTGGCCTTGGATGCTCTTGCGATGACTGTCGGCCAATGCTACAGTAAAGTTTAAACCGGACCGAAGCGGTGCGGGTGAAGGTGTGTTTTATGGCAAAAGTTTGTGAACTCTGCGGCCGTGGCCCCCAATTCGGGTGTAAGATCAGCCACGCTCATAATGTAACGAAGCGTCGTTGGAATTTGAATCTGCAAAGCGTTCATGCCCGCATCAAAGGTGCCGGAAAACGAATCCGTGTATGCACTTCCTGTATCCGCGATGGCAAGGTAGAAAAAGCCTAGCTACCGGCAAGTAGGTTGTTGTACTCCGGGTGCCGCCGCATATACACCCGGATGAAGGAGCATGCTGTGTTTACTTTCAGTTGATTCTCCCGGGCATACTCCAGTCCCGCCTTCGCTAACGCTGTTCCAATCCCGCGTCCTTCTAACGGCCCTGGTACCCCGGTATGAGTAAAGACAATGATCGGCCCGTGTATCTCGTAGTCCAGGACTGACCGCATCCCCTCCACCTCGATTTCGAACCGCTTACTCGCATCGTTCCGTTTGACTTCCATCACGCGTCCCGTCCTTCTCCCACCGTACCGCAATGATTGTTCGTAGGCGGGAGAAGAACGGGCTAGCCTCTAGCTTAGGGTCGCGTAACGAAGGCCTGCGCGGGTCAATTTGTCCCGGTCAAGCGCGTGCCGGCCATCCAAAATAAACGGTGATCGCATCTTTTTACCGATACTCTCCCAATCTAGATCGCGATATTCATTCCATTCAGTTACTAACACCAGCGCATCACAATCTTCTGACACATCGCTCGCGTTCTCGCAGATCTGCACCTGCATCTCCCCGTGCTCTTTCAGAAAGCGTTCGACTGCGATCGGGTCGTGAACTTTTACCCGAACACCTCGGTCAATCAGCTTCTGAGCAATTTCAATTGCAGGAGCTTCGCGCAAGTCATCTGTATTCGGCTTGAAAGCTAAACCAAGTAGTCCGATGGTGCGGCCCTTAAGGATCTTCAGCTCTTGCAGAAGCTTTTCAACCACGCGGTCGCGTTGCCGCGCGTTGATTTTCTTGGCAGATTCGACGATCGGCATGTGGAGCCCGTACTCGCCTGCAGTCGCAATCAGGGCTGCCGTATCTTTGCCGAAGCACGAACCGCCCCAGCCGATACCGGCGCTTAGGAAGCGGGGTCCGATCCGGCTGTCTAGTCCAATGCCGCGTGCCACCTCTGAGATGTTGGCGCCTACCCGTTCGGCTAGTAAGCCAACCTCGTTGATAAAGCTAATCTTTAAGGCTAAAAAGGCATTTGCAGCGTACTTGATTAATTCAGCCGATGCCAGATCAGTGGAGAGCATAGGAACGGCACCCACCGATTCCGGGCGCGGCAGATATGTTGGCGCGGTAAATGTCTGGTCAAGAATCGGCCGGTAAAGTGAGTAGAGTACCTCGAGCGCTCGCGGCGTGTCGGCACCAATCACAATCCGGTCAGGATACAAACTGTCGTGAAGCGCTGTGCCCTCCCGCAGGAATTCCGGGTTCGATGCAACCGCAAATTCGGCGCCGTTCCGGTCGCCCCGGTTATTATAGGAATCCCGGAGCAGTGAACCCACCCAGTTCCCGCTGCCAATCGGCACCGTTGACTTATTCACCACTACCGTGAAGTCGCGATTCACACACTGACCAATGGACCGCGCCGCTTGCGACAGGTACTCGAGATTTGGCGCACCAGACGGGGTCGGCGGCGTGCCGACCGCAATGAAAACGACCTCCGCATCGGGAATTGCTTCAGCATAACTGCTGGTAAACCGCAGGTTCGGTGCCGCTTCTGCTAATAACTCTGCAAGACTCGGCTCGTAAATCGGTATTTTACCCGCTTTTAAAGCATCGATTTTTGATGCATCGGTGTCTAGACAAGAGACCGAGTGACCCATGAAAGCCAGGCAAACGCCCGTGGTTAAACCAACGTAGCCGGTACCGATTATTGCAACACGCATTCTTACTCCAAACCCACCTTTTATAACGTGCCGGAACACGTCCTAGCGATCATATCGTAGGATTTTGGCCTGATACGAGTGCCTTCAGAAAACTCTGGGGAAGTCAAAGTCCCGGTACTTGGCCTGTTTCGGCCGTCATGGGACAATTTTCGAAGTGATTGAAATTATTCGCCCCGGTGCCAGTGCCGCCCGGGCAAAGGTAGCAATCTTCGATTTTGACGGCACATTGTCAGTAATCCGTTCAGGTTGGAGCGAAATTATGCTCCGGATGGCGGTGAAAGAATTGCAGGCTACCGAAACAGGTGAATCGGTCGAACAATTAACGGCCGTTGCCAATGAATTTATTAGCCGGTTAACCGGCAAAGAGACCATTTACCAGATGATGGCGCTGGCGGAGGCTGTCCAGGCAAGAGGTGGAGAACCGCGAACTCCACTTCAATATAAACGCGAGTATCTGGAGGAGTTGCACCGCAAGATTTACGATCGGCTGCAGGCATTGAGGGACGGTGAGCGGCCAGAGCAATACATGGTTCCGGGGGCGAGAGATGTGCTTGAATTTCTAACTGAGCGCGGCCTTATTCTATATTTGGCAAGTGGAACCGATGACGCTAATGTGAAGGAAGAGGCTGACTTACTAGGGTTGGCTTCGTTTTTTCCTGCCCGCATTTTCGGGGCACAGGACGACCTTCAAAGCTTTTCTAAAGCGTTGCTGGTCAAGCGGCTCATCTCTGAATCCAGGTACGTCGGCGAGGATCTGGTGGTGTTCGGCGATGGGTTTGTCGAGATCGAAGAGGTGAAATCCGTGGGAGGCACAGCCATCGGCGTTGCGACAGATGAGCCCTCATGCCGGCACATTGATCAATGGAAGAAAGAAAGACTGGTAAAAGCCGGAGCAGATTTCGTGATTGGGAACTTTTACGATATGCTTACGGAGCTAGTGGTTGTATTTGGCGAAGCTGATTTCCAGCCGGATTCAGCCTATACGCCCCGCATCTTACGCTCCTAAATGCCAGCATAGGCGTACGAGTAAAGGAATTTCTACCGTTATGTCATCAACAGCCACAGCACCTGCTTTGAGTTTTACTAAGCCCGGTCTTCCCCGGCTTCTCATGGCTGACGACCATCATCTGATTCTGGATGCGCTCGGCGCGATGATGGGGAGCGACTTCGACATCTTAACCGTCGACAGCTGCGACACCTTTCTAAGTGCTATCGATAATTTCAAACCTGATGTGGCCGTCTTGGACGTCAACATGCCAGGTGGAGACGGATTTTCAACTGCCCGGAAAGTATTAGATTTGCGTCCTGATCTGCCGATCGTCTTTCTGTCGATGTACACCGATTCCAGCTATGTTGATCAGGCAGCAAGGGTCGGGGCCAAGGCCTACCTTTCGAAACACGTACCGGCCCATGAGCTTGTGACCGCGCTCCGCTCGGTTTTGGACGGAAACTCGCTACTGGTTGACCGCACCAGCCTGGCTGCAACTTCGGCCCTTGGAAGCAAAGCCGATCTAACAGGGCGCCAGCGCGAAGTGCTGCGATTGATTGCCGCCGGCTCGACCGCGAAAGATATCGCGAACGAATTGAACATATCGGTTCGTACGGCAGAGTTCCATCGCGCAGCAATCATGCAGCGGCTCGGGTTGCACTCGACCGCTCAGATGACTCGGTATGCCATTGCAAATGAGATCATTTAGAGACTGATCGAACTCCTCCAAACGGGCGAACTCGTAATCCTGGGAGGTAACAGCGCCGGAGGTTTGGCTCTCAAACAGCCAGAGGGTCACAATGAAGAATTTAACCGGTTTTTGTCTGGGCAGCACTGTTGTTGCCGCCATCCTTGCCTTAGCTCCCATCGGGGCTGTAGCGCAGTCCAACTCGGCCGGAAGTGCTGCCGGCAGCGCAGCTGGTAGCGCCGCCCAGGATGTGAAGCAGGGAGCCCAGTCAGCTGGTCGCCAGATGGACCAGGGCGCCACCAAGATGATGAAGGGCACCGATTCCACTTTCGCTGTGAAAGCTGCACAGGGCGGTCTGGCAGAGGTCAAGATGGGTCAACTAGCTGCAGACAAGGCCAGCAATCCGGATGTCAAAGCTTTTGGTCAGCAAATGGTAGACGACCATACGAAGGCCAATGACCAGTTGAAGTCTGTTGCGCAGGAAGAGGGAATGACGCTTCCGACTGACGTTAACCAGAAGCAGCAGGCGATGTATGACAGCCTTTCCAAAATGTCCGGCGCCGATTTTGACAAGATGTATGTCAAGGATATGATGTCCGACCATCAGCAGGACGTGAAGGAATTCTCGAAAGAAGCTCAGAGCGGCAAGGACGAGAAAGTAAAGGGATTTGCATCGCAAACTCTGCCGGTAGTCCAGGGCCATCTCGATAAGCTCAAGGGCATTCAGACCAAGATGAACTCCGGTTCAACCATGTAAGTTCTGCCACTACACTGGTGGACATGAAATATAGAGTGATTTTCCGGGAGCGGGTGGATCAGCAGGGCGAGGTTTCCGACAACCCGCCCAGCTTCCTGGAGCCAGAACTTGATGACGAAACGGTTATAGATGCGGTACTCGTTTCCCGGAACGATCCTCAAGGCTTGCATGTAACAGAGGATCTGGAGGAAGACGACAGTTTTCTGAGCGTTGGGACCGAGGTCTGGGAGTACGACGTGGTTGACGGTAAAGACCAGGACTTTAAAGATGCCCTGCTGAATTCCGGCATGGTTATCGAGTACGAGCTGATTGATTCCAGCGATTGATTTCGACTGCAGCTTGTAGCACCCCTTAAGCTGCGAGGTATTTAGAAGGGACAAAGCTTCTCTAGGCTTTGTCCCTTTTGCCTTTTAGGAAAGCAAATTTTAGGCTGGCTGCGTCCAGATAACGAGCACCCCCTTACTATGGCAGGCAGAACTCTATGCAGGTGTTAGCAATCGATGTCGGTGGTTCCAAGTTTTCGCTTGCCGGATTCGATGGCGACTGTCTTGTGCATCGGGAGTCGCGCCGGACAGACCGCCAAGGTGGGCCGGTTTGGATGCTTCAGCAGATTAAAGAGATTGTCGACCTTTGGCGCCGCAATCACGATTTCCGGGCTGAGCGGTGCGGGATTGGATTCGGTGGACCGGTTGACTTCCCGACGCAATCGGTGACCATGTCGACGCACGTTGAGGGGTGGGCACAGTTTCCGTTGGTGAGCAAGGTAGCAGAAGCGGTAAGTGCGCCTACCGTGATCGATAATGATGCAAACGTGGGAGCCTTAGGCGAGTGGCAGTTCGGTGCCGGACAGGGATTGCCGTCCCTGTTTTACATGACTTTGTCAACGGGCATCGGCGGTGGCATCATTCACAGTGGAACAGTTATGCGTGGTGCCGACTCTTATGCCGGGGAGATTGGCCACACCAATATCGTTCCGGACGGCCCAGAGTGTCTTTGCGGTTCTAATGGGTGCTTCGAGCGCATGTGCTGCGGCCTCTGGCTGGAACAAGATTTCGGTAAGCCCGCGCCCGTTTTGTTATCTGATCCGGCGTTCGTTCAGAAATATGTTGTTAATTTGGCGCGTGGTCTAAAAACTGCGCTGATGGTTCTAAACCCGCACCGAATTGTGATTGGCGGCGGGATCAGCAAAACTGGCGATGCGCTTTTCGTACCCCTCCGCCAAGAACTCAATCGTCAAATGACCTCCTGGTCAAAGGCGCGCAGAGATGTAGTTCCAGCACAGTTGGGCGACGACAGCGTTTTGTACGGAGCATTAGTCCTGGCCCGGCAAACAACCCATTGTCAATAGACTCAGCGGTATTCTGAAGGGACTCATTGTTCCCAGGAGGATCGATGTCTCAGACTCTAAATGAAATGGTACGGTCGAATGAAAGCTATGCTGCGTCATTCGGCGACAAGGGCGAATTGGCTATGCCGCCGGCCCGGCACTTTGCGATTCTCACTTGTATGGACGCGCGTCTTGATCCCGCTAAATTCGCCGGATTAGCGGAAGGAGATGCGCACGTCATTCGCAATGCTGGAGGACGAGCCAGCGATGACGCGATCCGCTCTTTGGTCATCTCGTACAAATTGCTCGGCACGAAAGAATGGTTCGTGATTCATCACAGCGACTGCGGAATGTTAACGTTCACAAACGAAATTATGCGCGGGCTCTTGGCGCAAAGCCTTGAGACAGCGTCTATCGCCAGCGGTCAGTGGCAGGACGCAGGTACTGGCGGAGGATCTGTCGTAGGCGACTATATTGAGTGGTTGCCCATCAGCGATCAGGAGCAAAGTGTGATTGCAGACGTGAAGCGGATACGCACACACCCTCTGGTTCCTAAGCGGATTCCGATCTACGGCTTCATCTACAATGTGCGAACGGGCCGCCTGGCCGAAGTTCCAGGAGCACAGGAGGCAGGCGCGGCCCAGAATGCCGACACGCTCTGAAGTTGCTTTCTCTCAAGGATTTTTAATGCTTTGTCCTGCCTTTTTGGAGCGGTTAGCACGGCCAGCGCTGCGTCTTATTGATAGAAGTTTTAGAGGAGGTGCTGGTTATGGGACGACAAAAGTGGGCGGCCATTTGCCTGTCGATTGTGTTGGCTGGCTCAACAGCTTTCGGCTTTCAGAGCTACCCGAATGGAGGCTACCGGAACGGCGACTATCCGGTGCGTGGATATGGCAATCCCGGCTACGGCGGAGGGCTGGAGCAGCTGCGCGGGGTTGTGAACCGGACTCAGAACGACCTGCGGTATGCAGCAGGGCTGCCCACTAGAAACGGGAATGGGCGGGAGCGCATTGCAGAGGCAGAGGGGCACTTATCTTCGCTGGACCGGAAGCTTAGCGAAGGCAGAATGGGCAGGAGTGAGCTGAACAAATCGATTGATAAGCTGCGCTCCATCCTGCATAAAAATGTTCTCGAAGGCGGAGCTCGCAATGCCTTACAGCGCGATGTTGATGAGTTGATGACAGCCCGGGACTACCGCCGTTAAGCGCTGGTTCCGGCCAGCCCCAACTTGGAGGCGCGCGCCTTCATTGCTTCGATGCAAAAGGTGATGTGTTCTTCGAGGGGGAGCTGAAGTTCAGCGGCGCCATTGACAATGTCGTCTCGGCTCACTGTGCGTGCAAATCCTTTATCTTTGAGCTTGCGTTTCACGGAGGCAGCGTCTACTTCGGCAATGCTCCGTCCCGGTTTGACATATGCGGACGCTGTCAGAAAACCAGACAGTTCATCACACGCAAACAGAGCGTGTTCCAAGAGTGTTGTCCGGGGGACGCCACTGTAATCTGCATGTGACAGAATCGCGCGGCGGATCTCTTGGTCCACTCCGCGCTCGGTTAGGATTGCTTCGCCTTTCATCGGATGATCGGGAGCGGAAGGGTGTATCTCCCAATCGAAGTCATGCAGAAGAGCGGTGACAGCCCAGCGCGTCGGGTCTTCTCCGAATCGCTGGGCATAGGCAACCATACAAGCTTCAACGGCAAGCATGTGTCGCCGGAGTCCCTCATTTTTTACAAACTCACAGACGACCTGCCAGGCTTCGTCGCGGGTCATAGCTCTAGGGTCTTAGGATTCTTCGATCTTGATCGACTTGATCTCGTCGCCTTGCTTGATAGCGTTCACAACTTGCTGGCCTGATCGCACCTGCCCGAAAACAGTATGCTTTCCATCGAGCCAATTGGTGACCACGTGCGTGATGAAGAATTGGCTGCCGTTGGTGTTAGGACCGGCGTTAGCCATAGAAAGCGAGCCGACCTTATGCTTGTTTGGATTACCTTTGGTTTCATCTTCGAAGCGATAGCCAGGACCTCCACGGCCGCTTCCTTCCGGATCGCCGCCCTGGACCATGAAGTCAGGGATAACGCGGTGAAAGAGAGTACCGTTATAGAATCCGTCCCGGGCTAGAAACACAAAGTTGTTGACGGTCTTGGGCGCATCCTTGGTAAAGAGATCGACAATGATCGGACCTTTGCTGGTTTCAATTGTGGCGACAAAGGTCTTTGTGGGGTCGATGCTCATCGGGGGAGCCGACGCGTATTGTTTGCTCATCAGTCCTAGTGTAGGCGAGGGGGCAAGCTTTTGAGGGTCGGATGCTCCACGTCCCTGTAGAAGACGTACGCACAATCTTGGCTTACGCGGATCAATCGCCTGTTCTGCCATAGCTAGTCATTCGAAGTTCCCCCAGCATCTGGTAGTTATAGGTCCATGAGCTCGGAAGCGAATCCCCAGGCTTGGTTACAAAAATATGAGTCAGCCGTTCTGCCTCTGACTCGATTGGGCGAGATGGGCAACCCAGACGCATCCCGTTTGCTCAATATTCCAGCGACTGCCTTGTTTCCCGGCGCGCTTAGCGCAGTGGGCGCGGTTAGTGGGTTGTTGTTAAAAATGGGAGTTTGGGAAGCCAGTCATCATCTGTCGCAAGCGCTTATAACTCCAGAAGGAAGCTATTGGCATGGGATTGCGCATCGTATGGAGCCCGATGCCTTCAACGCCGGTTACTGGTTCCGGCGGGTAGGCAAGCACCCAATACTTCCGGCATTGCGGGATGGTGCTTCAGAAGTGCTCGAAAAAGTGCGTCCTCCGGGTTGGCGCGTGCCGGCAAACTGGGACCATAGCCTTTTTATCGAGTGGTGCGAAGAGGCCCGGCAGGCACCTGGGACAGCAGAGGAAGAAGCTGCACTAGCAATTCAGGAGCTGGAGTGGAAACTGCTATTTTCCTGGTGCCGTCATTCAGCCGGCTAGAGGTGTCGAGCTCGCGCGATTCTACCCGAAACCGGTAAATTCCCGTATTCTTATCGGCTACACTAGGGAGTTTGAGTTTACCGCCAGGATTGCAATTCTCTCACGTCTCCCAGTGTGCCTGAAACCCGCATAGCTGAGAACACGTCAGAGGCTTTTTCCGCAGCATGGAAAGGATTCGCTTTTAGATGATTCATCACAGGCTCGAAGGCCTGCGCCCGCCCACTTGTGCAACCTCCCTTCTGATTGCCTGCTTCTTCAGCATCGGGACGAGCATGCTGTATAGTGCCGAAGGCGAGGGAGGAACAAGAGCCGGGCAACCTGCTGTGATTTCAGAAAAGAAATTAGCCGGTGCCGACCTCGGACTGGCTGGCATGCCCAGCACCGAAGGAGCGTTGCTATCTAAGGCGCAGGTGATCTTCTCCGAGCACGTTTCAAACGAGTTTGAAGTTGTTGCTGAAGATACCGCGGCTCCGGGTGCCGAACAGGCGAGCGGCGCTCCGCAAACTGCACCGCAGCAGACACCACCCCAACAGCCGCCGTCACAGAAACCGAACAATCCTTTCGAGAACGTGCCGGTAGCGCCAGAAAAGCAGCAGCCTGCGAACGCTAACCCATCGAACATCCAAGATGCGAAAACGGCGGTCGTAGCCGAGAACATTATCGAAGGTGTTGAGTTTCGTGGTCAGCGCAAGGTCCCGCAGGATACGCTACGCGCCTTGATTGCGGTGAAGAAAGGGGATGTTTATGACGAAGAGTTACTTCATCGTGACTTCACCTCACTATGGAACACGGGCCGCTTCGATGATTTGAAGGTTGCGCGTGAACGTGGCCCAGCTGGTGGCATTATCCTGCGCTTCGTTGTCACCGAGCGCCGGACGGTTCATACCATCGATTACGCCGGCAATAAGTCAATCAGCAAATCAGAGATTCTGGATCGCTTTAAAGAGCGCAAGGTAAGCCTCTCGCCGGAGTCGCAGTATGATCCGGGCAAAGTGCAGCGCGCTCGCAACGTCATTCAGGAATACGAGTCCGAGCGCGGCCACCAGTATGCTTCGGTAGTTCCGCAGATTCGGCAGGTTCCGCCCGGCGGCGTCGACGTTATTTTTCAGATTGACGAAGGCCCAAAGGTGAAAGTCGGGCACATCATCATTGACGGCAACACGGCCTTTACTGATAAGGAAGTGATCCGGGCGATGAAGAATCTGAAGCCTATCGGCATCCCGCATTCCATTCTGTTTGAGAACCTGTTTGCGCGAACCTACGACGCGACCAAGCTGGATGAGGATTCGGATCGGATTCGGCAGTTCTATCAGACCGACGGGTTTTTCATGGCCCGTGTGATCAATCACAGCGAAAGGGTTTACGATGTTCCGGCACACAAGCTCGGTCTCCCCTTTCTTCCTACCACTAACAAAACCGGCAAGCATGTCGATATCACGATGAATTTGCGGGAAGGGGACAAATACTACCTTCGTAACTTTTATTTTGTAGGCATGAAGCTGTTCCGGACTCCGGATCTGATTGGCCGTCAGGTGTTTCGCATGGCTCCGGGCGACCCTTTCTCGACAGAGAAGTTACAGAAGGGTATCGAGCAGCTACGTAAGCTATACGGGAACTTCGGTTATATCGATATGGTGCCTGCTCCTGATCCTGAGCCGGTCACTGGGCAGAACAAGATTGATTTGACCATCGACGTGGATGAGGGACATCAATTCTTTGTTCGCCGCATTGATTTTCAGGGCAACACGACTACTCGTGACAAAGTTATCCGCCGTGAAATCCTGGTTGATGAAGGCGACCTTTACAGCCAGCAGTTGTGGGACACCAGCATTCTTCGTTTGAACCAGCTTGGCTATTTCGATCCGCTGAAGCCGGAAGACGCGGCCGAGATGAAGCGGGATACCCGAACCAACACGGTGGATCTGCTGCTCAAAGTGAAGGAGCGCGGTAAGAACTCTATTCAGCTGAATGGAGGCGTATCCGGTATCTCGGGCAGCTTCATCGGGTTTTCCTACTCGACTAATAACTTCCTTGGCTTAGGCGAGACGCTCAGTCTAGGCGCACAAATTGGGACGCTGCTGACTAATGTCACATTGGGCTTTACAGAACCGTATTTGTTTGACAAGCCAATTCAAGCTGGCGTCACGGTGTTCTTCTCGCGCTACAGCTACGACCAGGGCAGACAAGCATCGATCTTTAGCGGTCAGAATCTGACAGGGTATTACAACTCGCTGGGCACCCAGAACCTGCTCAATTACGTGACAAATGGAAAAGGCTTCACTTCGTTCCTGAGTTATCAGCTACGTCGCAGCTTTGCCCGTGTTGGTATCTCGTATGGCTACAGCATTCAATCCGTAAAGCCCCTGACCTCCGCAGCGACGGATTACTTCACTTATTCGAATTTTCAGAATGTATCGGGGCCGAATTCCTTGACTGGCATTACCAGCAGCACCATTACCCCAACCTACGCTTACAACACGGTGGATCATCCCATAACACCGAGTCGCGGGTTGCGTGTGAACTTCAGTGCAGGCGTTTCCGGCAGTGTGCTGGGCGGCAATGTTAATACAGTCACGCCTGTGCTTGATGCCGCTTATTTCCGTCGTGGTTTATTCAAGCGTCATGTGATGGGCTTTCACGTGACAGGCCGCTTCATCGCCGGCTATGGCGGGAAAGTAGCTCCCCCATTTAGCCGTTATTTTATGGGTGGTGAGGACGACATCCGCGGATTTAATATCTTAACTATCAGTCCAGTTGCTTATATTCCAACCAGCGTGTCAGTCCAGATTCTGAACAACGATGGAACCCCTCGTGTACAAAGGTCGTTAAATCCGGATGGAAGCGTTTCGCTGTCGCCGGTCACCCGCTCGGCTCCTGCGTATCAGATTCTGTTCCCAGGTGGTGATACCTCAGGCGTATTTAACTACGAATACCGCATTCCACTCATTGGTCCGGTAACACTGGCTCCATTCCTGGATGCTGGTATTGACAAACTCACTTTACCGAATCAGTTAGGCTTGAGCAATGAGCGTATAGCTCAGCTAAACGGTCTTTACCCGCAATCGGATTTTGGTAAACGGGCCTATATTCCTGGTGGAACACAGCCAGTTCGTATGTCGGTCGGCTTGGAATTACAAGTGCTGATGCCTGTTGTAAACGCTCCGTTTCGCTTATACTGGGCTTATAACCCTAGTATTCTAGATACGGCAATTACGGCGCCCTCATTGGGGAACCGGGCGACTTTCCCCAACGATGCGACTTTCCAGAGTTACCAAACGCAACTACAGCAGCTAGGTTCGCCATTCGCTCCTTTTGAGAAGCGCTCTCTATTCCGTTTCTCGGTTGGACGAACGTTCTAATCTGGCAAGTATTAACAAACCCGAACATAGATAGAAGTTACGGAAGGAATTTAGAAGTTAGATGTTAATGAAACGCAACATGATTTCGGCGATGGCGCTCGGCTGCCTCGCACTTGGCCTGCCCCTGAGCGGCGGTGCTCAGACGCCCGGCGGTAGCAGCGCTCCGGTCTCCGGCAAAGTAGGCGTTATCAGCGTACAAGGCGCGATCGTCGGAACGAAGGACGGACAGAAGGCCTCCCAGGAATTGGATACCAAGTTCGTTCCTAAGCGGAAAGAGTTCGATACGCGGCAGAGTGAATTGGCTTCGCTGCAGGATCAGTACAACAAGGGCGGCAGCGTGATGAGCGACGACAAGCGCAATCAGCTGAACCGCGACATCGATGAGAAGAAGAAGCGGCTTGAGCGCGACATGCAAGACGCTCAGGAGGAGCTGCAAGGCGCTCAGCAACAGGTTCTGCAAGGTCTTGGACAACGCATGATGGCTGTTATCGAAAAGTATGCCAAAGACAATGGCTACACCATGATTCTGGATGTCAGCAATCAGAATACGCCAGTGCTGTATGCCTCAAGTGCGATCGATATCACACAGGACATTATTTCGCTGTACGATAAAAATCCGGCTCCGGCAGGCTCAGTTGTACCAACCAGCACGAACGCGGCGCCACCTCGGCAACCAGGTACTCCGCGAACTTCGGCGGCCGGCACCACACCTCATCCATAGGCCGCTGCTGCAGTAGAACTGCGCTCCTTATGAAATTAAGTGCGACGACCCCGGACCAAAATTTCGGGGTCGTTTAGTTTCAGAGTGGCAAAGCGCTTTGGGACACAATGATCCACCTTCCTGGTGCGCTTCTTCGATCTACGACGCCCATCGCAGATTCTTGAAACTGAAATACCTTCGCGCACGCTAGCATTAGGTGTGTCGGTCCGAGTTTTCATCGTAGTTATTCTTGGCGTAGTTTCGTCAGCGAATGGGGAAGTACATTCCCTCACGCTATCGCAGACGCTGGAGATTGCGTCGCGCCAGAATCCTGATGTAGCGTTAGCGCGGCTTGATAGCGAGCGTGCTGAGGCGAGCATCCGTGTAGCAGTTGATCCGTTTCGTCCGAAGGTATACGGCGGTAGTGGGCTCGCGTATACGTACGGTTACCCCAACAGCATCGAAGGAAATGCGCCAAGTCTTTTTGAAGTGAAGACCGAGATGGCGCTTTTCAATCGCTCGAAGAGCTTGGCCTTGGTTTCCGCCCGCGAGACAGCCCGCGGAGCGCAGCAAGGGGCTCAAGCCAAAGTAGAGGAAGTAGCTTACCAAGCTGCCGATATCTTTCTGAGTGCTACTCAGGTGGAGCATGAAGCCGACGCGCTGACCCACCAGTTGCCAAGCCTGCAAAACGTAGCAGAGTCCATGACCGCTGCTGTTTCTGAAGGGAGCGAGTTACCTTTAGAGCAGAAGCGCGCGCAAGTCAATCTGGCGGTCACGCAGCAGAAGGTTCAGGCTGTAAAGCTCGATTGCGACTACTACGAAATGATGCTTGCGGTTGCCCTAGGCTTTCCAGTCGGTGACCGTGTGAAGCCTGTTGAGTCTGAGCTGTCATCGATTGCCTCGCCGCCTAGCGAAAATCAGGCGGTCGATAGCGCGATGAGTAACAACAAAGAGCTTCGGCAGATGCAGTCGAGCGTCCTTGCCAAGCAAATGGACTATCGTTCATTTAGAGCCGAGCGGCTTCCGAAAGTGGATCTGGTGGCTCAGTATGCGCTGTTTGCAAAGTACAATTATCAGCAATACTTTCAAAAGTTCCAGCGCAATAATGCCCAGATTGGAGCGTCTGTGACCATTCCGTTTCTCACCGGCACTGCCTCGCAAGGCTATGCTGCAGAAGCAGCAATTGACATGCAAAAAATCCGCATTCAAATGGATCAGGTTCGCAACCGCATACAGACCGACACACGACGCAGTTACGAGCAGTGGGAGAAAGCACGAACAATCCGCAATCTCACGCGCCTGCAATTGGACTTCGCCCGTGAAGAATTGACTGTGCTGCTGGCGCAGAACACCGAAGGCCGAGTGAACATCAGCCACGTGGAGCAGGCGCGGTTGGAAGAGAGCAACCGCTGGATGGCGTTTTATGAATCGGACTTACAAGAGATTCGGGCGCGCCTAGCGATTCTCCGCCAGACCGGCACCCTACTTGCCTCTGTGCGCGGGTCGGGGTCGGCAACACCCGCACCCGCGCTCGCTCCATGATTGGTCTTGACGATCTTGTACCCGGCACAGCAGGAGAGAAAGCGCCGGCCATTGAGATTCGGGATTTGAGGAAGCTCTATGCCGGAGTAGCAGCTGTGGACGGCTTGTCGGTTACCGTGCCAAGCGGTTCTTTTTTTGGCTTTCTAGGTCCAAATGGAGCGGGCAAAACCACTACCATTAAGATACTGATGGGGCTGACTCAGCCAAATAGCGGCACCGTTCGCGTGTTGGGGCTGCGGTTGCCGGAAGACTCGCTTGAGATCCGAAAGCAGATTGGCGTTGTGCCGGACGACACTCTGCTTTTCGACTACCTGACCGGCGCTGAATATCTCGAGTTCGTTGCGCGGCTGTACGGGATTGAGCGGCGGACAGCGAAGGAGCGAGCGACCGAATTGCTGGAGCTGCTGCATTTACAGGATGATCGGCGCAAACTGATTGGCGAATACTCGAAGGGAATGCGTAAGCGAGTGGCAATGGCAGCGGCGCTGATACACCGGCCCCGGCTCTACCTGATGGACGAACCTTTTGAAGGCGTTGATGCAGTAGGCGCACGGCTGATGAAGGATATCCTGCTGCACCAGATCAGCGGTGGAGCGACTGTTTTTCTTACCACGCATGTACTGGAAGTTGTCGAGCGGCTTTGCGATCAAGTAGCAATCATCAATCGGGGTAAGGTTCTGGTGCAGGGAACGCTGCCCGAATTGCGTGAGCGCGCCGCTACTGCCGCAAATAGCTCACTTGAGGAAGTTTTCGTCAGCTTGGTTGGCGGCGGCGGATTGCCGGAAAATTTGAACTGGTTGTAAGTATGCCTCCAGCGCTTGCGGCCATCCTCATTGCGCAGTTTCGAATTCTACGTAATCACCTGCCTAGAGCCGGATTCGCATCCGTCTTAGGACATCTGTTGAGTCTTGCCTGGTATGCACTGGCGGCGACGGTAGCTTTCGGCTTGGCGGTTCTGATTCCATCTGTTCCCCTCGCAGGTCTGCAACGATGGCTCGCTCCTGCGCTGCTCGGAATATTTGCCTATTGGCAGATCATCCCGTTGTTTACTTTGAGCACTGGCTGGTCACTGCAATTGAACAAGCTGCAAATTTACCCGATCAGCAATGGACAGATGTTTTTTCTAGAACTGATTCTACGCATAACGGGCTCACCGGAAATGCTGCTGATACTGCTCGGTGGCACGGTGGGGCTGATGCGACATCCTGCCTTGCCGCCGCTTGCGCCGTTAACCCTGCTGCTTTTCATTCCATTTAACCTGTTTCTGTCCCTAGCGGTTCGCGAAATTCTTCTACACTCATTCAAGCGCAACAGGTTCCGCGAGATATTTGCGATTATCCTTATCTCGCTTAGTGTCTTGCCGCAAGTCATGTTGCGCGGGGGCTTCGCCGAGCGACTGCGGCCCTACCTGGAAGCTGGTTCGCGGGGCAGGCTCACTCCTTGGCATGCAGAGGCGATGCTGACTCTGGGCCAATCTCAAATTGTCGATCTGCTTGTTCTGACGTTCTGGACTGTGCTGACGTTCGTCGTGGCACGTGGTTTATTCATGCGCTCACTGACCTTTGAGGAGACTGCGCAGCCAGCGGCTCTCGCTGCCATCGATAGGCGAAGATTCACGGGCAAAACAAGGGCGGGCTGGTCCTCACTGCTGTATCGGTTCTTCGAGGATCCGCTGGCAACCCTCATTGAAAAGGAGCTGCGATCGCTCGTCCGTACACCTCGATTCCGCATACGGTTCGGAATGGCCTGCATCTTCAGCGTGCTCATCTTTGTGCCGCTTGCGGCTAACACATCGCGGGCCGGGAGTAACTTCCTCGATCGCAACTTCTTTCCGGTAACAACGTTGTACGGCCTTCTACTACTTAGTGATGCAGTCATTCTGAATGTCTTCGGCACAGACCGCGCGGCGGCTGCACTTTACTTTGTCGCACCTATTCACTTTGCTAGCGTTCTAAGAGCAAAGAATATTGTTGCGGTTATCTGCGCAAGCCTGCAGGCCGCCATCGTTCTAGCCTTCACGGCTGTGTTGCGTCACCACTTCGAGTGGCTCGATGCAGTCTCTTCCTTCGGATCATCGGCAGTCGTTGGTGTGTTTTTTCTGGCGGTTGGAAATCTGACTTCGGTCAGTCTGGCGTGGCCCTCTGATCCAAAACAGATGCTGCGAAGAACAGCTGGAGGCAGGCTGCAACTGTGGGTGCTCGGCTGCAGCGTAGGCATGGCGATCCTGATCGGCGCGGCGTTGCTGGCGCGATGGGCCCTGGATTCCTACTGGGCTTTCGTCGGAGTGCTGGGCATTGAGTTGGTAGTGGCCGCCATCGTGTACAAGGTAGCTACCGACACTGCTTTAGAGCGGTCCTTAACGGAACGCGAACGCATGATGGACCAGCTGTCAAAGAGCGCGGCTGTGATTGGATCGAGCGGCTAATACCTGTTGTTGCTGTACGACATTACGAAGTTGAGTGGAGCGCATAATTCGTTTAGCTGAATATAAGCTCAGGGATGTGGCTCTGATTCTGTGAACTTGATAGTCGCAAAGCAGTAACCGACTGTGAAGTGCCAGCGTTGATATGCTTACTGCACTGGATTGTGGTTCATCCCAGCTTGTAACGGCTGTTTCACGAGATACTAGCTAGGAAGCTACTCTTATGCTAAGAGCCTTTGTCTTCTCGATTAGCACCGCTCTCTGCTGCGCTTTAGCAGTTCTTAGCGCACACTATTCTCTTACCAGCCATCTCCTACAGACACCTTCACCTTCAGTTCCCTATACAGCGTTCCGAACAGTCACGAATTGGGATAGTTCCGGAAAAGAGCAGGCTATTCGGCAGTTAATCGTCGGCAGGCGCAGCAGTGGGAGCTATTTCAAATTTACGGTGAGTCAAGACGGTAAGGCTGTGGATCGTAACACCATCACAGATTTCGATGCGCATAAGCGATTTGTGCTGGATATGCCAACGAGATCGATCACTACCTACTTAATTTCAGAGAAGGCTGCCAACTCTGAGCGAATCTTCTGGAATGCCCAGGACAGTAAGTGCATGCAAGCGACGGGCGAGCACGCCGCCAAATTGGGATATGATTCCGTCCGAGTCGTGGAACGTATCGAAGACCATTTAACTGCTGACGGGACGGAAGAAAACGAAGTTTGGCAAGCTCCTATCTTAGGGTGCCTTTCACTGAATGAAACAGAAACGTTTACTAAGCCGGACAATACTGTTTCCGAGATAATCACTGATCGTGTGACGAAGATTATTGAAGGCGAGCCGGACGATGTGTATTTTGCCAAGCCTGTGGATTATGTAGAACGAAGGCCATTGGAAGTGGTACGGGAGCAAGTTCGTTCAAACCTTCGCCGTCCTTGTCCACAATGCGAAGTTAACAGCTATACAAAGTTTGACCAAGTTTATGAGTCAGCTCAGAGGAGAGAATAGGGCGAGCCAGGAGCCGCACGCGTGACCACTTAGCTCGCTGCATCGCTGTTACTGAAGCATTGACCAGCCGTCAAAGAGCGCGGCTGTGATTGGCTTGAGCGGCTAATACCTGTTCTTGTTGCACAACGCCATAAGGTCGAGTAGAGCGAGCATGCTTCCTGCAAGTTGCGTACGGTCGCCATCAGAGGAGAAGTCCCGACCAAAAGAGAAAAGTGGGTATCAATCCCACTAGCGACCAAATTATTTTGAGTGGCAGCCCGCCCCAATCTACATAGTAGATCGGCGTAATTGCTTCGTTGAAGGCTCTGCCTCTAGGCCAGCTTGCAGCTCTATCAACAGCGGCAATTTGTCCGGTAGCGGCTTGAAGCATCACACGGTTCGAGTCTTGCGACGACAGGTCTCGACTACTTTGTAGGGCGAAGCGCCGGAATTTTTGTTGCTGCTGCCAGCGCATGGACTAACGTTGACCTAGGATTCATACTGTCTTCAGCATCGGAGGCTACACGTGACGAATATATTCGCATTGACGAACACATCAAGGGTGCGTGACTTATTGCACTCAACCTGCCCCAAGCCGTCTGCGCCAGTCGAATAGAACCACACCGGCAGCAACCGAAACATTCAGGGAGGAAACGGCACCTGCCATCGGAATCCGAACCAGCACATCGCAGTGTTTCTGAACGTTTTGATGCAGCCCTTTGCCTTCGCCACCAAGCACGATGACGCTGGGACTCGCATACTCTACTTCGTCGTACAGTTCAGTTCCGCGCTCATCCAGGCCATAGATCCAAAACCCGATTTCCTTCAATCGATCTAATGCTTGTGTAATGTTCGTAACTCGCGCGATGGGTAAGTATTCCAGGGCACCGGCTGCGGCGCGATCGACTGTTTCTGTCAGCGGCGCGGACCGCCGTTCTGGAACTACGATGGCCGTGGCACCTGCTGCATGAGCCGTACGAACAATTGCACCGAGGTTGTGCGGGTCTTCAACTCCGTCCAGCACCACCAGCAACCCTGCGTCTTTCACAACTGCATCCAGCTCGACGTATGTATGAACAGCGCCGAACGCAATCACGTTCTGATGCGATATACCCTTGGCCGTACGATCAAGTGCTTCGCGAGATTCGAATCGCATAGGTACGTTAGCCGTGCGGCAAAGCTCAACAATTTCTTGAATGCGAGGACCAGCAGCGCCTTTGGCCACCAGCACTTTCTCTAAAGGACGACCGGCCCGTAATGCTTCACGGACCGGATGAATACCCACAACAAACCGGTTCACAAAGAAAGGCTAACGTAGTCTCCAAGCCGTGTTAGTTAAACGCGCTAGCCGCTGGTTCAAAACAGCATTGGCCTTCGTATTCGAAGGTCCTGGCGAAAGTGTCATCTAAGTTTGCTCAATCAGCAAAGACGGCAGGGATGGGTACGGAAAGCGGCCCGGCAGTCAACTGAATGGTGGCTATCGTGAACTGATTGCCGCCGTGATACTCCATGCACTCTCGAGAATGAGGGTAGATGATCCAGATATGTGAGACACCCCAGGAATAATAAGTTTGCGCTTTGGTGATCAAGCCTTCCTGGTCGGGAGAAGCAACTTCAACAACAAGAAACACCGGCGGAATCAGGTACCCACGGGCATTCGTTTGATGGGGCGAAGAGGTAAAGACGACATCTGGAGTTACATAGTTAGGCTCGTCTTCGGAGGCGGCTTCACGCTGCGTGATAGACCATTCCACCAGAGCTTTGCCACCCAACTGAGATGCAATCTGTCGCAACTGCAGGCAAACGTTGAACTGAATCTGAGCGTGTAGTTCCCCTGGCACAGGACGTTCATACCAATGGCCATTCACACGTTCGAAACGGCTCTCGTCAGAATAATCGGGACGGGTAGAGCAAGGAACGGGATACGTGGCCATAAGCGGTCTCCTTCACAGAATTATAGAGAACAGGGAATAGAACACAGCGCTTGCCGCGAGTCGTTCGCCACGTTCAACAACAGTTGATCATGCAGCCGGAGAGCTGATAAATGTTTTCCTTCCGGTCTTGGGTGCAGGTGATGGGTGAGCCGTACTTTGCAGAAAGCGATCGTACTGCGTATAGATGCCCGCGAAGACTGCGCTCCAGGAGAACTTTGCTGCACCAGCCCGAGCGGCTTCGGACATTGTTTGGTGCAAAGCAGCGTCTCGATGCAACGCTAGAATAGCGTCGGCAAAGGAAAGCGAATCGGACGCTTCGAATCCATCAATGCCGGGCCTGATGATGTACTTAGGCCCACCACCGGAACTGACAACCGTTGGCACCCCAGACGACATTGCCTCCAAAACAACATTGCCGAAGGTATCTGTTTCAGAGGGAAATACGAACACGTCCATATTTGCGTAAGCAGCGGCGAGTTCAGTCCCCAGCAACACACCGGGCATGGAGCAGCGCTTGAGATTAGCCGATAGATACTCGCGATCACCACCGTCGCCGACTATCAGAAACCTGTAATTGTCCATGCCCTTCGCGATCAATCGCTGTTCGATCTCCACCAGCAGACGCACGTTCTTTTCGGGAGAGAGCCGACCCACGTAACCGATTACAAACTCGTCATCGGTGCGGGTGCGGCGCGCAGGAGAGAACAGGCCCGTGTCGATACCGCGCTGCATCAGAAAGGTTGGTAATCCAGTCCTGGCGTGCAGCATTCCGACGAGTTCCGGGTTCGGTGCAAATAGGAGGCCGGCAGATTTGTAAAGCCAGAGAACAATACCGAGAGAGATCTGTTCCGCAACGAAGGTGGCAAAGCGGCGCAGAGGTCCAGGCAAAAACCGAAGAACTCTAAAGAGACGCCGGGCACCAAACTCGTGGACATTCGTGTGCCAGGAAGCTACCAATGGAATGTCAAGTTGAAGAGCTAAGAGCGCGCCTAGCAGGCCGCAGTGGCCGGGCCCGGTGACATGAAGCAAATCTGGCTTAAACTTCTGCAACGCTTTCAGCAGCCGGACACGATGACGAACGAAAAGCACATCAAACGCCAGATCTGTTTCCAGCTGCATGGTCCAGCGACTGTGCTTGATCTCGTGTGTCTCCACGCTGCCCTCGGTGAAGTTGCGGGTTTCCGGACCGGTATGAACGGAGAAAAACGGAAGCCCCTGTTCGGATGCATAGCGTGCGAACATTCGGCTGGTACGGGCTACGCCGTTTACTTCATGAAAACTGTCTGTGAAGAAAGCTACACGTGGAGACCTCATAAAGCCAATTCCTTTTTCTGCGAGAACGCATAGCGAAAAGTTTGGCGCACGCTATGGTTCCGCATGAGGCTTAAACCCTTGATAAAGATTTGAACAGAGCCAGGCACATGATTTGCAAATAGCGCGGTCATGGACCTTACAATGCCATCGTCGCAACGATAGAAGACGCGGTCGCTCCAGCGTCGCCAGCCGCGCCCATGGTTGTCATGATCTTGCATGATTTCATCCAGTCCCTGGAGAATTCGGAGTTGGAACGGATCGCGGTATTGACGAGTAAGAAGTAGATCGGTATGACCGGACCGCACCTGCTCAACATATTCGCCAAAAGTGGAAGCGTTCGTCAAATCGAGAATCGCGTTCGGCTCAAGCGCATGCCGGTCGCCACCAGAGATAATCGGCTTCCCGAAATCCTGGGCCATCTGCAAAGCTTTCCGATTTTCCGGCCATGGACGTAGACCATTAATTTCGAACGCGTGTAAGTACCGGCCATACTGGCTGGCGAATCGAGCTGCCCATTCATCATGCCCTTCCTGCCCGATTCCACTTTCATCCCAGCAGGGATGATTGAACACGACCAGTGACTCGGGCGGTCGCGACAGCACTTCCAACAGCGACTGGAGGTTCAGCGTACTGCGGGAAACAGTCAGCACCCTCATCTGATCCATTAACTCGCGGGCTGATTCAGCCGGGATATTGTGTACGCCTAAATGAAAAAAAGTCGGACCAAACGGGACTGTCCACTCCACCGAGATAGGCAGGTGACTGCACTCGTCGAGCACACGCAGGCTTATTGGAGCTTCGATTGTGTCGTGATCAGTAAGCGAGACCAGAGCCTGGAGGCCAAGCCGGTTTTGGATTTGGTTGCGCTCCAACAGCCACGCATCGTGAGGAGCAGCGGGCGGTGTCCACCAGGCACGTGCGAGATCAAGTTCAGATCCATTTGCTTCTTTGTACTTTGCCCGTCCCCTCTGCAGGGCAACGCGGATGGGTCTGCAGCCGTGGGCGAGCTTGTCGATGAAGCTGAGTGTCTCCCGGGAGCAGAGGGTATGGCTATGGATTGATGCTGCACCATTAAACCGGGACCACGATTCGGGAGCGGACTCGAGGTGAACTTTTGAATGTTTCAACAGGTAAGCCGTTTCTTGTTTTTACGACTGAAATAAGTAGCAAACGTAGACAACTCACGAGATAGGAAATCAGCTTTCCATCGCAAAAGAGTAAGCCTCGTTTCGAACTGCAGGTCAAAGGAGCTTCTCATCTAATAAGAATTTATAAGTTCTTCAACTTTGAATGACCGTGAGGTTGCGAACGCTTGAAATGCAGCGGGTTGTGGACTTGATTGCAGCAGAGCATCCACAAATCAACTCTTGCACGACGCAACGAAATTGAGAAAGCTGGAAGCGCAAAGCGGTGCAAGATCCGACTTGGCGGGTGACAGATCATGCCCACACCCTTCCAGCAATAACAAACGCGTGCGAGTAGTTTGGGGGATCAGCTGAAGAGCCGTCGTCAATTCTTCGGGTGAGCCAAATGGGTCTCGCGTTCCTGCAACAAAAAAAGAAGGAGTGAACAAGTTTGCAAAATGTCCGGTGCGCAGATCCTCAGGTTTGTCGGGTGGGTGCAGCGGATAGGAAAGCAGGAGTAAAGCCGAGAGCGCCATATCCGGTTGCTCCGCGGACAGAATGCTTGCTTGACGTCCGCCGTAAGAATGGCCCCCAACAAAAACAGGCGCCCTCGAAAGACCTCGCACTTGCGCAACAGCATCATTGATACCCTGGCGATCAATCGGGCCACTCGAACGCGTTGGAGGACCAGTTGCGCGCGCCTGTCGAAAGGGTAAATCGCAACGCAACACGAGCAAAGAGTGATGAGCAAAAGTCTC
This sequence comes from uncultured Bryobacteraceae bacterium, assembly GCA_964248065.1. Taxonomy (GTDB): domain Bacteria; phylum Acidobacteriota; class Terriglobia; order Bryobacterales; family Bryobacteraceae; genus Bog-105. Next base: position 21,886 of record CAXTWQ010000004.1, on the reverse strand, counting down.
GGCAAGTGCTCGAAGCAGAAGTGACCGGCAGTCTGACCCGGCTCCGTGAGTCAAGACCAGCAAACCAACAGGCTCTTTATCGGGCTCATGCAGAAAGCCACGGACAGAACCTTGCTGGTAAGCCCGGACAGAGACGGCCATGGCTAGTTTGCTCTGACGTAACCTGACGGCGAACGCGTTCCGAAACGTCTTCTCAGGCCCGAGTAGATGCGTCTCGACAGCCAGATAGACAGCCCCACTGCCACAGCAACGAAGGAGAGAAGAACAACCGGATGTGCTGTCACTAGCAGGGTTCCAAGAACTGATATGAAATCGCCCAGCAGACTCAAAATGATATTTGAGAAGGGTTCTGGCGAAGTGTTAGCGGCCAGCCTGGTTGCAGTCTTTGCGCTGTGTGAAGAAAGAGCTACGCCACCTCCAAGAAGCAACGCGAGCAAACGAATGCCCGGATCAAAATGAGCAAACGCTGTGGCAGCCAAAATTGCTCCAGCAGGGATGCGAATGAAGGTGTGAACCATATCCCAAGCCGAGTCAACAGCCGGGATTTTATCTGCAATGAACTGAACGGTAAAGAGAATGCCGGCAATGATCAGCACCCAGGTATGGCTCACAAAGGCGAGGTCACCGGGCAGATGCGCGAATCCAAAACGCTGCAGGAGACCGAGTGTAAGGATCGTAGCGTAAAGATTGATCCCGGACAGCCACGCCGAGCCCATTGCAACACCAAGCGTGGACAGATCCATACAGCTACTAGGGTACATGTTGCAAGCCGAAACCGGAATTTTACTCGGTCATGAATATTGCGAAATAGTTCCTCTCGTTGCTGTGTCCAAGAGGGCAGGAGATAGAAATGGCAGAGAACAAAGACGCCGTGAGCGTTCTGAACGATTTGATTGAGACTTGCAAAGACGGCGAGAAAGGCTTTCAAACAGCCGCCGAGAGAGCGAAGGATCCTTCTTTGAAATCGCTCTTCGCAAAGTATGCGTCACAGCGTTCAGGCTACGTGCAGGAATTGCAAACTGCGGTGGAATCGTTGGGTGAAAAGCCTGCTACGAGCGGACACGTTGCGGCTTCGCTTCATCGCGGCTGGATCGCCGTGAAGGAAGCTGTTGCGGGTGATGGCGACAAGCAGGTGATCTTCGAGTGCGAGTCAGGCGAAGATGCTGCTATGAAGAACTACAAAGAAGCGCTTGCCAAATCATTGCCCTCGAGCGTAATGCAGTTGGTACAGAAGCAGTTCGCCGGTGTGCAGGAAGCTCATGGCGTTATTCGCGACATGAAGCACAGCTTACAAGCACAGTCGTAAATTTAATTAGCTGTCAAAAGAGCCCAGCGGATCTCCGTTGGGCTTTTTGTATTTAGGTCCAATAAAGAATTTTTGCTTGCGGTAGCAAGCGTGCGATGGATGACTCAATAAAGGTCCGCATCTCCTTCATGCGTGCACTCGGATAAACATACTTCAAGCTGCCGAATTTAGTTCTTTTTTGAGAACGCTTCTCTTCTTCCATTTCGAGCGGTGTCTTTGGATACCAATCAAGCAGAACAAGCTTAGAACCTGGCGTGAACCGATGAGTGATTAACTCGGCCGTCAGGTCTACCTCAGGTATTCCTTCCAACACCGTCCGGATGCGCTCAAAGAGGATTCGGTACTCATCCTCAAAATCGACTGTGTCCATGATTGGTGCAATTGTCAGACCTACTGGATAACGGGCTAGAGCCATAGAACGCAGAGCTCCCAGGCGTGCCGTGATTGACGATGTACCGCCTTCGAATCGGCGTGCTACCGAATCGGCGTTTAACGAAAAGCGAACGCGCGTGCGTCCTGCATGGTGCAGTGGCAGCAAGGAGGCAACATTATCAAACTTGGTAGTCCAGCGCAACTGCACCGGCGCATTCCATGAACCAAAGTGGGTAATGCAGCGGGCGAGCGCACCGGTGAGATGCTCCAACGCAAGCGGGTCAGTGTAACAAGAGCACTCAAACGTTGTGCCTTCCCCCTCCCGTGCATGCGAACGCGACGTGATGGTGCCTTTGCCTACATAGTTGCTAAGGTTTTCCAGGATCTGATCAATGTTGGCGTAAACACGCGTGATGGGTGCCCCATCCAGCGAGCCGGCTAGATAGCAGTACTGACAATGAGCGGGGCAGCCCTGAGCCAAATGAAATTGGAAATCAGCACTGGGCGGGATTGGCTGCAGCTTGCGACTGCCAGGTGGCGCAACTACCAGAGCCAGCGTGCCTTTCGCCTCCGCATAAGCATTGCGGCTTCCCTCGGCACCGATTCGCGGCAGTCGATCGCTCTTCAATTCCACGATGTCGGAACCAAGCGCAGCGGCCCGAGCCATGACATTGTTGGCATAGGCAAATTCGCGTGCCGACCGAGTCACCACAACGCGTCTCGGCTTCCATAATCGTGGAGTTGCAACAGAGAGAGATTGAGGCTGCAGTATTGGAAGAGTTACGGTTGAAGCGGCCACTCTTATTGGATGCAAGGACGCAGTCAATCGTCGGGAAATTGTCCGCTGAGTGCGGCCTTTCGCTCTCCTGGTGTTAGATGCTCAATGGCGTAACGGAGCGTTGTTCGCGATAGTTCGCCGTAGTGCGATTGCAGAAAGCGCAGCAGTGCCGGACGGTGGACAATTCCTACCTCCCGTAGCATCCAGCCGACAGCTTTCCGAATCAGGTCATGCTTGTCACCGAGCAGGGTGGCAGAGATGCGCAGTGCGGGTGCCGTGTTCCAGGCACGCGTCATGGCCAGCGTTGAAACAATGGCAACCCGGCGAGTCCATAGGTGGGGTGATTGAGCCAGCGCGTCAAGCACTTCGTCGCCTCCGGCTTTCAGGTGCTCGCCAACGATATACGGCGCTGAGGCATCCACCAGGTCCCAATTGTTGACGTGCTCCAAATGCTGACAATAGAAAGTGACAACCGCCGTTTTGGCATCGTGAGTTCCTCGCTGGTACTGCGCAACAAGAATTGCCAAAGCGATGAAGCGGAATTCGTGATAGCTAGAGGCGAGCAGGCGCTCAACATCCTTGCGCGGCAGGTCGCGAAATCGCTTTGCAACACTACGCTGCGCGGGCACAGTTAATCCTAAGAACAAATCACCTTCGCCGTACTCACCGGGACCCGTTTTGAAGAAGCGTTGACGAATGGCCGCGCCGGCCGGATCAGCCCCTTGCTGAACTTCACTCATCAGCTCTTGAAGTTTCGTCATTAAATTAGACCTGCAACCCAATTGCCCGCATCAGCTCCAAAGCATTACTGTGAGTCACCAATCCAGGGTGCAGACGGTAGTCGAATTCGATCTGACCGTTCTCGATGCGGTCGTCAAAGTGAACGTTTTCGGCAAGGCTTCCCAGGTCGTTTGCTATATCGGCCAGAGCAAGATCATGCGTTGTGATAAGACCGATCGCGCCACCGCGAACGAGGCTGGTCACAATGGCAGAAGCGCCAATCCGCCGGTCATGCGAGTTGGTACCGCTCAGCAGTTCATCGAAAAGGAACAGGACTGGCTTGAGGCCGTTCTTAAGCTCAACTATTTCTCGAAGCCGTGAAATTTCAGCAAAGAAACGCGAACGATTGTCGAGCAGCGAATCGGTGACACGGATGGAAGCGCCAAGGCTGAGCGGCGCGATGCGGAGGCTACTCGCAGCGACAGGTGCGCCAGCCCAGGCTAAGACGGCATTTAGTCCCACGGCGCGGAGTAGCGTACTCTTGCCAGACATGTTCGAACCGGAGACAATCAGCAGCCGCTTCATCTCGTTGAAAGCTACATCGTTAGCCACGCATTGTGATGGCGGTATCAGAGGGTGCTTTAGCCCTGAACCTTCATAGGTAGGAGTTGCACAGTCCAGCAGCGTCGGAAATCGCCATTGTGGTCTCTCATAAGCGATCGTGGCAAGTGAGGAGAGCGCTTCAAATTCAGCTATAGCGCGTAACCACGTTCCCACAAAAGGCCCTGACGTGCTCCGCCATGATTCGAGACCCATCGCAATCTGTTCGCGCCAAAGCAGCGGCTGCCGGATCGCCTTCACAAGCAGGTGGTCACTGGAATCGAGATAGTCCATCCAGCGGCTAAGAGCGTGGGTGCGAGCCGAAGCAGGCGTGCCCTCCACGTCCAAAGATGCACGCAGCCGTTGCAGGTGCGGTGAAGAGAATGACTCGCGTTCCAGGCGCTCGAGCAACAGCGAGAAGACCTGGAGTGAGTGCCCATGGGTCTCGGCTGCTTGTAAGACCCGATCGACCCGTGATCGCAGGGCAAGAATGATGAGCGCGTCGCAACCGAGAAGCGCGAGCAGCTGCCACGGCCGAACCGCCTGCGCAAAAAATGCAAACACGCTGAGCGTGCTGACAGTGCCAAGTATTGCGGCCAGGACACGAAGGGACGGGCTGAAGCGAACAATCGGAGCACTGCCCCAATCTTCTAATTTTCTAACCGACAACGACGCTTGTATGTCTTCGCCCAAAAGCGCTAAGTCCTCGCGCAAGTCGAGTCGTGTAGAAAGTTCGGCTACCGCAGATTGCCGGGAGAGCGCTTCGGCGTGAGAAGCAGGCGCAAGCAGCCAATCGGCAAGCATCTGCTCTCCGGCAGTTGTCCGGCTATTAGAAAGCAATTGGAACAGACTGCCTTTACCGAACAAATCCAAGTCATCCGCATAGACATGGGCCGGGTTCTGAAAGCGTCCTCCAGTTTCCGCTTTACTACTCCAGCGGTTGTCCAGGCGCGCCAGACAGCTATCGTAGAAGGTCAGCGCCCTGCCAGCCAGTGTCTTGCGCCGCAGGACTTTCGAGTGCCAGACAGCGAGCCCAATGAAGGCGACAACGGGAATTGCAAGCGTCCAAGCCGGTGCCAGATGAGGGCCGAAAACTAAGTACGCGAGCACCGCCTCTGCGATGCCAATCAGCAGACGCCAGTTCCCGATGCGGATGAATAGCTGCTCTTGAACTCGCTCGGTGGAGTGCCAGCGCTCACGCCGCCCGGTGTATTCCGCTTGCGCATCCATGCAATCAAAAGCATAGAGGGTCGCCTCGGTACGATTGGATCAGCGATGAAACGATCCGGGTTTGCCGACCTGCCACTGCATGGCGGGCGCGTGCCTCCCTGGCTCTCATTGCGCATGGAAAAGCTTGGAACGGCCATGGCCGAGTGCATTGTTAGCGACTACGGAGCCGATGCTTTTCTTTCGCGATTGAGTGATCCGTTCTGGTTCCAATCATTCGGTTGCGTCATGGGAATGGACTGGCACTCTTCCGGCATCACAACCTCTGTTCTGGGCGCCTTGAAGCGCGGCTTACGCGGACGCGAACGTGACTTGGGGCTCTACGTTTGTGGCGGTCGCGGCAAGCAGTCGCGCCGCACTCCGGACGAACTTCTGTCGCTAGCGTCTCGGCGTGGTTTGAATGGAGACGAGCTTGTGAGAACTAGCCGCTTGACCGCCAAGATCGATAACAACGCGATCGGTGACGGGTTCCAGATCTATCTGCATAGCTTCATCGTCAGCGACTCCGGCCAGTGGGCGGTGGTTCAACAGGGATTGAATGAGGCGAGCGGGCTGGCGCGGCGTTACCACTGGCATTCGGAGAAGGTTCGCAAGTTCGACGGCGATCGTCGGTTTACCCGCGAGCCGCACTCGGCAATTGTGGGTGCGAACCGAGGCGAGATCCTGAACCTGGTGGACGGGCGCGCTGCTCATGCCCAAGACGCACTGCTCGAGATCGCAGCGACTCAACCGGAGAAAACTCTGGGCGATGTTCAGCGTCTCTTGGCGAGCCGGTTGGTCATGCCCGGACATCATGAGGTTCGCGCCGAGAACGTGGATTTGAGGCGGCTGGGCGCCGTCCTTGCTGCCAGTTACGAAAAGCAGTTGCGCGACTTCGCATCGCTTCTGTTGCTGGAGAATCTTGGGCCGCGCACGCTTCAAACATTGGCACTGGTTGCCGAGGTCGTCCATGGCGCGCCAAGCCGGTTCAAAGATCCTGCCCGCTTTTCATTTGCGTTGGGCGGCAAGGACGGTCACCCGTTTCCTGTACCGCTGAAGACGTATGACGAAACCCTAAGTGTTCTGCGGCGCTCTCTTCACGCGGCTAAGTTGGACCGGAGCGAAAAGATAGAGGGCTTCAAGCGTTTGGACGGTTTAACCCGGCGAGTAGAACAGCGTTTGGAACCTGAGGCTGACTTGGCCCGTGTTCTGGACCACGAGCGAGCAATTTCACCAAGTTTGGGC
>CAXTWQ010000004.1:0-15649 GCA_964248065.1 uncultured Bryobacteraceae bacterium | reverse complement strand
GATCGGCGGAAAATCAACGTCGTGCGTCAGCAGCAAATGAGTTTGTTCGGCTGAGCATGGCAAAGTCTCAGACCGGAATGCCTGCCTTGCGAAACACAGTCTGTGAAGCTTCGAAGCCCTTACGCGCAGCTTCCTCAGGGGTGGCTTTGTCCATGCGCCCAAATACTTCCACACTCAGAGCGTCGCGATAGCCGATCTGCTTTAGAGCTTGCAGAAAACCGACCAAGTTGATCACGCCCTCGCCCGGAAGCAATCGCTGGTCGTCGCGAATCTGGTCTGGCGGCAGATCCGGAGCATCATTGAAATGCACGTGGACAATGCGATCTCGGCCAGCAGCAAGGATGTCCTGCGTAGTCGCTCCTGCATGGTGCCAGTGCCAGGAGTCAAGTAACAATCCTACATTCGGTCCGCAGTCTTTGGCTAACTCCAACATTTCGTTCATGCGCCAGATAAATTCATTTGGTTTAGCCCGTCGAAACTGAAGCGGCCCTAGAAACTCCAACCCCAAACGCACTTTGTGTTTAGCGAGAACCTGCGCACTTGCGGTGAAGCGTTTTACATAGAGTTGGCGCAGTTCGGCTTTGGGCGTGTCGCTGGACGGGAGGATATAGGTGACCATGCGCGGGCAATTGATGTCGGCCGCGAACCGGGCTGAATCCTCTAGCTTGGCTAAACCGGCCTGGAACGTCCCCTCATCCTTGCGGAACTCTACCGGGAAATCGATTGCGCCCGGTTTGAGCTTCAGGCGTGTAAATAGCTCGCGAGAAGCGGCAGCACCCGAAGCCATCGCTGATGACAGCATGATGTCGCAACCCGGAAAACCAGTTTTCGCGGCAAGTTCCGGGAACTGAGGCCAAGGCACGCGACCATGCACCAGTACGCTATTCAGGGCGAGGTACATTCGATCTTCTGCGCCGAACACGCGGGAAAGCGGAAAAATGCCGAGCGCTTTGACCAGGTCACGCCGACTTGAACGGAATCGATTCACATTTGAAAGCATATCCATCTCAAATGCCGCTCAGCAGAAATCCTGGGATCTGGGTGAATTGGAAGAAGGTTCGAAGGGGACAGCCTGAATCGACGACTTGCGAAACTGCCCCAAACCCGCATAGCTGTCTGCGTTGTTGGCCAATTGACGTCTTTTGGTATCAATTTCAGGGCTAAATAGGGCACACGCAGAGGCGATTATCGCTTCCGACACAAGCAGTCGAGTCTAAAAGCATCCTATCGGCTTTCGAAGGCAACCCGCTGTTCGGAAGGGTGTTCGTCGAATATTGCTTGGCTTATGCGCCTTTGGCGTAGATTTGCCAGCGATTTTGAGGAGGAACTTTTCGGCAACTGTTTCCTTAACAGGGACTACTTGCGAACTCAGCAGAGCGCTGGCACAAGTTGGAAGATTTGGCGAACCGCTCACGTCAGGCTGTCCCCTTCAGAGTCCCTTCCGCTTTCACGTAGCTGATTTACTCACCAACTCAAGCCAGTAGAAAGCGTAGCGAACGGGCGATATAACTCTTCAGCTCTGACCGCGGGACAATTGCGTCCAGGAAGCCATGCTCAACCAGGAATTCACTTCTCTGGAAACCTTCAGGAAGCTTCTGCTTGATGGTCTGCTCAATGACGCGAGGTCCGGCGAAGCCAATCAAAGCCTTTGGCTCTGCAATGTTCAAATCGCCTAGCATCGCAAAACTCGCAGTCACGCCGCCTGTTGTTGGATCGGTCAGTACGCTGATATACGGTAATCGCGCTTCGTCTAAACGCATCAGGGCGGCTGACAATTTGGCTAACTGCATCAGGCTGATAGCGCCTTCCTGCATGCGCGCGCCTCCAGACGCAGAAATAATCACCAGAGGAGTTTTGTTGGCAAGGCAGCGCTCAATAGAACGCGTGATTTTCTCGCCCACCACGGCACCCATACTGCCGCCAATAAACTTCAGCTCAAGCGCTGCTATTTCCAGCTGTATTCCATCGAGTAAACCGCTTCCACAAAGGACGGCATCAGGAAGTGCGGTTAGAGCACGGGTATCGGCAAGCCGCTGGATGTAAGACTTGGAATCGACAAATTGCAGCGGGTCGGAAGACTGCAGGCTGTCATCGTGCGTTTTGTAGACACCCTCATCAAAGAGCATTGTAAGGCGCTCGACAGCACCAATCCGAAAGTGCTGACCGCACTTGGGACAGACTTCAAAGTTCTCTTCAACAGCTTTGCGCCAAATAATCTGGCCGCAGCCTTCGCACTTTTGCCAGAGGCCCTCGGTTCTAACGCTTCGCTCGTTTTCTTTTGCTGGTTCGCCATCAAGGGGAGGCTTCTCTCTTGTGAACCAGGCCATGAAAGTAAGCCTCTACGGTAACATGCAGTCCTAAGCTGGCTGGAGCTTGTGAACTTCCACTAAACTGCCTCTCGCTGGCCAAGTTCGGACTTCGAGCGTTCCTCCCGGCTCCCGGGCACGATCCGTAAAAAGATGGAACATTCCGCCTGTTTCGAATGTTCGAATAATATTCGGATCGAGAGTCGCGAAATAGAGCGGGCGACCACTGGCCTGAGACATCAGCATTCGATCAAAAGGGTCCGGGTGCAGAAAGCGCATTCGGTCTAGCCTCCGAATATCTCTATACTCCACCGCTAATTCGGTGCACGAAAACGCCTTCATTGTCTGCTCAAGTTGATCCAGAGAAAAATCAAATCGCGGGCCATGCTTCTCTTGCTTGATCTGTATCTCCCAAGCAGTGGCGTAACTAACAAACCGGACTCTGGCCTTTTCGATGGCTTCTAAGAGCAAGCACGGTAAGCGATCTGGACTGGTCGCCATCCAGATAACGACATGCGTATCCAGCAATAGCGAGTATCCGGAGATCATAGCCGTGTGAAGTCATCCAACTCGTCTTCCGAACCACTAAAGAGAAGAGAGTCTGGAATATTTCCGGCTTGCTCTTTTAGAAACCCAAAAGGAAACTTAGCTTTGGGCACAGGAACAATTTGAGCAACAGGCATGCCGTTTCTCTTCAGAAACACCGACTCTCCCCGTTCAGCAGCTTCGACCAGTTGCGATAGTTTGGTCTTGGCTTCCAGCATGTTTGCTTCAATCACGAGGCAATCTTAGCTAGGGGACCTAGCTAAGTAAAGGATCAACGTGCTTCAGGCATGCTGGCCGGCAACTTTCCATTTTCCAGATCCAGTCAGCAACAACGCCCCGCCAGCGCAAATCATGAGGATCGTCGCAGGTTCAGGAGTTGGCGCAGTGGGAGCAGGTGTGCCGCCATTAGGTGCGTCCTGAGCGAGCGAACTAGCTCCAAACCAGAAATCGCTAATGAGAGCCTGAGAACCCGGGGCTGCTGAGAGCTCCACCCAGGAAATTGGGTGCGAGATCGAGACGCCGAATACTGTCGTGCTAACGGAGAATGATTCGCCATCCGACAGCGCCACCGTAAGAGGCTTACTGGAGCTTGCGTTAGTTCCAATCAGAAAGGCATTTTCGCTGCTGCTTGAAAAGGCGATGTTTAGATATGCGCCGGCATCGGTTGAACTGGACAATGTCTTGTTGTAACGATCACCAGCGAGGAAATATGCCCCGTTGTCCGAACCAGTGAACGTAAATCCAATCGTTGAGCTAGTCGGTGCCAGGGTGATACCGGTTGAAGTGTTATAAGAGCTGGCGAGCACCGGGTAGAAATCAACAACGCTATTAGAGCCAGTGATATAAGCAGCACTCTTCCAGGTGGTTGTGCTGGTAGTGGTGATGGTAGTCGCCTCCGCCCGACCTACAAGAAGCAGAAGAGCACTGCCGAGCGTGGCAGCGATGTTGCGGAAAAGAGAATTAGACATGGTTCTGAGGTACAGACCATGTCGCGTGCTTGCGGCTGAAATTGAGAAAACTTTAGTTCAGATTTTTCTGGGGTTGGGCAAGTTGATCTACTGCTTACCTAAATTCCTGAGAATCTGTGCGCGGAACTCTTCGGCCTTCCTATAGATTTCTGCTGCATTCAAGGTCAGGACTTTTCGATCAGCAACAACTTGACGCCCATTGATAAAAACGTCCTCCACATCGCCGGCCTTTACTGCGTAAGCCAGAAAGGAATATACGTTATAGAGCGGGTGAGCGTTGGCCCGGCCTAGCGAGATTGCCAGAAGGTCGGCACGCTTACCTACCTCAAGCGAGCCAATCTCCTTCTCTAAACCAAGAACACCGGCCCCACCAACGGTAGCCATCTCCATTACTTGTTCGCCAGTAAGCGCCGTTGGGTCTTTTGTCGTTATCTTTTGCAGCTTGGCCGCCAGATTCATTTCTGCAAGCAGATCGGCTGTGTCGTTACTTCCGGCAAACCCGTCCGTGCCTAGCCCGACAGCTATGCCCAGCTTCAGCATCTGAGGCACCCGCGCTACTCCACTGGCCAACTTGGTATTGCTCGACGGGCAATGAGCGACACCGGTTCCGTGCGCCTTCAGCAGCGCCAAATCTTCATCTGACTCCCAAATTGCGTGTGCCGCAACAACGCGCCCGTCGAGAATGCCCAGCTTGTCGAGAACCTGCGTCGGGCTGCAGTTTCGTTTCGTCAACGCATCATCGCGTTCCCGTTCGGTCTCGGCCAGATGAATCAAAAGAGGAACGTTGTACTTGACGGCCAGTTTGTGGGCAGCAACCAAAGCTTCATCGGGCGTTGTGTAAATGGCGTGCGGAGCAACAGCTGGCGTGATTAGTTCATCATGCTCGTAGCGTTTGATATACCTTTCTGTTCCCTCTATTGCTTCATTCCAAGTTTTGTAATCGGGCGCAGGCAGACCAATCACGGTCTGGCCAAGAACTCCGCGAAGTCCGGCAGCTTTCGCGGTCTCAGCTTCCGTCTCTTCGAAGTAATACATGTCGGTGTATGTGGTGATGCCGGACTGCAGCATCTCCAGGCAGGCAAGACGCGTGCCCCACCGTACAAAATCAGCCGTGACGTTCTTGGATTCTGCAGGAAATATAAAGTTGTGGAGCCAGTCTTCCAGGCGCATGTCATCAGCGATGCCGCGAAAGAGCGACATCGGAGCGTGCGTGTGCGTGTCAATCAGACCCGGCGCAAGCAGTGCGTCTGGTTTATTGAGAACGTGCTTGGCTTTGAAGTGCGCGGCCAGCTCGCTCTGTGAACCCACTCCGACAATCTGGTTACCTCGTATCGCAATCGCGCCTTCGGGAATCACGCGATGCGTTCCATCCATGGTGACGACGTACCGGCCGCTGATCAGCCAATCAACCTGCTCAACTGCATCGGTTACTGGCGCGCCTGTTGCGGCCACACTCATCACGCAGACTCCCAACAACCGTACGCCAAGCGCCCACGCCGACAAAGGAAATGCGTCGGACCGTCGCGTATCAAAGAGTCTAAAGAAACGAAGCATCGAAAGGTCTTGGAAACAGCTGCTTGACAGTGACGGTTTCGCGTAAACCATCGACGTTAGCCAGCACGAGCTCGGCATCGCCGCAAAACTCCCAAAGGATCTGGCGGCAAGCTCCGCAGGGTGGGGTCAACTCTCTTGCAGCAGTTACAACGACAATGCGCACCAAGCGGCTCGCGCCTTCCGAGATCGCTTTGAACACCGCTACTCTTTCGGCGCACATTGTAAGACCGTACGTGGCGTTTTCCACATTACAGCCGGTATAAACGCGTCCATTCTCATCCTCAATAGCAGCACCCACTTTGAATTGAGAAAAGCGGGCCAGGGCTCGTTCGCGCACGGCGATGGCAGCCTGCACTAACGCATCTACAGAGTTGAGCACGATAGGTAAACGTATTTTACCGTTTACCGATTGCGTTACCGCTGGAGAAACAGGGAGCCTTCGGAAGAACTATTCCGGAGGCGCTTGCGTATCATTGAATCGCTTCTTCTGCACTTCGTCCCAACGACGAATCAGCGTACGCCATTGCTCTAAGGTGAGCACGCTGCGCAATTGCACGCTCATCTCCAAAAAAACGTGGGAAGAAGCCGCCCGGGCGGCGGAGAGCCGTTCTATCATCGGCCTAGCTGCGTCTGCGTTCACTGTAGAGTCGTTTAGCAGATCATCGAGATCCTCTTCTGCTTTCCGCGTAGTGTTTCGCGCATCCAGCAGGCGGCTTCGATAGGAGCGCACAATTTGCCGAATCTTCTGCGACTGCTCCTCGCGCAGACCAAGATCGGACATGACAGGGCTGTTCCACCAGGGAAAACCAGCGCGATTCTGCCCCTGCGCGAGGGTCTGAAAGCTGGCCAGAACCATCAGCGAGCAGGCTAATCGAGACCGCCACGCTCTCATCTATTCGAACAACTCCTGCAGCGGCTGGGTAGTCGGATCTTCCTGCCCTTGAGATAATTGGCTAACCTCTTGAGCCAGTTGCGCATCGGAGATGCGGCTGTCCACGCCAGAAGTTACCTGCCCATGCTGGTACAGCGCCAGCCCCCCCTGCCAAAGCAGCCACCATTGCGGCTGTTGAGATCCAGCGGGGAGCAGCCAAGCGACTCCACCCAGATACTGGGCGGGACAGGGACACATACATGGAACGACGGCGAGCAGCCAGAGACTCAAAGCTGAGATTCTCGTCCGGCACCAGGGAGGACTCGACCTGTAGACGATGGTTCTGTAAGACTTGAAGGCGAGCCGTACACAACGTGCAAGATGCAAGATGGCAGTTTTGACCCTCGCTTATGTACAGTGCTGAGATTAAGTCGGAATCCGTCAGATGTTTGGAAGACGGTGTTTGAGCGTTCATGACCTTCCCTGAAACGGATCGGAATGGGTCACCGAAGCAGCCTCGCTCTCGACCGGCACATACAAATCCCTAAGCTCACCACGCAGCTTAGCAATTGCACGGAATAAGTGAGCCTTGACGGTACCGGTATCTAGTTTTAGAACTAGGGAGATATCCTCCAGGGACAGTGAGTCATAGTGCCGCAGGGTGAAGACTGCGCGCTGCCGGGCAGATAACTTAGCGAGTGCATGCTCCAGGCGAAGTGCAATCTGGATGGAAAACAACTGGCGCTCGGCATTCGGAGTGGTATTCGCGGTCATTTCAAGAATGAGTTGCTCCTCCTTTGCCTCCGGGCGGCGCGACCAGAGCTTCCAAGATTTCGACCGCAGTCGATCAAGACAGGTATTGATAGCAATTCGCGTTACCCACTTTGAAGGGTTATCCAATGCATTTGCACCGGATGACTTACTTAAAGCGCGATATGCCTTGAAGAAAACATCCTGAGTGGCCGAATCAGCCTCGTCAGGATCCTGAAGCATACGCCGACAGATGAGATACACGCGCCTCTGTTCCGAAGCCATCCAACTGCCAAACTCGCTCAGATCGATTCCGACGTGGAGTTTCGCTTGCAACTGTCCCGCTATTATGCCTGTCATAGGCTGCTAGACCTTTGACAAAAAACGAAGGGCTACGGTTTACGCAACGCAAGTAATGCCTAGCAGTACTCCCACTCGCTGGGGGACGTTTTGGCAAACTCGAAAAGCCCAAGGTGGACCAGGGACCGGTGAAACTACTACAAAGGTAACAAATCGCGGCTGCCGACATCCAACTCACAGATCGCTGATTGCCACTCACGGCAGCCAGTGAACAGCAGGTCGAGTTCAGGCCGGGTCCGCGGTTAGAAAAGTTTAAATTTTGGGATTGGGCGAAGTTTAGCTTGCCCGAGGGGATGGTATTGTCTGTAGATGCCGGTATTTTCGCAAGTTTCCTGCAAGCGGGTTTTGAATGTTCAACTCATCGATATGGAGACAAGCGGCTTGATTTACTGGAAGAGACGTGCCACACCCGGTTCGCGATTCAGGATTTCCGCCGAGTTGGACAGTTTGGTATGCGCACGGTGCGTACCGGAGCGCGTTGGCACCTGATTGAGTCCGTCCCGGGCTCTTACGATTTCGCGTCTTTGCGGCCCATCTTAGATGCAGCTGAACAGACCGGCACCGAGGTGCTGCTTGATCTCTTCCACTTTGGATGGCCTGAGCATCTTGATGTTTATAGCCCAGAGTTCACCGAGGCGTTTGCAAATTACGTTTGGGCAACGGTTCATTACCTAAAGAGCCGCGGCAGCCATTACAAATTCTTTGCGCCGGTGAACGAGATTTCGTTCCTATCCTGGGTCGCTGGCGACATGCAGAACTTCTTTCCGCACCATGTAGGACGCGGTCCGGAGCTGAAGGTGGCACTGATTCGGGCAGCTATTGCAGCGAGCGAGATTCTGCTCAATGAAATTGCCGGGGTGCGTCTCCTTTGGCCGGAACCGGTGGTTAACATTATCGGAAACCCCCAGATAGCAGGCGAGCAGGAGCTGGCGGAACACTATCGGCTGGCGCAATTTGAAGCTTGGGACATGATCTCGGGTCGTAAGCGGCCCGAACTTGGAGGAAGACCGGAGTACCTTGATGTTCTTGGGTTGAACTTCTATGACCAGAACCAATGGGTTCACAATGGAGAAAGGCTGGTTCTGGGAGATAGTCGATACCGGCCATTCCGCGAGATTCTGCGGGAAATTTCTATACGCTACGGCCGGCCACTTTTCATTTCTGAAACGGGGGCCGAAGAGGACAAGCGTGAGGGCTGGTTTCGATATGTCAGTGAGGAGGTTTTAGCTGCGCGTCAACTTGGCGTCCATGCTGAAGGCATCTGTCTGTACCCTATTTTGAATCATCCCGGATGGGAGGACGATCGTCATTGTCACAACGGATTGTTTGATTATGCCCGCGAGGATGGTCATCGCGAGATATACCAGCCGCTGGCATCGGCAATTTTAGAACTACAGGAGCAACTGCAACAACGCAGTCCAAAACCCATGTCTTACGGCCAAATGGATTTTATTTGTCTTTCTCACCTCCGGTGGGGCTTTGTCCTGCAAAGGCCGCAACACTTGATGGGCAGATTTGCTCGCGAGCACCGCGTGTTCTTCTTTGAAGAGCCCTTATTTGAGCCGGGTGAGCCATCGCTGCGCCAAAGCATTTGTCCGAAAACTGGCGTACGTGTTGTAACTCCGGTGCTTCCGCTTGGTCTAAGCGAGAGTGAAGTGACAGGAATTCAACGCGACTTACTCAACAGGTTAGTTGAGCAGCAGCACCTGACAAGTTACGCAGCCTGGTATTACACGCCGATGGCAATGGAGTTTACTGACGCGCTGGATCCTGTACTGACCGTTTACGATTGCATGGATGAGCTGACCGGATTTTCCGGTGCCTCGCCCAACATGAAGGCAAATGAGGACGCCCTGTTCCAACAGGCTGACTTAGTTTTCACCGGCGGAGCAAGTCTTTATGGAGCCAAACGCACCAAGCACAAAGCGGTGTACCTTTTTCCAAGCTCGGTAGATACCACGCACTTTGAACGGGCAAAAGCATCTGTAACCGAGCCGGTGGATCAGACAGCTATTGCTGAGCCTCGATTAGGTTATGCAGGTGTGATTGACGAACGAATGGATCTACACCTACTTGGGTCAGTGGCGCGGGCCCGGCCGGAGTGGCAGTTTGTTCTACTCGGGCCAATCGCGAAGATATCACCGGAAAGCATTCCAGTAGCTCCTAACATTCACTGGCTCGGAATGAAGAAGTACGACGAGTTACCTAATTACCTGGCTGGCTGGACAATTGGAATGCTTCCATTTGCATTAAACGAAGCTACTCGCTATATTAGTCCGACCAAGACTCCTGAGTACCTGGCAGCTGGCCTGCGTGTTATTTCGACACCTCTCAAGGACGTGGTTACGCCTTATGGCGACTTAGGACTGGTAAGCATCGCGGATGGACCGGAGCAATTTATCTCAGCAGCAGAAAACATTTTGAAAAATCCAACTGATCCGGAATTATTCAGCCGAGTTGCGCATTTCCTGAATCAATCCTCCTGGGAGAAGACCTGGAGCGAAATGGATCAACTGATACGGAAGGAATGGGGAAAGCATGAATCAGCAGAGGCAGCCGGTATCGGCATCGAAGGCGTCCAGCATGTTTGATTATTTGATTGTTGGCGCAGGCTTTGCCGGGTCAGTAGTGGCAGAGCGGATGGCTTCTGTCCACAATAAACGCGTTCTGGTTGTAGATCGCCGAAATCACATCGCGGGAAATGCCTACGACCATCTAGATGAGCAGGGCATTTTGGTTCATCGCTATGGCCCACATATCTTTCATACCAATTCCGAACAGGTCTTTAATCACTTATCTCAATTTACTTCCTGGCGCTCTTATGAGCACCGGGTGCTCTCCTCTGTTGACGGAAAGCTAGTGCCGGTACCCATCAATATGGACACGGTTAACTTACTTTACGGGCTGAATCTTACTTCAGAAACGGAAGTCGAAGCATTCTTTGCTGAGCGTGCTGAACATCGCGACACAGTTCGCACATCCGAGGATGTTGTTGTCAGCAAGGTTGGCCGCGATCTCTACGAGAAACTGTTCCGCAACTATACGCGTAAGCAGTGGGGCAAAGATCCATCCGAGTTGGACTCATCTGTGATCGCTCGCATTCCAGTGCGAACAAGTCATGACGATCGTTATTTTACTGATCGTTTCCAATCAATGCCGAAAAATGGCTTCACAGCTATGTTCGAGAACATGCTTGATCATCGAAATATTAAGCTTGAGCTTGGTACCGACTACCGCGACTTACTCGGCAAAGTAAGATACAAAGAAATCATCTTTACCGGACCTGTCGATGAGTATTTTGATTACCGGTTCGGTGAGTTGCCTTATCGCTCACTTCGCTTTCAACATCAGAGCTTCTCGAAAGAGTATCTACAGCCGGTTGCTGTCATTAATTATCCGAACGACCATGCTTACACTCGTGTAACTGAGTTCAAACACCTGACGGGCCAAGTTCATCCTCAGACGAGTGTCGTGTATGAGTATCCGGCGGATCAGGGTGATCCGTATTATCCAGTGCCTACTCCGCAAAATGCAGCAATATACCGTCACTATGCTGAGCAGGCTGCTGCGACTAAGCATGTTCACTTTGTCGGAAGACTTGCCACTTACCGTTACTACAACATGGATCAGGTAGTTGCGCAGGCACTGACCTTGTGTAAACAGCTGGCTGCGGCTCCTGACTTTCAACTGGCCGCACCGACCGCAGTCACCAGCGTTTCACTTCCAATACGACCGGCAATCGGGTTGTAGTTACCCCTAGTAAGCAACAGAGTCGGGAGCGTCGTACGCGGTTTAGAACCGGTCTGCTTCGCTCCGAGTACAGTAAAGATACCGGTTTGAAGTCACTAGGGTATGCAACCGACTCCTCCCAGCGTTAAATTTTGTCACATTGTCGCTGGCCTGCTGGCATCTCTCGCTTCTCCTCAAGACCGTCTCGGTCTGACAAGGGAATGGCAGGGCGAGATTTGGCATCAATGGCAGGTCCTCCGTCTTCAGCGCCCCTGGAGCTGGCGGGAAGATTGCCGGATGCTTCTATATTGCTTCCGGCTCGTTCCGAAAGCTGGCGCAGTTTTATGGCTTCGCGACGACACGCAAAGCTTCTTCAGAAGGTGGTTCGGGTCGTCGTGGGCCGCGATTGCTGTATTGCTCCTGCTATTGCTGGCCGTGGCTGTGGTGAGCGGTGGGCTGCCAGCAACTCGACTGTTGTTCACTGCTGATTCTTCAGCTAACTCGCGAGAGCTTTTTATTCTTTGGCACCCTGGGACCAGTGGCGGAGTTCGCCCTCTGCCGGCTGACGTAGTTCCTGCCTGGCAGGAAAACTCACGGACGCTGGAGAGCCTGGCGCCGTTTGTTATCTCCCGGGAACACGCACGGTCGCCAGCTCTTGCCAACCCCGGGCCCTTGGTGATCACAACCACAGCACGCCTCTTCGAAGTTTTGCAAGTCAGCCCGCTGGCAGGTGCTTTCCCCCAACAGTTAACACGAGATCAGCTGCATGTACTAACGCCGTCTGAACAGACGTCGATTGTCATTGATTACGGAACGGCGCAGTCGATCTCCCACCGCACTCACAAAGTAATCGGATCGCAAATTTACGTCGGTCAGCAGGCATATCGGATTGCGGCTGTCCTCCCCCAGAACTTTCAATTCTTAACTCGCCAGCCTCTTGCATTTCTGGTAGAGCAGACGATGGTGGAGCCAAGCGTAATGGTTGTGGCCCGCACCCGTCCCGGAGCGACAAAGCAGGCAATCGATCATGAATTGGTCAAGATCGCGGAAGACAAAACCTACACCTTCCTGGCTTCGCAACTTCGCTTGCAATTTCAGCGTGACGCCATTCTGCTGCCGTCCTTTGTGTTTGGAATGGCGGCACTAGGTTCAGCGCTATTAACGGTTGCAGTATGCGGCCTGCGAACACGCGAGGCCAGGCGAAACTGGACAGGCATAAGAAGCCGATGGGCTCTCCGTCGCATCCTGTACTTTCTTGGCAAAACAGTACTTGGGTTGGCGCTGGTTTTTATTGCCGGATTGGAGCTCAGCCGGTTCCCAGGAGCTGTTTTGCTGGCTTCTCGGGACCCGGCGAATGGACCGTTTCTGCTCTGGCTTTATATCGCAGGCAGTATGGCGATCTTTTTTCTCTCGGTAGCAGATAGCCGCAGGCGTTGCCGACACTGTTTGCGCTGGTTGGTTTCTCCGGTGCGCGTCGGTAGCCCTGGCAGCTTGCTGCTGAACTGGTCAGGAACGGAACTGGTTTGCAGCAAGGGTCATGGAGTACTGCACGTGCCGCACATGACGACAAGTTGGGATGGCGATTCCCATCAGTGGATCACCATGGATGAATCCTGGCAGGAATTGTTTGCGGAGAAGAAATAAAGTTTATGCTTTGTTCGGGCAAGAATCATTGCTTAGGCGAGATAATCTTTCTTCCTGATCAGGCGGTGTAACCACTCCGGTAACAGCCAGATAAAACCTGGTTCTCCCTCCGGAGGTCGCACCAGTATCCCCCTGCCGCCGCACAGGCTGCATTTTCCGGTGCCCGCACAGCTCTCGCAAGCAGGTTTCAGAGAGTTAAGATGTACGTTGATTCCGGTGCCATCGCAAGTCCAGCACTCACGCGGACACGTTCTGGGGTACTTCGAACCGGGCAACGATTAACTCACACTCATCCCAGGTTGAAAATTAAAGCACAACGCGCTGGCCACGCGCTGGGCCCAGTAGATACTGCGGGCTGATCGCGTTCGACATTGGCAACCGGGTAACGGTTGGCTTTACCAGGAGTAACGTCTTGCTGGTTTGGTCGTCGCGCGTGTTTTCACTAAGCACTTGGTTTAGGCCGGGAATCTGCGACAGTCCGATAAGGCCGTTTCGGCTGATGCTGAAGTTTGTTGAATCCAGACCGGCGAGAACGGCCAATTGGTCCTCGCGCACCATAACCGAGCCCTTGAATTCCCGCTCCAGTACCGAAGGAATACCGTTAAAGCTTACGCTCCCGAGTGCCTTGTAGGCGGCTTCCACGTTGATGGCAACTTCTCCATCCCCATTTACTCGGGGAGTCAGTTTCAAGATCAACCCCAAATCGACATAGCTGATCTGACCAACAGCGGCAGCCAGAGAGCCCAGGCCTTGAGTCGGACCGTTGTATTGCGCTTGTGGAATTGGGTACTGGTCGCCGACATGGAAGTTAGCTGTTTGGCCATCAGACACAACTACAGTCGCGTCGTAGATGAGATGGCTCGATGACTTGGTGTATGTGGCAAAGAAGGTTGAGTCGCCAAGTCCCACGCCGAAGATAGCCGACGCACCGCCGAAGGTCACGAAACTTGCTGCGGTCGAGAATGCCGGCACCAGAGTCTTGAAACTGCCGATCTGGGTGAAAGCGGAAAATTGGAAGGCGGTAGGCAGAGCAAGCCCGTAGTGGTAATTACGCTCGGTATCCAGCGCTAGCACCTGCACCTCAAACGACACTTGCGCTTTGGGCAGCAGAAGCGCTTCCAGCAGCGAGTAGGCCGTTCGCGCCCGCGTAACGCGATCACGAATCATGACGGTTCGAGAAACGCTATCCCACCCCACGGCACGGCTGCCCAGCACTGAGCGTACTGCGTTGGCAGCTTCGATCAGATCCTTCTGGTCAAGCGCATTTGGAAGCGGAAAAGTGAGCAGAACTTCGGGTTCAAAGTCCTGCCGCTTGGCTTCAGTATCACGGGCCACGAAGACACTCTTGTCGCCGACTGAAAAAAGGAAGGTGTCGGTAACAGCAGTCAACGCCTCCATTGCCGTTCGAAAATCAGCGTCGTCGATCTCGAATTTCAGATTGGCTTTGGGCTCCAGCGCGGGATCGAAGGTGACACGAATGCCATAAGCAGCCGCTACCTGCTGGAAGAGCGTTCGCTCATCGCCTCGCGTATTGAAGGAGAGCCGAGCAGCGGAGGGCGCCAACTTGGGAATTGAACTCAGACTATCGGCGCGTTCCCAGGCGCCTCGGGTAACCAACTCTACCGGAGGTTCCGCTTGGGACGCGTTAGCGTTAGCTGTTCCTTCCTGTTCGGCATTTTTAATGTCGTCAGCGATGTTGGCGGTCTCCACATCGGCCTTGGTTAACAATTTGGCGGAAGGCGCCAGGGCGTCGCGATTGGCGGCGTAAGCAGGATTACTGCTGTCTCGCGCTGCAGCTTCGGAGAACAGCAGATATGCTTTCACATACCGCCCAGACGCCCGCGCCTTTTCCCCCTCATGAGCAAGTCGAGCGGCTACCGGATCAGCCCCTAACAAAACGAAAGAGGCAAACGTCAGAAAGCAACAGAGTCGAAAGATCAAAGTAGAAAGACGCGGTGTGGAGCTGCTTTGTTGAGTTCTGGTACTGCGGAAGTTCTAATGGCCAGGCGCAACGTATCCAGGCGGATGCGCAGCGCCTTCGCCGAAGAAATACTCTTCCATCTGGCGCAGCAGAAACTCCTGAGCTTCGGGCGTTCCTAAATTGAGCCGATACTCATTCATGATCATTTTCATCTGCTCGACCCACATCTTCCAGGCGTCTTTGGAAACGTTGTCGTAGATACGCTGCCCAAGCGGATGGCCGTCGAAAGGAACTTCGTCCAAGCCAGGAAGTTCTTTGTGCAGCTTTACACAGTAAACAAGGCGCTCGGTTGCAGCCGCAGGAGTCGTCGCCATTACAGGTTCCTCATGATGTCTCTTTCAGGATAGTTCACGGGAGCGGTCATGGCGAGGTCGGTAGACTCGGAGCGTATGGCCGACGTCTCCCCCGCCTTTACCCACCTGGATTTTGACGTGAATGGCCTGCGCTTTCCGGCCATTGCCGCCGGACCCGACGAGGGTGAAGTTCTGATATGCCTGCACGGTTTTCCTCAGTTTGCTGACTCCTGGGACGCCGTCCTCAGTGCATGCGCGGGAGCCGGCTTCCGAGCTGTAGCGTTTGCCCAGCGCGGCTATTCGCCTCGGGCACGCCCGTCTCATACCAGGGACTACGCGGTTTCGAACTTACTCTCAGATATTCTCGGTATCGCCGATCAGCTAGGCGCCAAACGATTTCATCTGGTTGGCCATGATTGGGGCGGCCTGCTTGCCTGGACGCTGGCAGCACAGCACCCAAATCGTATTCGAACCGTAACTGTTCTTGCTACGCCACATCCTGACGCCTTACGACGTGCACTATTGCACGACAAGGATCAGCAGCACCGGTCGCGATATATTCCCATGTTCAAGGCGCCTTTCCATGTAGCCGAAGGTATGCTGCTGGCAGATGACGCCAAACTTCTCCGCAGTGTTTATCAGGGAAT
>CAXTWQ010000003.1:109636-118914 GCA_964248065.1 uncultured Bryobacteraceae bacterium | reverse complement strand
CAATACGCCTGCGGGAGAGTTGCGGAAGCAATGAATGAGGCCGGCTTCCAAACGCGCCTGATCGCCAGTCCGATCGATGGGGCAGAAGGCAATCGCGAATTCCTGCTGCACGGCTGGCGAAGCACCAAGTAGACACGCAGGCGCGTTACGCTATCCTTTATCCTCCGGCACACACACGCTCGAACATGAATCGAATTGGAACAGTCGGCATCATCTCCAAACCTAAAATTGCCAGGGCTGGGGAAATTGTTTGCGGACTCCTGCAATGGCTGGATGAACGGCATATCGAGTATCGCTGTGACGAGCAGACTGCACTTTACGCCGGCCTTCGGCAAAGCTTCGCGCGTGAGCAGGTTCCGGATGGAGCCGACATGATCATCGTGCTAGGCGGCGACGGCACCCTACTGTCGGCAGCGCGATTCGTAGCCGGTCGCGATATTCCGTTGCTGGCGGTTAATCTTGGGCACCTGGGCTTCCTGACTGCTATCCGCGTCGAGGATCTTTACCCCCATCTGGAACGTGCTTTACGCGGCGAAACGCGCGTTGAGCAGCGGGGCATGGTGGATTGCGAACTGGTCCGCGATGAAGAAATCATCGGACGCTACTGCGCGCTGAACGATGTCGTGATTGCTAAATCGGAATTGGCGCGCATGATCGATCTCGACACTTTGGTAGATGACCATTTTGTTGTCGCTTACAAAGCAGACGGCTTGATTATCTCCACGCCGACCGGCTCCACTGCGTACTCTTTGTCCGCAGGCGGACCCGTGATTTTTCCCTCTGTCGCTGCCTTTTGCATCACGCCTATTTGTCCGCACATGCTTACCAATCGTCCGGTAATTGTGCCCAACACCAGCATCATTCGCATTCTGAACCACGGAGAAGATGGAACCTATCTCACAGTCGATGGTCAGGTCGGTGAACCTCTCCATTCAGGCGACCAAATTCTCTGCCGCTCGTCGCCGAACTCGATACAGCTGATTCGCCCGCCGAAGCTGCTGTTCTTCGATGTGCTGCGCGAGAAGTTGAAGTGGGGCGAACGCTGATTATGAGCTATCTAAAACGGCTGTCCTTAACTGCTTGGATATTCATTGCACTGGTGATTGGCATCCTGCTGGGAATCTTCTTTCCCGAGTTCTCACGCGGGCTGGCTCCGATCAGCAATGTATTCCTGCGCCTAATCCGTTCCATCGTGGGGCCGCTTCTGTTTGGCACGCTCGTGTACGGAATCGCATCTGCAGGCGAGTTAAAGACGATGGGCCGCATCGCACTTAAGGCGGTGACTTACTTTGAGATCGCAACCACGCTCGCGCTGATCATCGGCCTGGTTATGGTGAATCTTATGCAGCCCGGTGTTGGTGTCCCGCTGAACGAAGGTGGCGCAGCCAAGATCCCTGTGCTGGCCAAGCCAGTCACGTTGAGCGGCGTACTCGAACACGCAGTGCCGGCGAACATCTTCGAATCGCTAGCGCAAAACGACGTATTGCAGATGGTTGTGTTCTTCTTTCTCTTCGGCGCGGCTTGCTCGGCCATAGGCGCAAAGGCCCGGCCCGTGCTTGATTTCGCGGGCTCGGTAGCTGAAGTTATGTTCCGCTACACCAAATACGTCATGTATCTGGCCCCGCTTGGCGTAGGCGCTGCCATTGCAGTCACAATCGGGACCAAAGGAATCAGCGTGTTGTTCGGTTTGGGCAAACTTGTCGGAACGCTTTACTTGGCACAGACAATCTTTGTCGTGCTGGTACTGGGCGCGGCGCTGGCCATTGCCCGCGTCCCGATTGGACGTTTCGTCAAAGCGGTGCGCGAACCATTCTTGCTGGCGTTCTCGACTGCATCGAGCGAAGCTGCACTGCCCTTGGCGCTCGAAAACATGGAGCAGTTCGGCATCCCAAAACACATCGTCGGCTTTGTCCTGCCAACCGGTTACAGCTTCAATCTGGACGGCTCGACGCTGTATCTGTCGCTGGCATCGGTGTTCATTGCACAAGCTGCTGGAGTACACATGCCGCTGGGAACCCAGATCACGATGATGCTCACGCTTATGTTGACGAGCAAAGGAGTAGCCGCTGTACCTCGAGCCTCTCTGGTGATTCTGGCCGGCACGCTTGGGACGTTTCAGTTACCACTGGAAGGAATCACGTTGATCCTGGGAGTAGATGCCTTGATGGATATGTGCCGAACGTCTGTTAATCTGCTCGGTAATTGTGTGGCGACTGCAGTGGTGGCGCGCTGGGAGGGTGTTTCGTTCGATGCCGAGACAGTTCATGTGGTTAGTTCGGCCCTTGCTGGCTGAGGCATCGGACAAAGGCAAACGCAATCAACGGCAAGGAAATTAGAAGATAGCTGGCAGGTTCTGGCGCTGCGGAGACAACTGGGACTGGCGTAATTCCATCAGCCTCAAACAAACTGAATTGAATGCTCATATTCAAGTCAGCAAAACCAGAGAAATTATCGGCTAACGGCCCTCCGGATGAGCTCATAGCGCCTCCACCGTAACTTACAGAGAAGGGTACTCCCAGCTGAACAGCAAAGCCGCCATGACTGTCATAGTAAGTCAAAGCATACTCTGTGCTGTCACATGTCCCACTATGATAGTTTGCACTACAGCCGATACTCGAGCCAATGAAATTCAAGTTGTTATCCAGGAGGCTAACGTAAAGAGAACTGAACGCAGAGTCTCCGCTTTCCGATCCGCCCGTTCCAAAGTTGTTTATGGTTGCCTTCAAGATTCCGGGCCGAACGGGACCAGCCGTTGCAAGATAGTTGTTGCTACTAAATTGTGCAATTGCCTAATCGGTTCCAACCGAGAGTTCCCCAGGGATCTCTTCGCCAGATCCAAACGCTGTCGCTGTCCCGTGCACTTCCGTCGTTAAGCCTGTCAAACTGGTAGTGACATTCGACGTCGCGAAAGCTTCCGGCACTTCGAAAGCCGGATAGTTACTACCTGAGCCGGTTGGATCATTTAGACAAGTTTGATTTCCTACTACGGTGGGGTAACCCTGAACATCGCACGTCGCGCTATAAAGGGTGCCGACAACAGGATTAGCCTCGAGAAAGATAGGAACAAGTAGAAGACTGAGGATTAGAAGCAGTGTCGATTTCATAGGCGTATAACGATGTTAATCGAAACATTAGCAAAGACATTTGGGTCATTGCTGGGCGTGATTAATCGCCGGAGTCGCTACTTACTCACGTCAGGACCGGCCACCAGACACGCGAAAGATACCCACCGTGCGATTCTGCTTCGAAGCATTCGTGGCAAGTATGCATCAGATCGAACGTCAGTTGACGAGTTTCTGAAACAGAAACATGAGGAGTTAGACCTAAACCCCTAGTACCTCACCTACTCTACTTTTTTCACGCCCTGTCGCCAACCTGTCGCCATCCCTCCTTCATGATGAGCAATGGAGGAAAGTGGCGACTGCGGTGGGTGCGCTGGAAGGGTGTTTTGCTGCTCGAAGAGTTGGTGCCAATCACAAGCACAGCTGTAGGAAGTTAAAACTCTGGCCGATCTGTTGATGGGCTAGCCTCCAAGCTGTTATCCGTCATGTAAACGAATTGCTTTCCTCCGTAACTTTAAAAGAACCTTTGCGGAAGTGCACAGCAGGGCGGTCCGTACCATCGGGCTGGTCACCAATCGGATAAATTCCGCAAAGGAAAAGACTTGGAAACAAATACGGTACAAACTTATCGGCACTGGAAGGCTTCTAAGGCCGCAAATAGAATTTTCGTATGCGCGGTTGTCGCAGGTTCGATGCTGGCACGCGTCACTCCGGCCGAGGCACAAGATACCAACGCACAACCATTGTCAGAACTTGACGATGATTCTAGAACAGGAACGGCTACTCTGCCGCTCGTGTTTTGCTGGTATAAAGGCGAGGTGCTGTTTTACATCCGCACCGATACATCTGATAAAGCAACAGCTGAACAACAAGGTCTCAATTACGTGCCGCAACTCGCGAACGTTCTGACCTCATCACCTGCAGCTTACGACGACATTTACACTTTTACCAATTTCACGCAATACAACGTTGTGCCTTCTGCGCCTAATCCCGTTGGCTCCAAGAATACGGATCAGCAGTATCAACCGCTATGGCAAGTTAGCCAGGTCGCCTGGAACTCAGGAAACAAACCGCGCACGTTGAAATCGGAAGAGGAAATTCTTTCAGCTTCCAAAAGCGGCGAAGTGACACTGACCAAGACACAAATAATCATCAATTGTCCAATCATCTTCAGGCCGGGAGCCGGTAAATTGCCGAATGTCAAAATCCAGTTCAATACTGGAGATGAAAACAAAGCTGCTGGAGCCAAACAGTAGCTTAAGACAACGAAGTTCAGATAACTTGAGCGGGGCTGAGCGTAGTTCAGCTCCGTAGACACTGACCGGGACAATCATCGATGTCTGCTGAGACGAGGTGGCCTTGAGTTTGTCATCTAAGCTCGGTGAGTGTTGCCACTTCTACTTCACGAGCATTTTTATTCTGCAACGAGATCCCCGATCTAAAAGCTGACTCTGCCTAAACCCCTAGTACCTCACCTTTCTCCGTTTTTTCACGCCCTGTCGCCAACCTGTAACTATCCTTCTCCATGATGAGCAATGGAGGAAGGTCTTGATAACTCGTCGTTACTTTAGAAACAAGTACAGCGTCGCTTTGGCTGCTGCTGGCATCATTTTTCAGCCTGTATTAGCCAGTGCTCAAACTGCATCTGCCCCAGTCACCATCGCGCCTTTTGCTGCACCTGTGCCTTCATACGTTATTCAGCCTGCCGCCGAAGCATCGCTGACTCATGCCCAGAAGCTTGCGCTCCTACAGCAGAAAGTTAAATATGTCTTCGTGCTGTTTCAGGAGAACCGGTCCTTTGATTACTACTTCGGTTCGTATCCCGGTGCGAATGGCATTTACCAGCAAGCCAATGGATTACCCGCCAACCCCGCCGGCTACAATCAGCCGTTTGTCACTTCTTCCGGTCAGGTAACGACAATCCATCCATTTAAGATTCCTAATGCTGTGACTGACGTCCGTGGCAATCAAGTGCTCCTCTATCCGGCTGACATCTCCTCTGTTGATCACTCCCATACCGGTTTGAATAAGTCGCTTCACAACGTGAACGGTGTCGCCCAAAACGATGGGTATGCTCTCGATAACGAAGGCGTGACGATGGTCAATGGTGTGCCGTCAGTTACCCCAACTTTGGCTGCTTCGCAAATGGGTGAGCTCGCTATGGGGCACATCGATTGCGATGTTGCCGGCTTCCTCTGGAACTACGCCGATCGCTTCACGCTTTTCGATAACTTCTTCGACACAATCATTGGGCCATCCACTCCGAACGCGATTGCTATGATTGCTGGACAATCCGGTGAAACACAGTGGGTGGAACATCCTGACCAAGGCAGTAACGTTCTAACCAGCAGCTTCTCACTGCCCGTCGTTGGCGATCCTGATCCTTACTGGGGCTCATCTCTCACCGCCACTAATCCAATTCAGCAGCCCGAGCCGGGTCATACAGCAAACCCCGCAGCTAATCTCACGTTCGCGACTCTTCCGCTTTCCTTCATGGGCAACCAGATCAATGCCATCACGGCCCAGGATCTTAACCCGGCTTTGGATTTGGTTGACATCCAGGGTGACATCGAGAAGATTGCTTCGCATCGCCAGGCCGCAATCAATTGGGGTTGGTATCAGCAAGGCTATGACGAAGAGCCTAACCAGACTCCTCCTGTTGGGCCAAATTCGGGGAGCAGCGCTGGCGGTGATTACATTGCTCACCATAATGCCCCCCAGTACTTTGGCTATCTGGCCAACAACCCGGCAACGACAACAAATCTGCACGGCCTCGGCGATTTCTACACGGCCATCCGAAACCGTGCGCTACCGGCCAGTGGTGGCGTGTTCTATGTCCGCGGCGGGTATAACAACATTGACAACCTGGTGCCGGTGGGCGTGAATGCCACCGAGAAGGTCAACTTCGCTGGCAATGATGACCACCCTGGCTACTCCGATAGTCAAATTGGCGAAGCGCTTCTCGCCGACTCCATCAACGCGATTGCCAGCAGCCCTTACTGGTCGCAGAGCGCCATCATTATTACCTACGATGAAACCGATGGTCTCTACGATCACACCCAACCGGTAAACCGCGAACTCGATCCGCAAGGCCAACCGCTCGCGCAAGGTTCTCGCATTCCGGCACTTGTAATTTCACCTTATAGTGTTGTCCATGCCATCTCTCATGAAGCCACCGAGCATAGCTCAGTGATTAAGTTCATCGACGAGCTTCACAATTTAATTCCGCTTGCTGATCTTCCGAACGAACTCAAAGCTCGCCAAGCTGGCGTCGCACTCTTTGGTCAGGCAAACCTCGGACCAGCCGATGATCTGGTGGCAGGCGTTGGCGACATGTTCTCGGCCTTCGACAATAACCGCTTAACTGGTGCAGCCCCTACGCTTCCACCTAGTTACGCCATGATCGACCAAGCTGCTGTCCAAACGCTTCCGCATTTCAATAACGCCGGCTGCTCAGTGCTGGGAATCACGCCCACGGATGCGAACCTTCCTAACCCGATTCCGGCCGACTTCAATCCGCGGCCGTCAACAGCTCCCGGTATTCCCACATCAGGAACCTGGGTTCCATAAGTAGCTTTGTTTCAAATAAGGGATCGAGCTTCGGTCCGATTCCTTTCTCATTTCACCTTTATGTTTCTCCGAGTATCACCGCTTTCTAAACGACCGATGCTTCTGGCCGCTTTCGTAGGCCTCAGTTGCGTTATCTGTGAGGCTGGCCCGGTGCTGGACAAGGTTCGTGCCACGCATGTTCTCTCCTGTGGCTTAAACCGCGATCTGATCGAGTATTCAAAGGGTGACGGACACGGTAATCGCGCACAGTTCGATGCCGACCTTTGCACTGCGGTGGCGGTTGCTGTCCTCGGGCCGCAGGCCAAGGTGAACCTGACTGCTTACCCGGACGAGCCTGGTGCTCTAGCTGCTCTGCGAAAGGGCGAAGTTGCCTTGGTTCCTACGGCTACACCTGATTTCGGCAATCTTGTTACGAGTGGTCTTGCCTTTGGTTACCCCATTCTGTATGACGGCCAGAGTTTTATTGTGCCCAAGAGCCTCAATGCTAAATCTGCAGCGGATTTAAGCGGTCGCCGTATCTGCTTTCTGGAGCAGACCGCTGTGGCCGATAACCTGCATGACTTTGTCACACGAACTAAGTTTGACTTCCATCCCTTTCCTTTTCAAGAACAGGGCGAAATGGAAGCAGCGTTTGTAACTAACAACTGCCAGGTAATCGCCAGCGACGTAACACAGCTCGCTAACATGCGTGTCGCTTTCCGTCGCCTTGCCGATAACTATGAGATTTTAACCGACACCATTGCGCCTGACCCGCTTGCTCCCACTTACCCGGCCAATGATCCCGAGTGGGCGTCCATTGTGCAATGGACCATGCAGGCCTTGATTCATTCTGAGGCCGAGGGGATCACCAGAGCTAACGTGGATCTCAAGCTCAAGAGCGAAGAGTTTGCAATCGCGCGATTGCTGGGCATGACAAAAGGCTACGCAAGCAAGCTTCATTTGTCCGATGATTGGGCTGTAAACGTGATCCGATCAGTCGGAAACTATGGTGAGGTTTACGACCGTGACCTGGGCAAGAGTTCGCCGTTGAAGATACCGCGCGGCCCGAACGAACTTGTCAAAAATGGTGGATTGCTCTATCCGCTACCTTTGCGTATTGATCCAAGTTGATTGCACTTGCACCAAAGCACGAAGAGCAAGTTACCCGAAGTACCTTCTTCTAACAAACGAAAGAGACTATTATCCATATGCTTAAGAAAGCAAGTATTTTCCTAATATTCGTAGCTGCATTTAACGGAGCACAGAGCTCGTTCGCCGATCAATTAGTAACTAACGGCGATTTTGAGACAGGCGACTTTACCGGCTGGAGTGTTACTGGAACAGCTACTAATTCCGCCTTTGCCTCTCAGTTTTACGGCGTCGATACGCAGGATGCTGCATCAGGAACTTACGGTGCGTATCTTGGTTCGGAATTCAGCCAGCTGACCATTAGCCAGAGTCTGACTCTCCAGCCGGCTCACTTCTACAATGTGAGTTTCTCGCTTGCTCAACTGTCAGCACCCGCCACGGGCTTCACTAATTTCTTTGGAGTGTCCCTTGACGGCCAAACAGTTTTCACTGAGACAAATGCCCCAGTCTCGCCTTACACGAACTATTCTTTTACTGCGACTTCGCCAACTACTGCCACTTCCGGTCTTTTACAGATTGTTTCACAAAATGACCTTGGGTATTTTTCGCTGGACAACGTCAGTGTAAGCACCGGTGCAGCGACTCCCGAGCCCGCAACCCTACTAATGATTGCTCCAGCCCTGGGCGTTTTGGCCTTGCGTCGCCTCCGCGCAGCATAAGTTCTTACGGTATTTACGTTGCTACCTGAACTTTGGCCGCACCCTGGCGGCCACACTCTTACTTCGTTAGAGACGAATCTGCACTGGACGCAAGTTATATCTTCCTGAAATGCGTGCTTCCTGATTACCCCAGCAATGCAACGGATTCATTCTCGATTGGTTGCTGACGGATCTCACCGACCTTGCCGCGATGAACGCCGTTTGCTTGACTTCGGGCTTCCTACGTATGCTTGCCTCGCTTCTGAAGCCTAGCTTACACAGCCGGCATCCAAGATTCTTATGTCGATTGTCAACAGGCTTTTCTGACTTAAATCTCTTTAAGTGTCAGGAGTGCGGCAAACTAGCCTACAACCAGTGCATTACGTGCCATATGCGGGTTTGCGGCGAGCACTCATCTCTGCAACAAGACGAGGGTGGATGGGGAAGTCTCAGCGTTTGCGGACGGCACGTCCAATCTTCAGAAACCGATAGTAAAAGCGTCGGTGCCGACCGATAGGCATCGACTCTCCTCATTGCGTTTATCTGGACTGAGTAGAACCCGCAAGATGTCCTTACCTGCTTTTCAGGCTGAATTCGATGTTGTCCTCGTTATCGAGTTAGCGCTCAATCGGAGTAGGTGATCGTGCAACCAACAACGAATCCCGTGCGCTTCCAATTATCTGCTCAGACGTTTCTTCCGCGTAGCTCCGTTGTTCTACCTAGCCATTTGTGGCAATCTTGCCCTTTTTCAGCTTGCGCCCCGGTGGAATCCTAATCCGCATTTAGGCGCGTTTGATTTAGTAGCTGGTTTTTTCTTTCTTAACGGAACTAGACCAACAGCGATCAACAGTGTTGCCATAGGCGGTTGGTCTATCGCAGT
>CAXTWQ010000003.1:108373-109626 GCA_964248065.1 uncultured Bryobacteraceae bacterium | reverse complement strand
GTTCTTCATCGTCAACTAAGAAATATAGGACGAGCGTCGATCTGGTTTGCTCTAAGCTCACTAACTCTTGGTTTTCTTAGTTGGCGGCTAGCGGTGCACAGTTCTGATGCTATTCACGAGCAGTATTTCGCTTTTTTATGGTTTCCAGTCGAACTTCCGGTGTTTCTTCTTAGAATACTTGGATATCGAGTTTGGCAGAAGTATATCCGAGTTGCCTCCATCGATCTTAAGCAGCGGAAGGAGCTCTCGCTTTGTTTATTACTTGGCAGCGCGCTCACGTATCAAGGTTGCCTTCCATTCCGCGATCAGACACTCTACTCGTCCTCGCTACTCTTTCTGCTGCTGCTCCTTGCCCTTTCGCTTTATCCGTGGCCGCTGATGGTAAATTCCTTCACCCGCTTCATCGGAAAGATCTCGTATAGCATGTACCTTGTGCACTTTTTTGTGCTCATGTTTAGTGCCTGGTGCTTACAGCAACTCAACACTTATGCGCCGAACTTCTGTGCTCACCATATCAATGGCTCGCTGGTCGGTTGGGTTCTGGCCTACCTCTTCATTCTCTTGCTTTCGATCCCAATCTGTTTATTGACGTGGCGATTTGTGGAGCAACCCGGAATGAATTTGGGGCGGCGACTTATCTTACGAAGAGAACGCAACTTCTTCGGCAAACTTGGTCAGAGACGGCCGGCCGATCTTGCCAATCAGCCAGTCAGTGAGAACGCTCAATTCTAGGCTTTCCCAAGTTTGTTCCAAATCAGGACTTACTCACCTGAATGCGCTGAACTCGGCGTGCTTTCCCAGTTACCTCATCTGCCTCAATCACCACACCATGCAGTTCGAGACCGGTCTTCGCCGCTTCCATGCGACTCGCCGCGCCGGTTAGGAATCGCTTGATGATCATTTCCTTTTCGACCCCGATCACTGAGTCATAAGGCCCAGTCATACCGGCGTCGGTCTGATAAGCCAAGCCTCCTGGAAGTACACGGCTGTCTGCAGTCGGAATATGTGTGTGGGTGCCGATCATGCCTGTTGCCCGACCGTCTAGATACCAGCCCATAGCAACCTTTTCGCTTGTCAGCTCAGCATGAAAATCAACGAAGCGAATCTTAATTGCGCTATCGATGGAAGCAAGCAGCTCATCCGCTTTGCGAAACGGGCAGTCGATGTTTGCCATTAGCGCTCGACCTTGCAGATTCAGGACAGCGTAGGCGGCTCCGTTCCGCGCCTTACCTGTGTAAAGCCCGCTTCCTGGT
>CAXTWQ010000003.1:102074-108363 GCA_964248065.1 uncultured Bryobacteraceae bacterium | reverse complement strand
GCCGGGGGGATAGTTTGCGGGCCTCAACAGGCGTGGCTGGTGCTGGTAGTAGTCGTAAACCTCACGCTTGTCAAAGCTGTGATTGCCACCGGTGATGACATCCAGACCCAGGCCGAGCAGATCTTCGGTAATCGCCGGCGTTATCCCAAATCCGCCAGCGCTGTTTTCACCATTCGCGACTGCCAGATCGATTTTGTACTCGCCCATCAGCCGCCCGAAATGTTCGGCAACCAAGCCACGGCCACCCGCGGCGAAAATATCGCCAATGAATAAGATGTTCATCCAGGGTTGGGAGGAGAGAGCAGCATTCCGGCGAAAGTCATTTCCCAACCTCCGTCATTGACCCCTAAAAAACAAGGGGGGAATCCTCCGAGCGCTTTCAGGCTTCTCCCATAATGTCGAAGACACCGGAGCTTGCACACCAGCACTTAATTCGAGCCAGACTCCATGACATTGATTATCGGATCAATTTTTAGGAGGCCAGGAACGTAACTCTCGCAGGAACGCTACAAAGCTAGAGTACCAAGATTTCGCACTTCTCTCAATTGGTTTGCAAGCGTTCCGCAATGTCGCGTTCAGAGATGGCGCCCTCTTTGATTACTCGCCAGTACGCACCAGTAATGTCTACAGTTGTAGAGCCGGGACCGTTACAGATGCCGCCGTCAAGCACAAGATCGACGCGCCCATCCATAGCAGCGAACAAATCAATGCCACTGGAGATGGTAGGGCTACCGGAAATGTTGGCACTGGTGGCAATCACTGCATGCCCAATTTTGTCAATGATTGCGTTTAAGACCTGAGAGTTCGTATGACGGAGAGCCAAACGCCCGGTATTCCCGGTTACCTTCAATGGCACCTTGGCAGCAGCGGGAACAATCATGGTCAGAGGACCAGGCCAAAAGTGCCGCGACAGAATATGGAAACGGCTGTCGAGTTCTTTCGCCAGATCTTCTGCCATTAGCGTATCGTTGA
The DNA here is from genome assembly GCA_964248065.1 of uncultured Bryobacteraceae bacterium. Lineage (GTDB taxonomy): Bacteria > Acidobacteriota > Terriglobia > Bryobacterales > Bryobacteraceae > Bog-105. The sequence goes on along the minus strand of CAXTWQ010000003.1, from coordinate 107,391 downwards.
TTGCTAAAGGAAGAGACCGCACGCTTTCGCGTCCTTTTGCAGCGAAAACTTTTCCTGCAGCATACAGGCTGAAGGGATCAGCCACTAGAACGTAAAGCGCGTCGGTAGGAACGCCCACAACCCGGCCTCGAACCACTTCCCTTGCGGCCCGATCAATGGCACTCGGGGAGGGATCGTTGATTTGAACTTCGATTAAGTCAGTAGCCACAGCGAACAAGAAGAAACCCACTGCATCTGCAGTGAGTATTTGGTCAGTGTAGCGTTAGCGCAAGGCTTCGGCAACCTGAACAGCCATCTCATAGCGACCGAACGGTGCACTCAACTGAGCGCCGGCGACTGTCCGTCGAACACGCGACGCCATCTCCTGGGCGATTGCAATGCCCTCGCCACGGGCTTTGTCGGCGCTGTCGGCCGAGCGCATCCGCTCCATATAACCGGCAGGCACGGGAACGCGCAGCTCATTCACCATGAACTCGGCATTCCGGTAACTCGTAAGCGGCCAGATACCGGCAATGATCGGGAGTTTGTACTGTTCTGTCCTTCGCAGAAAAGCCTCAAGCAGATTCAGATCGAAGACAGGCTGCGTGACAACATACTCGGCCCCGCCCTCCACCTTCCAGGCAAAGCGGCGCATTTCCTCATCCATGTTCAAGGCGCCGGGATTTGCGCCGATGCCGATCAGCAATGCAGTTTGTGAGCCCATCGGGTTGCCGCCAATATCGAGCCCCTGATTAAGGTTGTTTGCGATGTTTGTCAACCCGATCGAATCAACATCGAACACAGCGCTCGCGTCCGGATAGGAGCCCATGCGCGGCGGATCACCAGTAATACAAATCAGGTTGCGAACTCCAGCCGTATGCGAACCAAGCAATTCCGATTGGATGCTGAGGATGTTGCGGTCTCGACAGCAGAAGTGCAGCACCGCTTCGATATCAGCCTGCTGCTGAATTAGCTGGCAGGTCACCTGGGCACTCAGCCGTGCGCTGGCCCGGGGACCATCCGGAACGTTGATGCAGTCAATGCCGTTATCGCGGCACAAGCGCGCGCCTGCGATTTCTTTGGTGGCATCCACGCCCCGCGGCGGCAAAATTTCGACAAATGACACGAACTCGCCGGCAGCCAGCTTCGCGCCAAGCTTCGATTTTTGTCCAAGCGGAACTTTCGGAAGCCGCTTTACCTCGGGCTTGCTGCGGTCGGCAACGGCGACCTCAGGCTGACTCTGACGCATCGGCTGAAGGGAACGAACCTCGCTCTGAATCTGCTTGATATGTTCAGGAGTCGTGCCGCAGCACCCGCCGATCACTCGCACGCCGGCTTGCAGAAATCTGCGTGCATACTGCGCCATGTATTCGGGCGAACATAGATACATGTTGCGGCCCTCAATCGTGGCAGGAAGCCCGGCGTTGGGCATCGCGCTCAGAGCTTTAGTTGTGAAAGCAGCCATCTTCTCGATGGTTTCCAACACCACCTTTGGCCCGGCCGAGCAGTTGATACCGATCACATCTACCGGCAGCTCGTTCAGTGACGTGGTGAATGTTTCCGTGCTGGCTCCATCGCGCAGGCTACCGTCATCTTCGATAGTCACGTGAGCCATAATCACCATCTCTGGCCCAGCTGCTTCTCGCACCGCTAGAATCGCTTCCCGAAGTTCGGAGAGATCGAAGAATGTCTCAAGTACGATGAGATCGACTTCCCCTGCCACCAGTGCTTCCGCCTGCTCACGGAAGACGTCGCGCGCTTCAGCAAACGACATCGGCCCAAGAGGTTCGATACGCGCGCCAAGCGGACCGATTGCCCCTGCTACAAAGGCTTTTGTTCCAGCCGCTTCACGGGCCAGCCGGACTCCCGCTTCGTTGATAGCCTGCAGCTTTTCAGCTAATCCAAATCCGCCCAGCCGTACGCGATTGCTGCCGAATGTGTTAGTTTCCAGGATCTCTGCACCGGAGCGCACATACTCAGAGTGGATCTCACGAACCAGCTGCGGTGAGGAGAGATTGAGCTCATCAAAGCACCGGTTGATAAAGATGCCTTTGGAGTACAGCATCGTGCCCATCGCGCCATCGGCCACCAGTATCTTGGTCGCAAGCCGGTCTCGAAACTCGGCCGCCCGGGACAACGTGGTTGGTTCAGCAACGGTCATGAGAAGAAGTTCCTAACAAGTAAGAGCAGCAGGGCAGGAACCTCTTATAATACCGCGGCGACCGACATTACAGGCGCAGGCTAATACTCTGACCGACGCTCGCTCCAACTCTACTCGCAGCATTTTCGCGGTTCATGCCTACTTCGATATAGTCAGAGCTTCCCAGGTACGCAAACACAACGCCCTCCGGAGCATCGGCAAATGTAGTTCGGAAATCAGTAACGAAGTGACTGCCGATCTCCAGCCGAAAGGTTTTGGAAAGAGTGCCGGGTTCGAATCGAAAATTGGTGATGATGTTTCCGAATCGGTCAATGCTCAATACCCGGCCGTGCCACCAATCGCGGCGAATTTGCTGGGCAAGCAGTTCATGGATGGTAATAAGGCCGCTGATTTCAGGCCCGACTTCCTCCGGTCGCACGAGTCCGCTTGCTATAGCGGCAGCAATAGGCGCGAAGACATCTCGACCGTGAAAGGTGGCCGAAAGGATCGGCAGCATCAAATCGCGGCGGGCAATTTCATAGGCCCGGACACGCGCTTCCCCCGCCATCACCAGAGTTAAAACGCCATTATCGGGTGCTACGAATACCTGATCGTCTGCCTCCATCACCATGGCGCGGCGCTCGGTTCCAACGCCCGGGTCAACTACGACAGTGTGTACCGTTCCATCTGGAAAGTATGGAGCGGCTTGTGAGATTGCGTACGCTCCTGCATACAGCGAATACGGCGGCAGCTCATGCGTGATGTCAACAATTTGTGCGGTCGGGCAGGTGCGAAGGATGACGCCTTTCATTGTTCCCACATAGTGGTCGGTGACTCCGAAATCCGTTGTCAGCGTGATGGCGGGAGAGTTGGTGGAGGGCGCAGGCACTGCTAGAATTGTAATAAGCAGGCGCTTCAATGCGTTCAACTGCGCATTGCTCCCACCTTGCTGTATTTTGATCACAATGCGACCACGCCTCTCGATCCGCAGGTAGCTGTTGCCTTCGCTGAGGCTTCGTGCGAGTTTTTTGGCAATGCCTCAAGCGTGCATAAGCATGGTCAGCAGGCGCGTCAGCATCTGGAAGCAGCCCGTCAAACAATAGCTGCCGCACTGGGAGCAAGCCCTTCTGAGTTTGTGTTCACCGGTGGCGGTACCGAATCGAATAATTTAGCGTTGGCCGGTCTTCTTCGCAGTATGCCGCTGGAGTCCAGGCATGTGATTACTTCAGCAATTGAGCATCCGGCCGTCTCCGAAGCGCTCCGCGAACTGACCGGGGAAGGCGTGACAATCACAACCGTTGGCGTCGATTCGCAAGGCTTGGTTGACCCACAAGAGATTGCCTCTCGTCTTCGCCCTGACACGGCACTCGTGTCCGTGATGCACGCCAATAACGAGACAGGAGTCTTGCAGCCAATTGCGGCCATTAGTGAATTAGTGCAGAGGCACCGGGCGCTTGGGCATCAGAGCTATCTGCACTCGGATGGCGTTCAGAGCTTTGGCAAGATCCCGGTTCACGTGGACAATCTTGGAGTTGATCTCTATTCCATCAGCGGACATAAACTCTATGCTCCAAAAGGCGTTGGCGGACTCTATGTACGCAAGGGCGTTCCACTACGCTCCCTTCAACTTGGGGGCCGGCACGAGCGTGGAAGGCGAGCCGGTACGGAAAATGTTGCTGGAGCTGTGGCGTTTGCGCGAGCCGTAGAGTTGTGCAACTCGTCCGAGGCTGACCGCGTACGCAGTTTGCGTGATGGGTTCGAATCGCATTTGCTGCATTCCGGTATCGACGTGCGCCGAAACGGCAGCCTCAGCACTCGGCTGCCCAGTACGAGCAATCTGCTGTTCGCTGGTATCTCAGCCGAGTCGCTGCTCATCTCATTGGATATGCAGGGTATGGCTGTCTCTACCGGATCGGCGTGCAGCAGCGGTTCAGTAGAGCCATCGCATGTGCTGATTCAGATGGGCCTGAGCAAAGAGGAAGCACGGTCGAGCGTTCGCTTCTCGTTTGGCCGTTTCAACACGGAGGCGGATGTTGCTGCTTTGGCTGAAGCGGTCATCGCCTCTGTTCAGCGCCTCCGTCGCAGCCGAAATATTAGGCCATCGGTCTCAGCCGCAGAAAGTCTGGCCCATGTTTAGCGAGGGCGCTCAGAGCCCGGTTGCAGTAGCCATGTCGGGCGGCGTCGATAGCTCAGTGGTTGCCGGACTGTTGCGTCGCGAAGGCCAGCGCGTGATCGGCCTAACCATGCAGCTGTGGAATCAACGCCGCATGCCTGATCTGGCGCCTCCTGGAGGCAGCGTTGGCCGTTGCTGCTCGCTCGACGATGTCTACGATGCACGCGCCGTTGCCGGTGCTCTGAATATCCCGTACTACGTTGTGAACTTCGAAGAGCACTTCGAGAAGCACGTAGTAAAACCATTCGTTGAGGACTACATCGCAGGCCGCACTCCAATTCCGTGCACGCTTTGCAATAACTTCGTCAAATTCGATCAGTTCCTCGACATGGCCGACGGTGTGGGAGCAGATAAGATTGCCACCGGCCATTACGCTCGCCTAAACTTCGATGAGCAGTCGGGGCGTTATCAGATGCGCGCGAGTGTTGACACTGGTAAGGACCAGACATATTTCCTCTTCGGTTTAACGCAGCCTCAATTAGCGCGCACGCTCTTCCCGCTCGGAGGCATGGTGAAGTCGCAGGTTCGCCAACTTGCCCGCGAGCTCAATCTCCCTGTGGCCGAGAAGAACGATAGCCAGGAAATCTGCTTCGTTCCGAATGGCGATTATGCGGCGTTTATCGATGCTTATTTCCGGGAGCAGGGATTAAATCCGCAAGTCACAGCCGGCGAGATCGTCAGTTCCGATGGCCAGGTGTTGGGCGAGCACAACGGCACGCATCATTTCACCGTCGGGCAGCGGCGCGGCTTGCGGGTCGCTGCTGCCGAACCGCTCTACGTTATTGCGACTGAGCCGCAAACTCAGCGTGTCATTGTTGGACGCAATGAGGATCTATTGCGTTCAACGCTGTCAGCACGCGACATCAACTGGCTTTCCGTAGCGTCACCGAAAGAGCCTCGAAGGGCGCAAGTCAAAATTCGCAACAAGCACACCGCTGCTGAAGCGACGCTGCTGCCCACGGGCGACCCGACTCAAATTCAAGTTCACTTTGACCAGCCCCAGCGTGCAGTCACGCCCGGTCAGG
>CAXTWQ010000003.1:64506-102064 GCA_964248065.1 uncultured Bryobacteraceae bacterium | reverse complement strand
CTTCTATGACGGCGATCTGGTACTCGGCGGCGGCTGGATCGTTTAGTCTTTCATCTTGGCGCAGCGGCACCGTTTCCGGAATGCAGTCGAGTTTTGGGTAGCGGCAGCCCTCTTTGCAGCATTGCAGCGGTTGCCTCTTCCACTCGCCATTGCTCTGTCTCGCGCGGCAGCACGAACGCTCGATCTCGCAATGCCGAAGCTTCGCCGGATTGCGACAGTCAATTTGTCATTCGCGTTTCCCCATGCCAGCATGGCGCAAAACCGGTTTATCATCGACGGCGTCTTCCGAAACATTGCCCGGCTCATTCTCGCCATGGCGCGTTTTCCGTCCCTGAATAAAGAAAACATCGGCAATCTGGTGGGCTATCAAGGCTTTGAGAACTATGAGGCAGCCAAACGGGCAGGCAAGGGCGTTCTGATTGCTACGGCTCACCTGGGCAACTGGGAACTAAGTGCGTTTGCTCATGCGCTGCTCACCGAGCCCATGCACGTCATGGTGCGGCCACTCGACAACCCGCGAATAGACGACCTGGTGGAATCGCGCCGAGCCTCTTCAGGAAATCACCTGATCGCAAAGCGAGATGCCGCCCGCGCCGTGATTAAAGCCCTGCGAGGAAATGAACCGGTAGGCGTTTTGATCGACCAGAACACCTCGGCTGCCGAAGGCGTGTTCATCGACTTCTTTTGCAAACCGGCGTGCGCCTCTTCCGCATTTGTCAAGCTGGCACAACACTCCGGAGCGGCTGTCATTACCGGCTTTGCCCTATGGCACCAGGAGGAGGGGCGATACGTGATCCACTTCCGTCCGGCTATCACCATGACCGGCGATGTCCAATTCGACACTCAGCAGATCCACTCGGTCTTGGAAGAGGTGATCCGTGAACATCCAGATCAATGGCTGTGGATTCACCGGCGCTGGAAAACGCGACCGCCCGGCCAGCCACCACTCTATTAGCTGCTCGCGTGATGCCGCGCAATCGGCCGTTGATCCAGACCCAATACGGCCGTAACTTGCTGGGAAAGCGACTCTGGAATCTCAATCGGTCCCTGGTGGCTGAGGTACGTGTTTCCAGCGCCATCGGTCACCATCCCGAGCGTGACGCCAAAAGCTTGTTCCATCTGGTCTGCTGTGCCTTGCACCTTTACCGTGCGAGTACTTGCGTTTGCCTCCGTAACCGTAAGCCCGTGTTCTCTAGCGAAAGCGGTGACTCTGTGGACTGCTTCGGGCGAAGCTGTGGCTGCCGTCGAAGCTTCACCGTGCGGTAATGCCGGAGCAGTACCGGAGAGCAAGGCGGCCGACGTGTCCGAAGCAGCATGTTTCAGGATGATGGTGGCTGTTAATTGCTGATCACCAGCGTTCCCAAGCTTCGACCATTGGGCAGTTGGGCCATGTTGAGGAGTGCTTCCGGTTAAAGGCGTCCGCGCCTGTGGTGTCGCGCCCGTTGCTGCCAGTGCTTGCAATAAAGCCGTGCCGTTCGGTGTGCCAAGGCCTGTGCATGGGTCCCAACCGGCCTGCGCTGCGTAGTAGCCCAGATTGGCGTCATCGTTGGTGCCGCTGGTGATGTCGTGAAACACGCCTGCAGTCAGACCGTAGAGCTTAGGATTTAGAAAGCCAACCGGCGTGCCCAGTTGCTGATTCAGTAACGCAACCAGCGCGGCCCATAGCGGCGCAACGGCACTGGTTCCGCCCACCACCGTGTTCTGCCCGTCAACCCGAACCTGATACCCGGTTGTGGGGTCGGCATTGCCTGAGACGTCCGGTACGCCGCGGCCGGCAAAGTTTGTCTGCGGCTGCACGGGAACATTGGCGGACTTTTGATAGGCCGGTACCGGAAAGACAGTGCTGACGCCTCCACCTGTTGCCCCTTGCTGAGTCGCGGTCTCATTCCACACAGTCTCAGACGAGATGCTGGAACCCGATCCACGCAAAGTAGTACCGCCGCAAGCTAAAGCGTAAGGACTCGAAGCAGGGAAGTCCACATGCAGTTTGCTATCGCCCACGCCATCTGTTGATCCGCTGTCACCGCTGGCGACAGTCACCGTTACCCCAAGCGTAGCCGCATCCTGCAAAGCAGAATTCATGGCATCGCGCGACTGCTGACTCCAGGAGTCCTCCGGTCCGCCCCAACTGATGGAAACTACCGACGGCTTGCGTTGAGTGTCGTGCACAGCGTTTGTAATGGCATCCACGAAACCCTGGTCGGTATTGGGCGCAAAGTAAACGGCAATGTTCGCACCGTTCGCGATGGCACCGGCAACTTCAATGTCCAGCAGCACCTCGCCATCCGCATCGCTCCCCGGTGTATTCTTGCCGCCGTCTACTGAAACCGCGGTGACAGTTGGAGTCTGCAGATTCAGGCTGCCAAAGTACGTTGCCAGATCGGCCGGGTCATAGCCGCCGCCCAGTTCGATAATGGCAATCGTCTGGCCCTTGCCCGTAACGTTAGTGGGGAATGAATAAAGCGCCGCCACCTGTAAGGGCGTGAACCCAACCGCGGAAGTCTGCCGGGGACGAAAGTGCGGCTTGGCAACTGGTCGAGTATCGAAACCAAGCACTGCCTCCACCACTCCTTTCAGGTCGCTGGGAATGGTCAGGGTACCTTGTCGGCCGCGGAACGTCTTGCCGGAACTCTCCTGCGTGTACAGAACCAAATTAGCTCCAAACGCTTTGTGCATTTGCCCGGCTGTACCCGCCAGGATCACCCGGCGCTTGGGTGCACTTGCCTCGATAATGGTCAGCCCAAACGCATGCGCGAACTGCTCCACTAGCGCCACATCGGCATCAGTCGCGCCGTGCTCGGCCGCATGCTCCTGATGGGACAGGTGCAGAAAATTGCGGATGCTCTGCAGCAAGCCGGCACCGCCCTTTCGGCGCAGCACTACGGTGACATGAATCGTCTCATCGTGGGGGACCGTTCCACCCGGCACTAACCCGGGTCGCTGCACTGTCTCGCTACCGGGCAGCGTTGCTCGTGCTTGCTGCAATGCCATGTCGCATCTCCTGGTGACCAAGGCTGATCGCGTCCAGTGTAGCGCCCCGTACTCTTGAGGCACGTCGCGTTGCTATACCGGCAGAGTTGAGTCCGGCGTCACGACACGTCGGCTTCTGGGGCGCTCGTTACCGGTTGCGACGATAACTTCCCATAATGCGATTTCAAAAGATTTACGCCTCTAGGTCAGACACCCGCGATTCAATCGCGATCGCGCTTTGAAAGCCGAGCGTGCCCGAAGAGCGGGACCTATGCCGAAGCGCAGGAGTCCCTCAGCGTTGCTTCCAGAATGGATGATCTGACCGGGCGAGGCATTAAACCAGCCGTGCTCCACCATCGACGTGAATTGTCTCACCTGTGATTGCTTCGTTCTGCATAAGAAGGAGAACAGCCTGGGCAACCTCATCTGCGGTGACCAGACGGGGGACCGGTTGTTTCCTTGTGACGTCCCTGAGTGCCTGTGCTCCGTCCCCTGGGAAAATATGGCCCCACATCGGGGTATCTGTATAACCAGGTGCAACGGCATTGAAGCGAATGGGGGCAAGTTCCAGAGCGAGAACCCGCGCCAATTGTTCCGTTGCCATCGTCGCTATACCAGACACCCAGGCGCCGCTTACGGGGCGGTCGGAAGACAGTCCGCCAGTAAAGGTAAAGGATCCACCGGGACGCACAAGACGGTGCGCGGCGCGGACCACGTCGAGCGAACCCCAAAGACGTTCATCGAATTTGTGACGAAATTCCTCGAGTGGGTGGTCAAGCGGACCACCTATCTTTGTGCTGCCTGCTGCGATGTACACATGATCCACGGTCGAGAGCTCAGCGAAGACACGTTCAATTGATGCGGTGTTGTTGATGTCGGCAACGCGGATTTCCAAGCCGCTCACTGCATCTTGTGCGGCCTCAAGTTTCTCTTTCGTTCTTGAGACGGCGAGGACTCGAGCTCCGAGCGTACGTGCCGCCTTTGCGACCGCAAGCCCGATCCCTTCAGAGCCACCAATTACTACCACCTGCTGTTCCGTCATGTTGAGAGAGGAGCCTTTCGTTGATGAGGCGACTCGGGGTAGAAACTCATAACTGTGCGCGGCGGCGCGCATTTCTTTGAGTCGCCAATGCAGACGTAGTATGTCCTAATGCCGAGATCAAATCCACGGAGAAATATCTCCGCTCTTAGCGCTCCGGTCGAGCACTAGCGTGGTGCAAGCCCCATGCCCAAAGGCCATTCATGGCGGTGATGAGATCTGAGCCAAGTTCGGTTAAACACCAATGTCCCTCTGTCTTGCGGACAACGCCGTCGTCCGCTAACTCATGCAGGACCTGGGTGAGAACTCGCTCAGTGACGCCTGAGCAAAGACGTAGCAGGTCAGAATATCGTTTGCTGCCGGAGAACAGACTCCAGACAACTGCTGCCTTCCACCTTCCGGACAAAACGGCCAGAGTCCGCTCAATCGGGCACGTGGAAAGTCTCTTGCGATTTGCGGGCATCTACTCTCCTGCTGTGGAAAAAATAAACGAGGCTTGTAGCGATTTGGCTCGGCTTTTACGGCACGTTGGACCGCAAGCTTCCACTCATGCGACATCACAGGACTGACCATGCATTCACGCCGCGAGGTAAGGGGACCGCCGTCACGACGGGCACTGAGACGTTAATCTCTCCCAATTGCCGTGTGCGAATGCCTCTCTTGCCTCTTGCGACAGGTCGGTAGCGAGCAAAAATGACCGTCCCGGCTGCCCCGGACGGTACTGATACGGATAGTCCGTGGAAAATAAAATGCGTTCCTGCCCGACGATCTCCAACGCACGCTGCAGGTACATCTGGTTCCACATGCCACTGGACGTGACGTATAGATTGCGCTGGAAGTATTCCTCAACTGGACGTTCCAACTTTGCCACGCGCGCGAGCGACTTCAGCCGTTCTATGTAGAAGAGAACGACTTCTCCCCAGTGCCCGAGAATGATCTGCAGATGTGGAAACCGGTCGAAGACACCCGCCAGGATCAAACGAACGAATTGGATTCCAGCCTCGTAATGCCAACCTAATCCAAACGCCGCAAAGGCTGTATCCACCGGTTCCCCAAAGCCTGCGTAAAGAGCTGCTCTGACTGAAGCCTGAGGAATTTGGGGATGAATAAAGATGGGCACGCTTAGATCTGCAGCCGTGTGTAGCATTGGCAGGAAGTCAGGGTGGTCTAGATTCCTGTCGCGAGTGCGGCCGCAAACCATGGCGCCGCGCATGCCGCATTGGGTCACTGCACGTCGCAATTCCAACGCTGCTTCGTCCGGCGCGGGCGTGGGAAGAACGGCGAATCCCTGAAAGCGGGTGGGATGCCTTGCGATAGCTGCGGCTACCAAATCGTTTGTCTTCGTCGCGAGCCGAACACTCTCCGCGGGTTCAAGATTGTGCAGAGCTGGCGTTGTCACAGAGAGCACCTGAACGTCTACTCCGCTTTCATCCATTAACATCAGGCGGCCCTCACCGACATCTTCGAGACGCTGCCGGATCTCGCCTTGATCGAAGCTACCGGTTCCTTCTGAACCGATGGCTGAGGTTTCCCACGCGGTCGTTATCTCGCGTGTTAGAAAGTGCTCTTCGATGCTGATGATCTTCATTGTCTCCGCATCCTCTCAGCTATTATGGGCGAAGATCATTTATTCACTCCATAGCTAAAAGTGGATTCTCCCTATGCAAGAATCGAATACCAGCTTGGAAAGGCTGGACGTACGTTCCTTGCGCATCTTGAAGGTGCTATTGGATACACGGAGCGTCACGGAGGCAGGAGAGGCAATGGGGATTAGTCAGCCTGCCGCAAGCAGGGTTCTTGCTCAGCTCCGTCATGCGATCGGCGATCCATTGCTGGTGAGGGGACGTCACGGAAACACGTTGACGCCGAGAGGAGAGTCACTTCGGCCAGCGGTGAGCAAAGCTCTCGATGCCATTTCCTCCCTGTTCGAGCAGGAAGTGTTTGAGCCCTCCAACACCAAGCTTTCGGTACGTGTTGCGACGACAGATCATGGCGCAACTGTAGTGCTGGCGCCATTAGTTCAGGCACTAGCCAAGCTCGCGCCGGGGATTACTGTAGAGGTTGCGCCTTGGGGCGCGCAGACTCTTTCCGAGCTTGAAACAGGCCGACTCGACCTAGCCCTGGACGCCGAAAGCCAACTTCCAGAGAACTTTCACTTTCGCGTGCTTTTCAAAGAAGAATATTCCTGCCTCGTTCGGCAGGGTCATCCGTTGCTCAACACGCTACGGAGAGACGGAAGCCTGAATCCAAGTCTAGCCTCTGGCTATCCCCAAATCGTGCTGTTATATCCGGTAGGAAACCGGCTGGAGGGCGACGATGTCCTTGCACGGCTCGGTCACCCAGCAAAGCGAATTGCAATGAGAACGCCGTACTTCAATTCAGCCTCTCTGTTGCTCGCGAACACCGACGATCTCATATTCTTACCCTCGCGTCTAGGTCAAACGCTCGCACAATCAGCCCCTCTGTCTCTCATCCCTTTGCACGCCGACACGGCTTTTGACTATCGCCTTATCTGGCACGAACGAACACAAAAGGACGCTGGCTTCGCATGGCTGAGAGCTCAGATATATCGCCTCATCCAGTAGGAGAATCCATTAAGACTCGCCTTAGGCTACGTCAGTTAGTCAGAGCGTCCCGCAATAGAAGTCCTCATAAACACAATTCTCCGTACTCGCGCGGGGAAACCGCAGGACGAGAAACCACGCCTGCATACAATGAGGTTCGGCCCGCCCCTGCCATGCCGCCTTCTGCCATCCAAATCGAACAGCTGTCTCAACTCGATCAGTTCTCTACGGCTGTGCGGCTTCAAAAAGAGATCTGGGGTTTCCACGATGTCGAGTTGCTGCCCCGCCGCCTATTCGTAGTTGCGACTAAGATCGGCGGCCAACTGCTGGGCGCTTTCGACGGTGCACGTATGGTGGCCTTCTGCCTGTGCATTCCTGGTTTGAAGCCGGGCGGAGTGCCATACCTCCATAGCCACATGCTAGGCGTGCTGTCCGAGTACCGCAATAGCGGCCTAGGCCGGCGAATGAAGCTGGCTCAACGTGAGTATGCGCTCGCGAGCAATATCGATCTCATCGAGTGGACTTTCGATCCTCTTGAGATCAAGAACGCCTTCTTCAATATCGAGCGTCTGGGAGCAATCATTCGCCGCTACGTTTACAACCAATACGGGAGGACCAGCAGTCACTTGCATGGCGGGTTGCCAACTGACCGGCTGATTGCTGAATGGTGGATACGGTCGCCTCGTGTCACTGCTGTATTGGCCAAGACAGAGGGTGCAGCATCTACCGCCTCTGTCCCCGAACAGATCATCAGTGTTCCTGCTGCCATTGAGCAGCAACGGCGCGACACTCCGAACCTTGCCCTCCAAACACAGACTCGCGTGAGCCAGCAGTTTTCTGCCGCTTTCGGCGCAGGACTGGCCGTCACCGGCTTTGAGAGATCTGCAGACGCAGGGAGCTACCTTTTACAGAAATGGCCATCCGACTAGATCAGATTGTTCTCCGCCACCTTCGCATGCCGCTGGTTCATTTCTTCGAGACCAGCTTTGGCCGCACCCACGATCGCGACATCATCCTGGTTGAAGTAAATTCCAATGGCGTCTCGGGCTGGGGTGAAGTCACCGCGGGCGAAAACCCGTTCTACAACGAAGAGTGGACTGGCTCGGTCTGGCCGTTGTTGATCGACTATGTCGCGCCTCGTGTATTGAATGTTGACTTCGAATCGCCGGCTGACGTGTCGGCTCGCACTGAATACATTCGGGGCCACAAGATGGCGCGCGGCGGTGTGGAAGCAGCTGTCTGGGATCTTCAGGCACGGCTGAACGGGGAACCGTTGTGGCAGACCATCGGAGGCGGTGCGCGCCAGGAGATCGCGTGCGGCGTCTCTATCGGTATTCAGGACAGCGTCGAACAGTTGCTTGAAAAGATCGACATCGAATTGGCAGCCGGTTACCAGCGGATCAAAATGAAGATCAAGCCCGGCTGGGACGTGGATGTTATCCGGCAGGTTCGCGAGCGATTCCCATTGATCAAGCTGACCGCTGATGCTAACTCCGCCTATACGCTCGCCGATGTCGAGCATCTGAAGCAACTCGACCAGTTCTACCTGATGATGATTGAGCAACCGCTCGCCGATGACGACATCATCGACCATGCGATTCTGCAAGCAAAACTCGAGACTCCGATCTGCCTGGACGAGTGTATCCGTTCGGCTCACCATGCCGAGCAAGCTATTCGGATAGGCGCCTGCCGCATCATTAACATCAAGTTAGGCCGGGTCGGCGGTTTTGCCGAAGCCAAACGCATTCACGACGTCTGCCAGGCCAACGGTGTGCCAGTCTGGTGCGGCGGCATGCTGGAATCGGGGATCGGCCGGGCTCACAATATTGCGCTATCCACACTTCCTGATTTCGTTCTGCCCGGCGATGTCTCTGCAAGCAAACGTTACTGGAAGCGAGACATCATCGAACCACCGGTTGAAGTTTCTCCTCAGGGCACTATCAAAGTCAGTCAGGAGCCGGGGTTCGGCTACCAGTTGGATAAGGAATACCTCGAAAGCCTTGTGCTAAGAGAGGAAACCATAAGCTAGAAAACAATCTCGCCCTATTTTCACGGTCCGCGCTCGATATGCTGAATACTTATGCTCAAGCAGAGTATCTTCCGGGAGTACGATATCCGGGGCATTGCCGATGAGGAACTGCTCGATGACGATGTAGAGGCGCTCGGCCGTGGGCTTGCCACTTACCTGATTCGTCATAGTGGGCGCATCATCTGCCTGGGCCGCGACTGCCGCGTGAGTGGTTCGCGCCTGCATGCTGCTCTTCGTAAAGGCCTGCTCGCTTGCGGTTCTACTGTGCTGGATATCGGCGTTGTTCCGACTCCGGTCCTTTATTATTCGGCCGTGCACTTCCAGGCAGATGGCGCCATCATGATCACGGGCAGCCACAACCCGCCCGAGTATAACGGCTTTAAGACTGTTTGTGGTACGGGAACTCTCCATGGGGAAGCTATTCAAGACGTTTACAAACTCATCGCCGGAAATGATTTTGAATCAGGCGAAGGCTCGGTGAAGGAACTGGATGCGGTAACGCCTTACGTGGACGAGATTGCTGGGCAATTTAAGTTCGACCGCAAGGTGAAAGTAGTGCTGGATGCAGGCAACGGTACCGCTGGTCCGGTTGTTCACAGACTCCTCAAGAAGTTGAATGTTGATGCCCAGGAGCTGTTCTTCGAGATGGATGGCCGATTTCCAAATCACCATCCCGATCCGACCGTTCTTGAGAACCTGAGCTCGCTTGAAAAGTCCGTGCGTGAAACGAAGTCTGAGCTTGGTATTGCCTTCGATGGTGATTCCGATCGCATTGGCGCAGTCGATGAAAACGGCGAAGTCGTCTTTGGCGATATGCTGCTGCTGATCTTCGGCCGTGAGATTCTAACCCGCAAGCCGGGCTCAACTTTCATCGGCGAAGTGAAGTGTTCCCAGGTTATGTACGACCGCCTGAAGCAGCTCGGCGGTAACCCGATCATGTATAAGACCGGTCACTCCCTGATTAAGGCAAAGATGAAGGAAGAGCACGCCGAACTGGCTGGTGAAATGTCCGGTCACATGTTCTTTGCCGATCGCTACTACGGCTACGATGACGCTATCTATGCGGCATGTCGCTTGCTGGAAATCGTTTCGCAATCGGGCAAGCCGCTGTCCCATCAGCTCCTCGGGATTCCAAAGCTTGTCTCAACGCCTGAACTTCGGGTTGATTGTCCGGACGATCTGAAGTTTAAGGTAATCGCGAAGGTGAGCGACAGCATCCGTCAGCGCCATCAAGTGGTGGATGTGGATGGCGTCCGTGTGCCCTTTCGGGAAGGCTGGGGCCTGGTGCGCGCTTCCAACACGCAGCCGGTGCTGGTGATGCGCTTCGAAGCATCTTCGGCTGAACTGCTGAACCAGTATCGGGAGGAGATGGAGAACGACGTGGAACAGGCTAAGCGGGAACTCGGAGCGGTTTAAGGGGGAAGGTGAATGCTGCTGGTAGTGCCGCTCTAGGGCTCGACTTTCTTCATCCTCGCGCGCAGACGCTCCTCAGCATCTGCGCTCCAATACTTGCAGTCGAGTCGTATGAAAACCGAAGAGTAAGGCACCGTCATGTTTGTCTTCAGCACGAGCACCTGGTACGCTTTACCAGTCTGGTCAATCGTCGCAAGCATCCCTTCGTGAAGTAGCGACTGCACCTTGTAGCCTCCCAAGATTTTGCTGATCTTTTCCCGATAAGCCGAGGCACCCGGGGCATCCGCTTCGGGAACAAAAGGGAGCTCGGAATCCATAAACACGATTGGACGTACATGGATAGAGCTGCCAATGATGCTTAGAACTGCCTGCGTGACCTCTATCTGGTCTGCATTCGTCTCGACTGTATCGACCCCGGACGACGTCTGTAACGGGTACGCCGAGTCAACCACAAGTATCCAGTTCCGGTGTCCCATCAGAGGCATCGCCTCTGCAACTTTGGCTTTCCAATCTCGGGACGGCGCCGCGTCCAGAGTTAGCGAGACAGTTACGAGTAAGGTGGCAAGAACGATTTGCTTCAACATGGTCATATCTGCGTCCATCAGTGTTCATCTGCGGCCATTCTTAACTGCCGCGGATCAACGCAAAAGAACAGCGATGCTAATTCTTGGGTCCGATATTCTCGCTGCGACCGGCAAGCGGCTTTACCGTCGGCCCACCGCAAACGCCTACGCCAGTGTCCAGCAGCGCATGTAACAAATTGAACAGCACCGCATAGACCACCTGCTCATTGATCGGCTGGCGATTCGGCATTCGAAATGTCCCTGGCAGTTCCTTCACAATCTGAACTCGCAACGCATTCGGCACGTTACGTCCGCTTCGATCTTTCTGGTTCCCTATCGTCAGCGGAGTCTGCAACACGCTTCCCGATTTGCCATCCACATAGAACTGGCACCGCGAAAACCAGCCCAGGTTTCCAGGGTCAGCAGCGTCAAACAAAAGCAGCGGAGCGCGCCGATCCGAAGCACTGATTTCCAGCGACATCACCCGATTAGCATCTTCAATTTTGATCTCGAAACCTGCCTGACGCGCGATATTCGCCACCGCTTCCGGTTCTACCTCGAGCAGAAGGTACTTATCCGGACCAGCTTCTAGCACTTGCATGAAAACTCTATTCTAGCTTTGATTTCCGGTTGTTTGTTCATCGGCCAACAGATCACGGTGCAACTGTTCCGCCGCCCTTCGATACACCTGGTGATCGGCATCGCTGAACTGAATCAGCTTGATCGCATGCAGCGTTCCAGGGTGCTCGCCAACCCACTTCTCGATCGTCCTCAATGCTAACGGGGCCGCTTCCCCAACCGGATAACCATAAATGCCCGTACTGATTGAGGGAAAGCTGATAACCCTGACCTGCTTCTCGACTGCCATATCGAGACAAGTGGTGTAGCAACTGGCCAGCGCTCCAGGCTCGCCGTGCTTCCCATCAAGGTACATTGGCCCCACCGCGTGAAAGACATACTTGGCAGGAAGATTGCCGGCCCCGGTTGCTACGGCGCTACCCGTCTGGCAGCGTCCAATCTTCTTTCTTACTTGATCGAGCTCTTCCATAATGGCCGGACCGCCCGCACGATGAATGGCTCCATCCACGCCACCTCCGCCGGCCAGGGCTGAGTTTGCTGCGTTCACCATTGCATCGACTTTGATCTGCGTAATATCGCCTCGCAGCAGTTGCAACTGGACCAGGCCTACATGAATGAGGAAGTCAGATGACATGAATAGCTCACACGCAAGCGGAGATGGCCTGAAGCAGGAAATCTACGTTCTCATCTGTCGCTAGTGGCCCCATTGTGCCCATCCGAAGCACTTTCCCAGCTAGCCGGCCTAATCCGCCAGCCACCTCAATCTCATAATCATCGAGCAGCTTTTGGCGCAACTTCGCTTCATCCGTTCCATTCGGAGGCATGATAATTGCCAAATGCCATACCCGATTGCCCGCATCCTCCACAAGTGGTTTGAAGCCTAACCGCAGCAGCCCTCGCATCAGCCGTTCACTGGCGCGCCGATGCCGTTCCCAACGGTTAGGAAACCCTTCTTCTTTGATCGACGCCAGCGATTGATGCAGTGCATAATACAGAGGCGGAGACGGTGTGTGATGGTACACATGCGGCTGTTCGAAGTACTTCGCCATCAGCCGCAAATCCAGATACCAGGTATGCGGCTGGTCCGGGCGTGCGGACAGCCGATCCCAGGCAGCAGGAGAAATCGAAATTGGCGCCAAACCGGCCGGACAGCTCAGTCCTTTCTGCGTGCAACCAAATGCCACATCGATTCCGATTGAGTCCATTTGGACCGGCATCGCGCCAATTGAAGTCACGGCATCTGCTAACACCAGGGCTCCTGCGTTCTTAGCTGCGGGAATGATCGCCCGGCCTGACTGGTAGGCGCCCGTTGATGTCTCTGCCTGCACAAACGCAACGACGTCCGGCTTTTCGCGACCGATAAACGCCTCTGCATCGGCGGCGCTGGTTACCTCTCCCCAGGGTCGATCCAAACAGACAACCTGCGCACCCTGCCGCCGCCCCATTTCACTAATCCGTTCCGAGAAAACACCTGCCGTAAACACAGCAAACTTGCAGCCGGGGTAAACAAAGTTGGCAACCGCTGCTTCCATGCCTCCACTGCCACTTGCTGGAACCACAAACGTGGCCGGACTACCCGTTCCAAACGCCTCCCGCAAACCGGCTCGGATTTCGCTTATCAAGTCCAGAAAATACGGGTCGCGAATGCCCAGTGCCGGTTGGCTCATCGCCTCTAGCGCTCGAGGCTCCACCATGGACGGACCGGGCCCATAAAGAAGCCGCTTGGGAGGAGCAAACTGTGCACGTTCCAATGTCTGCATATTCTTTTCCAAGCTATCAGGATGGCGCGCAACGAGTCGAACCGAAACTGCTTCTTGTCAGCGGGTTACTGTACGGGAATGGCAAAGAATAGTGATCGACTGATCTTAGTGACGGGTGCTACCGGGCACCAGGGTAGCGCCGTGTTGCGGCATTTACGGGAGAAACAGTTCGCCGTGCGCGCAATGACTCGCGATGCCAACAGCCCGACCGGAGGTAAGCTAATGCACCCTGGCGGCGAAGTGGTCAGCGGGGATTTGAATGATCCGGACTCTGTTGCGCGCGCTGTATCGGATTGTTTCGGCGTTTACTCGGTACAGGCTATGGCCAGTCCAGACGAGGAGATAAAACAAGGCAAGACTCTGATCGATGCGGCCAATCGTGCCGACGTCAGTCATTTTGTCTATAGCTCCGCACATGGGGCAGATGCAAATACCGGGGTGCCTCATTTTGAAAGTAAAGGCCAAATCGAAACACATCTCCGGAATAGTGGTCTTGCGTACACGATCTTCCGACCCGCTTCCTTCATGGAAAACTGGCTCGGCCAGCGCGATCAAATCTTGCAAAACGGCGCCCTTAGCCTTCCGCTGAAGCCGGAAACCCTGATGCAGTTGGTTTCTACCGATGATATCGGTGCATTTGTCACCCGAGCTTTTGAGAAAACAGGGCATTGGAATAACCGCGCCTTCGATTTAGCTGGTGACCAACTGAGCGTTGCTCAGATTGCTGCCGAACTGGGCCGCGCCTCAAACCAGGAGATCAAGTACAACCAGGTTCCGTGGGACGCTTTCGAACAAGCTGCCGGTTCGGACCTGACGAAGATGTTTCGTTCTTTCGAGGAGCCTCGTCAGCTGATCGATATCGCTGCTGTTCGCGCTGAAGACCCGCAGTTGCTTACCTTTGAACGCTGGCTTGCCAAGTACTGGCCAGCAAAACAATAAGGGGTTTAGACTTGGGGGGCCAGGAACGAGTCCGTCCGCCCTCCAAATCTGAAAGGCTGGGTGTTAAGCCTGAACTTTAGAGAGGGCCGCTTTCTCCGCTATGAAAGCAGCGGTTATTTCGTCGTGCGAAGCATTTGCGATCGGGTTACCGTTCCTGAACACTATGAGCTGCGGAGACTCATGCTGAATACCCGTTTCACTCTCGACAAATTTGGCGACGTCCCGCTTCCGCCGGACAGAGATCAAATAAAGCGGCGCTTCCGGATAATCGGCCCTCAGTTGCATCACTTCCCGATGAGCCATCCAGCTAACGGGGCAGGTGGGACTGTGCTTGAACAGGATGACCACCTCCTGATTCATCAGGCGAGTACATTCCTCAATGGATTCCACCTCCGGAAGGCCCGGAGCAGCTTGTGTGGAACGAGACCACGGCATCGACATCACTTCCAGTAAAACATAGCAGCTAGATGAAACGCAGGCTTACTGTAAGGAATATTGCGTAAGGAATGGTGGGCTCTAGTAGACTCGAACTACCGACCTCTTCCGTGTCAAGGAAGCGCTCTAACCAACTGAGCTAAGAGCCCGCACGAATTGCGGTGGCAGTACTTAAATTAACACGGCTGACAGGCTTTGTTGTTGAGTAGCAGTTAGGCGATGACACAATGAAGCACCATGCCTGCTGCCCTTATTACTGGAGCCTCTACCGGGATTGGTCGGGAACTGGCTCTGCTATGCGCCCGAAACGGCTTCGATGTAGTGCTGGTAGCCCGATCCCGCCCGATGCTGGAGTCTCTGGCCGCGGAGATCCAGACGTCCACAAAGCAGTCTGCAACTGTCTTCGAAGTTGACCTCTCAAAGCCCGAAGCTGCGTATTCCCTCTTTGAAACCGTCTCGCGCGCGGGCTTAACTGTCGACATGCTGATCAACAATGCAGGGTTTGGGTTGCTAGGCCACATCTGGGAATTGGATGCGAAACGCCAGTCGCAGATGGTGGGGTTGAACGTCGGTGCCCTGACAGATCTTACCCGGCTGTTTCTGCCTGGCATGATTGCCCGGCGTAGCGGCCACATTTTGAACATTGCTTCGACGGCCGCTTTTCAACCGGGTCCGCTGATGGCGGTCTACTATGCGACAAAAGCGTACGTCGTATCTTTTTCAGAGGCTGTTCATAATGAGGCGAAGGAGTTTGGCGTCAAAGTTGCCTGTCTCTGCCCCGGTCCAACCAAAACTGAGTTCGCCGAACGCGCTCAGATGAACTCGACCAAGCTATTTTCGAGCGGTATGGTGATGTCCGCGGCCGAGGTGGCAGCCATTGGATACCGGGGAATGATCAAAGGCAAGCCGCTGGTTATTGCCGGACGAATGAACGCAGTGGGCGCTTTCCTCACGCGGTTTGCACCACTCAGTCTAACGGCGGCGATGGCGCGTAAAGTTCAAGAAGGCTAGCCGTTCCTTCCTTCGGTCGTACAAAGGAAGGTGTCTGATCTATTCAGCCGAGAACTTATAATCAGCCGACCGGAAAACTTGGCCAAGAGAGTCGATCTCCTAGCCGAATAGGAAAGCGGGACTTAGGAGCAGGGAGCGGCTGCTACTAAAGAAAATGCGGAGCAGGAAATCAGCACAGAGTCATAAGTAATTACGCATTAGGGGGAAGGTGTTTCTTCTGGAATCATGAGACTCATTCGAGTGTCAGGAACCCACGTTCACAATTTTTCGGATCCAGTTTGGTTCATCTATTGCTGCACGAAGCAGGCAATCGGCGCAATCGTCAAAGGAAAGCGGAACGAGTGGCGCAACTCGTGCTGACGGACCCGCCGTATAGCGTCCCTTCGCCGGCCTATCTCCCGATACGACCAGGCGAACGGTGACCCACTCCATGTCGCTTTCCTGGTCATCCGCTCGGCGACGGCCTTGTCAGTAATTGCAGCAGTGAATATCCGGCTCGATACGCGCACGACAAAGCGATTCGGCCAGGAGAGCTCGCGTCCATCGCTCAAGCCGATACCACTTTGCAATATGAATCGTCGGACGCCCGCACGTTTGCATTCGGTAAGAATGCTGGCCACACCGACTGACATGAGCATTCCTGGCGAGAGATTCTTTTCCGGTCCGATACAGCTAATAACGGCTTCCACGCCGTTAAGAGCACCTGTCAGGCCTCCTGGGGAAAGGACATCTCCCCGGACCGAGGACAGCCGGTCGGCAGATGACAGTCGCTCCGGATGGCGAGCAACGGCCGTGACGAAGTGCCCTTGCACAAGTGCAAGCTTTACTACTCTGCGTCCTGTCGCACCAGTCGCTCCAACAATCGCTATCTTCATATCTCGACCCCATTGGCAACAATGACGATGATTCGGATAGAGAGCGCCATCCGTCGCTTGTAGTCAGACAGGTGTTTTGGTTGCCGACCTGACCCCAGCCGAGATGTCGAGAAGATGCATCGCCAGTTCATGCGCACCGATTCCATCCCGCTCCCAACGAACTGCCGTGCCGGCCTGCGTCAGAATACCAGCAATGACTGAAAGCACATCCGCCTCGAAGCGGGAAACAATGCTTTTCTCCTGAAAATGCTCTACAGTGCCATTCCCATTGCCGAAAAGACGTCTTATCGAAATCAACATCTGCCCTGTCAAAATATTTCAAAGCCGCACGCTGCCTCGCTCGCATCATGCATGGGCTGCATCTCTTACAAGCCAGGATCTAAACTCCCGACAATAATTTGCTGACACTCCAGAGACGATCTGCAAATGACAGGATCAGCCCCCATCGTGCGTGGCCGTGACCCACTCAGGATGCGCGGCGGTTTTCTCTACCTGCTGCCTCCCCAGTCCTGGGCTGAAAGCAACGACGCTACGACAACAGGACCAGCAAGGACAAGGAATGGTCCATGCTTCCCTTTGCGCTATCTCGTTCCCAACCTTTATAAGAATCAATGCACAGCGGAAATAGTACGATCCTGTAAGGAATGTCTCTCGCCATCCGAGTTGAGTATGCAGCTGACCGCAAGATTAGAGCCCGTAATAAGACGCACTACCGCTTGGCTCACTGGCCCATCTGGATTTGGGTATTCTTTCTCGCGCCTGGCCCGCTCACCTTTGATTTGTTTGCCCATGGCGGATCGACGAAAAACTTAATCTGGCTCAGTATCGTTCTGGTCGGCACGGGCCTCGCAGGCCGGTTTGGACAGCTCCCAGGTGTTGAAGCACGTCCTTACATCCTTCGCTTTTCCGAAGATAAGCCCAACCCGCTGTATCGCCGCATCTGTTACACCTTTGCCTGGAACGCGCTTGTCGCTTTCGCAATGCTGAATCTGATTGGCTTGGTTGCCGCCTGCGCTTCAGGGCAATGGGAGCTCCGGCAAATTTACGATCGCTGGTATCTTCCCCTTTTCATCTGCATCCTGCTGCTTGGGGCTGCTGGTATCCTGCCGCGTGTTCGTTCCTCAACGCAGGGCGAGGGTCAGGAGCGCCGCTATTTCTACGGAACAGTTTGGGCCGTCACCGCTGCTCAAACCAGCTTGATGCTGCTCTGGAAGATCTTGCCGCGTACTCACTTCACGGACGTCCTGAAAACCACCGTCTTTGTTGGCATCCTTGGAGCGTTTGGCTTTCTGGCCAGCCTCGGTATTCTGCCCCGCACCCGGCCCATTTTGCCAGGTGAGTTAATGGTTGCCGATTAACTTTTCTGCGTGGTTACGCTCTTCTTTGCCCTGCTGCCGGTAGCGGGTGCTGCCCTTCTAGCAACCGGTTATCTGTATCAGCAAATCGGACTGCGGCGCGACAGGAAGCGCTACCGTCCACTTGGGCGCATAGTCTCTGCTGGTGGCTGTTCGTTTCACGTCCGTAAACGAGGGCAGGGAAGCCCAGGGGTGGTGCTGGAATCCGGATTAGCAGGAAGCTCATTAAGTTGGGCGCTTGTAGAAACGGAAGTAGCCGCATTTACGGCCGTGTGCAGTTACGATCGCGCCGGCTTCGGGTGGAGCAGTGCAAGTTGTTCTCCGCGACTGCTCCCCACTGTCGCGGGGGAACTGCAGCAGGTTCTGGCATCTGCCGGGTGCGCACCGCCCTATCTGCTGGTCGGTCACTCCTACGGCGGTCTGGTTGTAAGAGCTTTTGCTCACCTGCATCCCGAACTCACTGCCGGGGTCATCCTGCTCGATCCGGTCTCAACCTCTTACTGGGCCGCAGCAGCGCCTCACGAGAGAAAGCGTCTGCAGTTAGGCGTCAGACTAGCCCGGCGTGGGGCGACTCTTGCGCGGTTCGGTGTTGTCCGTTTCGCATTGCATCTGCTGAATTCCGGCCGCCGGTTTCTTCCTAAACTGGTTGCTTCGGTCAGCGCTCGGCGCGGTACTTCCTTCCTCTCACGAGTCACCGGAGAGATTCGTAAGCTCCCGCCAGAAGTTTGGCCCATCATTCAAGCCCAGTGGAGCCGGCCGAACGGTTTCCTCGCCATTGCTGACTATCTCCATCTTCTGCCGACCAATGCCCGGTTCGCTGAAAACGCAGCCTTGGCTTGCCGCGTGCCCCTGACAATTCTGTCGGCTTCCACCGCTACTGCCGCCGAACTTCAGGAGCGCGACGATTGGATTGCTCACAGTTGCAACGGTCAACATCTCCAGCTACCGGAGTCCGGTCACTGGGTGCAAGTGGATGACCCTGCTGCCGTCATCGCAGCCATCCGAACGATGCTCAACTTCATCCAGGTCCGGCAAATCTGAGGTGAGATCTCCCGCCAGCTCAGGCACTACTTCCACGGGCGTTTCGGGCTGAAACGTTGGTCGCCGTTTTAACTTATTCCATTTGAGCTCAGCTCTTCGCTGACGTGTGCGGCTGCTTGTGCGCCCTGATAACCCGGAGAAGGATGCTACCTGCCATGAGTGTCAGCCTCGAAGAACCTGAAGCGTTCGTTACCAGCCCTGCTTCCATTGGGTCCAGCGTCCTGGATGACCGGATTGTCCGTCCTCTTGTTCGCGATCTTCACCGTGTGAAGCCAGGCGTTTATTGGGCCGACTTCCTGCTTTCTGCAGCCGTCGGTTGGGCAGGCTTGATCTCCGCGGTTCTTCTTCCGTCACTTTCATGGTCCATGCTTAGCGCCACTATTCTCTCTGCGCTGGCTTTTTATCGCGCCCTTTGCTTCGTTCACGAACTCAGTCACCAGGCTTCCCGCACGCTGCCCCAATTCGAACTCGTGTACAACCTGCTTGCCGGGTATCCCATGCTGATGCCGTCATTTGTCTATGTGGGTGTCCACCAGAGCCATCACAAGATAAGCGTCTACGGAACTGATCGGGACCCCGAATATCTGCCGTTTGCTCAATCAAGCGTAATGACAACGCTGTTTGCGTTTGAGGGCCTTTTGATTCCGGCCATCCTTACCTTTCGATTCGTCATTCTAAGTCCAATTGGATTTTTTTCGGAACGCTTCCAGCACTGGCTCGTCGTGCACGCTTCCTCGCTCACAATGAACGTGAAGTACCGCCGTGAGTTCACCGCTGAACTCAGCGCTCGAGTGCGTCGCGAGAGCCTGTTCATCTTCTTTGTCTGGGCTATCTATTTCGGCTTGGCATTTGCCGGCGTCCTCGGCTTCCACATCCTTGCTGTCTGGTTCGCAGTCTGCTCCCTGCTCAGCTTCATCAATACTCTGCGAACACTTGGCGCTCATGCGTATGAGAGCGATGGCCAGCCGATGGATCGCATGGCACAACTGCAGGATTCCATTGACACGCCCGGCGCTTTCTGGACAGAACTTTGGGCCCCCGTGGGCCTGCGTTATCACGCTCTTCATCACTACTACCCAGGAATCCCGTACCATAGCCTTCCAGAGGCTTACAACCGGATCGTTTCCACCCTGGCCGTCGCCGACGAGTACCGTCAAATGACGAGTGCCGGTCTGCCTATCTCCTTGGCTAAGTTGCTGAAGAACGGCGCGCGTAAGCGGTCGTGAGTCCCACACTATCCTCCCCACTTCCGGGCCGCAAGAGCCTGCATTTCGGAATTATCACTCCCCCCGTCTCCGGCCATCTTCACCCGTTTGGCGCACTCGGGCGGGAACTGATCGAGCGAGGCCATCGCGTAACGGTGTTCCACATGCCCGATCTGCGGCCGCGTGTCGAGGCTGAAGGCTTAGAGTTCGTCGCCATTGGCGCTTCCGATCACCCGGCGGGTTCGCTCCCTGAATCTCTGAACGGGCTTGCTCGGCTGCAAGGGCTTTCCGCACTGCGCTATACAATCGAAGCCGTCCGCCGAACGACGGAGATGATGTTGCGTGATGCTCCCTCGGCCATCATCGCGGCGGGGGTCGATGCGCTGCTTGTCGACCAAACCGAACCGGCTGGCGGAACGGTGGCCGAACATCTAGGTCTACCGTTCATCACAGTCTGTAACGCCCTGCTATTGCATGAGGAGCCGAATGTGCCTCCGCCTTTCACGGGTTGGAGTTTTCGTCCCAACCTGCTTGCCCGAATAAGGAATCAGGCGGGTTATCGTGCTTCGCGCGCCGTGACGCGGCCGGTTACCCAAACCGTTTCCCGTTATCGGCACTCCTGGTCGCTTCCCGTCCATCATTTCCCGGAGCAGTCTTACTCCGCTTTGGCACAAATTAGTCAGCAACCACCTGCATTTGACTTTCCCCGCCAAAAGCTGCCCGCCTCTTTCCACTACGTCGGCCCCCTCCGCCAAGGTCCGGCAAAGGGCAGCAAAACCTTTCCCTGGGGTCGCCTAAATGGCAAGCCGCTCGTGTATGCCTCGCTCGGGACCTTGCAGAATCAGAAAGAACACGTTTTCAGACTTTTCGCCCAAGCCTGCGCAACCCTCGATGTCCAACTGGTGCTTACGCATGGCGGCGGGCTTTCAGACGAGGTAACTTCGACCTTTCCTGGAAATCCCGTCGTGGTCTCTTACGCCCCCCAAACCGAGCTGCTGGCACGCGCCGCTTTAACTCTGACCCATGCCGGCCTGAATACTGTGCTCGATTCGCTCAGCTACGGCGTTCCGCTGGTCGCAATCCCAATCACCTATGAACAGCCGGCCATCGCTAGCCGAATCCGCTCGGCAGGAGTAGGTGAAGTGCTGCCGCTCAAGGGACTCAGCGCTGAGCAGCTTACCTTAAAAATCAAGAAAGTACTGGAACTAGCGACCTACCAGACTAGAGCAAAAGCAATAAAAAGCTCGATTTTTGAGGCTGGTGGGGTCAATCTGGCGGGAACTTTGATCGAAAAGGCACTTCGGATCTCTTGAGTACTGGGAGTTAATAGGCTATCCTAAACGGGACGGCGGGGATTATACAGTCTTTTCCGATGCGGTTTAGCCCTTTTCCCTGATGAGAAGCGGCAATCTTTTCTAAATTAGTCGTCCTGTAATACCGCTGTCACGTTGGTTATAGATGTCAGGGAAACAATAGAGGGGAAAATCGGCATCGATCTTCTGTAACCGGAAATGTCCGGTACATCATCAACTCGGAGGAAATTCACAGGAACATGCAATCTAAACGCTCTTTGTTAGCTGGTCTGCTCGCAGTCCCAGCCTTCCTATTTGTCACTACTACTCAGGCTGCACCCATCACCGGTGGAGCAAACATTGTCGGAAACGTTGTCGTTACTGGCACCACTGTCAACTTCAGCCCCACTTTCACCAACTCGAACGGGGCTTCGGAGACCGGTGATTTCAGTGGCCTTACTGGCGGTACGATTCAGTCGCTGACCAATGGACCGGTAACTGGTGCCACTTCGGTTCCCGCGTTTACTGTCTTCACCACTGGTGTTGCGGCCCCGGTCACCTTTGATCTGAACTTTATCGCTCCTGGCGTTGGCAACCTTGCCGGATGCTCCAGTTCCGCTTTAGGTTCTGAATGCACTCCAGCCGGTTCGCCATTCACTCTGTTTCAGCTGACCAGCAACACGGTGTTGGCTTCTCTGCAGCTGAACGGTGTTGGTTACACCGGAGCTTCGGCTACCGGTACGACTCCGGTCACGTCCATCTTCTCCACCCAAGCCGCCCTGAACGGAACTGTCCCCCAGATCTATGCGACCTTGGCTGGTGGTGGCGCCATCAACGCTACATATTCAGCCACTTTCCAGACCGTATCTGGCACTGCTCCAACTCCTGAGCCGGCTTCCATGCTTCTCATGGGTGTTGGTTTGGTTGGCGCTGGGCTGGTTGCCCGTCGCCGAATCATCGGCTAATTTCCGAACAATTTGCCGCTTTGGCTCACAGACCTGCCCAGGTCTGTGAGCCTTTCTCTTTTGGGCTTAGCATCAAGCTGTCCTCTGCGCGTCCAATGTGGTTCGGTTCAGTTCGTAGCGCCCAGGAGCCAAGATCCCGTTTGGATCGAAGGTATCTTTTAATCGCTTGAGAACCTGAGCATACGCTTGGCTCTCCGGCACATTCTCGGCACCGAGGATGCTCAACCGGTAAGGGTAATAGCCGCGCTCGGTACACTGGCGCGACAGTTCGTCATGGCAGCGGCGAGCCTGCTCATCCTGCCCGGGTATGTCACGGTCATAAGCAATGGACAGGATGCATGAGACTGTCCGAGGCGTTAAGAGCGTAAGCGAAATTTGCGGTTCGAACCCAAATCGCAGCAATGTTTCTCGTGCCAAGTCAGTCAATGCCTTCACTTGCCTTCCATCTGCAGGCGACACGGGCGCATACCAGAGCAGCCCACACCGATCCCGATCCGGGTCGGGATTCTTTGGAACGGCCATCTTTTTACGCCAATATGCTGAGGCCAGGGGCTGTTCGGTCGGAATTCCCTGCATGAGACCCATCACCGGTTCTACCAGTTCGACTGTGCGGCGCAGATCCCAGCCTGTAAGCAGCTGGAACGGCCTTGCCCATTGCTTGGCCAAACCGAGTTTTTTCGGGCTCAGGAACTTCAGCGTTCCCTTGATATCCTTCAACGCCAACCGAAGAAGGCGCTTGCTCTCCCCTACTTGACCCGCTGTTCCATAGATACCGCCGGAAGCACTCCAACTGCCGAATCCGAGTTTCTTGCGGAATAGCGCCATCTGCTCCGGCGACAGAGGCGTTTTCGCACCGGTCTCTTTCCATGGGTACTGTTGCAACCCGGCGAGAACTTTATAATCATTTCCAATGTGAATTGAGCTGCGAAGCACATCCTTCAAGCGCAAGTCTCGCAAAGCCGTAATCAGCGCCGGCAGACTTTCGTTGCTTTCCGCGCGGAAGAAGAAGGCTTCAAAACAGTCCGGGATCGGCATCAGCCAGATCGTCATCCGCGTGACGATACCGAAATTTGATTGAGAAAAGAGCCCGTCCAGGCTAGGGCCAACGCCCCACCGGCTGACCGGAGCCGTTAGAGAATTTGCAAAGCGCGCCGAACCCGTTTCCAGGACTTCGCCAGTCGGCAGCACGACTTCCAGCCCGCAAACCTGGGCGAAGCGATCCCCCATCGGCGTATGTCCGAAACCACGCTCCATGCAGTTTCCAATTAGGCTGGTGTCCGGGCTGGAGCCAGTGGCGTCCATCCAGAAGCGCGACTCATTCTGCTGCAAAAAGCTGAATAGCTGACGCTGAGTTACGCCCGGTTCCACTGTCACGTAGCCCAGTTCGTTATTGAAGTCGAGTATCCGGTCCAGCCGGCTTAGGTCCAGGATGGCGCAGCTGTCGCCAGGCGGCACACGCGAGCCATATCCCCAGTTTTTCCCGCTGCTGATCGGGTATAAGGCGAGTCGATTTTGATTGGCGATCCGAAGGCAATGCTGAACTTCCTCCCGAGTGCCAGGACGGATAGAAGCGCTTACCGCTTGGCGGGTGGAAAAAGTTGCGGTCCTGATTTGCTGGAGGAGTTCGGCGCTAATCTCGACATATTTCTCTCCCAGGGCCGTCCGCCACTCAGCGAGGCCATTCTCCAGGTTGGATAACGGCAAGAGAACCTCTTATCTCGCAAAGGCAGGAGTCAAGTGCATAAAGCCCGCTTGCTCTGGAATGTACTCGGGCACGTGACGCGGAACGTGAACCTGTTGACCGCCACAGATCACTATCGATTTAGATAGCGAGCTCTCCAAAAGCTTAATCAAAGGAGTAAAGCGGGGGGAAGGTTGCCGGTAGTCGAAGTGCAGCAATTCCATTTCACATCCGTACTCGGGATCGAAGTAGGCCGAAATCGGCGTACCGTCCCATTCATAGTTCACACCACCGATTCGGCGCAAGATTGACGAAGAGGAGTGACGTACAGTCGCCGTGCAGGAGCCAAGGCAGCCACCCCAGATTTGGGCCAGAGCGAAAGAGCCAACCAAAATTTCAAGTGCAGCTCGTGTGTTCCGCCACTCTTCTGAGAGCGCCCAGCCGCCAACTTCTACATAGGCTAAATTCGATTCGCGGCAACGGCGCAAATCGGCTTCCACAGCTGCCCGTACTTTGCTGCCCAGAACCGGGTGTTTGGCAACTGTCGATTGCGATACGTGCAACATCTGATACGAAACGTTGCTTGCATGTACTAAATACTTTGCGCAACCAATGACTTGTTTTTCATCGTCGAGCAGTAGGAGATGCCAGCTTTGTTCATCGCCGTGCATGTAGAACCGACCCTCGTCGTCCAGTTCCCAAGGCTTGATCGCTTCGTCTTTCAGATAAACCCTACCTCGCAGCCTTTGCATCGAGCTGAGATGTTGGTCATAAACTTGCTCACTATTTCTCGTGCGAGAGAATTTATCAGCGAAGCGCGACTGTGGCGGAGCGAGAAGCTGGAATGAACAGTTTTGTCCCATGGTTTTTTGCTTTGCGATCGTCTTTAGTACTGAAGCCAAGCGAACTGCCTATACTCGCCTTATTCAGAACGTACTGAATAAGCGGTTTTCATTATTGTATACCTAACGGATATACGAGAAGAGAAAAATTTGCCGCTTTCGTTTAGAATTTACAAGTTCACTACGTTTATATTTAGTAGGTGGACTCGAGAGGTTGAAATTCTTACATGGAGACTCGTAAAAAGAACAGTCTGGATCGAAACGTTCAGCAATTCTTTCTGCGCTGGTCTGCAGCGTACGATTCGACCTTTCGCGAGGAGACCGTTGATTTAATCCACAACGTTCATTCTGAGTGGATTTTTCGTAGCAGTGTCTTGATCTCAGACCGTACCCCGGTATATCTGACCGGAGATACGTATATGGGAAACGGGATAGTTCAGTCTTGCCGGCAGGAAGGGCCCAGTTTCATTCTCACCATTAATATGATCAACGAAAGTGCCTATCTCGCTCCGCGTCAACAATTTGACCCCGGTTTGCTTAATGTCAACAGTTTCTTGACAGAAGAGGAAGAATCCAAGATCCTCGACAGTCTCACAGACGACCTGGATGTTCCTTGCAGTGCCGTGATGCGCAGTCTCTCTCTCCCTCTACGCTTTCTCCAACGGGCTATGCGCCGGCGACCTTGCCTCAGTTGCTGACCGTTCCTCAATTCCGGCCTACCGCATTCTTCCTTTAACCCTTCTGTTCTAAACTACAAGTAGTCAAGCCCACGCCAGGGGCGCGTAGCTCAGTTGGTTAGAGCGCCTGCTTCACACGCAGGAGGTCACAGGTTCGAGTCCTGTCGCGCCCACCACTTGTTTGCTCTAAGCCAGAGTCGGACTCCCCTGCATTTGACTGAGAAACAGATAATAGGCGCTGTTCCCCGGTTGCGCAGAGCTTTGCTATTTCCTTGCATGCCGAACAAAAGGCTCCCACCCCAGCCGCCTACCCGCAAGCCGCGCGCCGGTGCAGGGAATGCGTAAGCCCCCTCGATCTTGCTGAGTCCAAGATGCCGTTCGTACTATTTATAGAGAGTTGCGAGATCGTCCGTACTCAAAACTTACCGCCGAAGCCGAGTTACTGCAGCCATGTAGTGTCCTCAAGTTGTAATTCAAATTAGGCGGACGGCTCCATCGGCGTTTCAGGTTTGGCTCCTCAGGCGACCGATGCTCCCGGAGAAGGAGATGGTAGCGACTCTTTGCGGCGGAGCAAAGCGGCTGATACCAGGGTGATGATCACTCCCACCGGCAAGGGCTCGATCAGGGTGTAAGCCATATTGACAAGCGGATTCTGGTAAAGCTGCTGCGAGTGGTGAATAGCGGCGATCTTCTCAGCCGTCGTTGCGGGATCGAGAGCAGAAGTCTGTACGCGATGTACCTGTGCGGCGAAGTAGCCGTCCATGAAGTGGGGCATAAAGTTGAAATAGACAATCTCCCATGTGACGACGTAGCAGGCGCAGGTGATGGCTGTGATGAGAAGTCCACATGCGAGAGCGCGACCAAAGGAAATCTGGCCCGAGAGGACGTTTTCGCGATAGCTGCGTATGCCAAAGTACACCAGCAGGAATGACGCCACCATCATGGTGTAGCCGAGAACCATGCTGTGGCCGAAGCCGCCCTTGCTGGAAATGAGGATCGAGCCGTCCATCAAAACGGAGATCATCAGGCCGGAGATCAAACCAAAGGTGAGAACAATTTTCTTCATAGAAAGGCTCTGGAAGCGAGTCAGGTGAAGCTAGAATGTCTGCTTCGGGGGCTAAAGCGCGTCATTCTTTTTGGTGATTTTACGAAAAAGTGTGCCAACTCAACCTTTTGAGTGACCAGCTATGACAAGAGCCCCAGTTCTTTGCCGCGCTGGACGGCTTGAGTGCGCCGGGAGGCTCCCAGCTTGTCGAACGCGCGGGCACAGTGCGTCTTGATCGTGTTTTCAGACACGAAAAGCTGGGCGGCGATCTCGCGATTGCTGAACCCAGCCGCGACTAGAGCCAGAACTTCCAGCTCGCGTTCCGTGATTCCAAGGGTTTTCTGCTGCATTCGATCCGGGGAGAACGGACCTGGTGCCCGCGCCTCGGCAGGAACAAGAACCTCCTTTACCACCACCGTCTCACGCACAACTTCGCGCCCTCGTGTCAACTGCAGTCCGAGCCAGATTCCAAAAGCCGAGAAAAGTACGGCGACTAACGCTCCATAGATTTCTAGAGAATGCTCGATGACGATGAAGCGATACTGCGTGTACTGGAGGGCCGCGATCAGAAGTCCGCCGACAAGACCGAAGATGAAAGCGTGCCGCTTCATTTAAGAAGTATAAAAAGCACCGGGCGAATTAGTCCCTATGAAGCGCATCTTGTCACCTACTCTGGGATCACTCGCTCTTCGGTGCATCGTCCAAAAGCCTTCGATGCCGTTGAAGAACTCCTCATTGGACGAGCCGCAAGTCCCAAAAGCATTAGAGAAAGGGTATTGAGAATCGATGCGCTAGGAAATTCTCCTCGATTACTTTGCGGAGTTGGGCCGGATCAGATTCTGAGTGGAACGGCCCACTTCATCGGATACCTGAAAACTTGGTACGCCGGAATCCTCGAGGCGAAACACGGCTCGCTCTTTCTCTTTGGTGTCCATGAAGCGAGAAAAAGCGCGATTACCCTGAGTACCTATTTCGATGCCGGTTTTGTCATTAGCTATCTCTGGTGCATATTCAACCCGCATTCCTGCAAATCCGGTCTTATCGTCAACCACTGCCGCCCATGCATCGAGACCTGGACGGTCAAGAGTAAGGACGGCTCTCCTATTTGACAGCCAACCATAGCCGCCACGTTCGTTACCCTTATCGTCATGGATTAGTACGCCAAAGAATGTTGCGATGCGGTGGAGAATCTTGCCCTGAGCTTGGGGATTCGGTCCCTCCCCTAACGTAAGTCGATCATTACCCTGCTCGTCAAGAAAGACGATTGAATCAGTTAGAGATCCCTGTCGCTTACGCCCTTGGACTTCTGGCAGCGGTGCACCCAAGATCAAGCGGGCACGGCCTTGATCATCCTCAATTACGATGGCATGTGTCCTCAAAACTCGAGGAGAGTTTTGTGCTTCAACTCTGCGAGTGAGTGTTGCCGAAAGGCCAACCGCGGCGAGGATAAAAGTTTGAAGCCAGCAAAGATACCGTAAACGCTGGGTCTTCTTTTCAAGGCTTCCCATCCGCTGTTCGATAGAAATTTGATTCATTCATCGCTCCCGGATGAAAGTTTACATCTTGATTAATGTTCCAGTCGTTACACCCCAGATCCCAAAATTGATGAGCTGCACTGCAGAGTCCAGACTTCGAATAGGTGACCCCTACTAGGCTATACGCAAAGCATCCTCTCTTGTATACCCTTAGGCCATAACACCGGGAAGATCGGAAACCGAAGCGAGAAAGCGACCGTTCTCTTTCAGGTCAATGTCTATGCGGAGCGGTTGGATTTGCCCCACGGCTTTGTTTATAAGGTTACAGAGGCCAGTGAGCGCACGGAGCCGGGGTTCATATCTGAATTTGATAGCCGCCACTTGCTGTGAATTTGGGTGATCTGAGGATCAAGGCTGAGTATGTTCTTAACCAACAGCGGGGGTGGGCTTCGATTTTGGAGACGACGGTTCTTGATCCTCAGCTACTCCCTTATGCGAACCTGATCGCATGGCTTTGTCGCAATTTGTTGCCCTGTTCAGTGATATCGGTGGTGTGCTTGGCAACAACGGGTGGGACAGCGCCCTTCGGCTTGAGCTCTGCCGTCACTTCGGAGTTGAACATGCAGGCATCGACAGCCGGCATCGGCTACTGTTCGACAGCTTCGAACGAGGGCACCTCAGCTTTGAAACCTACCTTGAGTTCGTTTTCTTCGCCGAGCCCAGACCGTTTACTCTCGACCAGCTTCGGACCTACGTGTACGACGCCTCAATTCCCTGGCCAGAGAACATTGCATTCATGGCGGAAGTAAGAAAGCTAAATCAACTCAAACTGGCGCTGATCAGCAACGAGGGGCAGGGCATCACCGAGAATCGCGTCACCAAGTTCGGATTAGCTCCCCTGGTTGACTTCATGGTCATCTCGCACTTCACCGGCCATCGCAAGCCGGATCCGGCTATTTGGAAATTGGCTCTGAATTTAGCAGGAGTTAGCGCCAGTCAATCTATCTATATAGATGACCGTGAAGTGTTCGCTGAATTTGCGTCGACCCTGGGCTTCACCGGCATTCACCATACATCTCTTGAAAGTACCCGAGCGAAACTCGCTGCACTAGGGCTTGCAACGCCCTAAGCTGACGGGAGAACAATCGAGCAGCCCTCCCGCCAAGCCAAAGGAACTACTTGAGCTGCTTGTTTACTTCAGCCCAGTTCACTACATTCCACCAGGCGGCAATATACTCCGGCCGGCGATTCTGATACTTCAAATAGTAGGAATGCTCCCAGACGTCGAGACCCAGAATCGGCTTCTTGCCTTCCATCAAAGGATTATCTTGATTCGCGGTAGACGTAATCTCAAACTTGCCGCTGCCATCTTTCACCAGCCAAGCCCAGCCGGAACCGAAGCGTGAAGTAGCCGCTGCATTGAACTTCTCTTTGAAAGCGTCGAAGCTGCCAAAGCTGGATGTAATCACGCTTTCTGCTTCGCCAGTCGGTGCGCCGCCGCCATTAGGCGACATTAGATTCCAGAACAACGAGTGGTTCGCGTGACCACCGCCGTTGTTCCGAACCGCTGTGCGGATATTCTCGGGAACTGAGGAGATGTCAGTTACTAGCTCCTCGATTGTCTTGCTCTGCAGTTCAGGCGCGCTCTCTAAAGCTTTGTTGACGTTTGTGACGTAGGTCGCATGGTGCTTGTCGTGGTGCAGCTCCATGGTGGCTTTGTCAATATGTGGCTCCAAGGCGTCCGGAGCATAAGGTAAAGGCGGGAGTGTAAATGCCATGTCTTCTCCAATTGATAGTTCGAACCAGGGTAGAACTACTCCCAGGCCTATACCCTAGATGCTCAACCGACCGAAATGTACGCACTAGTTAGCGCGCGCCTAGTACCTACTTGGCTACACTTGCCTGCTTAGCAATCACCAGTGGAGCGATTTTGGTGTAGGCGCTCTGCGGTAAGATTTTTCTCCGTAGGAGATCAGTTTTGGCGCGATAGGGCCGCCCGTCAATGATCTTCTGAGAGAAAACCGCGCCGATGCCGGGCAGTGCAGAAAGTTCGTCTTTCGAGGCTGAGTTTAGGTCGACCAAGCCGGCCTTCGGCTGAGCTGTCTTCGTGCCGGAAGCTGGCGCCGAGGTGGCTGCAGAAGTTGGGGCTTTGGCCGTCTTAGTCGCTTGCGCGCCTGCCGGTATGCAGACTGATATTAATAAGGCACAAACAGCTAACAATGTTTGGGCGGTCAACTTGGATTTCACTTGAAAACCTCTCCCCAAGATAATAGCCAAATCGTCTAGAGGCACTCGTAAACAGTTTGACCGGCCACTACTGTTTGAAGAACACGGAGTCTTGAGGAGCTCTCGTTCCACTCATAGCGGACCAGATCGCCTTTTTCTCCCGGCGACAAGCCGCGCTGCCGCCCGGCGATTCGTCCTGCTCGAGCTGCGTTTACCGTTGCCATTGCCACACCTTCGCGCAAGGACAGCCGACCAAGGCGGACCGCGTTACCAATTGCCTGGTCCATACGCAAAGCAGAGCCTGCCAGTCGTTCGCCCCCTTTGAGAACGACACTACCGTTGTCCCGAAGCTCCACGTCCACTTGCCCCAATCGATACGGACCGGGTTGGCACATGGCCGGCATCACAGCATCGGTAACCAGTACTGACCGTTCTACCCCTTTGGCACGGGTCGCCACACGAAAAAATGCCGCGGGTATGTGAATTCCATCCAGGATGAAGCTTGCGCTGAGGCGATCCTCAACCATCTGGTCAACGATGTAGTTCTGTGTCTTCGGAAGCACCGGGTGCGCGGCGTTTCCCAAGTGCGTTGACATGGTTGCGCCGGCATCCACCGCTGCGGCGATCTGCTCTCCAGTTGCCTTTGTATGCCCGACACTGGCCACAACGCCGGAGCGAATTAGATTTCTGACGTAAGCCGGCGCTTCCTCCCACTCCGGTGAGAACGTTACAAGCCGGATCATTCCATCGGCTGCCTCCTGCCAACGCAGGAACTCATCGAAGTCCGGCGACCTGACGTGCTCCAGCGGATGCGCGCCACGTGGCCCGGTCTCGACGCTGATGTGCGGACCTTCAATATGAAGCGCCTCCATCGCAACTCCTTCCGGTTGCCGAGCGCGAAGGAGTTCCGCTTTACAAGCCGCGAGATTGCGGATAGCTGCCAGCATGTTGTCGCGGCTGCCGGTAATCACAGTCGGAAAGAATCGGGTCACGCCAGTCTGAAATATGACTCGGATTGACCGTGCAATCTCCTCGCATCCTGCCTGAGGGTCGTTGTAGTCGACGCCGGCAAAACCGTTTACTTGTAAGTCAATGAATCCAGGTGCAACGTAGCTGCTCACCGGTGGCGGACGAAGCAGTTCGTCAACATTCGTCAGGATGTCGGTGAACTCAACCTGCAATACGGAAGAGGTGCCGGGAACACACCCCAATACGGAGCTTTTTTGAGAGGAAGGGGTAGTGAAGACCGACACAAATATTGATCCTTGGTTTTTACACAACTTACGCACAGCAAAGGGCTGCTAAGTCGCTGCAAAAGTAAGCTTTGAAACGTGTTGAAAAGGGAAGGTCGTGCCCACGGTTTTCCTAGGTGAAGCCCGCCGTTTGCGATACAACCTAATTAGATCCGGCGGACGCAAGGCAGGCAGAAATCTCGGGGGAGGTAACTGTTGGTCAAGCGTTCGCCGGAACACGAGGAGTTTGAGGAGTCGTGCATAACTCCTCAAGCGCCAGGGTGGGCAGCTTATATCCGGCATTGTCCACTGCACGGTATTCGGAGTCCTGCCCTGGCATTTTCAACATGGCTAGATCTAGACGCCGACCGGCTGCGGTACTTCATTTACGTAAGTCAGCCATCCGAATTTATCGACAGCTTCGCCTTTGACTACTTCGAAATAACGGGATTGTATCTGCTCTGTAATGGGTCCGCGCCGGCCATTGCCCACCGTGATCCGATCTACCGAGCGTATAGGAGTGACTTCAACTGCGGTACCGGTGAAGAAGAGTTCATCGGCGATATACAGCATCTCGCGCGGAATAACGGATTCAACGATTGGAATACCTAGCGACTCGGCGACCTTTACGATCGTGTCTCGTGTGATGCCAGGAAGAACGGAAGCCGCCAGCGGGGGGGTTACCAACTTGCCATCGCGCACCAGAAACAGATTCTCGCCCGAGCCTTCGCTCACATGCCCGAAGCTATCCAGAGCGATGCCCTCGGCGTATCCATTCGTCGCAGCCTCCATCCGAATCAGCTGCGAGTTCATATAGTTCGCCCCCGCTTTGGCAAGCGCCGGCAGAGTATTAGGAGCAATGCGATTCCATGACGATACGCAAACATCTACTCCGCCCGCCAGAGCTTCATCCCCTAAGTAGCGGCCCCACGGAAACGCTGCAATGTAAGTCTCAATTGGATTGTTCTGCGGCAACACACCCATATCGCCGTAGCCGCGGAGAACAATGGGGCGGAGATAGCACGAGTCGAGCTTGTTCCCGCGAATCACCTCGAGCATTGCGTCGATGAGTTGATCGCGGCTGTAAGGCACATCCATACGATAGATTTTGGCCGAATCCAAAAGCCGCTGCGCATGTTCTTTGGCACGGAACAAGGCGGGACCCTGGTCGGTGATGTAGGTGCGAACGCCCTCAAACACCGAACTCCCGTAGCTCACCACATGGGAAAGGACATGAATCTTCGCCTCATCCCAGGGAATTAAGCGGCCGTTATACCAGATGCTCTCTGTGGTCTGCAGCATGAAAAAAGTATAGCGGTTGAATTCGCAGCTGAGACCTGGGACCGGTTCCTTATAGACGAATCAGCCACACTTGCCATCAATGTTTTGTGAAGCTCTTACTCTTGGTGCTGATTGGACTGTCGCAACTTGAAGCAGCACCTGTCACCGCAGGCAAATCTCTAACGCCGGTTATTGATGTAGCTCGGGAGTACATCGGCGAACTTGTCTCGCCAGAAGAGGTTCGGGCACGAGGCGCGGCGGATCTCCATGACTCTACCAATACAAGCGCGAGGTTCGCGAGCATGATCCATTTTTGTACGTTAATGAACTGGAACTGACCTCGCAGAATAGGATGATCAGTAATACGCGTTTGGGCGGCAAGTTCCGCAGCCTGATTCCTACAATCATCAACCTCAACCGACAGAAGTTACAGCTTTGGAAGAGATGAGCGATATAGTTGCGAAAGTTCTGATCGGCTCTCAGCCAGGAATTGACTATGGCAAGCTCGCTGCCGAGATGCCTAAAGTCAAGATTCTCACGTAGTCGAACGAGCAGAACCTCCGCCGCTGTCAGTACCTTATTGTGACAAGTGAACCCGCGCCAAGGGTTCCGAAAGGGGTGCCATAGTTGAGCGCTGTAAACTACAGTCTGTTTGTCTCCATTTGGAGAATTAACCTTCTGACACTCCATGACTAAATCCAAGACCCGGAATGTCGTTGCAGCCTCAGGTAAGGACATTCCACACGTTCAAAATCTCTGGCGCGAGTACTGGCGCTGGCTCGGTCTTGCTCCGGACTTCCAGAACTTCACTGAAGAACTTCGCACTCTTCCCGGCGTGTACGCTCCTCCATTTGGCCAGCTCTTGCTTGCCACTCACGCCGGTGAGTACGTCGGAACAGCTGCCTTACGCCCCATTCGCGACAACGCCTGCGAAGCTAAGCGGCTCTATGTTCGTCCTTCCCACCGCGGCATGGGTATTGGCAAGATGCTTCTTCAAACTCTGGTTCGGGAAGCTCGCGGCATCGGCCATCACGAAATGTTCGCCGATACTCTGAGCTCAATGACTTCTGCGCTCACCATGTATCGCGTGATGGGGTTTACCGAAGTAGCTCCATATGCCGCCCCTCCTACTCCAGACGCAATTTACCTCAGGCTGTCTCTCTCCGAGTAAGAAGATTCAGTCCCGTTCCGAACGAGGATGACGATGTGCGGACTTCTCTTGCTGTACCGCCCGAAGCCAGTTTCGGTCGGCATCAATTCTCTTATAAGCCTGAGCGGGCAGATAAAATCGGCTTCGGCACTGCTGGCAACGCACCGGTTTCATG
Source organism: uncultured Bryobacteraceae bacterium (assembly GCA_964248065.1). Lineage (GTDB taxonomy): Bacteria > Acidobacteriota > Terriglobia > Bryobacterales > Bryobacteraceae > Bog-105. The sequence continues at coordinate 68,245 of CAXTWQ010000003.1, read as the reverse complement.
CCCCACACCATCATGACTAAATCGCGAACGTGCCAGGACCGGGACCGGCTAACCTCAGCGGAATGACATCGGGGACACATCTTACTGCTGGTTGAAGAATATCAAGTGTTACGGGAAAGTTACTCATTGGTGAGCGGGCGGTCCATCAAATGTCGTATAGCCATGCGCGGGTCCTTCCCCTCATAGAGCACGCGGTACATTTCCCGGACAATCGGCATCTCGACATTTTCCTGACAGCTCAATTGATAAGCCGCACGGCATGTGCCGACCCCTTCCGCCACCATGGTCATGCGACGGAGGATTGTATCGAGGCGATCTCCCTTACCCAGTTCGATGCCAACTCTCCGGTTTCGCGACAGATCGCCGGTTGCAGTCAGGACCAAGTCGCCGAGACCGGCCAGTCCGCTTAGCGTGCGTTGCTGCCCGCCTTTGGCAAGAGCCAGTCGCGAGATCTCGGCCAGTCCGCGGCTAATCAGTGCTGCCACACTGTTGCTCCCCAGACCAAGGCCTTGGCAAATGCCGGCGCCAATGGCAATCACATTCTTTAGAGCGGCTCCGAACTCCACTCCAATCACGTCCTGACTGGTGTAAAGCCGTAATGTCGAAGTCGACAAGGCACGCTGGATTTGGTCGGCAAAGGACGGCTCTTCCGAGGCAATCACCATCGCCGCTGGTTCACCCGCAGCAACCTCCCGCGCAAAGGTTGGACCGGATAAGACTGCAATAGGACGGCCGGCTTGCCCCAGCTCCTGCTGCAGCACTTGAGACAAGCGGCAGTGCGTATCTTGTTCCAAGCCTTTACTGGCAGAGACAAATGCGGAGGAAGGAGAAACGAATAGCCGAGCCGCCCGCAGTACCTCGCGGAGATGGCTGGAAGGCGTGACCACCAGAACGATATCTGCTCCCCGAAGAACCTGCTCGAGGTCGCAAGAAACCTCAACGTTCTGCGGCAGACGGAAACCTGGGAGATAGCGGCTGTTCTCTCGCGTTTGATACAGCGCCGCTGCCTGTCCGGCGCCCCGTGTCCATAGCCGTATCGCTTCGAAGCGCGATTGCAGCGCAATGGCCAGCGCCGTACCCCAACTACCCGCACCCAGTATGCAAAGAGTCGGCATGGATCAGGCGCGGCTAGTCTTAAATGAAAATACGCGCTCCTCACCTTTGCGCAGGCGATCGATATTGGCGCTATGCCGATAGATGATCAGGCACCCGCAAGCCACAGCCGAGATGAATAGCGGTACAGGCGGATGGTTTACAAACCAGTACACGAACGGGAACGCCGCCGCGCCCAGAATGGAGCCGAGCGATATGTGCCGGCTGATGGCCACGGTTGCTACAAATAAAACCGTGATGATAAGGAAGGCCAGTGGCGCGAGATACAGAAAAACGCCGATGAAGCAGGCTACAGCTTTCCCGCCTTTGAACTTAAGAAATATCGGGAAGCAGTGTCCCAGTAGCACGGCGAAGGCAGTTAGCGCCACAGCGGTGGAATCACACGCGAACAGGCGATCAGCCAGGAAAACAGCTACCGCTCCCTTCAAAATATCGAGCGCCAGAACAACCAGGCCCGCCTTAGTGCCAAGCGTCCGCTGTACGTTTGTTGCTCCGGTATTCCCGCTCCCTACATTCCGGATATCCTGGCCCGATCTCAATCGCACAACCCAATATCCGAAGGGCAACCCACCAATCAGATAAGCAACAAGGATGGAAAGCAGGCTCAGCGGCACTCCAACGATAGTACTCAAGCCGAAACATTTGCAGGCGGGTAAAGACATCGGCATGGAAAAGACCTACTTGGTTTCACCCGATTCGAATGTTTTACTACGCAACGGAGCCGAATACTCCGATCGGCACCAGATGCAATCGGGCTTCCCACTTCGAAGCGTTCACGCCTTTCACAAGTAGCCAAACGGCGGTCGATAATTCCCCGAGGAAAGCGCGAAGGAGAATAGCTGGAAACAGCTTATCGGCGATGGCCGAGGCAAGAAGCGATTGCCTTTCTTGACTTGGGGAAGGCAGGCTCCGCGGCGCTTCAACGATGTTATTCAAGCCGAAAGCTTTGCAGACGCGTATAGACGCCAGCCTGGGAACGGTACAGGTGAAAGTTAGATGCAGAAAAAGTATCTATTTCCAGGTTGCGAAGGGCCTCGATCTCACGGCGAAGCGCAGCTAATGCAAGAGGCGCCTTCGTTCGCGCTAGAGTCAGATGCGCGGTATACGGGCGCCCCTCGCGCTCCATGCCGATGGCTTCCAGCGCCGAATCGGTTCGCTCTGCCAACGAAATCAGAGCGTCTCCTCCCTCGACCCCGGCCCACAGCACACCCGGGAACCAGCCAAAGCTCCTGATCCGAATCTCAAACGGCTGTAACCGAACATGGCGCAGAGCAGCAACTAGTTCCGGCAAGCGTTCTTCCGGAAACTCGCCAATAAATTTAATCGTGATGTGAAGATTGGCAACCGGACTCCAGCGCGCTTTGGCTAATGGACGAAGGTCGCGCAGTACGCGGTCAAGCTTTAGCAGGGTGGCTTCCGGTAAGCTGATGCCGGTGAAGAGTCTCATTGAGCGTGTTACTGTCTCCCATAGTTTGGAGTACTCGATTGAGGAGCTGATGCAGCTCACCGAACCGTTGCGCGAAGAAGAGTTTGCCGTTTCTGCGCAGGTGCTGGCGCCAGATCTGTTGAGCTGCGTTCTAATCCATGGCGAGACGGCGGGTGTGATCGTCGAAACTGAAGCCTATCTGGGTGCTGACGATCTGGCGGCCCACTCCTCCCGCGGAAAAACGAAACGAACCCAGGTGATTTTCGGACCGCCTGGCCGCGCCTATGTTTACGTCATCTACGGAATGCATGAATGTTTGAACGTTGTCGCCGATCAGGATGGCGTGCCTGGCTGCGTATTGATCAGAGCACTGGAGCCTGTAGCCGGGATAGAGATCATGCGCAAACGTAGGTCGTGGTCTGGGCCGGTATCGAGGTTAGCCAACGGACCTGGCAAACTGACCGAGGCTCTGGCCATCAACCGCAGCCACTATGGGGCCTTGTTAACGCAAGGCGAACTGATGATTCGCCGTTGGAGGGTACGTCCCCGCTATGAAGTTGATGCGGGTCCACGGATCGGAATTCGCGAGTGTATCGATTGGCCTCTGCGCTTTACGTGGTCCGGCCACTCGTGTCTGAGTAAGACACCGCAGAAAATCGGTTCGTAGAATTAAACCCATGTTCCAAAGAGTAATCGCGATCGCGCTGCTACGGACGCGCAGGCAAACATCATTGTCATCAACCTTCTGCGTTCGCTGGCGCCCCCAAAGCGGCGCGAACGCAAGAATGCCAGCAATATAGCCGATCTGGGTTGCTACCACCCCCGTTCCCATCCCAGAAGAAGGATTGCCACCTCGCAGAACACCTTCGACGACGGCGGGAAGTTCATTCATACCCTGTCTACCTCGACGCTGTGTCGCTAGGGCTTGAACCATGCGCAGGCAATTCAACCTGCCTGAGTCGATATGTCACCGCATCCTTCTCTATTTTGAAAAAACCCGGGAAGGACGCGTGAGGAAGGGCAACGAGTGCTCCCTCAGCAGCCGCCTGCTCTAAGGCTCTATCGCGGGTTTCGATGGCCATGTCCGAGTTCCAATCAAATATCAGTCTGAGATTTGGGTACTGCACCTGAGCGGGTTCGTTGAAGAGGTCGCCCCAGAACGTCAGCTTCTTATCCTTGCTCGTAAGAACGAAGGCGGTC
>CAXTWQ010000003.1:55791-64496 GCA_964248065.1 uncultured Bryobacteraceae bacterium | reverse complement strand
GTCCCGGAGTGTGACCCGGCAGGAGATAAGTCTGCAGCCCATGAAAGAGTTCCCGACCCGCTTCGAAGGCTTTCACACGGCCATTGTGGTAGTGCGGAAGGAACTTCTGGTCGAGGGCTTCGAAGAATACGGAATGGTGTTCAGGTGCATTCGCTCTGCTATCGGCCGCAAGCCAATAATCCAGCTCCGCGTTGGAGACGTGTAATGTGGCACCAGGGAAAGCAACTTGACCATTCATCACTAGACCGCCGATATGGTCAGGGTGAAGATGAGTCAGACAGATATCGGTGATGTCCTTCGGTCGAAGTCCGATAGCGGCAAGCGCTGGAATTAACTGACCCGACTCCGGAGCGAACAGATCGCCACCACCTACATCCATGAGGATCAATCGCTTTTCGAGTCGAACCAGAAAAACATTGTTGGACCACACGAGAGGGTTAGGAAGTATTTGCTCCATCCTCTCTTGCTCTTTCGGATCGTCGTCAGGCTTCAGAACCGTGAGCGGCACGTACAGAAGACCATCTTGTAAAGAGACTACTTCAATCTCCCCTATTTTCGTTCCGAAATGCGAAACTTTGGTCTGTTGTTGGCTGGTTGTCATGATTGCTCCTCAATACGGGCTGGGTTAGAGTTGCCGGACAGGGTTTCCGGAGTGCCACGCTGCAATGTCTTCCAACGCATCCCGGTAGAAGAGTTCGTAGTTCTCGGTTGTCACGTAGCCGACATGCGGCGTCGCCACTACATTGGGAAGCATGCGAAACGGATGATTGGGGGGCAACGGTTCCTGGTTGTAAACATCGAGAGCAGCTCCAGCAATTCGCCCCTTTGAGAGGACGTCGATGAGCGCTGCTTCGTCAACGATAGGCCCACGAGAAGTGTTGACCAAAACTGCCGAAGGCTTCATAAGCGCAAGTTGGTTCGCGCCTAAGAGCCCATGTGTGTCGTCCGTGAGCTTTGCGTGAATCGACACAACATCGGCGGTCCGAAGCAAAGTCTCTAAGGTATTCACGCGCTCGACACCGGCAGCCTCTGCCTTCTCCTGGGAAAGGCTAGGGCTCCACGCAATCACTCGCATGCCAAAGGCCAGTGCATAGCGCGCGACTTGTGCTCCAACGGATCCTAGGCCCACTACTCCGATCGTCTTTCCAGAAAGGCCGATGCCTATGGTCTCCTGCCATCTTCCGTTGTGTACTGCGCTGACCTCGGTTGATATGTTCCGGGCAACTGCAAGCAAGAGGCCCCATGTCAGCTCCGCAGGCGGGTATGCCAAGCCGCGAGTTCCGCAAACAGTAATCTGCTGCTGTGCAGCTGCGCTCAAGTCGATCGAGGCGTTGTGGCTACCCGTTGTGACAAGAAGCTTTAACTTAGGAAGAGACTTGAGCAGTGCGGCGTCGAAGGGGGTGCGCTCACGCATCGCCACAATTACGTCGAATTCGGTTAGTCGTTCGATTCGAGCGGCGAACGAGGGGAGATATTCCCGAATGCTTGTGACCGACAGATCAGGGAGCTCATTCCAGTTCGCCATCTCAAGGGCGCAGCCCTGGTAGTCGTCGAGAATCGCACATTTCAACATAGGGATCCTTGTATTTGCTTGTTCAGATTCGGCGGTCCAAAGGAAGTTTGTATCGCCGGCACATGTATATCGGATTCAGTAGAGTCCTAGCTTGAATTGCCCAATCTTCCGGAAGTGATGCCTACTTGGGGCAGTGCAGGAGCCTACTTTGGGATCGCCATGGAGATTTTGGGAAAATTGAAGAGAGGGATGGAGGCTATAGGACGAGAGCTCGCATTGCTGGTTGGAAAGCATGCTCAGCATGAAGGGATTACTTCGACTGCTTTGGCGAGCCTATATTTGTACCGATACTCCTCATTGTCCCCATCGGACAGAGGGATCCCAGGTCCCTCGCTGTGTGCGGTAGTGCAGGGTGCGAAGCAGACGATGCTTGGCGATTCGTCGTATCTCCAGCCTGCAGGCGACTACATGCTTACGCCGATTGACTTGCCAGTCACAGGCAACGTCGTGAAAGCATCCGTATCTGCCCCTTTCCTTGGTTTTCGCTACGACCTTGACATCAGCCGGATCACATCCTTCGCTCTGGAAAACGATCTAGAGTCCGCGAAGCATCCTTACCTGACGCGCGGCGTTTCCCTTAGTCACATGACTCCAGAACTGGAGGGCGTATTCCTTCGTCTTCTGAGGCTCTTGGATCGTCCTAACGAAATCAGATTTCTCGAGCCTCTCCTGAGCCAGGAGATCCTCTATCGACTTGTTCAAAGCGGACATGGAGGGACTTTCGAAAAGATAGCCCGTTCCAACGGCCACGTACGTCGCATGGCTCTGGTGATCAACTGGCTGAAGCGTAACGTGGATCGCCCACTTTCCGCGGACGACATAGCCCACGAGGCGAATATGAGCAGTTCTGTTCTCTACGACAACTTTCGCAATGTGACAGGAATGAGCCCGATTCAGTTTCATAAGCAGCTTCGCTTGCAAGAATCCAGACGCATCCTGATTGGAAGCGACAACGATGCGACGTCGGCAGCGATGAGGGTCGGCTATAAGAGTCCGTCGCAGTTTAGTCGCGAGTACACTCGGCTATTTGGACGTTCCCCTGGGCGCGATCTGCAATACCTCAAGAGGTTCAACGCATTTGATCAGTCAGCTCTTCTGGAGGGCAATAAGTCTGAAGAGTTACTGGGTGCGGAAACTGATTTTTCGTAGCAGATCGATGCCGAGCTCTGAGCTAATCCCGATAGAACTTAAGTGGTGAGCGCTCGAGCCTGTGGCCGGGATAGAAATCATGCGCAAACGTAGGTCGTGGTCTAGGCCGGTATCGAAGTTAGCCAACGGACCTGGCAAACTGACGGAGGCTCTGGCCATCAACCGTAGCCACTATGGGGCCTTGTTAACGCAAGGCGAACTGATGATTCGCCGTTGGATGGTACGTCCCCGCTTTGAAGTTGACGCGGGTCCACGGATCGGAATTCGCGAGTGTATCGATTGGCCTCTGCGCTTTACCTGGTCCGGACACGCTTGCCTCAGCAAAGCACTTCAGAAAAGCCAGTCCGTAAAATGAAACCCATGTTCCAAAGAGTAATCGCCGTCGCCGTTCTTTGTGTGGCCCTTGCTTCGGGCGCGGATGATCTAAATTCCAAAGTGAAGACAGTTCTGCAAGATGCGCCTGGACACGTCACTCTCTACGCAAAAGATCTGAACACCCGGACCGATTACGGCATCGATCCAGATGCTCCTGTGCGAACCGCCAGCACGATCAAGCTTGCCATCCTGGTGGAATGTTTCGCGGAGGCCGGGGAAGGGAAGCTGGACCTGAACGAACCCATTGAGATAGCAGAGGGCGAGAAGGTTTCCGGCAGCGGCATCCTGCAAGAGTTCACGTCAGGCAGCAAGCTTCCGTTACGCGATGTACTCGATTTGATGATCGTGCTAAGTGATAACACGGCTACCAATTTGATTTTGAACCGGATTGGCGGGGACGCAGTGAATGCGCGGATGGCTTCGTTGGGCTTGGTACAGACACGCGTGATGCGAAAGATCTTGGGTGATGGCAACAAGCTCAAGCCCTCTCCCACCGGCATTACGGCTGAAGGCGCGAAGCCGGAGAACAAACGCTGGGGCATCGGCCGCAGCAGTCCGCATGAGATGGTGACGCTGCTCGAAAAAATGTATCGCGGCGAGCTTGTCAGCAAGGCAGCGTCAGACCAGATGCTGGAGATCCTGAAACGTCAGCGCGATCGCAATGGTATCGGCCGTGACATGCAGGATATTGAAATCGCCAGCAAGTCGGGCGCTCTCGATCATTTGCGCAGCGATGTGGGCATCATTTACTCGAAGCGCGGTCCGGTAGCAATGGCAATCACCATCGACGACCTGCCACAGGTTAACTGGACCCCTGATAATCCAGGCCTGCTGCTTTTGTCTAAGCTGTCGGCGCTGTTAGTCGATGGCCTTCCTACTGCGAAACCGTAGAGGTTCGCACTGTCGGATACTTGATTCCGAGCTGCTCCAGATACGTGCTGTACTTATCCGGGTTGTAGTAGAGCTTCTGCATCTCAGGCCGGTACTGATCCATGATCTTTTTGTTCAGCCAAATCGCAGGCTGATCTTCAGGCCGCAGCAGCGCCTTATAGTGCACGTCTTTGGTCTGAACCGTTCGGAAGTATTGCCAAGCCTGACTCACCAGTTCCGGATGCAGAAACAAATCGAGCATCGTCATGGCTTGCACCTTTGCCCCGGCCACCACGCCCTTATGAGCGATAGGAGTTGCCATGGCAATAGCGTTCGCCCAATTATGGCCAGGTAGATTCGGAATGTTTGCCGGGTAGATCAGAGCAACGGTAGGCACGTTCCACGAAATATCGCCAATATCATCCGAGCCGCCGCCGGTCCGTTGATTCTCAGGCACCGGACCGTGCACTTCCTCCAGCTTTGTCGGCAGACCTTTATCCGGCACGCCGATCTCTCTTTGCAGGCTCTTGGCAAGCGTTTGATCATCGGCGCTCCATTGCGGAAGGCCGACCTTCTGAATGTTCTGGTTCATCACCTCGGCAAGAGTTTTGTTGAAGTGCGTTGGCCAGGCTTCGCCCAAAACACGTTCCGTATATTTTGTGTCGGTCATCTCTGCCGCGCCACCTGCCATCTTGTTGCCGATATCCCACAACTGCTTGATGTGATCATAATCAAGCTCGCGAAAGTAGTACCAAACCGAAGCATTCGCAGGAACAACATTGGGCTGATCGCCGCCATTGGTAATCACGTAGTGAGAACGCTGCTGCAGCCGTAGATGCTCACGCCGGAAATTCCAGCCGGTGTCCATCAACTCGACCGCATCCAGCGCACTCCGGCCTCGCCATGGTGCTGCCCCGGCGTGAGCACTCTCTCCTTCGAACCGGTACTCCACCGACACCAGACCGCTCTGATTTCCATCGCCCCAGGAAACGCCGAAGTTGTTTCCCACATGAGTGAATAACACGAGATCCACATCTTTGAACATTCCGGCACGGACGTAATAAGCCTTCGTAGCTAATTGCTCCTCTGCCACGCCCGGCCAGACTTTGATGGTGCCTTTAATGCCTTCGCGCTGCATGAGTCGCTTCACGGCGATGGCGGCAACCAGATTCAACGGTTCACCAGAGTTATGCCCTTCGCCATGCCCGGGAGCACCTGCAATCAGCGGATCGTGATACGCCACGCCCGGCTTCTGTGACGCTTGCGGAATGCAGTCCAGGTCAGACCCGAGTGCGATTACCGGCTTGCCTTCGCCCCACGTCGCCATCCACGAAGTCGGTATGCCTGCTAAGCCGCGTTCAACCCGGAATCCTTCTTTCTCCAGAACGCCCGTTAGATATTTCGAAGTCTCGATCTCCTGAAAGCCGAGTTCGCCAAAGGAGAAGACCATGTCGTTCATTACTTGCGCCTGCTTCTTCATGCCTTCGATTTGACCGGCCAGATCTGCTTTCAGAGCAGTCTCGCGCGAAGCTTGCGCATGACAGGGAATAGTGGAGAAGAGTAAAGCAGTGAGCGTGACGATTGAAAAGAAAGATGGGAAACAGCGACGGACGTTTGGCATCGATTGGCGTCAGTATAGGGCATAGCGGTTTGGTTGCGCACGTGAACTGGGGAATGAACTGTTCACTTCTGTTACACGCAGTCCCACAATCGAACGGTTTGCTTGGGCAGAGCGCGTTGGAAAGCGTATGTTTTAGATGGCCCACAGCCTGCAAGGGTCTTTGCGCAAAAGCATTTCACTTCTTTGGCAAGCCCGATATTGCAAAGAGAACTTATGAATAAGGCCAGTGTAGTTTTTCTCTTCGAAACCCTGCTCCAGGATCTTCGTTACGGAGCCCGCATGTTGTACCGCAATGCGGGTTTCACTGCGGTGGCAGTCATTGCCCTGGCGCTTGGTATCGGGGTCAACACCGCAGTCTTCACTATCTACAAAGCAGTGATCCATCGGTCTCTGGATGCACGCAATCCGGCTGAGATGGTGAACATTGCGCTTGCCCGGGACTCGGGCGCTACTAATTTTAATTTTAGCTACCCCGATTACCAAGCGTATCGGGATTCCGTTCATTCCTTCAGTGGCTTAATTGCTTTTAGCCCTGAGCATATGAGACTTTCGAATGCCGGGGATATTGTGAGTCGGCCCGCTTCTGGGGCGGGTAAAGCGGAGTTCGCCTTCGTTTTCGTTGTTTCTGAAAACTACTTTAAGGTTCTCGGAGTCGCACCCATACGCGGACGCACTTTCGAATTTATGAGCCCTTCCGCTCTTATGGCTTCGCCTTCAGTTCTTATCAGTGAGAACTATTGGCAGAAGAGATTTGCTCGAGACCCGGCGGTGTTGGGCAAAAGCATCCGTCTCAATAACGCCGCACTGACAATCGTTGGAATCACGCCGCATGACTTTGTCGGCACCAGCGTGGCCACCCCTGATTTCTGGCTTCCGATCAGCCTGGAGCCACTGGTTCACGCTGACGAGAAATGGCTGCGTGACCGTGAAAATCAACGCTATCGGCTCTTCGGTCGCCTCGCTGCGGGACGTAGTATCAGCGAAGCTCAAGCGGAGATGACCATCCTAGCCGATCATATTCGAACCTCCCACGACCCTCACTCCGACCAGGCTAAATCTGCTACTGCTCTCGTTTGGCCGGGGTCACCGTTTCCGCGACCTCTCAAGGCGTACCCCGGGTTGCACCTAGCCGTTCTGCTCATTATGGCCGTTGCCGGCATGGTACTAGCCATCGCGTGCGCCAACGTGGCCAGCCTGCAATTGGCTCGTGCCAGATCCCGGCAGAATGAACTGCACGCGCGCTTATCTTTGGGGGCGAGCCGTCCACGCGTTATCAGGCAGTTGCTGACTGAGAGCGCTCTGCTGGGTCTGCTGGCCGGCGCAACCGCGCTTCCGTCCACCTCGGCATTGCTGAAAGTGTCTTTGACTTTGGCCATTGAAGCCCTACCTGCTGACGCTCGGACATTCGTTCTTGATGTAACTCCTGACCTCCAGATCTTTGTCTACGTCTTCGCTATTTCTCTGGTAGCCGGCATCCTTTTCGGGCTTGCCCCTGCCATTGAAAGCTCCCGCTCAGCGCTCTCCTCTTCCACTAGATCCGGTACGTCGCCCGTCAGCACTCGCCGGCTTCAAAACTTTCTCATCGCTGCGCAGGTGGGCCTCTCCCTGGTGCTCATGATTGCCGGAAGTATGTTCGTTCACGGCGCTATTCAATCCATCAAAATGGACACCGGCTACGACAGCAAGCGCGTTATAGATCTCGATTTACAGTTTCCTGAAGGGCCGAAGTACTCCCCAAATTACAAGCTTGCACTCGTGCGTGAGCTTCGCACGCGTCTCGCTGCCCTGCCTGGAGTGGCCGCCGTTACCAGCGCTCGGCCTCCAGATGACAACATCTATCGCACAGCGGTGCTTTCGCTCAATGGTGAGAAGTTTTCTGGGCAAAATCTGCAGTCGATCCTTTATTACACTTATGTTCAGTCAAACTACTTCGCAACTCTGAGCATTCCCCTATTTTTGGGCCGCGGCTTTCAACCGCAAGCGGGCCAACCAGAGCATTCGGTCATTCTCAGCGAGTCAGCTGCCGGGCAACTCTGGCCGGGAAAGAACCCCATTGGCCTTGGCATCCGATTGGGCGCTATCGACGAAAGCTTCCATGACCGGGCCGACCTTTTTGCAGCCGGACCAACTTACGAAGTCATTGGCGTGGTTCGTGATAAACGCGGTGTTGAGTTCGACGGTAGCGATTCCAGGCAGGTCTACCTGCCGTTGCCCGAAAACCGGATGGCGAACTATCCAATCCTTATACGGACGCAGTCCGACCCGGGGCAGGTTATGAGAGCAGTAGGCCCGATGACTTCGTCGATTGATCCTGACTTGGTGGCAACCGCCTCCACTCTCGACCAATTGCTTCGCCAGACGGCATCTTTCCTTACCTCCAGCCTAGCCGCCGCTGTCGCGTCTACTGCCGGGCTGGTCGGGCTGCTGCTTGCTTCCATGGGCATCTATGGCACGGTGAGCTATATCGTTGTTCTCCGCACTCGTGAAATCGGCATCCGCATGGCTGTGGGCGCCCAGAAACGCGACATCCTCCGACTTATTCTGCGTGAAAGTACACGGCCCGTTCTGGCTGGATTGCTTGGCGGAATTTTGCTCTCGGTTGGAGTTTCCTATCTGCTGCGGGGTTTGCTCTACGGACTCAACAGAGTCGATAGTCTTTCCTTCGTCGGCGTCTCCGTCCTGTTCCTAGCTATCGCCCTGCTTGCCTCTTATCCGCCATCCCGGCGGGCTATGCGAGTAGATCCTACCGTGGCGCTTCGATATGAGTAGGGAGGGAATACCAGGTTGCGGATTGGTTGCCGACGCTGTCACGGCGTGCAATCTGATGCCGGCTTTTGTAAGAACGCCCAAAGTCGGCCAAATCTCGTTCGGCGAGAAAGACTCTCCGGTGCAAGTGCTGGAGCATCACCATTGGTCGCTGCAAATATCAATGGGAATCGTGGGTTTGTCTGCGCTCGTGGTTAGAGCGGTAACTTTGCGCTGCGTGCCCGAAATAGCAGGAGCTGTTAAGCGGAAGGGAAGACGGTTTTCCGTTTTTATTTTGTTGCTTCGCTGTCTTTTTCGGATAGATCTTTGGATGGCTTAAAGCTCATAAAGACCGGGCCCGGGTACGCAGAA
>CAXTWQ010000003.1:0-55781 GCA_964248065.1 uncultured Bryobacteraceae bacterium | reverse complement strand
TGTCATAGCAACTAGCACTAAAGTTACGGTCAGCCTCTCTTTTTCTCCGGAAATTCCTATCATTACTCTCGGTTGAATGCACCTGCTGCGGGAACGAAAAGAAAAGCTCTCAATTCTCGAGCTAGCAGGGGAGTTGCTTGCGACCTTAAGTAGATACACTAAGTCCAAAAGACATGAGTATCGCGCGTTTATCGGGATTGGGTTCATTTGCGCTGCTAGTGGTAGGGCTTGCGCAGGCGCAGAATCCTGTTCATTGGACGCTCGGCAGCGACTCTAAGCCAGATATCAAAGCCGCTGATCATATTGAGGCGCGGCTAACGGCGCGAATCGACAATGGCTGGCATCTTTATTCATTGACGCAAGGTCCGGGCGGCCCGGTCCCTACCCGCATCTCTGTGCCGGACGGCGCTGCTTTCCAACTTGCCGGTCAGCCCCAGGGCACAACGCCCCATGTTGCGATGGATCCGAGTTTCGGCATCAACACTGAAACGTATGACTCGAGCGTTGTGTTCCGGGTTCCTCTCCTGGCAGGCGCGGGCGTCTCGAGTGCTTCGCCCGTTGCGGTCAACGTTCGCTATCAAACCTGCAATTCGACCATGTGCCTGCCGCCCCGGACGGCCCGGCTCAGTACTGCCTTGGGAACGGATTCAACAGCGCTTCTTCAAACTCCAAGCGCACTAACAGCGGCACCACTCGCAGGCGCAACACCGGTACCACAAGCGATTGCAACGCAACAAACGCCCTCGCCTTCAAAAACTCCGCGCAGCTCTTTGTGGTCCTTCATTTGGCTTGCCATGGGTGTGGGTGCGGTCTCGCTATTAACACCGTGCGTTTTCCCGATGGTTCCCATCACAGTCTCCTACTTCACCAATCATGCAGCGGGGAATCGAGCTACTGCCATTCGTGATGCTTTCATTTATGCGCTGGGCATCATTCTGACGTTCACGGCGGTTGGCGTCGTTCTGGCCGTCCTGTTCGGCGCTGCCGGCATCAACAAGTTTGCCTCCAGTCCTTGGGTCAACCTTGTCATCACGGCTATATTCATCACCTTTGCGCTCAGCCTGTTTGGAGCAATCGAACTGCAGATCCCGCCTTCGATCCTGGAGCGCATCGACTCGTTCTCGCGCAGTCGTGAGTCAAGTAAGATTGTTGGCCTCTTGCTGATGGGCCTCACGTTCTCGTTGACTTCCTTCACCTGCACCGCGCCGTTTGTTGGAACACTGCTGGTGACAGCTGCTGCCGGCGAGTGGATGTATCCCGTGATTGGAATGCTGGCGTTCTCAAGCGTTTTTTCGCTTCCGTTTTTTGCCTTGGCCTTGGCTCCGCAACTAGTTGCGCAACTGCCAAGGTCCGGAGGCTGGTTGAACTCGGTCAAGGTAGCTATGGGTCTGCTGGAGATTGCTGCTGCCATGAAGTTTCTGTCCAACGCAGACCTGGTCTGGCGCTGGGGCATCTTCACTCGGGAGGTAGTGTTGGCAAGCTGGCTGGCCGTCTCTCTCTTGCTCAGCTTGTACCTGCTGGGCAAGTTTCAGCTCACTAACGATTCGCCGACGCCGCGTATCGGAGCGGTGCGGCTTCTGTCGGCCCTCGTATCGCTTTCGATTGGCTTCTACCTACTCACCGGGTTGTTTGGCGCCCGTTTAGGCGAGCTTGAGCCCTTTCTGCCACCGGCTTCGAACGACGGCACAGGCGCGCTTGCCACTTCATTGCATGGCAATCGTAGCGGTCTGAATGACGAGCTGACTTGGATACAAAACGACTACGACGGCGCACTCGTGAAAGCCCGCGAGACGAATACGCCGGTCTTCATCGACTTCACCGGCTATACCTGCACTAATTGCCGCTGGATGGAAGCCAACATGTTTACCAAAGCCACCGTGCGCCAGCAACTATCGAAGTTCGTTCGACTGCGCCTATATACCGACGGGGAAGGGGCGTTGTATGAAAAGCAGCAGGCCATGCAGCAAAGCCGCTTTGGAACTGTGGCCCTGCCTTTGTATGCGGTTCTTGATGGCAGCGGCAAGATAGTGGAGCAATTCCCCGGACTGACGCGAAGCGAACCAGAGTTTACCGGGTTCCTTCACACAGCACAGGACAAGTTTGCCAACGGCGCATTCCTGACATCCGCGTTGGATCGGGCGCATTAAGCCCTTCTGTTCCTGCAGCTTTCTACTTGGGACTTTCTAACCGGGTCAGCAATTCAGGAGACCAGGTAGCGAGCGAGGCTCCCTCAACGTTAGCCTTTGCTGCAATCTCGTTGTACAACTGCAGCAGCTTGCGGGGATCCAGAAGGCATTGCTTGAAAGCTTCGCGTCCGTACTGAAGCTCAACTAATGCTGCCATTTCATAGCCGACCGTGTACCAAGCTCCTTGTGCGCCCCAAAACGCGGATGCTCGTTTAGAGATGGCCGCATCGTCTTTCAGCTTGCCATCCAGAATGTCATTGAGAAGCTGTTGCACCCCCAGCAGATCAGAGTTAAAGTGCATCATGTCGCTATCCCAGCGAGCGCGGGCTGCTGCCTTGTCCTCCCAATGCGGATGGCGTTCCACCGAGCCGGCGGCCGCAAGCATTGCTTCGCCTTCGCCAAAACCACCGATCCAGTGCGTTGCCCTCCTGACATTTTCGGGTAGCTTCACCAGGATTTCCTCTTGTTGCTTTTGAAGACTGTCGAGCCCAATGTGATGACATTCGTGCAGGACTGTATTCTCGAACTGGGCCTTGTTTTGCCGTTCCAGATACAAGAAGATGGCAGGACCATCTCCTTCCTTTGTCCAAACAAAGCTGTTCGTTTTTGGCTTAATCTCCGGGAATACGCGAGCGTGTATCGTTGCCCCGGCCGGAAGCCACGCAAGCACGCTTGTTGCAAGTGCCTGCATGTCGGCGCTTTTCATCTCCCCTAAGACTTCTTCTAACTCCTGTTCCCTCGTTAGTGCTGCCGGCGAGAGGAGAAAGGTTTTGAATTCTTTGTCGGTGAAAGCACGGCCCATCGCCGCTTCCCGCGCCTTAAGCCACCGGTAGGGAGGTGTTTCAAAGAGGTGCTGCCAGTCTTCTGACGTAACAGCTTCGTGCCCAGCTTCTTTGTGAATGATCCGAAGTGCCTGCTCAGCCTCTGACGTGTCCAAAGTAAGTTGGATTGGCCCTACAGCTTCTGCCGAGATTTCACCGGAGCACCAGGACAACCACATGAAACAGGTCAGGAAGAAATAACGCATCATTGCGAGTCATGAAACTCAGTTGACAGCCAGAGAAAATTCTAACGAAGGAAATTGCTCATCGAGCCAGGTTGTGAAGCCTTCTTCCGTGATGTGCCCGTTAGCCGAATTTTCCATGATTCTGACCGCTTCCGATTGGCTGGTTGTTACTGGCACTCCGTTTAGCTCAAGGAATACAACACATGCCACCCAGGCAGTGCGCTTATTGCCGTCTAGAAAAGCATGGTTTTTGGCCAGCCGAACTGCATAGCCTGCAGCTAATCGGTTGAGAGTTACCCGCTCTGAGTAAGCGAACAGATTCTTTGGATGAGCCAACGCGGAATCCAACAGACCCTGGTCCCTAACTCCGGGTAACCCTCCGTGTTCAGCTAATTGAGCCTCGTGGATTGCCAGGATTACTTCATAGGCGATCCACTCTGGCTCTTTCATTTACTGAGTTGCTTCAAAGCATCTCTATAGCGATGCATAACCTCTTCGGCCTTGCTCATTTGCCGTGCAAACTCTGGATTATAGGGAGTCAGACGATAGCCATCAGGAGACTCAGTCAGATATACTGCGTCACCATTCTGGATCTTCAACCGATCGGTGACCTCGCGAGGTAGTGTCACGCCCAAAGAATTTCCTATTGCCCGAGCTTTTAACGTGATCATCTGTTCGACCTTTCTCCGGTGTATTACATTTGTTATAACATGCAAGCCATAATGTGCAAGATATTGTGTGCGACACCCCGATTCAAGCTGACTACGCAAGCGCCAGATTGATATTCTCGATCGCTTCGTCCACTTCGGCTGGGTTCTTATATCCGACGGTCACACTCTGCACTCCAGCGTGCTGGAAGGCAAACTTCATGGCAGCCTGGCGGTCTGCGCGATTGAACGAACCCTCGCCCACCAGCTTCATGCTGATTACGCCCATGCCTTCCTGGCGAACCTGCTTCACATGCTGGACCACTTCGCTCACATTGCCTAACCCTTGAGTTTTGTAGTCCTCGGCATCCATGGCAGTGCCTTTGTGGTTAACCCGGATCATTGCCACTTCGAGGAATTTGTTCCCGGGAACCTGCCGTAATGCCGGTAGCCCGTGCACCGATGCTCCGCGCCCTATGACCGCCTTCCTCGACTGCGCTTCCAGAATGCCGTCCTGCCATCGGCGGCTATCAGTGGGCCATGTGTCGACATGCTGCCAGTGCAGCAGCATGATGTCGAAGTATTCGGTGTTGGCAAGCTTCCGCAATTCGTCGATCTTTGCCTGCGGATCCACTCCATCGTGCGTCGTGACCTTCGACATCAATCGGTAACTGTCGCGCGGGATGCCTTGCAATGCCACCCCGAGCATCTGATGCATTCCGCTGTATGACTCAGCGGTCTCGAAAAACCGGATGCCGCGGTCGTAGGCGTAGCGCACCAGCTTGGTGAACTGCTCCTGCCCCAGGTCGCGCTGAACTTTCCCGCTGAAGCTTCCGGTTCCAAACGCAAGGCGAGTCACCTTTACGTCAGACTTGCCGAGCGTCACCCAATCAGTTGCGGTCGCCGCGGCCGCTTTCCCCGGCCGAACGCCTACGCCTGCGAGTGCAGCGGCAGCAAAACCGGTCTTCAGCAAATCACGTCTGGAGTAGTCAGGCATACAAAGTCCTCTATTGCGCAGGATACTACCACAAGCTTAGGAGTATTGAATTAAGAAGACAGGACGCAGATTCTTGCACTCATCCTGCTTATCGTGCCGGGCAATTAGATAGCGCCGCTTGGGGTTTTGCTAGCTTGCTTGTGTAGTTTGTGAAGAACACGCAGCACCATCAGAAACCTCGCTGGTCCGCTCCATATGGAGCAGCGAGCGCTTGCGATGGAGACCCCATCGGTAACCGCCTAATCCACCGTCGCCCCGAATCACCCGGTGGCACGGGATTAGTAGCGCTACCCGATTTGCAGCACAGGCGCTAGCCACTGCGCGAACGGCCGCTGGCTTACCAATCGCCGCTGCTACCTGCGAATAGGTCTGCACGCTCCCAGCCGGTATCGTCTGAAGATAGTTCCAGACTTTTAGCTGAAACGCTGTCCCATGGATTGCCAGCGGTATCCGTTCCAATGCCCGCTCGCTCTCCAGGTACTTTCTGAGCGACTGCATCCACAGCGAGAACTGTTCGGTATACAACTCCGTCATTGCCACACGCTTCGAGGCCGGATACTCCTCCCTCAATGACTCAAGCAGTTCTTCCTCTGAGTCGCCGAACTCGAGAAAGCACAGCCCACGATCGGTAGCGCCGAGCATCATCAGACCAAGCGGCGTCGCTTGGGCCACATAGGATATCTCCACATCCGCTCCACCCGTGCGGTACTCGGTGGGTGTCATGCCAAGCTGCGTGTCTGTGCGATCGTAAACACGGCTGCTTGACCCAAAGCCAGCGCTATAAATGGCATCGGTTACCGATGGACTATTCCGCAGATCTTCCTTCAGCGTTTGCACCCGAAGCGCTTCAACATACTGGCGAGGCGTCACCCCGACGATGCTCTTGAACGTTCGTTGAAAGTAATATGGGCTGAGTGCGAAGTGGCTGCTGAGCGCCCCCAGCTTTAGCGCATCGCGATTAGCCAGGTTCCGGCGAATGTAAGTGCAAACGCCAGCGAATTTCGCCCGCAACTCATCAAGTTGACCCGTCGAAGGTTTGCACCGCAAGCAGGGCCGCAACCCATCGGCCTCCGCCTCTTTCGCCGTCTCGTAGAAACGCACATGCTCCTCCTTCGGCAAGCGGGACGGGCAGCCGGGCCGGCAAAACACCTTAGTGGTCAGGACGCCGTACACGAAAGCGCCATCCAATGTCCGGTCTTTGTTCTGGACTGCCTGCCAAAGTCTTGATTGATCTAACACAAACGATGCCCCTCTTCCGAACTGAAGCATAGCTGGAGAAAGACTTCGCTACTATGCGTTTCTTGTCGCGACATCTCAGTTTCGCTGGGGCAATGAGCAGCCGATAGAAACCCTTATCAGAATATTCCTAGGTGTTTTCAGCCGAACTGTTGGTCCAGATATGTACCCGAGACCTTTCCATTTACATCTTTACTTCTTTTGCAGTTAATCGACAGTTCGATGATGACGATAAGACAACTTCAGTTCAAGTTAGCTCAGGCCGGCAGCCTCGCCGTTCTTTGCAGCACTCTCTTACCCGGCGCACCAGAACCGGCGCATCGTCTTCGTCGCAGCTTGCAAAACGCGGAAACCGTTCAGCTGGAGAGCAGCGTTCCTCCCCGCGCTCAGTCTGCTACCGATTTAGGTTCACTTCCCGACTCCTTCGCTATGCCGCGCATGGTGCTGCACTTTAAGATGACTGCGGCGCAGCAGGCGGACCTGGCTGCTCTCTTGAAGCGTCAGGCCGATCGGACAAGCCCCGATTATCATCGCTGGCTTACACCGGAACAGTTTGGCGCTCGCTTTGGCATGGCTTCATCAGATCTTGAGAAGGTCCGGCAATGGCTCGAGTCAAACGGCTTGAACGTGGCTGAGACTGCTCGAAGTAAGAACTGGATTTCGTTTGAAGGCACTGCAGCCGCTGTGAAAACGGCCTTTGGCACATCGTTGCACCGCTACTCAGCCAATGGAGTCGAGCACTTCGCTAACGCGAGCGGCATCAGTTTGCCTGCTGATCTAAATGGCGTAATTGAGTCAGTTCGAGGCCTCAATAGTTTCCATCCAAAACCGCGGCTGCGCGTGCTCCCGCGCCCTCACTTTACTTCTAATATCTCTGGCTTTCATTTTATTGCGCCGGACGACTTTGCCACTATCTACAATACCCAGCCGCTGCTGCAGAGCGGCATCGATGGCACCGGGCAGAAGATCGCGGTAGTGGGCCAGACCGACATTGCCCTGGCTGACATCCGCGCTTTTCGCCAAGCGGCAGGTCTACCCGCCAACGATCCGCAGGTGGTCGTGAATGGAACCGATCCGGGTACTGTTTCTGCTGATCTGGGCGAAGCTGATCTTGACGTCGAATGGGCTGGAGCTGTTGCGCCTGGCGCGACGGTGGTTTACGTGGTCTCGTCCGATGCGTTCAACTCGGCAATCTACGCGGTGACTAACAATCTAGCTTCGGTTATTAGCATTTCGTATGGCGTGTGCGAAGCGCAAATCAGCTCGACAGACGCCAACACACTTTCAACTACGTTTCAGCAAGGCAACGCGCAGGGCATCACGGTTGTCGCCGCAGGTAGCGATTATGGGCCAGCTGATTGTGATTCGCCCACCGGTCCTAACGCGAAAGCGGTGACATCGGCCACGCAAGGGTACGCAGTTGACATCCCGGGAAGCTTGCCGTCTGTAACGGCGATGGGCGGAACTACCTTCCAAGAGGGCGCAGGGGCAAGCTATTGGAGCAGCAGCAATAACGGGAAGAGCGGCTCGGCACAGTCCTATATACCTGAAGTTTCCTGGAACGATACGGCTCTTCAAGGTGAACTGGCGGCAAGTGGCGGCGGCAAAAGCACTCTCTTTGCCAAGCCCAGTTGGCAGCGCGGTCTCAATGTGCCCGCCGATGGTCAGCGCGACCTGCCCGACGTGTCCTTCGCTGCTTCGCCAAATCACGACGGCTACCTAATCTGCTCGGGCGGCGATTGCGTGAACGGCTTTCGAAACACTGACACAAACCTGGACGTCGTTGGCGGTACTTCTGTCTCGGCGCCCACGTTTGCCGGTGTTATTGCGCTTCTCAATCAGCAAACCAAAACACGCCAGGGCAACGTCAACCCTAATCTTTACTCGCTCGCTTCGCTTTCCACCAACGCGTTTCATGACATTACCCAAGGCGACAATCTGGTTCCTTGCACGACCGGTTCGCCCGGCTGTGGCGCGAACGGAACGATTGGCTTCTCCGCCGGTCCGGGCTATGACCAGGTAACCGGGCTCGGCACGGTGGATGCCTCCAACATGGTGATGCAATGGGGCTCTGACTTCAATGTGGCCATTGCTCCGGCCACTCTGACCGTCAACGCAGGACGCTCAAACACGGCCGCCGTTCAAATTTCTGCACTGTCCGGGTTTGCAGGCGCAGTCACCTTCACCTGCACAGTCTCTGGCGCCTTGCCTGGTACTACCTGTTCTGTACCCGGAACCGTGACCGGGTCCGGCTCTACTACGCTGACCGTTTCGGCAGCCTCCTCTGCGCAAGAGACGACGTGGTTACGCTGGCCTGGCGCTGGCCGGATCGGGACCGGTTGGCCGCTGCTCCTTGCTCTTGCTCTCAGCCTGACAGCCCTGACCGCTTTCTCCCCAGCTCGCCGCCGGCCCCAGATCTTCGCGGGTTGTATCACGCTGCTTCTTATCGCGAGCCTGAGCGCTTGCGATGACGGCGGATCCAGCAGCGAGAAACAAACCTCTGTGACAGGTACCGTTATGGTGACGGGTAACAGCGGTATTGAAAGTCACTCTGCAACGGTCACTGTGACCGTGCCGTAAGTGCGCGATTAGTACTGTTCGGATTCAGAAATCTCTGACTTGGTTCCTTGCAAGCTGCGCTGTTATGATGAGCGCTAACTATGACTGGCCTGGATCTGCGCCCGCTCTCGTTAGGAGAGGTTCTTGACCGAACGTTCTCCCTCTACCGCCGGCACTTTCTGTTATTTGTTGGGATTGCCGCGATACCGAACTTAGTCAAGCTCGCGATTACACTCGGCAGCCTTCCTTTCCTACAGGCATCTCTCGGCTCAACGGGCGGACCTTTTGGAATAGCAGCAGCGATACTCAGCCCTTCAATGGTTCTCTTCAGTCTGGTTTCGCTATTGGTAACCATCCTTGTGTATCTGCTTACGCAAGGAGGTACGATCTTTGCAGTTTCGGAACTTTACCTGGGCCGGACTACTACAATTGCTGCGTCTCTGAGAAGCAGTTGGGCTTTGATTGGCAGTCTATTCGGTGTCGCGCTATTGAATGGCCTTGCTGTTTTCGGCGCTGCCCTTTTCCTTGTGATTCCTGGAATTTACGTTGCCTGCCGTCTGCTAGTTTGCATTCCTACAGCAGTGATTGAGAAGCGTGGGCCGGGCGATTCACTGTCCCGAAGCTGGAATCTGACAAGAGATTTTGCAGGCCGGGCATTTGTGATCTATCTTGTCTACTTGGCCATCTCTTTCGGTGTCGGCGCACTCATTGGCGCACCCGTCGGTCTGTTCGTTGCGACGGCTCGCCGTGACCCCTCCGCACTACAGGGTTTACAGGCTCTTCTGCAGGTTGTTACGACTGGTGTGAACGTACTGCTTAGTCCGCTTCTTTTGATTGCCACTTCCGTCTTCTACTACGACTTACGGGTGCGAAAAGAAGCGTTTGATCTCCAATTTATGATGGACCCCAATAGTGAGCATTTGGCTCGCGGCAACACGCCCCTGAACTCTATTACTCCCTATTAACACTGAATGAGTACGGTTTTCCGCGTAGCATTTGTCCTGTTGCTGGCAGGAACCAACATGCATGCGCAAGGTGATAGCACTGCTACATACGACAATCCGCAGGCGTTCCGCCAGGCACTTCTCCGGACGTCCGAGTCGCTTTCATTTGGCAATACTTCTACTGCTGGCTCCAAGTTGCCCTCAACTTGGCAACTCAAGACTGCGGATGGCAACTTCTCCATCTCTGCTGGACCGGCCCGTAATCTGCTCGAACGTCGCGACGTCGAAGGTGCACGCCAGTGGCTGAGAGATCTCGCTCAACAGGTCGGAACGACCAGCGTCTCTACTCCTGAGAATGATGACGCAGCTTCCAAACTGCATGCGATCCTTGCTCGCCGCGAGTTTGTAAAGCGGGCACCACCGTCCGCTCTCGAACGGCTCCAGGAGCGGTTTAACGCGTGGCTTCGGTCTTGGCTCGGGCGCCTGTTCGTTGGCTCTCTCCTTCATCCTTCTGCCTGGCAATTTGCTTTCTGGGCTGCCGTTGTCGTCGCAGTCACGTTGCTCGCATTTTTCGCCTACCGTCTTTGGAGCAGGCCAGTTACTTATCTCAAGAATTCACGAGACACAACGGGCGACTTGGTCGAACGGCCCTGGCAGGAATGGAGCGCTGCCGCCAAGCTTGCAGCCCAACGTGAAGATTACCGGCGAGCGGTTCAGTGTGCCTATTGGGCGGGTGTCGCTAAACTTCAGGACGGCGGCAATCTTCCAGGCGATCTTACCCACACTCCACGCGAGTATCTTCGGCTCCTATCCGTCGGCCATGGATTCGAAAGTCTCGCGGCTGGACGTGAAGCTCTTCGATCTCTTACCTTTTCTCTCGAGCGCTTCTGGTATGGACGTTCGGCTGCGACTGACTCCGATTACCACGCCTGCCTAAAATCGCTGGAGGCACTCGGTTGCCAGGTGCACTAGCCTCAGCCGACCGAAAGCTGCTGGCCGTAGCAGGGGCCTTGGCGCTGATTCTTGCCGCTCTGAGTATCGTTCTTGCTCCACCCGGCGAACAGGATTCGTCCCCGGTCCCGTCTTCCTACTCCTCCGGCTCAGGCGGTGCGCGGGCGGCTTACCTGCTTCTCGAACAGATGAACATTCCGCTGGAGCGTTGGGAAGAGTCGCCGTCAACCCTGCCGTCAGGAGAAGACGGTGCCGTAATCATTCTCGCCGACCCAAGTATGTACGCAACCGAAAGCGAACGCAAAAGCCTCGGGAGATTTGTCAGAAGCGGTGGGCGCATTCTCTTCACTGGGCCTTCCGTGGGTCAGTTTTTTTCTGGAACTGGCGTTTCGGGCGAAGAGGCTGGCCGGAAGTGGACAGAACTTTCAGCGCTTCTTCCGGCTCGCTGGACGACGGGCGCCCGCACTATCACCATGGAGCCGCGCTGTGTCTGGACCAATCTCAACGTCGGCCAACTGGCTCTGTACGGCCAACCGCTTGCGCCTTCAGTGATCCATTGGACCCTTGGCAAAGGCGAAGTAATCTGGTGGGCTTCCCCTACTCCTCTGACCAATGCCGGCATCGAGCAAACCGCGAACCTTCACTTATTTCTCAACGCCGTTCTGCCAAATCACCACGGGCGCATCTATTGGGACGAGTATTTCCATGGCCAGCGCGCCTCGCTCTGGAGTTACGTGGGAAAGACCGCAATCAAATGGGGACTGGTTCAGCTTGGGGTGCTCACGGGCTTTGTCCTTTTTGCGTTTAGCCGTCGCTGGGGCCCGATCGCTTTCCCCAGACCAGTCTCACGGCTTTCGCCGCTTGAGTTCGTCGAAACCCTCGGCGGACTCTATCAAAGGGCGGGCGTCACTGCCGTCCCGATTCGGGTCTCGTACCGCAACTTGAGACTGAGGCTGCTGGAACGCCTGGGACTTCAGGCTGATGTCAGCGATCCGGATTTGGCGCGCACCGCAGGCGACCGCCTCGGGTTCGACAGCGCGGGGCTGGCAGGCACGTTGAGCAAAGCTGGACTAAATCAGTCTGTAAACCTCCGTCCGGCTGAAGCACTTGGGCTGGTGAAGGAATTAGAACGAATAGCAGGGCGCCTCAGCACTCGGTCGACCCTTGCGGAGAGAGACTAATCTTGGAACAGTTTTCGGCTCTAGCTGCGCATGTGCGCCGTGAGCTTGCAAAGGTGATTGTCGGGCAGACCGAAGTGGTGGACCAACTGCTGCTCGTGCTGGTCTGCGGAGGTCATGCGGTTATCGAAGGCGTGCCTGGGCTGGCAAAAACACTGACCGTCAAGACACTTGCCAAAGTGTGCGGCCTCAATTACCGGCGCGTTCAATGTACGCCCGACCTGATGCCGGCTGATATCACAGGCACAAACATCTTCAACCTGCAGGAGAGCACGTTTCACCTCAATAAAGGTCCGGTCTTTACCGACCTCCTACTGGTGGATGAAGTCAACCGCACTCCGCCCCGAACGCAGTCGGCACTGCTCGAAGCGATGGAGGAGCGACAGGTTACCATCGATGGCGTATCCTACCGGCTTCCCGGCGATTTCACCGTGCTGGCCACACAGAACCCGATTGAGTACGAAGGAACGTATCCGCTTCCTGAAGCGCAGCTCGATCGTTTTCTACTGAAAATCCGCATCTCTTACCCTTCCGCCGACGAAGAAGCAGCTATCCTGACCCGCTTTGGTGAAGGCTTCGATC
This sequence comes from uncultured Bryobacteraceae bacterium, assembly GCA_964248065.1. Lineage (GTDB taxonomy): Bacteria > Acidobacteriota > Terriglobia > Bryobacterales > Bryobacteraceae > Bog-105. The sequence goes on along the minus strand of CAXTWQ010000003.1, from coordinate 43,495 downwards.
CACGGCGTCTGGATGCCGTGCAGATCGAACCATTCGAGCCCGGTTTGCTGGCCGCCGCACGCCGCGAAGTTGAAAGCGTTCAAGTAGAGCCGTCGCTCTACCCCTACATCGTTTCCGTCATTCGTCGAACCCGCGACTGGCCGGCCATTTCTATCGGCGCAAGTCCCCGAGCCGCCGTCGGCCTGCTCTTTGCCGCCCGGGCCCTCGCCGCCATGGATGGCCGTGACTTTCTTCTGCCTGACGACGTGAAAAGCGCTGCCATTCCCGTGCTTCGCCACCGTCTGGTGTTAAAACCCGAAACTGAGTTAGAAGGCTTCAATACCGATACGGTGATCGAACAGGTGCTTGCCTCGATCGAAGTGCCGCGTTTGATGCGTGCGTCGGGCTAAGCCTCTCGGCTGATCAAGATGGCAACGGTGCTCATCCCCGAGGGAGTGCAAGCACGGGCGCAACCGCGAAAACGGCTGCCCTTCGGCTTCACCTCCCGCTTCTGCGTGGCTCTTGCATTAGGACTGCTTTGGACGATACCGGCCTGGGTCGTTCCGCAGTTTACGGCGGTGATGTTCCTATGGGATGCGGCCCTGCTGATTCTATGGTTTATTGACTGGTCGCGCCTGCCCGCCACTCAGGAGCTGTCAGCCGCTCGGCGCTGGCCCGATCCTCTTACTCTGGGTCACACAAGCTCAGCAGAGTTATATTTGCAGAATTTCTCCACCACTGCCCTGACCGTTGAAGCCATCGATCAGGTTCCGCTCAACCTGTGCGATGAACCCGTGCTTCGTTCGGCTCACATTCGCGCAAACGATTCAGCAGTTGTCTCCTACCCGGTTCTTCCTCGCGAGCGAGGTGACGCATTTATGGGCAAGCTGTTCCTGCGCTACCGCAGTGCGCTTGGCTTGGCAGAGCGATGGGCAACCGTGCCGCTCGAGCAAACGGTTTGCGTTCTACCTGCCATCATGGCGGCAAAGGATCAGGCACTCTACCTTATTCAGAGCCGGCAAGCGCAACTGCAGATGCGGCAGCGGAGACAACCGGGCATGGGCCGGGAATTCGAGAGCCTGCGCGAATACCGCGAGGGCGATGAACTGCGCGACGTTTCCTGGTCCGCGACTGCACGCCGACGACAGTTGGTCAGCCGAGTTTATACGGCTGAGCGCAGCCAGACTCTTTGGCTTTTGATAGACGCTGGCCGCCTGCTGGGCGCACGAGTTCAGGATGAGCAGTCCGGGCTTACCACTTCAAAGCTCGACTGCTCGGTCAATGCAGCGCTGGCACTGGCTCAAATTGCCTCGCAGCACGGCGATCAAGTTGGCTTGCTTGTGTACGGCCGTTCAACGCAGCAGCTGATTGCACCGGGCCGAGGCGCGTCCCACATTCGCCGTCTTGTGGAAGCGCTGGCACGCGTTCGAACCGAGACTCACGAAGCCAACCATAACCGGGCGGTCCGCTTACTTCTCCAACGCCAGACCCGCCGTGCTCTTACCGTTTGGCTGACCGATTTTGCCGAAACCGCTGCGACGCCTGACGTGATTGAATACGCAGCTTATCTGGGCAAGCGGCACCTGGTGCTACTCGCCGCTATGGCGCAACCTGATTTAGAGCGCATCGCCTTACAAATTCCGCAAACCGAGGCAGCCATGTTCCGCCACGCCGCTGCACAGGAGGTGGTCGAGCGCCGCCAACTTCTGCTCCGCAACCTGCGCCAGACCGGCGTCATGGCGATTGAAATGGACCCCGCCCGCCTGACCTCCGCCGTGGTGAACCAATACTTGCAGATTAAGGATCGAAACCTACTCTAGCCACCAGCCACAACCAGAGAACCAACAGCTGGATTCCGGCGAATCATCTCGATGCAGGAACTTAACTTTGCTCCAGCTGTTGTCACGAAATGCCTCCGTAAGGTTCTGTCCCTCGGACTCGTTCCGAGCGCCGATGCAAGGGACAAATTGTGCCTGGCATAAGAATTGAGCTCCGTAACTCCCATCCTCGTTTTGGGTGATTAGGAGCATAGCTCCGACGCCCTCATCAGGTGTAAGGGGGAGCAGTAGCCGACCTCCGACCTTCAAAGAATCAAGCCAAATGTCCATCGGCGCAGTAGCACCGGCATTTACATAGATGACATCACATTTTGGGAGGACGCTTTCGACTCCAGATTGAGAGTGAACTGTTACGGGAGGGTAGCCTGCAAGGTTGTCGATTGCACGTTGCGCTAGAGTCGGGTTGATTTCGTAAGCGTTAACTATTCCCGCTTCACCCACCAGTTTGGCTAGGATCGTCGTATAGTAACCAGTACCCGCGCCTACATGTACCACTGACTCACCCCCTTTTAGGGCCAATGCGGATAGGCAGTATGCGTGAAGTGTGGGCTGCCCATTATTCAGCGGTCCTTCTGAATCGAGGGACACGACGACATCCTGATAAAGGAACGCCGGATCGTTCGAAGGGGTTTGGATGTAACCAACACCGGTGAACACCTTCCAGGGCGGTTGCCCAACAAACTGTTCGCGTGGCGTGGAGGCAAAGGCAGCTGCAAGCTCGTTGCCCGGCGGAAGTCCAATGTTCGCGGTTATGAGATTAGCGAAGAAGAGCCTATGGCCTTCGATGCAGTCCACCGTTCTCATTCTCCATTTGACTTCAACGGCATGTCTACCGATCGTTCGGGGAATCCTTGCTCACCTAAGCCCGCAAACGACTTGGAAAGAGAGTTCCGTAAGTTGTAGTCTGACCGGTTTCGAACAGCATGTACCAGATCTGAACAGCCACAGTCCTGGCTGCATCCGAACCTGACACTGTAATCCCAGAAAGCGCGGCAATCTGTAGCCATTTGCTTTGGCATTATAACTGCGGTCTACTATGCGAGGCCCTCAATGGGAAGTTTCGGACAAACTCTTTTCTACACAGTTCGCCAGTTGGTGAAATCACCGGTGTTTACAATCGTTTCAATCCTGACGATTGCTTTAGCTATTGGAGCAAACACTGCGATTTTCAGCGTCATGAACGCAGTCCTGCTCCGGTCGTTGCCTGTTCCCCATCCACAGCAGCTACTGTACTTTCACCTGAAAAACCAGCCGCTCAGCACCTCTCAAAGTGGCTACGATGACAGTTCAATGTCGCTGCCCGTGTTTGAGGCAGTAAGATCACGCAAGGACATCTTCACAGACGTAATCGCATTCGCGCCTTTGGCCTTTCAGAAAGTATCGGTACGCACGGGCGCTGAACCGGAACAAGCCTATGGCGAGATGGTGAGTGGCAACTTCTTTTCCGGCCTGCAAGTCCACCCGGTTTTGGGCCGCGGTTTTACGATGCAGGATGAACGGAATCACACGCAAATTGCAGTCCTTAGCTATTCGTGGTGGAATCGTCAGTTCGCCGCCTCCAAAAGCGTCCTGGGCCGAACCATACACGTCAAAGATCTTGCGTTTACGATTATTGGTGTAACCCCGCCCGGCTTCGACGGTGCTGATCCGGGTCAGCCGGCTATGGATTTTTGGGTTCCACTCCAGCGAAGTCCCGAACTGAACGCATGGGGAATACCGGCGAGCGGCCATACGCTTTACGGCTCTCCCAACTGGCTCTGCCTATTGATGGTGGGACGCATGCGGCCGGGTATGTCGGCACAACGGGCGATTACCGAGTTAACTCCTTCATTCCGGCGCGCGCTGGCAGAAGCTTCCCCTGTTGATCCGAAAGAACCTAAGCCGCAGCTTGCCTTTTCAGATATCCGCGGAGTCGGAAATTTGCGGGCACAGTACGAACACCCGCTGCATTTCTTAATGGGAATGGTTGGTCTAGTGCTGCTGATCGCGTCAGGCAATGTGGCCCTGCTATTAGTGGTCCGAAATGCTTCTCGGGAACGGGAATTTGCACTGAGGATGGCCCTTGGTGCGAATGCTAAAGCTCTGTTTCTTCACTTGATTTCTGAGAGCTCGATGCTCGTTCTAGCTGGTTCGGCTCTCGGTTGGGGCTTGGCTATTGTAGCTACACAGCTCATTACTGAGTGGTCCGGGCTTGAGGTCGTCGTCGCACCCGACCGTCAAGTATTACTTTTCACCTTGATAATGTCGGGGCTGATAGCCCTGGTGTTTGGGTTGGTACCAATGCGTGTCGCTCGCAGCCTTCCCCTCTCGTTGGCTTTGAAGTCCTCGGTTGCCACCTCCAAGACGGACCGCCGCCGTTTCTGGGGCCGTAAAACCGTAGTCGCTTTGCAGATCTCGTTTTGCGCAGTTCTGCTTTTTGCGGGAGCGCTGCTCTATGAGACTCTACGCAATCTGGAGTCGCGCGACCTTGGAATGCGTACGGCGGGCCTGCTGGTGTTTGGTGTTTCTCCGCAACCAAATGTTCGAACCGATGCCGAGGCTATTCGTTTTCATCTCACGCTTTTAGAGCGGATGCGTGCTCTACCGGGAGTAGATTCTGCGACTGTATCTGCACTTCGGGTAGGCTCTGGGGCCAGCAACAACGACGGTGTCCTGGTGGATGGCCGGAACCCTCTTCCCGCAAAGCCATTTGCTCCCATGCGCGTCAATTTGGTGGGGTCGGCCTTTCTGCGTACCCTCGGGATTCCCCTTCAGCTCGGCCGCGACATCGGAGACGCAGACATCTCAAGCTCCCACAGAGTTGTCATTATCAACCAAACATTTGCCGATCGCTATCTGCCGCACGCGAATCCTTTGGGCCACCAGGTTTCGTATTTCGACAGTCCAAAGATTAGCTATACGATCGTGGGTGTTGCCCGCAACAGCCGTTATACAAGCGTGAAGGAACCTGAACGTGCAATAGCTTATTTCCCCTTTACTCAGGTGCCCGGAGTTGCCGACATGCAGTACGAGCTTCATACTGCCGGAAACACCGGACTCATTCTGCCCGAAGCTAAAAATGTGATGCGCGAGATAGCTCCCAACGTGGCGATGGACAAGCCTCTTACGCAGCGAGCGCAGTTCGACCGGACGATCTCGCAAGAGCGCCTTATCGCTCAGCTAGCGAGCTTCTTCGGCGCTCTGGCGGCATTTCTGGTAGCTGTTGGGCTTTATGGCACCATCTCCTACAGCGTCAGCCAAAGAACGATGGAGATTGGTGTACGCATGGCCCTGGGAGCTCAACGACAAGAGATTCTTGGAATGGTACTGCGAGAGAGCGGATTGCTTGCCATCCTCGGGCTCGGCATTGGCATACCAATGGCTCTTATCGTGGCTCAGACTTTACGCTCCATGTTGTTTGGTTTGAGTCCCCTCAATCCTTTGGCCTGTGTTGCCGCCTTAACAGGCATAACAATGGTTACTGCAGTCGCTACCTTCTTTCCAGCTCGGCGTGCAGCAACGGTCGATCCAATGCGCGCGCTTCGGACCGAGTGAATATGCCGCGCTGCCCTTTTACGATTTGATTTTGGTTCGAAGCGAGCCTCAGGTCAATCCATTCAGGAACGAGAAGGCTACAATGTACCTTCTCATTGATGACCGGTTAGTCTTGCTCCGCAGATACATACCTGACTTCGACACCTGGCAGTCGGCGCCCATGATATGTTGCTGAAAAGTCTCAATGAGGAGCCAGCCAATGGAAACGATGAACGGCAACAGCCTATTTGAAGAACTAAACACACCCTTCACTTTGACCGCCGACCAGGTCGAGTTCTATCAGCAGAACGGTTACATCAAACTGCACCAGGTGCTGCGGGCGGATCTGCTTGAGTATTACCGCCAGGCAATTTCAAAGCGCGTAGCCGAGTTGTCGGTTGATGCGGTACCGCTGGAGCAGCGCGACACGTACGGAAAGGCATTCCTGCAGGTAATGAATCTGTGGAGGGAGTCGGAAGAGGTAAAGGAGTTTGTATTCGGCAAGCGGCTGGCACAGATCGCCGCCCAGCTCATGGGCGTAAGCGGAGTAAGGATCTATCATGACCAGGCGCTTTATAAAGAGCCGGGTGGCGGAATCACGCCCTGGCATGCCGACCAATACTATTGGCCCGTCTCAAACGAGAATACGGTGACGGCCTGGATACCGTTGCAGGATACTCCGTCCGAGATGGGTCCGCTGGCTTTTTGCGAGAAGAGTCATCGCTTTCAAATTGGCCGTGACCTGGAGATCAGCGATAAGAGTGAGACGACGCTGAAAGAGGCTTTGAGCACGTTTCGCACAGAAGACAGCGGCTTTCAACTTGGGGATGTAAGCTTTCATGCCGGCTGGACATTCCATCGTGCAGGCGCCAACGTAACCTCGCGGCCACGGGAAGTGATGACCGTGATCTACATGGATGAAAACATCCGGCTGGTCAATCCAAAGAACAAGAACCATGTGCTCGACATGGAGCGATGGTGCCCGGGCGTGCAGGTAGGCGAAGTGCTGGCATCACCGCTGAATCCGGTCATCTACTCGAAAGGACAAGGGTCCGCCTCGGAAGCGGCTGAATGATTCTGGCGCTCCTGGCGGGGCAACTGGCGCCTATTCACTGGCTCGACACCACCGTTATCGCAATTTATTTTGTCGCAGTGCTGGGGCTGGGCTTCCTCCTGCAAAAGCAGGCCAACAGCTCAGAAGACTTCTTTCTTGCCGGGCGTGAAATGTCGGCGTACATTGCCGGCATTAGTTTTCTGGCGGCGAACATGGGCGCGCTCGAGCTGATGGGTTGGGCCGCAACATCCTACCAATACGGGTTGCTGGCAGCGCACTGGTACTGGATCGGCGCCATTCCGGCAATGCTGTTTCTGGGCCTGGTGATGATGCCGTTCTACTACATCTCACGCACGCACTCGGTGCCGGGCTATCTGAAGCTGCGATTCGGCGAACCGACACGGGTACTCAGCGCGGTCTCGTTCGCAGGAATGACTATCCTGATGAGCGGCATCAACATGTTCGCCATGGCAAAGGTCATGCAGGTGGTCCTGGGGTGGAACCTGAACTTTTCCATTTTGGCTTCGTCCCTTACCGTTGCGATTTACGTCACGTTGGGCGGTTTGCGGTCGGCCATTCTCAATGAGGTGTTGCAGTTCTTCTTAATCTGGGCAGGAGCGCTGGTGGTGCCTGTGCTGGGGCTGATTGAAACCGGCGGCTGGACAGGGTTGAAGGCGCGGATTCTGGGGCATGTTGGGGGGACGGCCGCAAACGCCGGCTACCTGCATTTATGGTCGACGCTTGGCCACTTTCGAAGCAACAGCATGGGTATCCATTGGACCGGCATTGTTTTCGGATTAGGGTTTGTAGGAGCGTTCGGTTACTGGACAACGGACTTCCTGGTAGTGCAGCGGGTACTGGCCGCCAAGGATTTGCGGAGTGCGCAGCTGGCGCCCATCATTGGCGCCTGGTTCAAGATGGCGGTGCCATTCATTGTGATACTACCCGGGCTCATCGGACTCGCGGTCTTACCCGCTGCGGGCATGCCACTGGTGAGCGAGGATGTAGCGCGGGCCGGTCAGCACACCTATAACGAAGTGCTTCCGCTGCTGCTGATTCGGTATGCAGGTCCAGGACTCCTCGGGCTTGGCATCACGGCGCTGGTCGCCGGATTCATGTCGGGTATGGCCGGCAATGTAAGCGCATTCTCCGCAGTCTGGAGCTATGACATTTACCGTCCGCTGCTTCGACCGCACAGCGATGAAGCTCACATGTTGCGAATGGGACGCTGGAGCACGCTGGTTGGAGTATTTGCTTCAATTGGAACGGCTTACTTTGCCATGTCTTTTTCCTCCATCATGGAGTACGTTCAGGCGCTCTTTTCCTTCTTTGTAACGCCGCTGTTTGGAACAGTCATTTTGGGGATGTTGTGGAAGCGCGCAACTGGACCAGGCGCGTTCTGGGGTTTGCTGGCGGGAACCTGTTCGTCTATCGGAATGTGGGTATGGGTGAGGGCGCAACCGTCGGCGCTGGCCACGCTGGCGCTCTCGCAGGACGCACAGCCGATCGCAGAAAGTTTGTATCGCATGTTGTGGTCGTGGCTCATCTGTGTTGCCGTCACGCTTGCGGTTAGTTATGCGACACGACCAGCGGCGTACGACACGTTGAATGGACTGGTGTATGGCTGCACCGCGATTCCAGCTGAGGGTAAGTATCCACTCGTGCAGCAGCCCCTCTTTTGGGCAATCGCTGCGGCAGTCGTGTTCTTATGGCTGCAGTGGCTGTTCCGATAGGCCATCGATGGGACGAGCCTTTACCGTCTGGTTTTACATCGGTGCGCTCCTGAGCATTTACGGGGTGCTGCTGACTGCTGCCGGCCTATATCAGATTGTGCAACCTCCGGCGACCGTGCTTGCCGCTTATCACGCGACGTTGTGGGTGGGCGTCCTTTTGCTCATCGTTGGGTTTGGATACATCCTCGCTTACTGGCCGCGACGTAAAAGACCCGGGGCGCAGCATGACGGAACACAGATCGATTAAGAGGCGCACGATATGAGAGTACAAGCGGCGGTGGCCGCAGGCGACGGAACCTTTTCGGTAGACTCCGTAGGTATCAGCGCGCCTGAGCGTGGTGAAGTTCTGATCGAGATCAAGGCCAGCGGAGTGTGCCACACCGACTGGGATTCGCTCGCCTGGGGCAGGCGGATCGTAATGGGGCACGAGGGAGCAGGCCAAGTGGTAGCCATCGGTGAAGGCGTAACCAGCTTTTCGCCCGGTGATCGAGCCATGCTCAATTGGGCGATTCCTTGTGGCCATTGCTTCCAATGTACGCGCGGAAAAGAAAACATCTGCGAACAGCGCGGGACCGTGCCCGATGCTCGCTATCAGCATGCAAACGGGCCAATCAATTCGTCCTTCAGCCTGGGAACTATGGCCACCCACGCTATTGTTCCGGAAGCAGCGGTGCTGCCATTGCCAGGCGGCATTCCTTTTGAAGTGGCCGCCATTATGGGTTGCGCTGTTATGACCGGGTTCGGTTCAGCAGTGAATGCAGCGCAAGTGACGCCGGGCAGCACGGTGGTGGTTCTCGGCTGCGGCGGGGTGGGATTGAGCGTCATCCTGGGCGCACTCTACTCGAAGGCTGCACGAGTGATTGCGGTGGATGTTAACCCGGGTAGGCTGAAGCTCGCTGAGCAGTTTGGCGCAACCGAGACGCTGCTGGCTCATCGAGAGGACAAGGGCTTGCTGGAGGCAGCGGGGGAAGTGAAACGTCGCAATGGGGGACGTGGCGCCGATTACGCGTTCGAATGCACGGCCATACCTGAGCTAGGGGCTGCTCCCTTGGCTATGGTGAGAAGCGCAGGGACTGCGGTCGGTGTCAGCGGTATTGAGCAAGTAGTGCCGGTCGATATGGAGTTGTTCGAGTGGGACAAGATATACATCAATCCGTTGTATGGCGCCTGCCGACCACAGCGCGATTTTCCTTTGCTCATGCAGCTCTATCTGGAAGGACAGTTGCCGCTGGACCGGATGGTGACGCGCCGGTACCCGCTGGCAGAACTCGAACAGGCATTCAAAGATATGCACGCCGGGATCAATGCAAAAGGAGTTCTGGTCTTTTGATCGAACGCGCTTTTCGCACAGTCGAGATTTCGGATCCAGCGTTCGAGCGAGAGGGCATGCGGTATGTAACCGTCAAGAGCAGGGCACTCGGCCGCCGGTGCGACTTGTCACTGTGGGTCCCAAAGGCAAATAAAATCAATACGCTACTCATCCTGCTGCACGGAGTGTACGGGAGCCACTGGGTCTGGGAACAGAAAGGTGGAGTGCATCGGACGGCGCAGCGGATGGTTGCCGATGGAAGCGCAGAACCAATGGTAATCGCGATGCCAAGCGACGGGCTTAGAAATGATGGGAGCGCCTATCTTCCCTGGCCAGATGGGGAGAACGCCGAGGCCTGGATTGTCGAGGAGGTGCCTGCTCTTGCCCGGCTCGCCGCACGCGCGTTGCAGAAAAATGCACTGATAGCCATCGGAGGCTTATCAATGGGCGGCTATGGCGCACTGCGGCTGGGAGCGAAGTACCCGGAGCGCTTCAGCGCCGTCTCTGCGCACTCGGCCATCACTCGTATCTCCGAGATGGAAGCCTTCGTGGAGGAACCGCTGAGCGAGTATTTGCAGTGTGCATCTTCCGAAGAACTCGAGGTGTCATTTTTGCTAAAGAAAGCCGCGGGCCGACTGCCTAAGTTACGTTTCGATTGCGGAGTTGACGACAGCCTGATTGCTGGGAACCGAATGCTCCATGCCGAGCTTGTGGCGTATGGCATTGAACACGAATACCAAGAGTATCCGGGTGCCCATGAATGGGAGTATTGGCAGAAGCACGTGGCCGAGACGCTACGCTTCTGCAGTGAGGCGTAGCGTTTTCATGACAAAGTTCCGACTGATTTTGATGCTGGCAAGCGTTGCGGTTGCCACGGCGCAAACGGCGAGCATCCAAGTGGACCCAACGCGAATCGAGAACCACATCAGCCCGCGCATGTACGCCGCCTTTGTCGAGATGATGGGCGAAGACGTCAAGTGGGGCTTAACCGCCGAGATGGTGCATGACCGGTCATTCGAGGAGGCTCCGGATTATTTGGGTCTGCCGGCACGTTGGAGGCTGGAGCCGGATGAGCGCAATGACAACGTGGGCGCGATCAAGTTCGCATCTATCAGCGAGGAAGCTTATCCCAAAACAAACGGGGCGACGGGCATGGCGGAACACTCGCTGCAAGTCACCGTCACTCGGCAGGACATCTCAGACACGCGGCGGGGCTTCTCTCAAGGGCAACTTTCTGTCTATGCAGGCCGACGCTACGACGGTTATGCGTGGATCAAAGTTCCGTCGAAGGATGGGTACGCGGGCGACATCACGGTGGCGCTTGAGGAGGACAACAGCGAAGGTGAGACCTATGCGCAGGCGAGGGTGCCGGTAACGGCGGGCGTTGAATGGAAGCAGTACCGCTTCAGTCTCACGCCAACGAAAACCGATCGTTTTGCCAAATTGAGTTTCCTTTTTGAGGGCGCGGGCAAGCTTTACATAGACGAGGTATCGCTAGAGCCGGGCGATGCGAAACAGCAGGTACGTCCGGACGTTGAGGCGATGATTGCCAAACTGAAGCCTTCGTTCTTGCGTTGGCCCGGCGGTAACGTCGCGCAGGACTACCACTGGCAGTGGGGTGTCGGCCCGCGTGATGCACGGCCTGTCTGGACAAATACGGCTTGGTCAAACGCGCCCGAACCGGATGACCTCGGAACAGACGAATACCTGGCGCTGTGTACACGGCTTCATATTGAGCCTTCCATTACCGTGAACGTGAACGGTGCTGGGGCTACGCCGGAGGAAGCGGCGAACTGGGTTGAGTATGTCAATGGGCCGACGACTTCGAAGTACGGTGCCGAGCGAGCTGCAAACGGCCATCCGGCTCCGTATGAAGTGAAGCAGTGGGAGCTTGGCAATGAGATTTTTGGCGCGTGGGTGCGTGGTCACACCGATGCCGAAACGTATGCGCGTTCGGCCGTGCAGTATGCGAACGCGATGAGAAAAGTCGACCCAACGATCAAGCTCATTGCTGTCGGCGAAGGATTGGGCAAAGAGCAGGATACCTGGAACAGAGCCGTCATTTCGATAGCGGGACCAGCCATCGATTATCTGGCTATTCATGACTACACATCGGCTTCGAAAAACGCTGCGCCGCCGAATCCCAGAGCGACCATGATGTCACGAGCCGATGAATTTGAGCGGAACTACCAACACATTGGGAAGCTCATCGCGCAGTTGTCGCCCGAACATCCGATCAAGCAGATTGTTAATGAGTGGAATCTCTTCTTCAACGCAAACGTGATTCAGTCGATGGAAGGTGCGGTCTATGCCTCGCGCATGATGAACGGGTTGGAACGGGACGGTGACAGGGTGGAGGCCAACTCCATTTCCGATGTTTTGATTGGGTGGGGGGGAGGAGTGATGCAGGCGAGCCGCGACCGGGTTTACCGAACGGCTCAGTTCTATGCGATCCAGCTCTACAACGATCATCTGGGGACCGAGCGACTTTATGCACGCGTGGAATCTCCTGAGTTGAAACCTGGAGTTTATTCGCTTGACGCTGTGGTTACGCGGAGCAGTGATCGTTCAAAAATGTTTGTCAAGATGTCGAACGCCGACAACGAGCGTGCTTTGCAGGTACAGATAGATCCTGGTTCTTTCGCCTACGCTCCCAATGTGCAATGTGCAATTCTAAACGCCTCTGAACCCATGGGGCGCAATACATTCACTAAGCCGGACCTCATACGCGTTGCAGAAAAAAGTCTGCGCTGTTCGGGTGTATGCAATGTGGAACTGCCCCCCGACTCAGTTGCTGTCCTTACCTTTGCCGGCATCAAAGAACAGCATTGATGAGCCAAGTTGCCAGATTAACCCTCGCACGGGAGACCCAGTGACGTCCTCTTCCACTCATCTGCTCGATTCGCGTCACGTGAATCTTAGCCGATCAATGCTAATGTCCTAGCCAGGTAATCTCCCTTATTCCAGCCCGTTAGATGCCATGTGCGCCCGGGCAGGTACAGTGAGACCGTCGCCCAATTTCGCGACCGGGGGAATGGAAACTGGCAGCTTCCCGTCAATAGCAATTTTGCCCAGGATCGCCTGGGCTGCGGCTATCTCGGAAGTCTGCGTACTGCTGAACGTTGCCGCATATGCACTCACTTTAGGGAAGTCGCGCAGTAGATATGGATTACCTAACGAGATTAAAGCAAGCGGGACCGAGCCATCTTCCAGCGTGTGAAGGAAGCGGCTTAAGCCACCCTCCAATCCAACCGATCCGCGGTTGGCCGCGACTGTTACAAAAGCCGCTGCATAGATCTGTCCGCAGTGCGACGCGTCGGTAGCAATGGCATCAAGCACCGGGTCCGCAATGCTTGGATTTACCAAATATAACTTCAGATCTTTTATCTCGCGCCGCAACTCATTGGCAAGCATTTCACCACGCTGGGTAAATGTATACTCGCCCATAATCACCAGACAGGTATTCGCCGTCGCCACATAAGGGAACTGGTGCTTGTCGTCCTTCACCAGTGTTACCGCGCGGTCCGCCACCTGTTGAGCCAGCTGATCGGTGGATGCTCCTTCCAGCTCGTCAGTCAATCCATTCACGTCCACCAAGCGATTGCGCAGCAGACCCGTCCGCTTCTTGGCAGCCATGATGCGGAGCGCGCTCCTGTCGATCCGTTCTCGCGTGATATGCCCGTCTCCCACAGCTCTCATGAGTGCCTTGATGCACGGCTCAGGATCGGTCGGCATCAACAGTACATCAGCACCTGCCTCTACTGCTTTCACTGCCGCCTCACCTTGCGAATACTGGGCTGCGATTCCTTGCATCTCAAGCGCGTCGGTGACCACCAATCCGTCAAAGTGCAGCTCGTCCCGCAGCAGGCCGGTTAATACGTTCGGAGACAGCGTAGCCGGTAGGCCCTGCGGTTCAAACGCCGGTACCGACAAATGAGCAGTCATCACTGCGTCTACTCCGTGCTGCACTGCTGCACGAAAGGGCACCAGTTCCAACGACTCAATCCGCTCTTTCGGCTGATCAAGCTTTGCCAGTTGCATATGGCTGTCCTCGGCCGTATCGCCATGCCCCGGAAAATGCTTGGCAGTCACCAAAACGTAACGGTCTTTATCGCGATGAGCACCGTCCACAAACGCTGCTACGTCCGCGGCCACTGCAGCCGGATCTTCCCCGAATGAGCGCACGTTGATGATCGGGTTATCCGGATTGTTGTTCACGTCGGCATCGGGCGCAAACACCCACTGCACGCCCAAAGCGCGCGCTTCCCGAGCTGTTGCTTCACCCAGTTGCGTCACTGCATGCACGTCATGCGCGGCTCCGAAAGCCATCTGATAAGGCAACTGAGCCGTGCTCGCAACGCGCATGGAGGCGCCGCGTTCGAAGTCGGATGCCACCAGCAACGGCGTTTTTGCAAGCCGCTGCATCTGGTTGATGAAGGTCACCATCTCGTATGGTTGTGCAGGAATCACATTGCCGTTTCGAATGCGCCCGGCAACAATAAATCCGCCGACATGATCCTCCTCAATCCAGCGTAGAAAACGGCGGTACTCCGGGTTGTTGCGCGACGGGTAATCACCGTAGCCGCGCACCACAATCATTTGAGCGATTCGATCATGTAGCGACAAGCCGGCTAGCAACGATCCGCCTGTCTTTGACTTGGATGCCGAACGCTTTGCCCCAGTTGGTTTAACTCCAGCTGGTTTGGCCTTTATCTGTGTAAGCAATAAAAGGCAAAGAAGTGCGTACCTGACCATGTTTCCTTACTATAGAAGTGTTGCCCCCGGCTTTCCAAACTGATGTCCTGATACTCGGAGCCGGGGCTGCTGGGCTGTTCTGCGCAATCGAGGCGGGCAAGCGCGGGCGCCGCGTTGTCGTGCTTGATCACGCCCCGAAACCAGCTGAGAAAATCCGTATCTCCGGCGGTGGCCGCTGCAACTTTACCAATCTTTATACCGGGCCCGAAAACTTCATCTCGCAAAATCCGCGTTTCTGCCTATCGGCTCTCGCGCGCTACACGCCCGCTGACTTTATTGCGCTCGTTGAGAAGCACAACATCTCCTACCACGAAAAAGCTCACGGCCAGTTGTTCTGCGATGGCCTGTCTCACCAGATCATAGCCATGCTGCTGGAGGAGTGCCGGCAAACGTCGGTGCAACTTCGCCTCGGTACTCCCTTTCTTAACGTCAGCAAACCGGATGGGCAATTTGTCGTGCAGACCGGAGCGGGCGACATCCGCTGTGAGTCTCTGGTGGTAGCAACAGGCGGGCTATCGATTCCGAAGATGGGCGCAACAAACGCGGGACAGTGCATTGCACGCCAGTTCGAAATGCCCGTGGTTCCCACCCAACCGGCTCTGGTTCCGTTTACGCTCAGCGAGAAGCAGTTGCATACGTGGGGAGCGCTATCCGGCGTTGCCGTTCCAGCATCGGTGTCCTGTAATGGCCAGCGATTTCGAGAAGGACTGCTTTTCACGCATCGTGGCCTGAGCGGGCCAGCCGTCCTGCAGATCTCTTCTTATTGGAAGCCGGGCAATCAATTGTCAATTGATCTTGCACCCGAGCGAACTGCATCTGACCTGCTGCTGCAAGGCAAGGCAGAGAACCCGCGCGCTGAGACAACGATGGTGCTCAATGAACTGTTGCCTAAACGGCTGGGGCAACTGCTGGCTCAGCAACATGCGCCTGGCCGCATTGCTGATGTTCCGAATCGCCAGCTTCAGCAACTTGGCTTGGCCATCAACCAATGGCAGGTTGTTCCGAACGGTACCGAAGGCTACCGAACGGCGGAGGTGACGTTAGGAGGCGTAGATACGGCAGGCTTGTCTTCCAAAACGATGGAGAGCCGACGCGTTCCGAATCTATACTTCATCGGTGAAGTTGTGGATGTCACCGGTCACCTGGGCGGCTTCAATTTTCAGTGGGCGTGGGCCTCCGGATTCGTCGCGGGCCAGTACGCTTGAGTGCGAAAGCATTAGACGCTGTTGAAAAACCCTCGCTCGCGCCTTAAATTTCTGAACAGGCTTTGTACAGTTCCCGGGTTTCGCTTTTATGAAACGATGAAAGTGTTATGTTTGGCACCTGCGCCCTCTGTGCCCTGCTCCTTTGCCTGCCTCTGCCGGCTCAGGTATTCCCAACCGGCGAGCCCGTCATGCCTCCAAGCAGCGGCGCGATGCGTCCATTGACTCCCGCCGAGTATCAGAAATTGGCGGCCGGGGCCGAGGGACGCGCCAACATCAAGGTCATTCACCAGCTCCCTCCCAAGCTCAGCCCTGATTATCGTGTGGGAGTCAACTTCATATACGAGCTTGCCAACCATTCCTGGATCCTCGATCGCGATTCCGATGGGTACAAGCTCTTCCTCGACCTCAAGGGCGACGGCGACCTGAGCCACGCGGAACCCTTCCGCTTCCACGACGAGGGCGGCGTTTCCCGATTCGATCTCCCAATGAAAAATAGCACGAGCCACTGGACTGCGCGGTTCGAATTAGTCAAGAACTCGGGGAACACCAATGGCGTAGCTATTCGAATGAATCTCGATGCCTATCGTTCCGGTAAGATTCTGCTTGATGGTCACGAAATCCCTTTCCGCCTGTTGGGTTCCAGCGGCCGGTATGACCTCCTCGGCGACCATGTATTCTTCGATCGCGAGGGGAACGGCAAGTACGAATCGTATGACCCCAACGACCGTTGGGTGAACCTCGCCGGCAAGAGCTACGAATTCCACGTTGATCCCCAGGGCGCGTCCTTGACTCTCAAGGAGTCGGACTCGCACCCGGATCGCCCATCGCTCAAACCCGGCAGCCTGATTGCCGACGTCTCTTTGCCCGACCTCGGGGGCAAAGCCCATGCTTTCCGCCGCAACACGGCCGACTTCACGCTCCTCGAATTTTGGAACACCAACTGTGGCCCCTGCCGTGAAGAGATGCCAAAACTCAAAGCCCTCTATGACAGCCTGCCGCGTTCCCGCTTCGACATCCTTGGCGTCACCAGTGACGAATCCGAGGAGGTGCTCAGGAAGTACCTCGCCGAGTTCGCGATCGCGTGGGCGGAATGCCACGAGCCCGACGACGGCCCGGTGCATCGCCTCATACGCATCGAGGGCCTCCCCGCTTATTTCCTGCTATCCAAGAACGGTGAGATCCTCGATAGCTGGGTCGGGTCCGGTTCTACCATTTCCAAAATCGAAGCCGCGCTCAAATGATGCGGCTCGAAAAGCATTTGGCCGTATTCATGCGCTAGGCGCTCGTGTGATCTTGCTCGACTCTGAGCCAATCGCCGACAACCGGAAGTTGATCCGTCCGCGAGAAGTCACAAAGTAAAAAGCCGCCGCTACGGCTCATTGATCGCCACGTCGATTTGCTTTCGTGCGCGAGACGTTGAAAGCGGGCTGTAGTCACACGGGCCGCCTTCGTCATCGACTCACCGAACGCTGAGAGTCAATTGCTATGAGGATGTGCGCGAGCACGTTTGGAAGCTCAGCCAAACACCGGAATATGCGATTGCTCGCCGAGATCGAAACAAGATCGAAGCGTTGTTGTCCGAACTGCGCAATCAAGTCCGGCTCCGAAGTCACTTAGTGAAATCGTAATTCCCTAAACCGTTAAAGCCATGTTGAGAAGCGTCTTCGAAACCCTTGCCGGACAGCGCAGGGTCTTCATAAACCGTCTATCAAATGCTCTGCCACTTAGCAGCTTTTTCAGCCATGGCATAGAATGATCAACCAGTATTCCACGCAAGGCAGCAAGTTCAGATAAGGAGTTGTCCCATGTTGAGGCGGCTGAATGCAATCTGCATTATGGCGATTTTGGCTTTGTCGATTCCGAGCCCGAGTGTCGGTCAGGTAACAACTGGAACCATCCTTGGCACCGTCCGCGATGCGAGTGGCGCAGCAGTAGCTGACGTAGATGTCCTGATCACCGAGACTGCCAAAGGAACCAGTAACCAGTACAAGACTGACGCGAGCGGCGAATATAGCGCGCAATTCCTTATTCCGGGAACTTACAGCGTCAGTGTTTCCAAACAGGGCTTTAAGCGGTCCGTTTCTGACAACGTCGTTCTGGACGTGGACCAGAGAGCGCGCGTTGATGTGACGCTCCAGATTGGGCAGGTAAGTCAGACTCTGGAAGTGACCGCGGCAGCTCCGCTCATTCGTTCAGAAAGCGCTGAGCTCGGTGAAGTCGTTGCACAAAGGCAGGTACAAGCACTGCCACTGAATGGCCGCAACTTCGCTCAGCTGGTGGACCTCGTTCCGGGAGTAACACCAGGGCAGCCGGGAGAAAACCTGTCGGGTTCCAGTTCGTTCAATCCGCGTGCAGCGTCGGACTTCAACGCGCTAGGAAGCCAGGCCAATACGAATGGCTGGTTGGTGGATGGCATCGATGACAACGAGTGGACATTCAATACCGTCATGATTCAGCCCTCCGTAGAATCGATCGCGGAATTTAAGGTATTGACCGGCACCTACTCGGCAGAGTTCGGACGCGGTGCCGGTGTGGTCTCTGTGTCCACTCGGTCAGGCTCAAACGGGTTTCATGGCGAAGCATTCGATTACTTGCGCAACAGCTACATGGACGCGCGCAACTACTTCAACCCCACCACTCAGAAGCAGCCCGAATACCGGCGCAATCAGTTTGGAGGCGCACTGGGCGGCCGCATCATCAAAGACAAGCTCTTCTTCTTCGCCGACTACTATGGACAGCGCTCGCTGAAGGGCATTGTCAATTTGAATAGCGTGCCCACGCTGGCTGAGCGCACGGGCGACTTCAGCAATTACAGAAACAGTGCCGGGCAGTTGATCACGGTCTACAACCCACTAACCACAACAACCAATGCCAATAATCAAATTGTCCGGACGCCATTTGCGAACAACATTATTCCCAGTTCTTTATTGAATCCGGTTGGTCTGAATCTCGCCAGCATCTACCCGCTTCCGCAAACGGGCGGGAGCTTCAACAACTACACGTCTTCGGCGAACCAAATCATTGACGATAACGGCGGCAACACCCGCATCGACTACCGTGTCAGCGAGAAAGATTCCATGTTCTTCCGCTACAGCTTTGAGCAGTTCGTACAAAGTGCTCCCAATCCGCTTGTCGGCGGCCAGGGCACCTGTTGCCTTCCTACCCCACCATCAGCAGCCAGCCGGTTCGACCTCGGCCCTCAGGTCGCCGGTGTGCAGAACACCACTCTCTCGGCGCAAGGCGCTGCCCTCAACGAAACTCACCTGTTTAGCCCCACACTGCTGAATGAGTTCCGGACCGGTTACTCCCGCACAAATCCTTTTACTTCGCAATCCGACTTCGGCCATCAGTCAGCAACGTCACTCGGCATTCAAGGTATCAATGTTTCTCAATTTGCCTCTGGCTTACCTAACATCCAAATCGGTAACTCGTGCGGCGCTGAATTTACTTGCCTCCAGGGCGGTGCAGCGTTTCTTCCTGCCAACCCAAGACAGACTAACATCCAGTTCGAAGACACGCTCTCCTGGACCAAGGGCAGGCACCAGATGAAGTTCGGCTTCCGTTACATCCGCGAGTTAGCCTCGCCCTTCACCAATACAACCACGCGCGGCCAATTTACATTCAACGACAACTTCACAAACAACCCGCTGGATCCGCAAGGCAAGACAACCGGTCAGAATGGATCGGGCTTGGCCGCTCTTTTACTGGGCTTTCCGAATAGCGGCAGCCGCAATTATCTCCAGACTCCGTATTACATCTCAAACGGCGAGTGGGCCGGCTTTTTCCAGGATGACTGGAAAGCAACTTCGAGATTGACCTTCAACCTGGGCGTTCGTTACGACGTGTTTACCCCTGACACTGAGATTCGAAATCGGCTGGCGAACTTCAACTTCAATACGCTCAGCTTTATCTATGCCGGACAGAATGGTGTGGGTCCGAGTGCGGGCATTCAGACCCGTTACGGCGACATAGCTCCACGATTCGGATTTGCCTATGACGTGAACGGCAAAGGCAACACTGTAGTCCGCGGCGGGTACGCCATCTCCTATTTCCCGGACCCGTTCTCCGCGTCCAACGAGTTAGGGCAGCAGCCTCCGTTTACCGTGTCGCAGACATTCTCTGACGCAGTTAATCCGCTTGCCGGGGCCTACAGCACGCCGTGCACAGTATCCTCGAGCAACACCAGCAACTGTCTGCCCCTCATCAGCAATCCATTTCCACAGGGCGTCACAACAGTGCAGCCAACCACCACAGCGCAGCTTAATGCAGCAGCACCCGCCGTTATCGGGCATGAGTTGAAGAACCTTACCCCTTACACCGAGTCTTGGAATCTCGACATCGAGCGTCAGGTTACGTCAGGAGCTCTATTCGAGCTTGCATATGCAGGCAGCCGAGGCATTCACCTAACCTACTGTTACAACCCCAACGAAGTGCAACCGGGCGTCCCCGGAGTCACCTCAGCGTCCTCTCAAAACAATCGGCGCCTCATTCAGCCGCTCAATAACATCTCAACCTGGGCGCAGTGCGATGAGCGAAACATGTCAAACTATCACAGCCTCCAGGCAAAGTTGACCAAGCGTTATTCGAGAGGTCTGACAACTTTGCTCAGCTACACTTGGAGCCGCTCTATGGACTACGGCGGGTCTGCTGCAAGCGGCGGCGGCTCGGTTGGCAATCCGCAAACTATTACCAATCTCAAGGCTGGATACGGACCCTCCGGGTTCAATCAGCAGCACCGCTTTGTCGGTAGTGCGAACTATGAGCTTCCATTCGGGCCGGGCAAACCGTTCGTAAACAGAGGGGTCGCAGCACAGGTTGTCGGAGGCTGGGAACTCGACGGCATTGTCACTTTTGCTAGTGGCTTTCCGTTTACAGTGTTTCTCAACAGCGGCGTGAACTTCGGAGCCCCAAGTTGGCCGAATCGTATTGCGTCAGGTAATTTGCCGAACCCACAACCGTCACTCTGGTTCGACACGAAGGCTTTTGTGGCGCCTCCACCGAACACTTACGGCAACTCCGCCAGAGGCGTTCTGAACGGCCCGGGCACCTCGAACTGGGATCTATCTGTACAGCGCAAATTCAGACTGCGCGAAAGCTTGAGTCTGAACTTTCGCCTGGATGCCTTCAACGCTTTCAACACGCCCAATTTCGCGAATCCAAACGCAAACATTGGTTCCGGCACGGCCGGCCAGATCACCGGCACAATCATCGATAACCGCGATATGCAGGCTTCGGCTACGATCGTGTTCTGACATCAGCGTTCATCAGTGGCTATGAAACTTGTGCCTTACAGTTCAGAGGCCATGAGTGCTGGCGAAGTCCGAAAGACAAAGGAGGGCCTCATGATTTCAGCCAGACAAATGCGCTGCGGTCTCCTCTTTATTGTTCCGGCTTTAGCAGCTGCCGCGAGCAATTACTCGGCTGAAAGCAGGATCGAAGGCGGAGTGGAGGTGATTCATCTTGCTGATCGGAAAGAAAGTGTCGAGGTATCAATTGTCCCTTCAGTAGGCAATCGAGTTTGTGCGCTCGCGGTGCACGGACAAAACCTCCTCTATTTTCCGCTGCCTAACGCAGCATCTCTGAAGAGTGGTCAGCCACCAAGCTTCAGCGGCATCCCCTTTTTAGCTCCTTGGGCCAACCGTTTAGCCGGCGGGAGTTTTTGGGCAAATGGTAAGAAGTATCCATTCAACTCCGAACTCGGGACCGTCAGCGTCAATAAGAGCGGCATCGCAATACATGGAATGTTGGCAGCGTCGCCACTCTGGCGAGTGACTGCGTTGGAAGCTGATGAGCAGTCCGCAAGCGTTACCAGCGGGCTGGATTTTTGGCGATCCCCGGAGTTGATGGCGAACTGGCCTTTTGCCCACCAATACGAAATGACTTACAGGCTTGCTCACGGCGTTCTGCAAGTGACAACGAACATAAAGAATCTGAGCACAGAACCGATGCCGGTCGCGATTGGGTTCCATCCATACTTCAAGCTCCCTGGGACGCAGCGCTCTGAACAATCAGTTCACATACCTGCCCGAAAGCACGTCGAAACAGATTTGCAGTTGATTGCAACGGGAAAGCTGACCGCTAACGAATTGCCGGATAAAGTCTCACTTAAAGACCACACCTTTGACGACGGGTTCACGGACCTGGTCCGAAACAGCGAGGGCATTGCTATGTTCTCGGTGGAAGCAGGTAGCAAGATGATCCAGGTAATCTATGGACCTAAGTACCAAGTGGCTGTTGTCTATGCGCCACCGGGAAAGGACTTTATCTGCTTTGAACCGATGACTGCCATCACAAACGGAATCAATCTTGCGCATGACGGTAAGTACCCTGAACTGCAATCGGTGGCTGCCGGAGCAACCTGGAGTGAAAGCTTTTCCATTCGCTGGAGCGGGTTCTGACCGGCAGATGGCTCTGTGTCGCGCAGCATCATAAGCTGGTTGCACTGAGCTCAAAATTCCGATTTACTTTTCAACCGCGAATAAATGTCGTTTCGCAAAGTCGGACAAGTGAGGTTGGCGGCTGAGTCTTGCTTGCCAGTTGTCATTCGACATCCTTTGCTCAAACGTGAATAGGTCCCCATCCAGCTTGGCCGCTAAATGAGCTTTGGTTACCTCGTCGACAAAGGCATAGTGAATGCTGTTGCGCGCGAGACCTACCAGCTCGTGCCAGTTCAGGTTATACGTCGTTGCTGCCAAGAAGAATTCGTCGGTCAGAGTTCCTCCGAACGCACCTGGATCATCGGTGTTCAGGCACATCGGAATACCCGATCGAAGGTAGAGAGGAAATGGGTGTTTCGACAAATCCGGCGTGAACTCTAGCAGCTCATTGCTGACCAGAGAAGTTTCTATCGGAAAATCGCCGTGTCGCATCAGCAGTATCGTATCTGGATCGCTCGCCAGATTGACAGCGTGTCCAATGCGGGACGCACCGGCGACAAGAGCATCGTGCACCTGGTGTCCGGGAGCGTCCAATTCTCCGGCGTGCAACGACAGCGGAGTATCGTAGCGGCTGCGCAAGCCTATTAAGGCCGACGTAAAACGTGATAGCTCGCCATTCGGTTGCCCCTCCTGGCCAAGCAAATTAACGCCCACCCATAGATCGCGATGCTCGCTCACAAACTGAAAGGCATTCGACATCTCTCTTTCTGGATCGGCTGCTAACCGGTAGGCCGCCATCTGGAAGCGCACGGCGACACCGCTGCTGACAACATCCGGTTCTGTAAGGCGCTTTCTGAGTAGTTGGATGAATTCGCCGGAATTAACCCGGTTCCCAATGGCGTTGCGCAGGCTTGTCGGATCGAACTGCAGTTCCAGGTAGTCAATGTGCTCAGACGCGGCTCTACGCATGATTTCAGGAATTACCTCAAGCATGAGGTTAGGATCCTGGCAAAGATCACTCAGTCTGGGAACAATCTCATTGAAGAATTTATTCCTACCTCCGGTCGCCGTCGTGACCCTCATCGCATTCATCCACGCAGTTTGCTCGCTAGGCGACAACAGCGTCAACAACTTAAAGTTTTGTTTTTCGCATGTTGAGAGACCCTGCCACGTTGCCCGCTGGACGGTCGCAAAAGAAAGTTGTGTCGTGGTGGAACCTGAGCAGACTTTTTCGAAAGCCTTCGTGTAATACTCGTTCGCTCTTCCGGTTTTGCCCTGCGTTGCAATCCTGAACCAGAACTCCGGGGGTACGGCATATTCACTGTGCAGGTGAAGGATTCCACCCTTCGGCATTTGATGGAAAAACTCGTAGAGCTGGGATCTGGTGGCTGCCTGAGCAATAGTGTGGAACCGTGCATCGAATGCCGCGTCTAGAGCACCACATACTTTCAGCGTTGCAGCGGCAAGCAGTAGAACTCGAAAACTAGTGATCATCAGAACGCCCATTTTCTCGAAACCGTTAGCAATCCGAATGGGGCGCGGCATTTGGGTGGCAACTCTTGTCATAGCGGCTGCGGCCGCTGCGCAGTTGCCCTCTGACCAGAAGCTTTCCGCAGCGGACGTCAAAGGTTTCACGGATGAGATTAAGCGGCTTCAAACTCTCCTGATAAACGGGAACGATAGGGGAGCCATCAAGTATCAAATTGCCAAGACCTACGCCTGGGGTGGCCAGTATCGGCAATCGATGATGTGGCTGCAAAAGGTAGTAGATGAGAACTTAGGATTCGACCCTTCCAAAGACGAGGCATTCAGAGCCCTGCAACGGGTGAGCGAATTCCAAGCGCTGCAATTAAAGGTCGGTTCTCAAATTACGAGGGTATCTAAGAGCTATCGCGTTGCGGAGATTGATGAAGCAAACCTGCTTCCTGAAAACCTAGCCTACGATGTCCATTCTTCGGCCCATTACCTGGGAAGTACGGTTAGAGACACGGTCGTTCGCTGCGTGGAGAAGGGAACCTGCATGCCATTCGTTACAGCTCACCGTGAGGGTTTAGGCTCTGTGCTCGGTCTCAAGATCGATAGGAAGGCGAACAGCCTTTGGACCACTAGCAACGAAGCCAATGCCGCAAGCCTTTGCGAGTACAGCCTTTCTTCCGGCAAGCTGGTCAGGATCGCGGCGTTGCCGGGCAGGCATGTCTTCAATGATCTTGTAGTTACCTCAAGAGGGAGGGTTTTTGTAACTGATACCGCACAGGGCTCTGTATATGAATTCGCGGGCACCAGCACAACACCCAAACCCTTCTTGGGCGAGCATCAGTTTGTCGCTGCAAATGGAATCGCGATTTCTCCCGACGAAAAAATTCTCTTCGTTGCGAGCTTCGGAGCCGGGATCACGGCGATTGATCTTGTTTCTCAAAGGGCGAAGCCTCTCCGGCATCCGAGCAACTTATCCCTTGCCTACATTGACGGGCTGTACGCCTTCAGAGGAAATCTCATTGCGATTCGGAATGGGCCGATGGCGCCTCGTATCGTGCGTCTTGTTCTAGGTCCCGACCACAGCAGCATTACCCGCATGGACGTTCTGGAACGAAAGAACCCGCTCTTTGACCGCGTTACTACTGGTGTGGTCAGCGGTGACCGACTTTACTATATTGCTAATTCCACAGCTTGACAAAACCGAGGACGGGAAGCTCAGGCCCAACGTCAAACTTAATACGCTTACGGCATTGGCTCTGCCTCTTGGAAGCAGTGGAAAATAGTCTCGTCGTTAAGATCCGGCAGTATGGGAGCGGCTTGCAAGCTTAGTGGGAGAATGTGACTTTACCGGCTTCCGTGGTGGCTGCAGCAATCGCTTCGTATGTCTCAGCAAAGTGGACAGTTCGTTCGCGCTTTTCTGAATGACGACATTGGCTCCCGTTGCGCCGGGGCGCAACCCTAATGCATCCGCAAAGCCTGTCAGAAGAATGATCGGTGTCTGACGCTGCTCGGCACGCAAGCAGGCTATCAGCTCGAGTCCATTCATTGGGTCCATTTTGTAATCGGTGATGATCAAGTTGATATTTCGACTGCGTACCAACGTCAGCGCATCCTGGCCACAGCATGCAATCACCACTTCGTAACCCAACTCACACAGGACTGAGCAGCGGGCAAGATTACCATCCGGATTGTCGTCTACCAGGAGAATGACGGCCGAAACTCGAGCTCGTTGACTTGGGGCGGATCTCATTGGACCCTGCGAAGGTAACACATGACTCGAGCGGAGTATCGCTATACTCCTAAGCCACTGTAACCGAACCAGATCTAGTGCTTGACACTCATTGGCGCGAGTTCTAGAGCGCCGCTAGTCGACCTCGCGGGGTGCTTTATAGCCGGCTTTTGCGATGACCTGGTATTTTATCGGCTTACCTTTTTCGTTATTGAGCCGGAGCGGCGCGTTATTTTCGGGATTGACTAGCTCAACCTTGATGCGCCGGAACTTGCCATCGCGGGCCGTGTTTGTCGGATGATAAGCAAACGCGTACTGACTGCGCAGGGACTGCTCAATCTGGCGAAAGACGGAAGGATACTCCCCGACAAAGCGCGGGAAGAAAGACATACCGCCAGTCTCACGGGCGAAGGTTCGCATCTCGTTATCGGCCTGCAAGAAGGTAATGTTGTCGCCCCCCATACCGCCGCCGGCATCGGCCAGAAGCCGCGAAATCTGCAGCACACTGATGGTGTAAACCGGTACGCCGGACTCTTGCAGCGAACGTCGCGCCTGGTCGTAGGTGATCTTGCTAAACGTATCCAAACCGGAGCCAATGTACAAGATTGCCTTGCGCCCCTCAATGTTTTGCATACGGGTAGCCATATCGGTAAGCGCGTCGAAAACGTTCGACTCGCTGAAGCCCGGGATGCGCAGCATTCGCATTGCCTCCTCCGCCCTTCGCTTATCGGGCGAGAAGTCAGACAAGATGGTTGTGCGCAGATCGAATGCAACTACCGCGACGTTATCGTCAGCCTTTAACGTGTCCAGAAAACCATACGATGCTTGCAGTGTCTCGTACCAGCCCCGGGACCAGAATGCCTGAAATCGACCGCTAAACTCGATCACCATGCAGATGGTCATCGGCGCTTCTCCGGCGCCTGCCTGCGAGATCTGCTGTGGAACGCCGTCTTCGAGAATGCGGAAGTTTCCGGCAGGAATTTTGGGGATGAACCGGTTCTTGTCGTCTAGCACAGCAACATCGACACTGACCGTTGTCGCATTGGAGCGAAAGGTGGGCGAGTCAGCCGGCGCCGTCTCGCCTGGTTTGGGCCGTTTGTATTCCGACGGGATACGCGGTGCCTCGGTTGTCGTCGTGGTGGAAGGCGGCGCACTCTCAGCGGGCGTTGTATCGATATCTTTGTCGTCGGGCGGAGGCGCCTGAGGCTTCCGCTTTGGCTTTGCTACCGAGTCGTTATTGGTAGTCTGCGGTCCATCCTGACCTGCACTAATATAAGGAGCGGCGCCAGTAATGAGTATGGCGCCAAGTAAGGCAAATAACGAACACTGTCGAAACTTCATGTTAATCAGCTGAAGACCTAATGAACCCAACGGTCGCGGTCTGAGTTCTTTTTCTGAAGATAAACTTCAAATTTTCGCTTAGCGCGGCGCAACTTCCAGTCTTTCAAGCCAGCAGTAACCGGTTGCCGGATCTGAGTCTGCAAGCGCTTACCGCGCAGCAGAAGATAGCCTGTGACCAAACCACCCAAGTGTGCGAGCACTGATATGGTGCTGCCTTGACCACCGACCGTTGCTGAAAAAGACTGAAGCAGGAGAACCGCTCCAATGATTGTGACGAAGACGCGCGTCTTTAGGGGTATCAGAAATCCGAAAAGAATTGTGCGGTCAGGGAAGAGTAGCGCATAGGCCATCAGCATTCCATAAATGGCTCCGGAGGCACCGGCGGTACGGATATCGACACCACTGAAGATGTACGCCATCAACACAACGGTTACTCCCGCTCCGATTCCGCAAAGGAAATAGTACTGGAGAAAACGTTTAGTGCCCCAGAGCCGCTCAATTTCGGCTCCAAAAAACCAAAGTCCGAGCATATTCCACAGGATGTGGGAGATCCCGAAATGGAGGAACATGTAGGTGACTAATTGCCAAACAGCGAAAGTTGTCACCACCTGCGACGGAACGAGCGCCAGGTTGTTGAGAAAAGAAAAGCCAACACTCTGCCGCTGTATATACCAGAGAAGAAAGATGGCGACGTTAGATATGAGCAGCCACTTAAGGCCTGTCGGGAAACGATTGGATGGAGTGTACCGATTCACGTACGAACGCGAACTGATTGGCATTGCGGGAGGAGATCCTCATTTCACGATATCAGGAAAACGATAAAGGACAGACCACGACCCGGCCTGCAGAACTTAGCCTCTCGGTTGGGTCCGGCGCTTTAAGATGTTAGCGGCAAAGTTCAGAAGCAACGCAAAGCCGAGCCAGACTAACCAGTTTGACATCGGGCCAGCCGTAAAGAGAAAAGACCCAGTCCAGCCAAGTTCCGTAGCAAGGCTCCAGGCAGTCATCGCGTAAGCAAGAAAAACCGCCGGACCCATCAAATCGGATAAGAGAGCGGCAAATTTCTGAGCAGTATCACCGGCCCAAGTGCCGGTTCGTACTAGCGACCGACCTACCGAACGTACGGCCACGCCTCCCCAGGATGGAACTGCATCCTGCTGGACTGACGTAAGAACGGTAGTTTCAATTTCTGGCATGTTCGTGCTTCTGCCGTTCTTTGATGCAAGTAGAGGGCCGAAGGTCGCCGGTGTGACTCGTTGGGGCGGACCTGCTGTTTTTACCTGGGCTTACGCTGTGCCCCTGAATGGGTGGTAAAAAAGCATTGCTAAACGAGTCATTAATTCCTATTACCAATAACTATTCGGTAATAAAGACTATGAAAAACGGAATTAGATTCATTGAGCAATATTACCGTTCGCATCGGCCAAGTGGGCCAGAAGCTTGGCAGCTGCAAGCAGAAAGCTTGCAATGAGGATCCAGAATTGCCAATAAGCTAGTGGGCTCTTTGTAAACGGGAAGGCATTAGTCCAGTGCAATTCAGCGGCAAATGCCCAAAATGAAACAGTAAATGCCAAAAGGGAAAGCGGTGTCAATAAGGAACCGAGAGCTAGTGCCCAATGCCTCCACTCGCTTTCATCCCGCCACCGTATCCTAACTAACATTCAAGCCTTTGCCTCAATCCCTGAACAGAGTAGCAACCACCTGAAGTTGTAGATTGTTGGAGGAAGGAACTGTATGAGGAAAATCAAAACCGCGATTGTCGGCACGGGTTTCATGGGCAAAGTTCATGCTGAAAACGTACGCCGCCTAGGGAATGTCGAGATCGCGGCCGTTGTTGGAAGCCGTCCGGAGACGGCCAGGAAGTTCGCCGAGAGCAATGGCATTCCGCTTGCCACCGACAAGCTTGAGGAGGTGCTGAATAATCCCGAAATCCAGGCAGTCCATATTTGCACGCCTAACGTGGACCATTTTCCAATGTCGCTTGCGGCAGTGAAAGCAGGAAAAGCAGTTCTTTGCGAAAAGCCGATGACGATGGGGGTTGCTGAGGCAGAGCAGTTAGTGGCCGCAGCGGCCGAATACAACACTGTGAACTGCGTTCAGCACAACCTGCGTTATTACCCGGTAGTACAGCAGATGCGGCAAATGGTTAAGGCCGGCGACTTGGGCGAGATCCTGATCGTGCAAGGCACCTACTCGCAGGATTGGCTGCTATATGAAACTGATTGGAACTGGCGGCTCGATTCTAAAGAGAATGGACCTTTGCGTGTGATGGGCGATATCGGATCGCACTGGATGGATATGATCCAACACCTGACGGGGCAGAACATTAGCGCTGTTTGTGCGGACCTTGCCACGTTTTATCCGGAGCGCAAGCGCCCGAAAGGCTCGGTAGAAACGTTCTCCGCAAAGAAAGCAGATACGAGCGACTACGAATCGTTTCCAGTGGATACGGAAGACTTTGGAGTGGTGATGCTGAGGTTAGGCGCCAAGGCGCGCGGCGCTTTTACAGTGAGCCAAATATCAGCCGGGCGCAAAAACAAATTTGCCTTCGAGATTTTCGGAACCAAAGCCGGGGTGGCATGGGACCAGGAATCGCCCGACACGCTGTGGGTTGGTCACCGGAATGAGCCAAACCAGATCATTATCAAGGATGCATCGCTGTTCTACCCGGCAGCGGCGTCGTATGCGGACTTGCCAGGCGGACACAGTGAGGGCTACGACGATTCGCACAAGCAAGTCTTCAAGCACTTCTATGCGCGCGTTGCTGATCCCTCGGTACCAATCGATTACCCGACGTTCGAAGATGGACTGCACGGCATGATTCTTCTGTCCAAAGTAGCCGAGAGCAACGCCAAGCGCGGATGGGTGGAGGTTTAGCTCACTATTGATAGCGGCCCGGCAAGGTGAAGCGTTGAATCTCCTTGCCGGTTGTGTTGTTGAAAAGGGTGAGTACTCGAGGCTTAGTTGGATCGCGCTCCCAAATACTTCCGGAGGAGTCAAAGCCCCAGATCTCACCATTCTTGAGGACAAAGGCTTGGGAGGTTCTGCGAGCCAGTGGTTTCGAGAATTGATTCGTTTTCGGCGACCAGGTTCGGATGTCAATGGGACTGATAATGACAAAGTCTCCGGCTGGAGTGAGCTGTGAAGCAGCATAATCCTTTGGTCCAAAGGTGTGGATAACCTTGCCAGAAGTGGTATCAAACACAATTGGAGCGCTGTTGCCGGGATCGACATATAGAGCTCTACCTTCAGGGTCTAAGAGAATGTGCTTCGCTGGGCTATCTTCGGAACGGCCAAACCGTCGCAGATATTTATGAGTCAGCGCGTTCCAAAATAAGACTGCCGTATCGCCAGCTCCAGCCAGGTACTTGCCGTTTACGCTGAGAGCAATGGAGTAAATCCGCTCACCTCGGTCTCCGAACTGAGGAGGAGTGATGGTAAACACGTTCTTGCCGCTCTGGCTATCCCATGCCCGGATCTCGCCTAGATTGACAGCAAGGATGCGGTTGCCGTCCCTGTTATAGATCACTGCGTTTGACGGCTCTGATATGAGGTTACTCAAATCCGGACTTCTGTTCTCTAACGGTGGCAGATCTTTACCGGTGCGGAGCTCCCAGCGTTGCAGATGGGGTTGTTGACAGAGCAGGACATCGAAAGTGCCTGCAACCTGATCAGCCATAGAATTTATAGCCAGAGTTTCGACAGTTGTTCCAAAATGCTTATCCCAGAGCAAGCGTCCCGTACTGACGTCATAGGCAGCAAGTCGGCTATATACCTCGTCCCAGATACTGACCACAAATGTCCTACCATCAGGACTCAATTCAACAGCACGTAACAATCTAGGCGATGATGGATTAGCCAGTTCCGCTAACTCTTGTTCTGACCGGCAGTTCGTCGAGCTGTTTATCTCGACCTGTTGGTGAGCCCAGCTTGCTGATGTGAAGCCTACTAAGACGGATAACAGCAGTATTAATGGTGTGCTTTTAGTGGCCATTACGGGCCTGTCTAAGAGCTAACTGTCGCCCACTTTGCATGGCAACATTTTGGTTCAGGTATTGCCGCCCAGCATCGAAGGCAGCTTTGAAAGCACCGTAGCCATAACCCTTGGCGTTAACACAGCATCGTGCAGCCATTAGGTCATTTCTGGATAGGGCTGCTCTGATAGTTTGCTCTTTGTTTTTCAAAAACGTTGCCAAGATAATCCCAGCGAATTTGGGCAAATTTGCATCGCTTGGATGAGCTTCGAGATCATGCTTGATTTGCGTGCCAATCCTTTTATAGTTGTCACGGCCAGTGAGTTGGATAAACCCGCGGCCGTGATAGCTGTCTCCGTCCGGCTACCCTTTACTGCCAAGGTTTTTCCGATAGTCGTAACGAATCGAAATTATGCCGATTCCGATCAGGTAGCAGTTATCAATCATGGTGTTGACCAACCCTTGCACCAGTGACACATCTTGCGGCCTATTGCTCTGTCCGACGCCAACGGAAGAAGACAGCGGAGGTTGCGGTAGGCTCATGCGCGTGAAGCGCCAGACTGAGACGGAAATGTTGCCATGATTCTAGGCCTACTGCAGGGCTTGATTCAGATCCCAGAGCAGGTCGTCCAAATCTTCTAGTCCGATCGAGAGGCGAATCATCTCCGGCCTCACACCGGCTGCTTCCTGTTCAGCTAACTGCAGCTGCTGGTGGGTGGTCGAGGCTGGATGAATCACTAGACTGCGAGCATCGCCTACGTTTGCCAAGTGCGAGAAAAGGCGCAGGCTGTTGATGAACTTCTTGCCGGCTTCGAAGCCTTCCTTCAGACCAAATGAAAACACTGCGCCGGCACCTCGCGGTGTGTATTTTTGGGCTAAGGCGTAGTACGGACTATCGGGCAGCGAGGCGTAGTTCACCCAGCTGACTTTGGGGTGTTGGACCAGGTGCGTAGCGACGGCTTTGGCATTGGCGAGATGGTGGTCCATGCGCATGCCTAACGTTTCGATTCCCTGAAGCAGGAGAAAGGCATTGAAGGGACTCAGGCAGGGACCAAGATCGCGCAAGCCTTCAGTGCGGGCTTTGATGGCAAAGCTGATAGCGCCGAAAGTGTCCCAAAAGCGCATGCCGTGATAGGCGAGGGAGGGCTCGGTAAAGAGCGGGAAGTGGCCGTTGTTCCACGGAAACTTGCCGCTGTCGACGATAATGCCGCCAATTGAATTGCCGTGACCACCCATGAACTTAGTGAGTGAATGCAGCACGATGTCGGCCCCGTAATCAATAGGACGACAGACATAAGGAGTAGCGAAGGTGTTGTCGATGATGAGTGGCAGGCCGTTATCATGGGCGACCTTAGCGACCCCTTCGATGTCCAGCACGTTGCTGCGTGGGTTGCTGATGGTCTCGCCATAGATCAGGCGAGTTTTTGGGGTGATGGCTTTGCGGAAGTTCTCCGGGTTGTCCGGTTCAACGAAGACCACATCGTAGCCGAGACGCCGCATGGTGACGTCGAGCTGTGTGAAGGTGCCGCCGTAGAGTGTTCCGGAAGCGACGATCTGGTCGCCGGGCTGAGCAACTGTCGTGATGGCCAGGAACTGTGCAGCTTGACCACTTGAAACCGCAAGGGCCGCGGCACCGTTTTCCAGCGAAGCAACACGATCTTCCAGCACCGCCGTGGTCGGATTCATGATACGGGTGTAGATGTTGCCGAACTCCTGCAGGCCGAAGAGACGGGCAGCATGGTCGGTGTCTTCGAACGTGAAAGATGTTGTCTGGTAAATGGGCACGGCCCGGGAGTGCGTGGTGGGTTCGGGGCTATAGCCGGCGTGGAGCGCGCGTGTGTTGAAACCAAAGGAGCGGCCGAAGTCTGCGGGAGGCATGCCCCTCAGTATAGGACCGGAACCTGATTGACTTAATGACGATGCCGGCGTGCTTCGGTTCGCCAATAATAAATGGCTGACAGAAGACCAAGGATGAGGCAGGTCCAGGCAAACCAGTCGCCATGCAAGGCGTAGAAGGTGGAAGTTGAAATAGTGCCGAAGGGGAGAGTGGCAGCGACTTCGCGATAAGGCTGGAGCTGTTTGATGATGCGGCCCGCAGGATCGATCACGGCGGTAATACCGTCGTTGGTGGAGCGGACGATGAAGCGGCGGTTCTCCACAGCACGCATGCGGACAAGAGACAGGTGCTGGACACGCGCTTCAGAGTGACCGAAGTAGGCATCGTTTGACAGGTTCATGAGCACGTCGGCACCAGAAGCGGAAAACTGGCGAACCAGGTCGGGGAAGGCCGACTCGTAGCAAATGAAGACGCCCAGATGATTGGGCCCGGCGTTCAGAACTTTGATGTCGTGACCCGGAGTAAAATCGCCCGCTTCCTGGGTGATGCGATTGACAAAGGAAAACAGAGGCGGAATAAACTCGCCAAAGGGCACCAGGTCAATCTTGTCGTAACGGCCACCTTCGGAGCCATCGGGACGGAGAAGTACAGCCGAGTTTAAAGGCTGGTGCTGATTGGTATAGGCGACCGTACCGAAGAGGAAGTAGCTGCCGTGGCGCGCGATGTTGACGGCGGCTTGGTGGAAGTCGCGGTCGTCGTAATAGTAGAGCGGGGCAGGGAGTTCGGGCCAAATGACCAGTGGCGCGGGCAGGATGCTGGAGAGCAGGGTAAGACGGTTCTGCGCATTCATGCGCTCAAGCGCGGTCCATTGGGTACTGGGGTCGATATTAGGCTGGATAATAAGCGCTGTCTGAGTCGTAGGCGTACCTTGCGGAACAGGTGGCAGCAGCCACAGCAACGGCAACACTAATAGCGGAACAAGCCGGAGACGCGGCTGGCGAAGAATAGCGCAGGCAGCTGCGACGGACAGCATCGCTAGAACGAAAGAGATGCCGTAGACGCCAACATATGGGGCAAGCCGCAGAGGTAGGGACATATTGATACCCGCGTTGCCCAAGTCGAGCCAGGCAAAGCCGAAGGTGCCGTGCGTCCGTTCGAGTCCGGTCCAGAGTGCAGCTACAGCGGGAACTGCCCAGCGTGAGCGCATAAGGGGCCCCGCGAGGCAACTGAACACGGCCAAATGCAGGGACTTCAGTCCACAGAAAAGAAAGAAAGCAGCCCAGCTTCCGATCAGGCCCATGTCGCCGTGCTTTTCGAGGACGAACTGGATCCAGGTACAGAGGAAGAACCAATAGAAGATGCCGGCCGCCCAACCGAGAAAGAAGCGTTGCCAACCATCCCGAGTCTGCGCGAGAGAGAGAAGGAGCGGAGTAAGGGCAATCGGCGACAGTAGCTGAATATTGAACCGGGGGAAAATGAGCAGTAGCAGTCCGGCGGTAAGCAGGGCTAGCAGTGTGCGGAGAAAGACCTGGCCCCCGTAGGAGCGGAGAAGGCCGGCTTGATCAGGCATTGCCTGAAATTGCAAGAGAACCGGACGGCTGCGCCTCTTCGCTAATGCGGTCGGCCATATAGGAGCTGCGAACGAGCGGGCCGCTGAAGACCATCTTGAACCCGAGTGAGAGGCCGTAGTCGCGATAGGAATCGAATTGGGCCGGGGTGACGAACTCGGCCACTTTGCGGTTGCGGCGCGTCGGTTGCAGATATTGGCCAATGGTCGCGACATCGACATCAGCCGCGCGGAGGTCACGTAGCAGCTGGTGCACTTCGTCAGGCGATTCGCCCAAGCCGACCATCAGGCCGGACTTGGTGAGGGTGCCAGGGCTGTGGCGTTTAGCAAATTGGAGAACGTCGAGCGACTGGCGGTAATCAGCTTGCGGGCGCACGCTGCGGTACAGGCGCGCTATGGTTTCCATGTTGTGGTTAAAGACGTGCGGTCCGGCATGGAGGACGCGCGCGACGGCTTGCAGGTCGCCACAGAAATCAGGAGTGAGCACTTCAACCTGGGACTGAGGAAGAGCGAGGCGGACCTGGCGGACGGTCTCAGCAAAGTGAGTGGAGCCGCCATCGGCCAAGTCATCCCGGTTGACAGAGGTGATTACGACATAGCGAAGGTTCATCTCGCGAGCCATGCCGGCAACGTTGGTAGGTTCGAGCGGATCGAGAACAAATTCTTTCTTGGCCGGCGAGCCTTTGGGAACCGAGCAGAAAGCACAACCGCGAGTGCAGAGATTGCCCAGGATCATGAAGGTCGCTGCCCCGCGATGGAAGCACTCGTGAATATTGGGACAGCGAGCCGATTCACAGACCGTATGAAGATTGCGCCCGCGAAGTTCGGTTTTAAGCGTATGAACCGATTCGAAGTGGGTGCGGCCTTTTCGGAGCCACTCGGGGAGGCGCGGCTGAGCGGCCACAGCGGGCTGAATTTGCAGGAGGGAATCCAAGGGGTTCTTTCTCAGTGTAGCGAGAAGAGATGGAGTGCTTTGGGGCTTCGATTCAATCGAAGAAGGACACATCTTTCATTGAATAATGCTTCTTATTGCGTGTCCAAAGGTCAGCGTTACTTGCAACTGCGCCTGCTGCAATCAGAGCGTCTGCAAGTTCGAGACGGTGGCTTTTTCGGAAGTGCCCAAGTAGATTCCAGCTTGGCGACCGACTTCAGCAGTAACGGAGACGCAACTTTCTGTTCTGAACGGTTTGTCTAAGGCGATACGCTCATTCGGGCGAGCGCCCGCCCAGAGTTCGGCTGCGCTGATGGCGGAGCAGAGGATCGCAGCATCGGGATTGCTTAGATCTCTTCATCGCGAGACGATGTCCTGATCCTTAGAGCGAGAGACTTCGATCAGGATGTCAGAATCTACGGGAACTGTCATGTGCCGCGGAGTTTGTCTAGCCGATTACCACGCCGAAGCCTTCGTATGTACTCCACAGCCGGAACCAATTGCGAACATTCCTCGCGGATTCCGATGAAGCCTTCCATTGCTTCCCGTCGTTCCTCATGATTTCCCAAATAGCATTCACCGACAGCTGTCGAACAAGTTCTGAAAGTGTCGTTCCTTCAACCGCCGCGCGGGTGTGAAGCGCGTTCCACAGTTTATCGTCTAAATAAAGCAGAGTCCGTCTCACGATGTATAGGATACATCGATATAACAGCGCGGAAGATGAGGTGAGGCAGAGGATGCAAAGTTGGAGAACGACTCATTGGCAGATCGCAACATCTTTTAAATAATGTAAGAAGCTATGCCTCCTGCCTGGCGCATTACGGATATGCATACCTGCCCGATTCACGTCGGAGGACTGGTCGCTGCCCCGTGCTGCCCGACGGTTCTGACTGGGGATTTGGCTGCGGCACGAGTGACCGATCAGGCGCTCTGCCCGGGTGGTCCCGATGATCTTACTCACCACACAATCCTGAGTGGCATTGCAGCAAACACGTGATGACTTGTTGAGCTTGGTGCTGCAGGGTTTCTGTCAGCCGCACTCAACTGATAACCGGATATCGGATAAGGGCAGCGACAGCACGGTTACCTGGGACAGAACTCAAATGCCGGTTGGAATTCTGCGCGACGATTTCGGTATACCGCACCGCGCTACTTACCATCCGAGAAACTGGCCTGGAGGCACGCCTTCGTAGGAATGGGCGGACAGAGCCGGAGACAGCTGTTGCTGGCGTTAACAATGGCGCGTAAGCTAATCGCAACAGCCAGAGAGGGGCAAAATGGTTTAAATCAGCATCGTTACTAAAGCAGAGATGCAGGGTGAGCACTTACTGAGTTCGTACGGAGTGGAGAACAGGGCAAATCGCGACGTGTATCGTCTGAACCGGGTACACCACAAGGCTGGTCGGTTGAGCCCTGATTTTGTTTACATTGAGCTACAGAGTGCTAAGCGGAATATTTCGGTCTACAAGAGCATACCTGACTTGCCGGTGGGTGTTCAGATGGCAACGCCGGATGCACCTTACATTACTCCTGTTCGACCACCGCCGCGTACGGTCTTTGAGTTTGGAGTGTTGCAGGGTCCAGCCATGCCTTGCCCGTTCCTGTGCTGGAGCGGGTCTCAGCGTAGATGGAATTGTTTTCTCACCCAATCACCATCCGGTAAAGGTCGCGCTTCGGAAGACCCTGGCGTTTAGCGACCAGCTTAATAGCTTCCATGCGCTCCATGCCTAGTTCTTCCTCCAGCCTAAGTACTTCGGCAACGGGATCTCCGGTAGCCTCTGATTGCTCTCCACCTCCGATGACAAGCGTGATCTCACCTTTCACCGAAGGTCTACGCTCAAGCTCCTCGCGAATGGTATCGGCGGTACCACGGAGGAACTCTTCATGCATCTTCGTTAGCTCGCGGGCTAATGCGATTTTGCGCTCTCCCAAAATCTGAGACATGTCCAGCAGCGTTTCCAAAATGCGATGCGGACTCTCATAGACGATCGTGGTGGCAGGCTCATCGGCAAGAGCCTCTAGTGCTCGCCGGCGCGCTCCGGTCTTAGCCGGAAGAAAGCCTGCGAAGCGAAACTGATCGGTGGGCAGACCGGCTCCGGCTAGAGCCACCAAAGCGGCCGAGGCACCGGGGAGCGGTATTACCGGAAACCCTTTCTCAATCGCTGCCTGCACCAACCGATAGCCGGGGTCAGAGATCAGCGGAGTGCCCGCATCACTGACCAGTGCAATAGAGCCGTCGCGTTCCATGGCCGAGATGAGGTCAGCGGTGCGAGTGGATTCGTTGTGCTCGTGATAGCTGATTAGCGGCTTCTGAATTTGAAAATGGTTCAGCAGTTTTTGGGTGGTTCGAGTATCTTCGCACGCAATAAGAACGACCTCCTCACGCATAATGCGCAGAGCCCGAAGCGTGATGTCCTCCAGGTTCCCAATCGGCGTGGCGATCAGATAAAGAGTTGGCAACAAGCTGTTTGCAGTGTATCGTTGATACGAAATATGGGAAATGGATCAACGCCTTCGAGGATAGAAGCTCCGCTATACGTGCGTTGGGGTGCGGACCGTAGTCCGTACGCAATTGAATTGAAGCTGGAGCTTGTGGGGCGGCTTCGCCTGGTTCTGGAAAGCGCGCTTCGATCCGGCATGGAAGTAGGCGGAGTTCTCGCCGGCACTCTTCCCACTGCGCAGTCACCAACACTTCGTATTGAGGATGTCGAGATGATGTCGCGGCGTGCCGAAGATGGAGCGACGTTCATGCTCGAAGGCGGAGGAGCCGAGCGTTTCGCAGAGGCTCGCCGGCGCGCCAAACTGAACGGGCGAGCTGTGGTCGGAATGTTCCGCAGCCATCGGCGTCCTGGGTTACTCAAGCCATCACTAGCTGATCGAACTCTGCTGGCAAGCGAATTCAAAGAGCCTGTGTACGCCTTGCTGCTGCTGCAAGGTGAAGATCCATTCAATGCTGCATTTTTCGTGGCCAGCAACGGGCCGCTGCCCGCGGAGACGTCTGTACGTGAATTTAAGCTTGACGAAGCCGCCTTCCAAACGCTGCCTGAACTCGAGCCTGAGTATACGGCTCAAGCACCGCTGCCGATGCCGCCGAAAAGCTCAGGATGGAAGTCCGGTATTGCGCTCACAGCCATTGCCGCACTTGTCTTCGCTGTCATCTGGTACTTCAATCGTTCACTGTTTCCGGTGTTTACTTCCTTCAACTCGTCACCAAATACTTTGCAGCTATCTGTGACCGATGAGGGCGGCGACTTGCGGATCTCCTGGAATCACGCAGCGCGAGACCTGGATCAGGCATCGAGTGCCACTTTGACAATCCTGGCTGGCCCGGATCACCGCGAGGTGGAACTGGGTCCGGATGATTTGCGTTTAGGGGCAGTGCAATACGAGAACACGTCGCCCCGCGTTGAGGTAACGTTGGCCCTCAACGCACCTGGATCCATCGCTACCAGCCAATCAGTTGTTTGGGGAGAGTAAGGGTTTGGGCTGAGCCGGCAGAGCGAGTGCGACATATGTGCCGCCGGGGGTGTCCTTTGCCTTACCGCCGCCACAGGCGATCACAATAAATTCGCGGCCATCTACTTCGTAGATCGCGGGAGTGGCGTTGCCGGCAAAGGGCAGCGTGGTCTCCCAAAGCAGCTTGCCATTGCTTTTATCGAAGACGCGAAACTTGCGGTCGTAGCTGGTCGCCGCAATAAAAAGGAGTCCGTTTGAGGTAACCACAGGCCCTCCATAATTCTCCGTGCCGGTATCATGCAGACCTTGGGCGGAGAGAGCCGGGTACTCACCCAGCGGAATCTTCCATTCAATTTTGCCGGTATCCAAATTGATGGCGTTCAGTGTGCCCCAGGGCGGCTTGATAGCCGGATAGCCGTCCGTGTCGAGGAATTTGTTGTAGCCATCGGTGGTGTATTTCTGGTCGATGGGCGACGGAGCGGCATCGGGGCCTTTCACTGCGCTGTCCTCGTTCGTCATCAAATAGTGCACGAGCGCGTGAACGCTGTCTGATGGAAGCTGGCGAAAAGCAGGCATGCGGGCACCACCCTGGCGAATCATCGATTCCACTTCCGAGTCGTTCAGGCGGTCGCCGATTTTAACCAGCGACGGAAACTCGGGCGGGGAACCACCGCGGTCAGGACGGTGGCAGGCCGCACACTCGCTGGCATAAAGAGCTTTGGCACTGAGCGCGTCCGAACTCTTCTGGTGCGGGATGATCCGCAAGATCCAGGCCATCTCGTTGGCATTCACATAGAGCAGATGCGTCTGCGGGTCAAAAGCCGGACCGCCCCACTCGCCACCGCCGTCAGTGCCTGGAAAGATAACCGTTCCGGCGAAGCTGGGCGGCGTGAACTGGCCGTTGCTGCGCACCTGGCGGAAGCGCTTGAGCGCATCGTCATGGGCAGCGGGAGTTCGCGTCGTAATCAAATCTTCGGTCAGAGTCTGGCGTGCAAAAGGAGGTGGCAGGATTGGCAACGGCTGAGTTGGCGCTGTTGCTTCGCCATCCACATCTGTGGCCGCGTACGGACGTTCGGCGATCGGAAAAAGCGGAGTGCCATGCTCACGGTCGAAGAGAAAGACAAACCCGGACTTGGTGATCTGAGCAAGGGCGTCTACCGGATGTCCATCGCGTTGAACAGTGACCAGCGCAGGTGGAGCGGGAAGGTCGCGATCCCAGATGTCATGGTGAACGGTCTGGAAGTGCCACAACTGCTTGCCGGTGGCTGCATCCAAAGCGATCAGGCAGTTGGCAAACAAATCGTTGCCCAGGCGATTGGAGCCGTAAAAATCATAAGAGGCCGAGCCTGTCGGAGCAAATACGATTCCACGCGCCGCGTCGAGACTGAGACCGGTCCAATTGTTAGCGCCTCCTATGTACTGCCATGCATCGCGCGGCCAAGTCTCGTAACCAGGTTCGCCCGGATGAGGAATGGTGTGAAAGGACCAACGTAAGTTGCCGGTGCGGGCGTCAAAGGCACGAATGTCTCCAGGCGCGGCGGGCAAGGTCTCGGGAACGGTGCTGCCCGTAATCAGCAGGTCCTTGTAAATAACCGGCGGGCTGGTGAGCGTAACCGAAAGTTGGGCGGGGTCACGATCCAGGTGCGTGCGCAGATCCAGCCGTCCGTTGTCGGCGAAAGTCGCAATAGGCTGCCCGGTATTGGCGTCGAGAGCGTAGAGGTATTGACGCGAGGCAAAGAAGATGCGAGCGTCCGCACCATTCGCGCCGGACCAGTACGTAACACCGCGATTGCGCATCTTGCTGCGAACCGTACCGCCGTTGTTGGGGTCGAAAGCCCATTTCTGTTTTCCAGTTGCAGCGTCGAGCGCGATGACACGCAGCTTCGGAGTGGTAGCGAAAAGCGTGCCATCCACAATAATCGGGTTGCACTCCAGTTCACTGTCGCGGAATGCATCGCCGGTATCGAATGTCCAGGCAACCTGCAATTGCGACACATTCGCCGCAGTAATCTGCTTCAGGTCAGTGAAGTGAATGTTGTCAGGGCCGCCGCCATAGGCCGACCAGCCAGTTCGTCCAACTGAGTCCGCGGAAAAACCCGCCGTCGCCAGGCATAAGATGAGCACCGGCATCGAAAAAATACGCATCTGCATGCAGTTTGGATTATATGGAATCTGAATCCGTACAGCCACAACGTAGCGGCTGCTTACTGGCCTATAACTAAATCGCGCAAGCCTCGATTCCAAGCCCGACACGAGTTCTCAAGGGAACGTAAGTCGTTCTGCTCTATGACGTAAGCCGCGCGTTCCAGATATTTGGTTGCTTCGTCATTGTTGTGGCCGCGATAGGCAAAGATAGACAAGAGTAGGCGTCGCTTTGCTGACCCGAAAGCGCCGATATTCCGCATCAGCGGCATGGATGTGTATACGTCCTAGTCCGACTTTTGGAGAACGTCTGTTGCGAACCTTGCATCTGCCAAAAGAGACAGCCAGGGAAGGCTATGTTGCTTTAAGCAAGCGAACGTTGCTTCCACTCTAGTTCGTTATGGCTAACCATTGGGAGAAGGCTAATAATCTGGCAGTGGTACACCTTCAGCCGGGTGCTTGTTGCGCCGCATCGATGGACGTTTAATAGAGCCAGGACAGCCCAGTCGTACCTCGAATGCTGCTACCGGCTTTTGCGCAAGTGCCTGATCAGCGCGATTCAAAGGGATAATTCTGTCATCTGAACCAATTGGCCCAGGTTCGGGAGCCATCCGAGTCGTGAATTTCCCAAGGCCGTGCTATTTCAGAAATGGCCAAATCTTCAGCTTTACTGCTTCTCTCAGACTGCCCTCGGTGATGAACTGGGGCAATCCAGGAGCGTTTTGACTTTCCTCGAGCAGTCGACCGATGCGCCTCACCTCTGCTCTCGCCATTGATGGCGAACCAGAAAGAGAGGGTGGATCTTAGGTAAGGGCCGAACAGCTTCTCCGCTTGATGGCGGAGTGCATTTGTTGTCTGCAGTTGGATTTGCCCGATACAGTAGAAGCCTTAGCACTGCCAAGGTCTGGCGCAGATGAGTAACTCCAACGCTGCCAAACGGAGCGAGCTTTAAGGAATCAGGCAGAGGTGGCGGACTGCCGGACTCTTCCAAAAAGGACACCACCTGCGAGAGATCATCGAATAGATTGAACCACGACGGTGCTACGTACATCGGGTAAACGCCTAGTCTGATTGCGAAAGAGAAGCTGGTGCAACCTAATCGCCGGGCCAGATGAGAACTGAGCGACTGAAATTGACCACGTCAACCAGTGACGCTCGGTATCGATAAGCAGATCTTCCACCGAACTTGGAAAAGCCCTGTCTAGAAAGAACAGGCCAGACTTCGGCTCTAATTAAATTACTGACAGGTTGGCTTTACGCGAGGGTGAGGCTGACATGAAGTGCCTTCGATGTTGGATCGGCACTACAAGAGCTGAAAGGCTTGAACTTAACGCTTCCGTATAACGCTAAGGTCTGAGTCATGGAGGCAGGGTATCGCATATAGCTCTTAATCGTCAGGGGCCTGGGCTTCTCAATCAGCCACGCCGAAAAGCTGCTTCAACGCCATAGCCACGGGATCGTCTTCGAACATATAGCCGTTTGCTCCTACAGACTCTCATCAAGTTGACGAAAAGCAATACGTCTAGCCAGCTTCGCCTTTGATCATTGCCAACCCGATCCGTCCGGTAGGCGGCGCATACTTTCCAGGCAAAGTAGCGATCTCGAATGCACAGTCTGAAAGTGTGACGGCAGATCCAAATTTTCCTAGTACTCACGCAGGAGTTCACAAGTGATCTCCATGTTTCTGACTAGCAACCCCAACAATCTTGAACGCAGTCCGGCCGGTGCGATCAATATTCGAAAAGTTATCAGACATATTTAAGTTTAGGAGCAGTGTGCAACGCCGAGCTCTGTTGCTAAAGCCGCCAGCTTCAAGTCTGTCGTCCACAAGCGCACATGCTCCACAAGAGCCGAAGCGAGAAGATTCGCGTCGACCCAACCAATACCGCGACCATGCAGCTTTCGATGACGAACAAAGTCGACCACCTCCGTGTGCGAGACGGTGCTTGCTTGACTCATACTCCTGTAATTGGAAAGGAATTCTCGGCGTCCACCAAGATCGCCTATCAGAAGCTCTCCATAGACCATCTCGTGCCCTAGAACCTCATCGAAAGCGAGTAATTGATCGAGCTTCTCCGAATGAGGTGCCTGATTGGACAGAAATCGAATCCAAACGGAAGTATCGACCAAAACCAATCAGGCAACCTTACCTTGTGAAGTTGTTCCCTCGCGACGCCTCGGAACATCTTGCGCATCGGGTTCTGTCCCGCGGAGAGCTCGAAGACGGTCGTAAGCTGCCCGTCGTACTAAAGCCTGAAGACCTAAGCGAACAGTCTCAGTATCTGTCGTGGCACGGCTGGCAAGCTTTGCTTCTTCGAAAAGCTCCTCGTCAACGTTCAACGTCTTTTTCATACCTCCAATCTTGCCATATTCATACATCAAATTAAACCAGCCTGAGCCTTGAATCTCGAATGTCGGTTCCATGACGGTACTACCCAAACCACCTTAGGCTCCTGCCGAGAGCAGAATCGAGTTTCCTTCCGAATTCCTAAACCTTACCGAGCTTCTTTAAGGCTCCTTCTCTGTACCCCGTCACGAAGGTTGGAGTCGGTCATGGTGGCCGGTACTGCAATAAGCTTTCCGGCTTACCGCGGTACTACCGAGTTCCAGCTTGTGACCAGGTTGTAGGCGTTAACCGAACCCAGACCGCTGGCGAAATCCCATCCGCTCGCTGCTGCATAAGCTGGATTGAGAGAGCTGGACGACGTCGAGGAAACACCATAGAGAGTAGAGGCGTGCCGACCGACGCCGCTGGTCGACGATCCATAACATCTCACCGTGCCTCTGCAATCAACGCTCATGTCACCCACCGTCACATCGTGAAAGACACAGGGGCTTGCGGATGAAATAGTGTTACCTGCCTGACAGGAGCCATTGCCTTCGCTGCCGTACTCAGCTGCAGCAAGCGCATAGTAAACATGATTCGGATTGCCCCATTGGCTCCCGGTATATTGATTGACGAGTGCTTGTATCCCGGCCATAATCGGTGAAGAAAACGATGTGCCGCCTGCGCCGGACCAGGTGCTTGGATCGCCCGAGCAGGACGCGCCGCCATTCCGCAAGTCGCTCCAGCAGTAGACATAGTAGTGGCCCCAAGCTCCATTGGCAGCAAAAAGCGAC
Source organism: uncultured Bryobacteraceae bacterium (assembly GCA_964248065.1). Classification (GTDB taxonomy): domain Bacteria; phylum Acidobacteriota; class Terriglobia; order Bryobacterales; family Bryobacteraceae; genus Bog-105. The sequence goes on along the minus strand of CAXTWQ010000003.1, from coordinate 159 downwards.
ACATCCGGGATGTCGCGAACATTGTCGCCAGGGTTTCCGAAAACACCAGCCTGCCAGGACGGCTTTGAGTATCCGGAACAGGAGCCGCTGACGATGCCAGTGAGTGTGGGCGCGCCTGTGGCACAGCCACTCGGACCGCCGCTGCCGGCAGCTACAACC
>CAXTWQ010000002.1:124528-128685 GCA_964248065.1 uncultured Bryobacteraceae bacterium | reverse complement strand
CCTGCCGGGCATTGCCGCGCTTGCATTGATGAACTCATCGCACGGTGATTACACTCTGCCATTAAAAGCCAACGGTGGCGGGTATGACTATGACCAGGTCCTGACCACCCTGATGGCGAAGTTTTACCCCTCCGGCATGCTGGGCATTGGTCTGACGGCTCTGATGGCGTCCTTCATGTCAGGCATGGCCGGCAACGTAACTGCCTTCAACACGGTTTTCACGTACGACATTTACCAGAGCTACTTTCGCAAGCACGCGCCCGATAGCCACTATCTCTGGGTGGGCCGGATTACGACGGTGGTGGGTGTGCTGCTGTCGGTCGGCACGGCTTACCTGGCGACGCAGTTCAACAACATCATGGACTTTCTGCAACTGGTGTTCGGTTTCGTGAACGCTCCATTGTTCGGCACGTTTCTGCTGGGCATGTTCTGGAAACGGACAACATCTGACGGCGCTTTCTGGGGTCTGCTCACCGGAACCATATCAGCCGGACTCACGCACGGTATGACGGTAGCAGAGGGAAAGGGCGGCTGGATCACCGACCTGTACCACTTTCCATCCACTATGGCTCAAAATTTTTGGATCGCGATTGTCGCCTTCACCGTTTGCCTGGTCGTCACGTTCAGCGTCAGTCTGGTGACTCGTCCCAAAACATTGGGGCAGCTGCAGAATCTTGTTTATGGCCAAACGGCCATGCCGCCGCAGGAGAACGTCGCCTGGTACAAGAGACCGGTACCGCTCGCGTTTGTTGTGATCGCGGTGCTGGTCTTCTTCAACATCCTTTTCTGGTAGAGGCATAGGGGTTAGAAAAAACATGGATGACTTGCGCCGGCCAACCGGTATTCTCTTTTCACTGTTGGGCGGAATATTGCTCATCTACGGGCTGCTGAATCCCGAGGTCCGTGCGCCGCTCGACCCGGGTTCGAACGTGAATGTCTGGTGCGGTGCGGTGATCTTTTTGTTCGGAGGAATCATGCTGTGGCTGTCATTTCCCCGCAAATCGTAGGCGACCTTACTGCTCGCTTTCAGGCGCAGTTTGAGACCGAAGCTAAGCCAGGTGTAGCACGTGCTCCCGGGCGCGTAAACCTGATTGGAGAGCATACCGATTACAACCTTGGCTTCGTTCTTCCGATTGCGATCGAAATGGCCTGCTACATCACGGTTGCCCCGAACCAGAAGGGCGAACTGCGAATCTACTCACAGGATTTGGAGCGCGAGTTCCGCATTCCAGTTGATGGGTTAGAAAACGCTAAGCCATCGGGCGAGTGGCACGACTACGTAGTGGGCGTTGCGCGGGAACTGGTGCGGTTGGGCACGAGGGTGGACGGAACGGATTTGTATATCCGAAGCTATGTGCCGGCTGGCTCGGGTCTAAGTTCATCAGCGGCCCTGGAAATCGCGACAGCGTTTGCTCTGCTGGGCGGCCGGGCAATCGATCCGCTTCAGATCGCCTTATTGAGCCAGCGCGCTGAGTCGCAGTTTGTCGGCGTACCCTGCGGCATCATGGACCAGTACGCTTCGGTGTTCGGCCACGAAGGAGCTGCCGTGCAGATTGACTGCCGCAGCTTGGGCCACCAATATGTCGAGTTGCCTGCCGATGTCACCGTGCTGGCGGTAAATTCAATGGTGAAGCACGAGCTGGGCACATCGGCATATCGGCAGCGTGTGGCTGAATGCAAAGAAGCTGTTGCCGCTCTGCAAAAGGGGGATGCTTCTATTCAAAGCCTGCGTGACGTGAGTCCAGAGTTCTTTGCGCGGTATGAAGAAACCCTGCCGCCCATTCCAAGAAAGCGCGCCCGGCACGTCATCACTGATAGTCAGCGCGTGCTCGACTTCGCTGCTGCCGCAAAAGCGGGTGATAAGGCAGAGATGGGTCGACTCTTCGTAGCTTCGCATCGCTCCATGCAATATGACTACGAGATCAGTTGCGAAGAGATCGACTTCCTGGTCGACACCGCCATCAGTTTACCCGGAGTTTACGGGGCACGCATGACCGGTGGCGGGTTCGGCGGCTGCACGGTAAACCTGGTTGCGCCCGAATCTGTTCCCGCATTCACGACGCGCATCGCTGAAGTGTACAAGCAGCGGTATGGACTCGACGCCGCGGTGTACGATTGCAAGCCTGCCGCCCAGGCCGGCTACCAAGCTGTCTCCTAGTCGCCTCCGTGCGCTTACTTTTCGCAACCCTGCCGCTGCTGGTGCTGCTTTATGCCATTAGTGTGCGGCGCATGGCAGCGTGGAAGAGTTCTCTACTCGGCCTGGCTGTCGCAGTTCCAGTAGCTCTGTTTGCGTTTCGGTCTTCTGCCGGCACCGTGGCCAGCGCCGGATTTTATGGCATTGTCTTTGGCACTTTTCCAATCTTCTGGATCGTGTACTGGGCCATTGTTCTATATCGGATAACGCTTGATACCGGCAAGTTCGAAATCATCAAGGGATCCATTGGACAACTGACTGGCAACCGCAATGTCCAGGCTCTGTTGATCGCCTTTGCGTTCGGGGCTTTCCTGGAGGGAGCAGCCGGCTTTGGAACGCCCGTAGCAGTGGCAGCAGCCATCCTGGGCGGCTTGGGATTTTCTCCTTTCTATGCAGCTGCCATCTGTTTGCTGGCGAACACCGCGCCGGTTGCTTTCGGATCCATTGCCATACCACTAGTAACGCTGGCCGCGACCACCGGACTGCCGATCAATGCATTGAGTGCACGCGTAGGGCAGCTGTGCGCGCCTGTATCACTGTTCATTCCCGCGTATCTTCTAGCCGTCATGGGCGGACGCAAAGCCCTTGCAAACAGTTGGCCAGCGGCACTGGTATGCGGATTCAGTTTCGCAGGAGTCCAATTCGCGGTATCGAATTTCGTCGGCCCGTATTTGACCGATATTCTCAGCTCGCTTGCTGCCTTTCTTGCACTCATTGTGCTGTTGCGTTTGTGGCGCCCAAAAGGAGACAACGCACGTCGCCAGACACATAGCACGAGAGAAGTATTCGGTGCATGGCTGCCCTACCTACTCCTGGTTGGGACGATTCTGCTGTGGAGCCTGCCTTCGGTGAAATCTCTCCTGGAGAACGCAACAATCGTAATGCCCTGGCCTGGTGTGCCGAAGCTTGTTTACCGTATGCGACTCTTCGCGGAAGCGGGAACGGCCTGCGCAGTAGCGGCTCTGGTCTCAGCGCTACTGCTGCGAGTTCGCCCACAACAGTTGATTCGCATCCTGGGCGAAGCGGCGACGCAGTTGCGCTATCCCTACCTGAGCATCGTGTCCGTACTGGCACTCGCCTTTGTCATGAACGCGTCGGGCAGTACGGCGGAATTGGGAATGGCCTTCGCGTCCACAGGCAGAATGTTTCCGTTTTTCAGTGCACTGTTAGGCTGGCTGGGAGTTTTTCTGACCGGCAGCGACACTTCAGCCAATGCGCTGTTCGGGACGCTGCAGCAGGTGACAGCTGGTAGGCTCGGCTTCGACCCGGCGCTGCTCGCGGGAGCAAATTCAGCAGGCGGGGTTATGGGAAAAATGATCAGTCTGCAGAGTATCTCGGTGGCAGCAGCTGCAGCCGGTATGGCCGCAAGTGAGGAGCCCAAGCTCTTCCGATTTACGATCAAGCACAGCGTGTTCCTAGCTGCAATCGTTGGTGCCTTGGCAATGATCTACGCCTATCTGCCGCGATTCTAATCCGACTCCGCACTCGCAATGGCCCATTCAGCCCCTGTCACGTTCGGGCTCACAGTCAGCTCCTTGGTGATATCCGCAACCAACTGCTTCCTGTTTCGATCATCCGACTCGACGAGAACACGCATGACCACGTCGTCGCTGTCGTCAGTTTCTTCTGTGTGCATCTCACGCATCGTCACTGGCCGCGCAGCAATCGCACGCATGATTTGCGCACTCACTTCCTGCTCATGGTTCTTCAAACAGGCAACAACTAATCGGTAAAATCCCTCTTTACGCATCCTTGCTGAAGACTTACGATCTACGAACCGGGACACAGGCCGAAGGGCGATGTTAATGGTGACCAGCAGCACAGTGACAAAAACTGCATCGGCCAATTGACCTGCACCCGCGCAGGCGCCTACCGCTGCCGAACACCAGAGCGTGGCCGCAGTGTTCAACCCGCGAATGCTTCCACCTTCCTTCATGATGGCGCCCGCTCCCAGGAACCCAAC
>CAXTWQ010000002.1:46987-124518 GCA_964248065.1 uncultured Bryobacteraceae bacterium | reverse complement strand
TCCTGAGACAACGTAAGCAATGATGCTGGTAGCGTGAACGTCAGCGAGAGTAGCACCTAAATCCACAAACGCAGCCGCCCCGAAGCAGACCAGAGTGTTCGTGCGCATTCCCGCCGCCCGCTGCCGCCATTGCCGCTCGGCCCCGACAATTGCGCCCAACAGCATCGCAAGCAAAAGGCGGGGGAACGTTGGCTGCTGCCAAAGCGGTAGGTTGTCTGTCCACCAGTGCAACCAAGGATTCGCCATGCCGACCTATTGTAGGTTGCCGAGAACACCACATATTGCGAATCAGTCGATAATAGCCTTATGGCTGCTTCTGAACTTCACTCGGAAATCGAAGAGTCTCTTTATAACGAAATCTGCCGGGTATGGGAACAGTTTCGGGTTGCAAACCTCAACGTTCGCTACTACGGATCGCTAGCGCAACAGAAGAAATCGTGGAACTCTGCCTTCCAGATTGCTATTGCCGTATTCTCTCTGATCGCACTAGTGATCCTCGCCAACCCGGAACTGAGGAGCAGTCTTTTGATTGTTGCCGTAATCAGCAGTGGCTTAGCAACAATAACCGCTGGCGCACTACCATTCTTGGGATGGGATGAGGATGCCCGGAAGTATTCCTTCCTGAACCGTTCGTATCAACTCATTGAAAACCAGCTTAGGGAAACGCTTGTGGAGATGCGTAGATCTGACAGCTTAACTCCTCAGCTGTTAGTTAAGTCCAAAGTGGTCTTGGATTCAATGCTCAGACTACAGGGGCTCGATGAGGAAAAGTACTCCAGAGGTGCCCTTGCAAAGAAAGACGAACTGACCGAGGAAGTTAATCAAACCTTTCCAGCGGATTACGTCTGGAACAATCTGTAAGTGCCAGCCCGAACGAATCTTGATCCTCAACCCGGGCCCGAGCGCGGCAATCCAGATACGAAACGTCCAGACAAGAAGGAGATTTATCCGCGGCAACCATTCCCAAAGCCATCTCCGCCTCCGCCGCGTCCGCCAAGACGCAAAAAGACGTAATTACAATTTTCAAATCTCCTCAGAATTTATTGACTTAAATCCTGGTAGATCCGATAGCCGCAGCAGGCTCAGATTCCGTCAGCGTACTCTTAGAGAGGCGAGCAGCCACCCATGCGTCCCCGATTTGTTGCCCTTATCGTGATTCTGATCGTGGTGTTTGCTTGCCTGGCATTCCTAAAAGCCGGGTTAAACCCTGTCGCAATAGTCACCGGCGTTCTTGCACAATGGACCGCTACCATGTCCGGTCAAAAGCCGCTCTCCTCGATGGGCGCGCTAGCTGTGCTGGGCTTTGGTCTCATTCTTGGCTTTAAGCACGCCACCGAGGCGGACCATGTCATCGCAGTGTCGAACATCGTAAGCGAGCATCGCAAAATCTCGAAAGTCGCAATGGTGGGAGGGTTGTGGGGCGCGGGACATACGGCAACGCTGCTTCTGGTTGGGCTGTTTGTTCTGCTGTTGCGGGTTACCATCCCGGAGCGCATCGCAAACTATTTGGAGTTCTGCGTTGCCCTGATGATCATCGGACTTAGCGGTACGGCGCTGGCCCGCGCGCTTCGGGGGCGGCACGATGTTCACATTCATCGTCACGCCCATGACGGGTCTGAACACACCCACCTGCACTTTCACGACAAAGAGACAGAACACAACGAAGCGGCTCATCGCGTTCACAGTCTTCGGCAAATTGGGCCGAAGCCATTCCTCGTTGGCGCGATGCATGGCCTTGCCGGTTCGGCTGCGCTCACCTTGCTCGTGCTGTCCCAGGTCTCGTCTGTTGTTCTTGGTCTTGCTTACCTCGCTATCTTTGGAATCGGTTCCATTTTCGGCATGATGGCCGTCTCTGTGATCATAGGCCTGCCTTTCGCATTCAGTGCCCAGCGGCTCGCCGGCGCGACGCTGAAATTGCAAGCCGTTACTGGCTTAATCGGATTACTCTTTGGAGGCTGGTACGCCTTCCATGTCGGCTCAGCAATGCTGTGACGTTCAAGAATTTAACTGCGATTATTCTTCTTTGCTCTGCCATTCTGCTCGGGCAAACGGTCCCGCTCACTCTGCTGTCCGGGCAGGTCACCGATCCACAGAAAGGGGCTGTCGCGAATGTTCGTGTGCAATTACAGAGGCCGAATGGGCAGCAACTTGTCACCATTACCGATGCGGAAGGACGCTTCAGATTTCAGCTCGACGCTCCAGGTACTTACAGGTTGAAAGTAAGTGCTCCGGCATTTACAGAAGTGAGTAAAACTGTTGAGGTTTCGCCCGGAGTTGAACAAGTGCAATCGGACGTCGCGCTTGGCACATTATCAGCACGGCAGGAATCTATCACCGTCACAGCGGACACGAAACAGGGAAATATCCTGTTCCCCGATCCGGCGCAGCAGGTGTTTGTTCGGCAGGAATTGCTGGATGCGAACCCCGGCCGACCTGGTAACCCGATCTCAATTCCGGGTGTTCCGGTAGAGACCGCGTCCGGTGGAATCAAAGCGCCGCAATATTTTTCGCCTGGCGTAGCTGGAGACCATGGTGAGCCCATTGCGCAGTACTTGCAGATAGGCACTTACCTGGTTCCAAACAATCTCTCATCTAACGCACACGGCAATGGTTATGATGATCCCAACGTTATGATCCCGGCCATCCTGGAAGGCGTGCAGACCGATGGAGGCGCGTTTAATGTGCGCGAGGGCAATCACGCTGAGAATCTGTCGACCATCTACCAGATCCGATCCCGCCTGGAACCGCTCCTTACCTTGACGGGCGATTACCGTGATGTCGATTTAGTGGGTAGCTGGAGCCCTGCTGATCCAGCAAAAAAGCTCTGGGTATCGGCGGAGGCTGCGCACGGGAATGGCTTTCTCCAACGTCTAGAGCATCGTCAGCAATACAAAGTGAATGCGTTCCGGCAGCTTAATTGGGGTAAGCACGAACTGACTCTGTTCGGCATTGGCTACTATGGCTTCTCGTTTGTTCCCGGTTTGACGCCGCTGCACACAACTGGGCTGAACGACACCATCGATCGACGCCAGCGCGACCAGACTCACACAGGCGAGTTTGCATTGAACGATGTCTGGAAGCCGGACAGAACGCAGCAACTGCAGCTTTCTGGCTTTTTCCGCACATACAACATTTCGCTTTTGTCTAACTTCGGGGACGGTTTGATTAGGCAAAGCGAATTTCGGACGGTCACCGGCGGGAACGCAACCTACCTGAAGGACCTTGGAAGCAGCGTAACATTCATGGCAGGCACTGATTATCAGCGCGATGCGCCGCGCCGCCTGAATCTCGACCATTACCTTTCCAATAATCAATTAGTCTATGGACCGTTTGAAGAAACGACATCCAACAATGTGACGCTTGGCGACATCGCACCGTACGTTGCCGTTGCCGGATCGCTGTTCAAAGAGTTTCATTACAACCTGGGCTGGCGACGAGACCAGATCCTGTTTGACAACACCGACTTACTCAATCCGCTGGGGACCTACAACACGTCTGTCGGTTTCAACTCGCCCAAAACCACTCTCTCTTTCGTTCCCGAAGGCCGTCGGGCTTTGCCAGCCGTTGCGTTCAGTTTCGGCGAGGCCTTCTTCACAAACGATCCGCGAACTGGCATCGGCACCTTGCGTGGTGCACCGATTAGCCGCGAACACTCCTATCAACTGGTCGTCTCCAAAAGGTTCTTTGATACCGATTTCCGAGTTACTCTGGGCCACGTCACTACTGAAGCAAGCCTTGCCAAAATTGATCCCGATACCGGACTGCAGCAGGACGAAGGCCCAGGCAGAAATAAGTTCATCACGGTGGCAGCACGACGATACTTCCGATTCGGCTCACTACAAGCTTCGGTGTCGAAGGCCGATGCACGCACTCTCGACAATGGTCTTCCTATCCCAGAAGCGCCTCGTTTGATTGTCGACGTTCTGGGTACAATCAACACACTTCCGTACAAGCTGCAGGCGCGAGCTGAATATGAGCAAGTAGGGGCAAAACCGCTTGGCGATGGTTTTACCAGCGTACCGGTTCGTGAGTTTCGAGGAGCTCTACTGCGGTCGTTCGCCAGCGGCCGGATGGACCTGGGCTGTAATTTCCTGATCGCTAGCGGCTACACAGGCCAGACTACGGAGGTGCTTGCGTTACCGGGCGAATCAGTCGCTTCCGAACGCGTCGTAGGAGTTTATCTGCCCTCTTATGTGAGCCTCTCCTACAGCTATCATCTGGGCCGTAGGCGTCCCTAGCTCCACTACGAAAACTCTGACTGCGTGTTACCCGGCTTGCGTCTGCTTATCGAGCTCGGCCTGCAGGTGCGCTAACGCCGCCGTCAGCTGCTCACATCGCCGAGGGTGAGTAGCCGCGGCCAGTTCTCGCACAATTCGCTCTTTCGATAACTCCAGGCTCTCGCGCTCCCGCTGCTTCTTCACCTGGTCATCATTGTCCTGCTTACGTGCCGCTGCCACACGCCGATCCTCAGCTGCCTCCATCTGCGATTCAACCGATTTGCTTTCCCAGCCGCGAGCCATAGTTTTATTCTACGGATAACCGGGTGTTATTCTCAGGCATTCACGCAACTATGGTGGTTTTGCGGGCGTCACCTTCTTGAGCCATCCGGCCGGTATAAGATAGTGCAATTTCGCAGTTATCGCATTCGCTGGCCCGCTCTGCTTGTGTTTGGCGTGATAGGAGCAATCTTTGCCACTGAGCGAAACCGCCCTCTTCCCTTCCGTGAATATCCGGGCGACGAGTATCGGGTCTCTCAAATTGCTATGCCTCCGGGCGCTAATCAACAGGCAGAATGGATCTTCGCCCGCCTGATGTATCCATCCATTCCCAATGCCCATTTCCGCCACTCGGGCTGGGACTGGACCACTGGACATTCCAGCTGGACCAATGACTATCCACGGTCGGATCGTCACTTGGCCGAAGCCGTACGACGTCTCACGCGATTGCAGGGCCGCGGGGTTGAGCAGCCGGTGAACCTCGATGATCGCAACGACGTGTTCAACTATCCCTGGCTCTACGCAGTCTTTGTCGGTGAATGGGATCTCACCGATAGCCAGGCAAACACCCTGCGCGAATACCTGCAGCGAGGCGGATTTCTATTCTGCGATGACTTTTGGGGTACGCCCGACTGGGATATTTTCGTCCAAAGCATGAAGCGCGTGTTCCCCAATAGGCCCATTGTGGAGATCCCCAATGGCGACGCCATCTTTCACACTGTTTACAACCTGGACGATCGATATCAAGTCCCAGGACAATGGGCGGTAAGAACTGGCGTGAACTTTCGGAACGACGGCTACGTAGCTCACTGGCGCGGAATCTACGACGATAAAGGCCGCATTATGGTGGCTATGGCCTTCAACTCCGATCTTGGCGATTCATGGGAATGGGCCGATACACCGAGCTACCCGGAACCCTACTCAGCTCTAGGAATTCGGATCGGCGTGAACTATCTGGTCTATTCCATGACACACTGAAAAGCAAGAATGGACAAGTCTGGAGGACAACGTACGTTCGGCCTGGTCGCTGGCCTGGGAGTTGGGGCTGGCATCTTCTAATACAAAGCGATCGTTGAGGCACATCTTGCGTTGGGTTTGTCCGCGCGCCTGGTAACCGTTCACGCAGATGTGCATCGCGTGATGGCCCATGCTGCAGCGCGCGAAATACAGCAGCTAACCCAATACCTTGCTGGCCTACTTAATCAACTTGCTAGTGCCGGAGCAGACATTGCCGCGATCCCTGCTTTCGCTCCTCAGGTGTGCGCAACCGAACTTGCTGCGGTCAGCCCTCTTCCCCTTATCAGCTTGCTGGATGTAATTGCCGCAGAAGTAACGCGCAAACGATTTCGCAAGGTCGCACTATTCGGCGCTCGCGTGACGATGGAAACGCGCTTGTTCGGTGCTTTGCCACAAGTTGAAGTAGTGATGCCGACTTCCCAAGAGATAGACACCATAGCTGAGACTTACAGTCGCGTGGTGGAGCAAGCCGGCGCTGCTCCAAGAGATTACAACCAACTACGTTCCCTTGCTCACCGGCTAATCGATCGCGACAATTTGGACGCAATCATCCTTGCAGGTACAGACCTCGCGTTCGTCTTCGAGCCTGATAACACCAACTTCGCACACATAGACGGGGCACGCCTGCACATAGCTGCCATCATGCGTGAGATCGCACCAGGATATGCCGCCCTTGCTAAGCCAGCAGTTTTTCAAGCGTAACCGGAAGATCCCGAACACGCTTACTATTGGTGATGAATAGCGTTACAATCCCGCAGTTGCGTCCTTTTTAAGCTAGGCGAAGTCATACGGAGAATACAGAGCGTCAATGCACTTCGTTAACCGGCGTGTCGCTTCCGAGCTAAATTCCTTAACAGGCTTTCTGGCGTTTACGCCTACAACTCCGCAATTAGGTTGATGGCGGCACAAAATCCTGCATATGCAGCCACCAGGTTCAGAACAAGAGCGGGGGTTTTCACAATCGGGACTAGATGCACGAAGTTGTAGCTGCCGGACGATTCGGCTTCTAGCGAAAAACACATTGCACGACCGCCGCTCGGCGAGGCCTCAATGAAACGCTTTAACGCAATCTGGAAAGGCTGCTTCCGAATGGTAGTCTACGCGCCTTGAAAAGCGCCGCGCAGGTTCTGACCCGTTATCTGGCAAATAATTGGGCGCACTCAGGATCGCCAGCACGTGCCGATACGACACTGGACCGGGCTGGCCTGCCGGAAAATATGAGTCGATGATTGTCTCACTATTACCTGAAGATAACCGTTGGATCAACGCCCAGCATATTTTAGATTTTAGGCAGAGTGGCATCTAAGGCCCTGCCACTCATTCCTGTGAACGCGCGCTTTGAGAACTTAAACCAGAAGCTTGTCAAGCTTCACCGGAAGATCTCGTACACGCTTACCGGTCGCGTGATAAATGGCGTTGACGATCGCCGCAGTTGCGCCCGTGATACCAATCTCTCCCACTCCTTTGACCCCAAGCGGATTGACGTGCTCGTCCTTCTCGTCTACCCAGAAAGCGTCGATGACCCCGATGTCAGCATTGACCGGAACGTGGTATTCAGCAAGGTTGTTGTTCACGTAACGGCCTAAGCGATCATCCATAACGCCTCCTTCGAGCAGCGCCATACCTACACCCCAAATCATGCCGCCCAGCAGTTGACTTCGCGCTGTCTTCGCATTGAGAATGCGCCCCGCGCCGAAGCATCCCAGGTGTCGTGCGACTCGAATCTGGCCCAGGTCCGCATCAACGTGCACTTCCGAAAATTGTGCGCCGAACGCATACATGGAGTAGCGCTCTTTCTCGCTTCCCGGTTTAGCATCGGCTTTCCCTTCGGCAAACGGTTGGCCGCTTCGAGCCAGTAACTGCCCCAGCGCTTCGCCTTTGGATGGATTGCTGCGAGCAAAGATCCGGCCGTTTTGGATCTCGATGTCCTGCGCACTCACCCCCGACAATGGCGATTGCGCATCGCTGGTTGCCATCTGGATCAGCTTCTCTCGCAGAGCCTGTGTCGCCAGATATACCGCCGAGCCCGTGCTCGCTGCTGTTTGCGAACCACCGGACACGGGCGTCTTCGGTAAATCTGTATCGCCCAATCGAAACTTAACGCCGGTCATGGGAAGACCGAACGTGTCGGCCGCCACCTGGGTCATAACCGTGTAGGTGCCAGTGCCGATATCCTGCGTGCCAGCATCGACCGACAGCGTTCCATCGTTGTTCAAGCGGGCTGACGCGCTCGCGGGACTGCGGCGAGTGGGGTAAACCGAAGTCGCCATACCGTAGCCGACCAGTACATTGCCTTTCCGCATGGAGCGAGGCTCCGGCGTCCGATTGCTCCAGCCGAACCGCTCCGCACCTTGCCGGTAACACTCGCGAAGCGACTTGCTCGACCAGGGCTTATTCTCATGCGCATCGGACTCGGTGTAGTTCTTTAAGCGAAACTCGATCGGGTCCATCTTCAGCTGGTATGCCATCTCATCCATGGCCGCTTCCAGCGCATACGTTCCTGGTGCTTCTCCAGGCGCACGGGTGTAGGACGGCTGGCCAATGTCCGACTTGATCAACAGATGAGAGGTGCTGTTGTTCGGCGCAGTGTAGAGCCGACGCGCACTGAAGCTGGCCGTCTCAACAAATTGGTCGAAGCTGGATGTCTGGCAGACCGTGTCGTGGCTAAGGGCCGTAATCGATCCGTCAGTCTTGGCTCCGATGGCCAGCGTCTGCCGGGTTTGCGACCGCATACCGACCGGACCGAACATCTGCGGCCGCTGCACTTCCAAGCGCACTGGCCGGTTTAGCTGCTTTGCCGCCATAGCCGCAATCACAACGTGCGACCAAACAGGGCCCTTGCTTCCGAACCCACCGCCAATGAAAGGCGAGATGACATGTATGCTCTCGCTGGGCATGCTGAAGACGTGGGCAACGCGCTCGCGGTCAGGGAAAACGCCCTGCGTCGAATCGTAGAGCGTTAGGTGATCCGGCTTATCCCAAACGGCAATCGTTGCATGCTGCTCCATAGGATTGTGAAACTCATACGGGGTCCGATAAACCTCGTGCATCCGCGAGTCAGCCTCGGCCATGCCGCTTTGCATATTGCCGCGATTGCTCGCTGACGATTCTTGCTGCCCGCCGGCTTTGGGCGGCTCATAAGCTTGCGAAATTCGTCCATCCAAATCAACCGCGTGTCGCTCAATCGCGTACTTCACGCCCACCAGATGCGCGCCTTCGATTGCCTGCTCCAATGTTTCAGCAACGACCAACGCAACTGGCTGACCAGCATAGCGGGCCAAGTCGTCCTGAAACGCTTGAATAACGCGACCTGTAATCGGAGACGGCTTTTGGTCTTTGAGTCCGGCTAGTTTCGGCGCGTTTAAATGGCTCATCACCAGCAACACACCGCGCGACTTCTCAGCGGCGCTCGAATCAATCGCCGTGATGCGTCCCTTGGGAATCGTGCTGGTGATCAGCACTCCATAAGCGGCATTCTCTACCTGCTGCTCGTAGGCGTATACCGCCCGGCCGGTGACTTTCAAGGTTCCATCAATACGGTCTACCGGCTGTCCGATAATTCCAGGCATCTCAAGCCACCTCCATCTGTGACGCGGTCGTCATAGCTCGTACAATGCTGCGCTTGGCTAACTCAATCTTGAAAGCGTTGTCCGTGTAACCCTTGGCGTCTTTCAGTTCAGCTTGGGCAGCAGCGCGCAATGTATCCGCATCCAGAGTCTTGCCCGTCAGATGTTTTTCAGCCGCCGCTGCACGCCACGGCTTATGGGCAACGCCGCCCAACGCAATATGCGACTGCCGAATTGTTCCACCATCCATATCCACAATGGCCGCCACCGACACCAGCGCAAACGCGTATGAGTTACGATCACGCACCTTCAAGTAAAAAGATCGCTTGGCATAAGGGATGGCAGGCAGATCGATTGCGGTAATCAGCTCACCGCTGTGCAGATTCGTATCGGTTTGGGGCGTGTCGCCCGGCAGCCGGTAGAAATCGTCCAACGTAATGGCACGCGCACCTTGCGGTCCCACCACCTGCACGGTTGCACCAATCGCCATTAAAGCTACCGCCATGTCGCTGGGATGCGTGGCAATACAGGATGCACTCGTTCCCAAAATGGCGTGAATCCGGTTGTATCCCGGAATAGCTGCGCATCCGCTACCAGGGTTGCGCTTGTTGCACTCGGCGTAGGTCGGGTCGTAAAAGTAGTAACAGCGGGTACGCTGCAGCAGGTTGCCGCCACAGGTAGCCTTATTGCGCAACTGCTGAGTGGCCCCGGCCAGTATCGCCTGGCTTAGCACCGGATATCTTTCGCGGATAAGCCGATGGTTGGCGGCGTCGGTGTTGGTGGCCAGTGCCCCAATGCGAACTCCGCCCTCATGCTCTTCAATTTGAGTGAGCGGCAGCCGGTGGACGTCGACCAGATGCGACGGCCGCTCGACACCCATTTTCATCAGGTCCAGGAGGTTAGTACCGCCACCGATGAAGCGGGACTCAGGCACTTGGGTAAAGGACTGCACAGCCTGTTCGGTATCAGCCGCGCGCGTATAAGTGAAAGGCTTCATGCCCGCCGTCCTTCATGCGCAGCGCGAACCGCTGCCACAATGCCGGCGTAGGCTCCGCATCGGCAGAGATTGCCACTCATGCGTTCTCTGATTTCTTCATCCGTTAGCTCAATCGGCTGGATCGTCGAAAGCCGCTCTGTCACAAAGCTGGGTGCGCCAGCTTTTATTTCGTCCAGCAAAGCCACAGCCGAGCAAATCTGGCCCGGTGTGCAGTATCCGCACTGAAACCCATCATGCTCAATGAATGCCGCTTGAACCGGATGCAGTGCATTACCCTGTGCCAAACCTTCGATTGTTGTGACGCTGTCGCCGTCGTGCATCACCGCAAGGCTCAGGCAGGAGTTAACCCGCTGCCCATTTACCAGAACCGTACAGGCGCCACACTGGCCATGGTCACAGCCCTTCTTGGTTCCCGTCATATGAAGGTGGTCGCGCAGAAGATCAAGCAACGTCACGCGAGTGTCTACCGTCAGCTTCTTGGTCTCGCCATTGATCACCAGACTGCACGAAGCTGACTGCTCCGGCGAGGAGGTTGCGGCCGCTTGCGTTTCGCCAGCCAGCACCGTTACAGCGCCCCCAGCTACTGCCACACCGACGAACTCCCGCCTGTTGAAAGCCGAGCCTGAAGAATTCACTCTGATCTTTTCTTCTTCCATCCGCGTTCCTCTCTCTGCCTTAGAGAACAGCCAACTCAGCCGTCTCCTGGTCTGACTGCCTCAGCGCATTATCGGTGGCAACAAAGCTTCTCAGTACTTCTGCCACGCTCCAAGCTTGCGCGCAGCAACCCCGGGGCGTAAATGGCTCAGTAGCGTCAAACACTTCACTAATCGATCCGATACAACCCTCGCCCACGTGCATGCCAAAGCCGGCAAGAAACCCGCGTGCCCTCTCATGCTCGCCAGGGTGCGTCTTCAACCAGGCATCGATGAACGGCCCAATCAACCATGCCCAAACCGTTCCCTGGTGATAGGCAGCATCGCGCGACCGCAGGTCGCCGTCATACCGCGGCTTATATTCAGGTTCAGCGGGCGCAAGCGACCGTAGGCCTACGGGCGTCAGCAGACGTTCCTGGGCCACTCGGACCACCGCTTCCCATCGGTCTTGGTCCAACACCGGATAGTCCAATGAAATGGAAAACAACTGGTTAGGCCTGCAAACCGGATCATTTTTTCCGTCCGGACCATCCACCACATCGAACAGGAAGCCGGTCTCCGGATTCCAGAACCGCTCGTTGAACGAATGCTTTGCCTTGTCGGCGTGCTCGCGCAATCCGTTCGCATCCGACGGGCGGCCCGCTTGCCGCAGCCACTCCTCGGCCAGGCACAGGGCGTTGTACCAAAGCGCATTAATCTCTACTGCTTTTCCCCGGCGCGGCGTCACCACCCAGTCGCCCACCTTGGCGTCCATCCATGTCAGCTGGTAACCTTCTTCGCCTTGCACCAGCAAACCGTCGTTCGGGTCAACATGGATGTTAAAGAGGGTGCCCCGCAGATGGTGCCCAATAATGTCGAGCAGTTGCGGAAGCAACTGATCCAGCAGAACCTGGTCATTTGAATGATCCAGATACCGATGGAGCGCATGAAAAAACCAGAGCGTAGCGTCGGCGGTGTGATAAAGCCCGTTGGTCTTGCCTTCAGGGAACATGTTCGGGATCAAACCGTCGCGGATGTAGTGCGCAAAAGTCCGCAGAATGTAGCTCGCCTCAAATAGCCGACCCGTCGTCATGGTCAACCCTTCAAGACTGATCATGGTGTCCCGGCCCCAATCGGTGAACCAGTGATAACCGGCAATAATACTCCGGATCTCATCACCAGCGGCACTGGCGCGTGCCGCATCTTGCTGGCGACCTACGGGAACGAAAATAAACTGATCGGCTGCCCAGACCAGCTCTTTACAGAAACTCGTGCAGGCGCCTCGGTCAGCCTCCAGCAACATGCGCCGCTTCCGGTCGTGCTCGGCATCCCAGGCCTCTTTGGGTGTCAGCGCCGATATGGTCTCCCAGTTTTCGGTAGAAACCACCAGCGCCACCTCGCAACCTGGGCTCAGCTTGGCCGAAAAACAACCAGGGCTCCACAAATTACCGACCCACTGGTACCCGCGATCGTGCTCAATGTCGTAGGTCACATCCCGGAACTCGTGATTGTCGATCTGGAAGCTTCCTTCCTGGCCCAAATGCGTAATACGGAGCGGGGGATAATCCTCGTTCTTTATCTCAAAATGCTGTTCACGAAAGGTAACTGAATAAGAGGACAGCGGCGTACTAACTGCCTGCTCATGTCCGCGGAAATTAAGCGCCGGCCGAAGCCGCAACGTCACCGAGCCCTCACCCGAGTGAACGCTGTAGCTTATGTAGCAAGTATTTTGCCCATGTGGCAGAACCACTCGCTTTTCAACCGTTATTTCGCCAACATCGAAGCACCAGACCGGCAATCCGTGGTCAAGCTTGAAGGACGAAAAGTACATGGAGCCATCGAAGTTCTGCGATTCGGTGTTGAATCCATTCAGCGTAATCTGTCGTCCGTCCGAAAGCTCCAGAGTTTCTACCAGCTGATTCAGCATCATGGTTCGCCCTTTGGGAGAAGGCAGAGCCGCAATCAGATATCCATGGAAAACGCGCGTCGGCGCACCCAGAATCGTGCCCGAAGCGTAGCCGCCCAAGCCATTAGTTACCAGCCACTCCGATTCCGATAGCAGTCGCGTCTCGTCATCGGTCAAAGGCTCATTCGCCTTGCGCGTGTAGAGTTCTCTCATTCTTAAAAGGACAAGAGTCGTCCGGGCAGGTCAGTCTGGAATCGGATGTAGCAGCACCGCAGCCTGGCCGGGAATGCGCCAGCTCTCTTCCGTATCCACAACCGCAGTTCCACAACCGCCGTATTGAGGATCATCGGAAGACCATAACGTGACCCATTTGGCACCGAACGGGGGAGCAAGCAACGGCTCGGGTGCCGGACTAAACTCGAGATCAACCTTCAGATTAACTAACAGAAGGCGATCCGTCTTGTAGTCGGGCGAGAAAAAGCGTAAAACAAAGACTTCGGGAGCCAGCACTGCCCCATCGATACCAGCTTCGCCCTGCTCGCGAATTACCGGGTCGTGGCGGCGCAATCGTAGCAGGTCTTGATGCAGGCGATACATCTGGTGGTGCTTCTCCACTTCCGCAAAGTCCAGTTTCGATCTTTCAAAAGTTTGTGGGGAACCCGGATCGTCGAAACAAGCTTTCATCTCGGGAAGCACTAGCGAGCGCCATTGCCCCAAGAAGCTAGCCCGGCCCTCTTTAATTTTTTCGTTTAGCTCCGGCTTATGATCGGCGAAAAAGAGGAAGCGGCTGGATGGGCAGAACTCCTGGCCCTGGAACAGCATCGGGGTGCCCGGCATCAGCAGCGTAAGCGCAGTAAGGGCCTTATAAACACCCGGAGATGTGAGCTCATGCATACGCTGGCCGCGGGCTGAATTGGCAACTTGGTCATGGTTCTCAATAAAGTTAATCATCGACGGGCGAGGTAGCCCGAATGTTGACGTCCCGCGCCGCTGCTTCTGCCACTTGTAGCGCTGCCCCTGAAAGAGGTAGCCGTACTTGGCAGCTGAAACAAACTCTTGCGGCGTGCCCCGGTAATCGTTATAGTAGGCATCCGCTTTCCCCGTTATCGCCACTGTCGCCGTATGGTGATAATCGTCGTTCCACAAAGCATCCAGGCCATAGCCGCCCTCCGCAATGGGCCGGATCAGCTGCGTTTGTTGAGGCTCGTTCTCGCCCACCAGCAAAATCGACCGGTGCCCCGCAGCATTCCGCGCCGCCTGGCTGATCTCCTTCAGGATATGATAGCCTGCGCCATCATCGTGAATGTCCTGCGTGGCATCAAAGCGCAACCCGTCCAAATGGAATTCACTGATCCAGTACTCCGCGTTGCCTATGAAGAAATCCCGCACAGGCCCGCTATTGGCGCCGTCAAAATTGATGGCCTGACCCCAATCTGTGTTATGTTTATCCGAGAAATAGTAGGGCGAAAACTGCCCAAGGTAATTACCATCCGGCCCAAGGTGGTTGTACACCACGTCCAAAATCACGCCAATGCCGAGCGCGTGCGCGGCGTCTACAAAGGCACGCATGTCATCCGGACGCCCGTAGATGTGGGCAGGCGCAAATAGCTGGACGCCATCATAACCCCAACCCCATCGCCCCGGAAATTCGGCCACCGGCATGATTTCCAGCAACGTAATGCCGGTGTCTCGAAGGTAAGGAAGCTTCTCGGCAGCCGACTGCCAGGTACCGCCCTCAGTGAAAGTACCCAGATGCATCTCATAGATCACTTGGCCTTTTAACTTGACCCCGGGCCAACCTGAGTCTGTCCAGGCAAACTGATGTGAGTCTACGATCTCTGAACTGCCGTGCGGTCCATCCGGTTGAAAGCGAGAAGCAGGGTCCGGATAAGCCTCCCCGCCATCTAACTGAAAACGGTACTGAGTGCCAGGCCGAGCGCTCTCGCTGGTCCCGCTAAAAAATCCTTGCTCTTTCGAAAGCTCCAGCGGGCTTTGCCCGTTATCGAAAACAACTCCGACCTTGCTCCTCTCAGGAGCCCAGACCCGGAAATGAGTCGTCTCCGAAGCTCGATCGTAGATAGCGCCGTTAGATAACGAGGCGGCGTTTAGGGCAGACAGCAGCACCATATCTGTAAAAGTTACCCAGCAAGGTAATACTGGTAACTATACGATGTTTCCCGAGGAAAATCGACTCGCCTGCAATGTTAATTGTTTAACTTTGTACCAGGACCCTGGCAGTCTGTGACAAATACACTGCTGGCGTGCCAAATCAAGACCCGCCTAGTAGATACTGTTTAACGAAGAGCACAGTAGCGGCAAACTGGAAGTCTTGATTGCCCTTCTTGGCATACCCGTGTCCTTCGTCGTCAGCCACTAACAGCCAGGCAGGAATGTCGCGTTTTGTTAGAGCAGCCGCCATCTGCTGACCTTCTTCCACCGGAACACGCGGATCGTTACGGCCAGCCACTATAAGCATCGGCTTGGAAATCTCACTCACATGATTGATGGGCGAGATTTTGGTAAAGAGTTCATGGATGGCAGGGTCACGCTCGTCACCATACTCGACCCGGCGTAGGTCACGCCGATATGGCGAGGTGCGTTGGAAAAACGTAAGAAAGCTGGAAATTCCGACCACATCCACCGTGCACCGCAGACGATCGTTGTAGTGAAACGCCGATGCCAGGGTCATATAGCCGCCGTAACTGCCACCCGTGATCATCAGGCGGCTACTGTCCAGATCGGGTTGCGTTTTAATCCAGTCAAGAAGCGCGCCGATATCCTTCACTGAGTCTTCACGCTTGGGGCCATTATCCAGATTGAGATAAGCCTTGCCGTAGCCGCTGGAGCCGCGCACGTTCGGGAAGATCACCGCGATTCCAAGTTCGTTTATGTAGTAGTTCACGCGTCCCTCAAAGCCAGGCCTTGACTGCCCTTCGGGACCGCCATGAATGTCCACAATGACCGGTCGCGGGCCGCTAAACTTGGCAGGCGGGCGATATAGAAATCCCGAGATCTGCAATTGGTCGAAGCTCTTCCAATGGATCAACTGCGGGTCAGCGAAACCTTCCGCATTCAGTCCGCCTGTCTCACTCTTCGTCCAGCGATCCAGCTTGCCCGATTGCAGATCGACCGAATAAACATCCGAGGGGCTGTGGGCAGAAGAAAGGCTGAACGCTAGATCGTGCCCATTGCTATGCCACTTGACTCGGCTGATTACGCCTTTCGGCAACGCCGGTAGCGTCTCATCCTGGTGAGTATCAGTATTCATCACGTGCAACGATGAGAACCCGTCCTCATTGATCACATACGCAAGGCGCTTGCCGTCACGGGTGAGATCGAGATCCTCGACGTCCCACTTGATGCCGGGTTGCAGGAATGTCAGCTTCTTCGTTGCCACGTCCATGTAGGCAAGACGGTTGTAATCGCTATCGACATCGGTAGTCAGGTAGATGCCGCGGCCATCAGGGGTAAGGATCGCTCCGCCATACGCGTGCTTGCCGGAGGTCAGTTGCACTTTCTTGCCGTCAGCCATGTTCACCAGAAACAGCACCGTATCGTTCACCGAATGGTAATCGCCCGTCAGTAGCGTCTTGCCATCAGCTGAAAAAGAAAGCGGAGCCCAGCCGCCGCCTTCGCCTTGCACAACCATGCGCGCCCAACTGGTATCGCCGCCCTTTGTCTGAGAAGGGTCGCCTACGTAGATATCGGTATCGCGACCATTGCGTACGGTTGATGCAAATGCCACGGTCTTGCCGTCAGGCGACCAGCGCAGGCCCGTGTTGCGCGATTTGCCATCGGTCAGCAGCGCCGTCTGGCGGGACTGCAGATCAAAGCGATAGAGCTGATAGAACTCACCGCCGCCAACATCTTTCGAGAAGATAAAGCTCGAGCCGCTCGCTGGATCAAAGTCGGCCGCCAGGGTGCGATCAGGGTAGAAAGTGAGCTGCGTTCGTGCACCTCCCGGCGTCGTAACCAGGTGAATTTGGGGCGTGTTGCCGAAGCGGGTCGCAATCAACAGTTCGCGCCGGGTGGGATGCCAGTCGAGCAGAGCGGCAGCGCGGGCTTCTCCATACGGCGTGAGTTCGTCCGCAAGCGATAGCGGCAAAGCGGGGATGCGGTCGCCATGCAAATTAGCCGGCACCGGAACCGTTCCATTTGAATCGGCAGCCCATGCCGGAGTACTCAAAAGTACAAGTAGAAACGAGAGCGAATTGCGCATAAGTGAGTTTCCATTCCGGGGGAGTGCTGCTTCAGAACCGCAGCTTGATTTGATACTTCAAAACGCGTCCGCCACCGTCAATGTAATTGGTGCTTAGAAAGCGGCCGGGCGGAGCAGTGTCGGCATTGCTGTTGATTGTGCCAAGCGTCGTATCGAACGGGCTCGCGCTGAAATTGCCGAACTGCGGATGGTTTAGGACGTTATAAATTTCGGCACGTAGCTCAATGCCGTACCGGTCGCGGAACAGAAAGTTCTTGAAGATTGTGGCGTCGAGGTTATCAATCGGCGGAGTGCGCTGTGTTGTGCGCGTGAGGTTACCAGAAATACCGCTGTTCGCGCGAAGAACAATGAATTGAGCATTCGCGGGAGAAATAGGCGCGTTGCCGGCATCCGGGTTGAGGTATCCGGTAGGACTCGTCGCGCTAGGGACCGCACGGACGCCCACCTGGCCAAATGGATTCAAGTTGGGCCGGTCGGCAGTGGCGCCGTCCAGACCATCCGAATCTAAGCCGTTCAACACTGTGTAAGGCGCGCCTGATTCGTAGGTGTAGATACCGCTCAACTCCCAGCCTCCAAGCGTCTGCCGCAACAGTGGGTTCACATTCTTGAAGAATGGAATCTGGTAATCGAATTGTGTGACGAATCGATTCGCACGATCATAAATTGAGAGACTCTTCTCGCGCGGCAGGCCACCCAGAATAGTCGGAACTTCCGAAACAGCCACATTTGTAACGCCGCTTGTCGTGAAGATGTCAGATCCGTAATCGATGAAGCGCGATCGCGTATAGGACAGCTGCGCAGCTAAGCCATGGACAAACCGGCGACTCAGTTGCGACTGGAAAGAGTTGTAAGTGGACGAAGCGCCATTGGTGCGAATTGCGCGAGCGCCTTGCAGGGGATCAAGCCGACCCGTATTGTATGGCAGCTTGACCCCGCCGTAGGTGTATTGCAGCGCAGCTGGAACATTCGGATTCAAGTCTTCCTGATAAAAGAGCTTCACGCCGCGAGTGCCCACATAAGACGCATCCAGAACAAAGCCGCTTGGCAGTTCCCGTTGAATGCCAAACGAGTACTTCAAATAATACGGATTCAGCAGATTGCCGTAGACAAGATTCTGCGAGTTGCGGGCCGAGATAGGCAGGGGGGTTAAAGGCAGCGTTTGCGAAAAGTTCGCGGTCCCGCGGGAAGCTGCGTTCGGCAATGTAACAGTGGTGATATTCGAACTCAGGTTTGGCGACGACGTAGCCGCGTTGGAAGCAATGTTATTGAAGAAGCTGTCATAGCCCATGGAGAAACCAGTGCGAATAACGGTCTTGTTTTCCCCAAGCAGCGCCCGGGCAAAGTCGTCGCTGCTGTGCGGATTCCAGGCAATACCGAGTGAAGGCGAAAAGTTATTCTTGTCTCCCTTGACCTTATTCGGCTGATTGTAAGGCCCGGCCAGCGTGACTGGGTCGACATTGAAGAGTCCGGTAAAAGCCGGTGTTTTGAGGGAGTTTATCGGCAGGCCGAAGTATTCGTATCGCAGCCCAAGCGACACTGTCAAGCTTTCGTTAAGGCGCCAGCGATCAAGCGCAAAGTACTGCTGACGAAATAGCTTCGGATAGTAAGCCGGGCTGCCGAAATCACGTTGCACGCTACCGCCCGAGCCGCTGAAGTCATCTACGAAGTTCGCAAAAGCTGTGTGAGTATTGTCAGGGTTGTACGTAAGAGCGCCGCGCTGCACAATAGGTGCAAACTGGCGCGAGCGCTGATCCAGCAGATCCGTTCCCACCCGAAAGCTGTGCGTGCCTACGGTATATGTCACCGTGTCCTGAATCGTGTAATTGTTGGCAATGCGCCCTTGCGGCAAGTTAGTTGCGATGCCGAGGCCGGTAATGCTCTGTCCATTAATCGTGTAGTTGGGTAGCGTCTGAGCGATCGGGTTAGAAGCATCTACTGGGAAGTTCAGCTCAATGCGGTTGTAGGCGAGCCGCAATTCATTGGTGAAGACCGGGCTGAATACGTGCGTTTCCGAAACAATCGCGTTGCGGTAGATATTATTTTGGCTGGTGTTGAACCCAAAGAAGCCCGATGACGATACCGGGATGTTGGTGCCGTCGTTGCCATAGCGCACCGAAAGAAGATCGGCATTGCTGAAACGATGGTCCACACGAATCAGGTACTGACGATCGCCATACTTATTCGGATACGTTATCGTCGCCGTGCCGAACTGCACATTAGGTCGGCCATCACCTAGCGCAACCGGAAAGAATTGACCGGTAGCCGGGCTTGCGCCAACGATAGAGCGATACAGATCCAGGTTCGGACTAGCGCCCGTTGGGAATAGAGAATTCAGCGTTGCAAAGCCGGCCACCGAAGGCGTAGTCGAAGTCAGCGATCCGCTCGATGACCTGCGGTCTTCCTGAAAAGCTAAAAAGAAGAATGTCTGGTCTTTCCTGATAGGACCACCGACCGTGCCTGCCCAGATTTGCTCAGTGCCAGGCAGCGGCTGTCCGCGACGAAGTACAGCTGGACTCTGCGCCTGAATGTTGGTAATAGCGTCGTCAAAGGTGCTGTCCAGAAAGTAAGAGGCCGTGCCATGAAACTGGTTGGTACCGCCCCTGGTAATTACATTGACAACGGCTCCGCCCGCCCGTCCATACTCGGAATCGAAGTTGGTGGTCTGCACGATCGTCTGCTCAATCGCGTCGGGGTTCGTGATTTGAAAGGCTTGTCCCGCAATGGAGATGTCATTGTTCTCGGTCCCATCAATTAAAAAGTTGTTGGAGCGCCCGCGTGCGCCATCGGCAGAGAATGTTCCCACTCCGAAAGAGAACCGGTTTGTTGTCACACCAGGAAGATCTAAAGCGAGGCTTACTGAATTGCGCCCGGCGATGGGTAATTGCGTCACTTCCTGAGCCGAGATGGTGCCGCCGCGAACCGGCGATTCGGTCTGTAACTTTGTCGCTTCAGAGGAGACTTCAACCGTTACTTTCTGGTTGCCGACCTTAAGCGCCATATCAACGGACGCAACCTGACCGGCTGACACAACGAATGGATCAGTCTTGGAAATCTCAAATCCGGGACCGGTGACAGTTACCTCATAGTTGCCCGGGTCCACAGCGTCGAACCGGTACAACCCGCTCCCATTGGTGCGAGTAGTACGAGGAACATTCGTATCAAGGTTGCGCAGAGTCGCTTCAGCATCGCTGATAGTCGCTCCGGTCGGGTCGGTCACAATGCCGGAAATGGTTCCACGGCTGGTTTGTGCAAACAGAGCACTGGGCAGAGAGAGTACAACCAAAGACACCACGGCTGCAATCGTGTGTTGTGAAAACCCCAAATTGCCTCCTATTAACTAGGAAATTGAGACTTACTCTAGCACGTGGCCGTTAATAGCATTTGAGATTGCCAGAAGAATATGCAGGGAGCTAATTGCACTTGCTCTATGGCAGCAATTGTCCGGCACTCTCACGATTGGCGCACCAATGCTTCCGCTTCCTGGTAGTCACTCCCTACCATTGCGGTATCGGCCGAAAGAGAGCGGCACGCTAAACAGAATACTTACAAAAAGCCAAAAACGTCCTGTAAGTCGAGACTAAAACCGTTGACCGGACCCTCTCCTGCGATTGATTGTAAGCCCACTATCAACTCAGCTTCCTGACCCCGACGATATACGTAGACAGCTTGGTTATCTGCATCGATCAGCCAGCCAAGCTCCGCGCCATTAGCCATCCACTCAGTCATTTTCCTCTTCGCTTCATGCAGGCGATCTGATGGCGATAGCAGTTCAATGACAAAGTTCGGACAGAGATAGATAAATCTGCGTTTTTCTTCCCTCGAGAGAGCTCTCAAACGGGAGTTTTCAATCCAAGCAGCGTCGGGCGAACGCATGGCACCGTTGGGCAGAAAGAATGGAGCGCTCGAGTCGAATGCGCGCCCGCGTCCGTCCCCCTTGCTCCAGGTACGTAATTGCATCGAAATCTCCATATTGCGACCCGAGCTCTCACCACCCGCTGGCGGCATCACAATCACCTCGCCTTCTGCGCTTCGTTCCACTTGCAGCTCAGAATTCAAAGCACAAAACTCAAACAGTTCGTCGTTGCTCAGGTAACGGTTCAGAGCGAGCCGAAGCGGCAGCTGAGTTTCCACGTTACTCAGGCGAATTTCGAAAGTGCCCACCGCGCAATGTCCTCAGTCCCAAGTGTCCCATTACCCAAGCTTCCCGGGTATCTATGCCCCATCGCGTGCCACCATAGCAATGACCGCTCCTATGGAAGAGCAACTTACCGGCACCATTCGGGGCCTGCTGTTATTTGACGTAGCCGAATCAATCGACCTCACCGAGTTGCATCGTATCCTCGGCACCATCTCCAGCCGCCGTGAGCCGGCTTTTCTCCACCCTAGTCCGGAATACGTCAAGTTCGAACGGCCACCGGTCATAGAACCAGTGGGCATAAAGCGTATTCAGGCCACCGGTGAAGAAGTTGAAATTAGGATTCGCTACTTCGATTACGGTGTTGCCAGTGTCGAACTCCTGATGGCTTTTCGGGCTACCTGGCCGGAGTTGATCAGCTTGGCCAATTGCTGGATCTCATCCACTGAGCTGGAAAGTTACGCTGCCGATCTTCTTAAAGACTCACTGGGACGCACCGGCAAGGCGCTGAATAAGCCATATAAGGAGTGGATCTCAGAAGACTACTTCGTCGTTCAACTGAATCCCGTGAATACCGGCAACGGCGTTCTTGAGGCAGCTGATCTGGTTCACGACTGCGGTGCCGAGATCGCGCAAATAGTTCGGGGAGAAGAGACGCCGCTCTCACCAACAGAACAGCGTGAGGTTCTCAAATCCACGATGTCGTACTACCCGAATGATCTTCTGGTGCTTGGGTGGGTGGCGGCATTTATCTATGAAAGCCGCGCCGCCGCAAGCCCGACTATCGACTTGCTTGAGTACGCTAACACGCAGTTGCTTGAGTTCCGATACTACGACGATGTGCTCACCGATGTTCTTGCGGACGTTTACAAGCGCCTGGAACGCCGCCACACAATGCTCGCGCGCTGGCGTCTGGCCCGCGAAGCTGAAACCCTGAATACCATCCGCCTCGACTATCAAGAATTGGTGGAACGCACCGACAACGCAATCAAGTTTCTGAGCGATATGTACTATGCCCGCATGTATCGGCTGGCGGCGGCCCGCATCGGTGTCAGTGACTACCGCAATCTGGTCAACCAGAAATTGACCACGGCCCGGGACCTCTATGAATCGATGGTCAACGAATTCCACCAGGGCCGCACGTTTTTTCTAGAGGTGATGGTCGTGCTGATTTTGATAATTGAAATCGTGTTCTTATTCGTTCACAAAACTTAACTGCGCGTCAGGATGCGGCTGATGTCGTTATAGATAACAAACACTACCACCATCATCAGGAACACGAAGCCGAGTTTAAACACAGTCTCTTTCACTTGCAAACTGACTTCCCGCTGCAGCAGCATCTCCACCGCCAGCAGTAGCAACGTGCCGCCGTCAAGAATCGGAATCGGCAGCAAGTTAAAGATCGCCAGGTTTAAGCTGACAACTGCCATAAGTCCCAGAAAACTCGATGGGCCTTCCTGGGCGGCGTCACTGGACATCTGCGCAATGCCGATTGGGCCGGAAAGCGTCTTCGCAGAGACACGCTGAGACACGATACTGCGCAAGACTTCGAAAATCATTGTGGCGTTTTGCTGGTTAAAGCGCAGCGATTCAGCTATGGCTGGGAAGAAGCCAAGTTTCACCATCTGCACCGGCATGTGAAACACAATACCGATCAGCCAGGGCAGTTTGGCATTGTTGCCACGAACAGGAGTAACGGTAATCTTCTGCAGTTGATTGTTCCGCATCATCTCCAATTCCACGGGTTTGCCGCCTGATCGGCTAACGGCCTGTTGCACGGTCAATCTCGACTCAACCGGTTGCCCGTTTACATTAATGAACAGATCGCCCGGCTTCATACCAGCAGCTTGTGCCGGCCCGCCTTTGGCCACTTCGCCAACCTGCACATCGCCGCGCCAACCGGCCACCCCGATGCCCTCCTTGGCATCCATCCGGGGCGTAACATTCACCGTTAGTATTTGCCCTTTGCGATCCACCGTTACCGGTAACGCATGATTCGCGTTCAAGGCTTCTTCGGTAAGCACTTCCTGCCAGTTCGGATTATGCCGGTCACCCACCTGAACAATGCGATCGCCCCCTTGCAGGCCGGCATTGGCCGCAGGCGAGTTAGCAGCTACTGAACTAATCACTGCGCGAGTCGAAGGCACCTCGCGCGGAAAACCGTACATATAGAGACCGGTAATCAACGCGATTGAAAGCAGCACGTTCATCAGCGGACCCGCGACAATCACAATCGCCCTCTGCCACCGGGCCTTGGCCTGAAACGAGCGTGGGTCGGCCACGGTCTCTTCGCCCGGTTGTTCGCCCAGCATCCGCACATAGCCGCCAAACGGTATGGCCGAAATCCGAAAGTCGGTATCGCCGCGCCGGAATCCCAGTAGCCGAGGGCCAAACCCGATGCTAAAGGTCTCCACCCGGACGCCCACCGAGAGAGCAGCCCAAAAATGCCCTGCTTCATGCACCAGGATCATAATTCCCAACAGGATCACAACCCAGAAAACCGGCCCTAAGAAACCCACAGCCTTATATACCCCTCCAAAGCGGCCTGAAAAATACCTTCACTCTTTCGACGGCAGCAGAGCGTCTAATGGTTCAATAACTGCAATCCCAACGGTTACGCCTGCCCGATTCTGTCTCAAATGACACATTGGTTCCAGCGAGACTCCGCAACCACTTGACGAGCAAGGCGGCGTGAAGCAGCGTCGATCTCAATTACTTCACCTATTGTCGCCGGTTCCGCATTGGGCTGTCTCATTAATGTTTCCTCCACCGTCAGGGCGATGGCGGGAAACGGAATCTTACCTGCCAAAAAGGCCTCCACCGCCACTTCATCCGCAGCATTCAGTGTGCATGTGGCGGAACCGCCCTGCTCCTGCGCCCCATACGCCAACCGGAGAAGCGGAAACTTCTCGAAATCGGGAGCCGAAAAGTCCCACTGGCGTGTTTGCGTCCAATCCAGACGCGGCACTGGCGCATCCTGACGCGCCGGATACGTCAAGGCATACTGAATCGGCATTCGCATGTCGGTTGCGGAAACCTGAGCAATCACGCTCCCATCGTTGTACTCGACCATGGCATGAACTGTCGATTGCGGATGGACCACGACTTCAATTTGGGAAGGCGGCAGATCGAACAACCAGCAAGCTTCAATCACTTCAAACCCTTTATTCATCATGGTGGCCGAATCAATCGTGATACGGTTTCCCATCTTCCAGGTAGGATGCCGAAGTGCCTGCTCCGGCGTCACATTCCACAGCGTAGCGGTTTCGGTCTGGCGGAACGGACCGCCGGATGCCGTCAGCAATAAGCGTGTCACCTCGTTTCGCCGGCCAGCCCGGAAACATTGATGAGCGCCGTTATGCTCGCTATCCACAGGGAGAAGCTCCAGGCCCGAATCACGAACGGCGCTCATTACTAGATTTCCGCTCGCCACCAGAACCTCTTTATTAGCCAGACCAATCCGCTTCTTGGCTTTCACCGCTTCATAAGTTGCTTCCAGTCCAGCCACCCCAACAACGGCTGACATAACAAAGCTCACCTCGGGCGCTATTGCAGCCGCAACTCTAGCTTCTGGTCCAAAAGCAAGATCCGGCCATTCAGATCGAGGCAAACCAGCGCCTTGAAGAGCTAGCGCCAGCCTGTCGACGCCGTCCGCGTCGGCAACTACGGCTACCTTTGGACAGAATTCCAGAATCTGGGAGCTTAGTAGCTCTGTATTCTGGCCGGCAACCAAGGCGTAAACGGGGAAGTCGGACGTTCGCTGGCGCACCACGTCCAGCGTGCTTACTCCAATGGAACCCGTTGATCCTAAAAGGCTTAGCACAACGTACTTACCAGGATTTGTGTCGCTAACGATATAAGCTCGTTAACACTGGCGAAAATATTTAAAATTTTGTATACGAAAGACTTGCAATCCACAAAACCATATCCTATTATTGGAATCAAGCCGGGGAGCTCAACTCCCACCAAAGCGAGACTAACCTCATAGAAAGACCCCTGAAGCAACACCCTCCCCGGCGCCCGCAAGGGTTCAGGTCTTCCAAGTCTCAATACCTTTTACCAAATAGTTCCAGTTTAGCGGTACATTGCAATTGGTAAGCAATGGCTGACAACAAACACTCCCAGGTTCTTCGACCTGAAACGGAAATCCTCACCCGCGGCTTCGAGCCAAGCCTTTCTGTCGGCTCTGCCAGACCGGCTGTCTTTCGCAGTTCTACCTATGTTTTCTCCAGTCCCGAGGCGGCCGAGCGTGCTTTCGACATCATGGGCGGTCGTGCCAAGCGTGAACCTGGTGAGAACGTTGATCTCGTCTACTCCCGCTTCAATCACCCGAATGCTCAGATCCTAGAAGATCAGATTCTTCCTCTAGAACCAGAAGCGACCGGCGCACTGGTTTTCAAATCCGGTATGGCAGCCATTATGACCGCCATTCTATTAGTTCTGCAAACGGGCTATACGGTCTTCTACACCACCCCGATCTACGGCGGCACCCAGACCTTGATACAAGGATTTCTTGAACCTTTCGGAGTGCATGGCGTTCCCGTCCCTGCGGGTCAGAGTGAAGCACTTGACGCCGCCATTCAAAAAGCCTTGCATCTCAGAGTCGTTCTAATCGAAACACCGGCCAATCCCACGGTGGTTATGACTGACATCCGGCGTGCCTGTGAATCGGTTGCCAAGCTCGCCTCTAATGGCGAAATTTCCCCTCTTGTCATGGTGGACAACACCTTCCTTGGTCCTGCCTTTCAGCACCCCCTCGCACTCGGCGCAGACGTCAGTCTCTACTCGGCAACAAAATATTTGGGCGGTTACAGCGATCTGATTGGTGGTGTCGCGCTCGTAAAAGATAGTGCTCTGCTTCAGAAGATTCGCAGCAAGCGCAGTCTCTTCGGCAATATTCTGCAGCCCGATGAGTGCTGGCTGCTAAATACGCGCCTGCCCACGGTGTTGCTCCGGATGAATCGCCAGAGCAAGAACGGGCAACATATCGCGGAGGCATTGGCAAGACATCCAAAAGTAAACCGCGTCTACTATCCAACGCTCTTCGATGACCCGGAACAGGAGCGGATCTATCACGACCAATGTCAATGGCCAGGTGGCTTGTTTTCCCTCGATATCCGTGGCAGCAAGGCCGGTGCGTTTGATTTCCTACGCCATCTGCAACTCGCCCGAAATGCAGTTTCGCTAGGCGGCGTCGAGACTCTAGCCTGCCACCCACGAAGCACGACCCACTCGGCCTGGAGCGCCCGCGATCTGGATGAAGCCGGCATCGGCGAAGGACTGATACGTGTTTCACTCGGCATAGAAGCCTGGCAGGATCTACTGGCAGATTTTGAAAACGCCCTGGGGTCAGTACATCCGGGGTGAAATTCGGGTACTTCAGCGGCGAAGAACAAACCCTGCCAAAGCTCCGTAAGTAGGAGGATGAGAACTCTTACGCTTGCCTTCTCGATCTGGATTTTCGCCCTCAGTCTGGTCGGTGCTGCTGAAATTAGCGGAAAGAATCGTGTCTCGTATGTTGTTGACACATCCCGTCGGGGAGAACACATTCTTCATGTCAGCCTTGCCTTCCCGCTCGGCCAGGAACAATCGATGGTTCAGTTGCCGACCTGGTACGCTCTTTATCAGATTCGCGATTTCTCGCAGAACGTTCTCAACGTAAAAGCCTACTCAACCAACAACGAAAGCCTACCTACTCGATCTGTCGATAAAGCGACCTGGGCTGTTCGGGGGACGGTTGGCGCACAACGATTCGAGTACGACGTTCGTTGTAACCTTGAGGGCCCATACGGACTTGAAATTAGTGCTGACCACCTCTTAATCAATCCTGCAATCTTGCTGATGTACACGCCAGAGAGCAGCCATTGGCTATCTACCATCCGATTCGAAGGGCTACGGACAGGATGGGAGATCGAAACCCCGTTGAGGGAAAAGAGCCTGTCCTTTTTTGCAAAAAACTATGAGGATTTGGCAGATAGCCCTTTCTCCATAGGCAAGTTCAATAAGGCTCAGTTTACGGCGGCTGGAGCGGAAGTCCGTGTTGTTGTCGACGCCCCACCTCATACCTTCGACATGTCGGAACTGATTCGCCGGGACTGGCAAATCGTTAACGCAGAGGCCGACTGGATGGGCGGTCTGCCCATTGAGAATTATCTGTTCCTCTATCACTTCTCTGGAAAGAGTGAGATAGAAGGCATGGAACATTCGCGAGCTACTGCGATCCGCGTACCCTCGGTGAACACCCAAAAGCGGCATAGCGTGAACGGCTGAAACCGGCCAATGGAGGCGGGTTTAAGACGTTGATCGTGATGCGGGAATACCCTGCGTCAGTGTGAGCAATGTCTTGAGCGACGACAAGAAGCAACAAGTGGTGGCGCTGGGCTGGTCACTGCGACGTATCGAAGCAGCCGTGCACATTTGCCGAGAGACGATTGGTGGTTATCTGCGGGCTGCCGGGATCGCGGTGCGACCGCCAAGCGGCTGGGGACGGCTCGCGCCGGCAAAACCGGCCAACGAAGTGATCACCGACTTTGGCGCGGAGTCTGACAGAATTGCCCCTGCCTCGCCGCCGCCGTTTTGCTGTTCCTCTGCGAGCACCTGCGAACCGTATCGAGAGTTGATTGAACTCGCGTTGTCACAGGGACGCAACGCCATGGCAATTTGGCAGGACCTGGTGAATCGCCACCACTTCACTGCGAGTTGTTAAAGCGTTCGACGCTTTGCTGGCAAGCTGCAAGCGGCGACACCTGAAGCTCGGGATTTAGCGCTTTCCGGCCAGAATGCTCGCGTTGCTGTGCTCACTCCTCTTTGATGGCTGTGACCACATGCCGTATATAAGTGCAACGAGCATACTCGACCCAAGCGCAATCAACAGCTCGTGCTCGACGATCCAGTTTCTCGTTCGCAGATCCTCTCCCCATGGCGCGATAGCCAGCCGACGCCCATTGTCGAAGGCAGCGTGTGAGTCTGCCCAACCAGCCACGCCAGAGGCAAGCAGGTAAGCAAAGCTGCCCAGCAGAGCCGCCCTTATTAGATTCCGCAAGCGAAGGTGTGATCGGTGAATCACCCATATTGTGGATGCCCCGACGATCGCGCCAACGAATATCTTCATCGCGACAAAAATCAAAGCTAGCGGCCCGTTCATCAACATGCTGCACGTCTTAATCGCAGGTTAACGGAAGAACCCGAGTAGGAGTACGCCCCAGCGGCTCTAAAAAGGGGCGAGTGCGTCGCCCATGATTCCGGCTTCTGACCCGGCGCTCTGGTTGCATCCCTGCATCGCCATATCCTCCGATCAGGTATCTGTTAGTCAATCGCGGCTTCAATCCGCACAGCATTCAAAGTTGCGCCAGCATGAAAGGAGAAGGTACAACTGATTGCGTCCCTGGACCTGCCTCATTGGCCGGTTTTCAACTGATCACGTATGGCCGGGTTTGAGGTGATCACCGAGGCCGCGTACCAATTTCAGCAGTGATGAAGAGTATGACCGCTATCGACAGCGTCACCGCTCATGAGTTTTTTCACCTCTGGAACGTGAGGAGGATTCGGCCTTGCAGTATGGAGCCTGTGGACTACACGCATGAGCAATATTCGAAGGCGCTGTGGTTTAGCGAGGGTGTGACTAGTAC
The DNA here is from genome assembly GCA_964248065.1 of uncultured Bryobacteraceae bacterium. Classification (GTDB taxonomy): domain Bacteria; phylum Acidobacteriota; class Terriglobia; order Bryobacterales; family Bryobacteraceae; genus Bog-105. The sequence goes on along the minus strand of CAXTWQ010000002.1, from coordinate 95,922 downwards.
AGTCGCGCGTTATCTGCTGCTCAGATCTGGCCTTCTAACGGAACGAGAGTACCTTGACCGGCTCAGTAACAGCATTTCCGATTTCGAAAATACGCCAGCCCGTACCTGGCAGTCTGCGGAGATGCCAGCGTAGCGGCCTGGCTCTCTGGTTACGCCTCTTACCAAGCTTCGGATCGAAGCATAAAACTACTACCAAAAAGGTGAGTTGCTTGGAGTTCTCATCGACCTTATGATTCGGAAAGACACGAACGGCCAAAGGTCACTAAAGGATCTTTTTCGGTTGCTGGAAGCCGAGGGTGGGAAGCAACACCGTTGCTTCAGTGACTCTGACGGAATCCAAATGGCAATAGAAGCGATTACCCGGAGCAGCGCGTCAGAGTTTTTCAAGAACTACGTCGCAGGCACAGCCGCTATCCCCTATAACGAATATTTTAATTTCGTAGGTCTTCAAGTCGTGCGGCAGAAAGGCACTCGAGATGTCGCGCTCCGTTTTGCCGACGTACCTAATATCACACCTGCGCAGAGACAGCATCGTGCGGAGTGGCTAGCTATCCGCCCAAGAGCACAAAAAGAAATCAAAGCTCGGTAGTCTTGAAATGACTAAGTTCCCAGATCTTATGTTCTCTTCGTCACATATTCAAGTGCCCGTGTAAGCGGCCGGTCTCGATCGGCGCCGAAACACCACGAGTGTACGGCAGCGCAAATCGGGCAAAGCGTTCCGGCAACGGATTTGCGAGGCTCCAGCCATTGAGGGCACCGGCCGTTCGCTCACCGAAGATCTTGGCGCACTTGTATTCTTGCAAATGGCCGCGAACGCTTCTGGCCCGCTTTCCGTGTTCGAGTTCGTGATGGAGGCCACTCTCCCTGGAAACCGACGTACATTCAGAGTGATTGTATCTGTAGCGATCTGGTCAGTGCTTCCGGACGTGGGATCTCACGAAAGAGTGGCTTGCCTCCTCCAAGAAGCGACCCAGCCAAGAAGTTATTAACCTCTGAATCTCCGCCAACGCAATTTCTAAAATCGAGAATCAGTCCTCGTGAGCGACAAACCTCTTCCCAAAGATGCTGAAGCCGTTCGGCCGGTAGGTCACTTGATTGAAGGGTGAAGAGTCGAAGATGAGCGACGGCAGCGCTGCGATGTTCGAGCACCGCAGTCTCGAAACCTGTCGGTCTGGTCACTCGCTGCGCCTTAATGATAGTTGTCGACCCGCGACGTCTTACATGCACTTTCGCCACGGAACCAGCAGGACCGAAATTAGGATTTCCGTATATTTCTTCCAGTCTCGCTAGTGTCAGTGGCCGCAGCTTGTTTGCTTCAACTCCGTCAACGGACAAAATCTCGTCCCCGAACTGGAACTGCTTTCCTATTTGCGGATCTTTGGAAGTCAACTCGTAACGGACAAATACCCGGCTACCCAAGACGTCAAAACAGAACGGCAAAATGTTTTGATGTAGGTCCCACTCTTCGCGTGAGTAGAGGGAAATGTGAGAGTTATGCAACCGGCTTAGCATCTGACGTAGCACTAGTAACAGTTGCTGGCGAGAGGTGCAAGCCTGAACTCGCGGCCTGACTTCAACATATACTTTTGACCAATCAACGCCGCGCGTTTTCGGATCATAGAACTCGTCACGCACGCCCGTCCAGACTGCATCGAAGACCCGCAAGCTGAGCGTAGAGTCGAGTGCCTGCCCATACACAAGCGGTATCAGACAGGCGCTCGACAAAAGGCGTCGACGCGAAATCAAACTTGGATTTGTCACGCACTGACACTATAAGATGTTTCGGGCTTAGGCTATTAGCCCAACGACCCCGACTAACATCAACCCTGAGGCTGCTTCAGCATCGCAATCAGCCGCCAGTCTGCCAGTGCCGCCCGTCGATGAGGGGCCGCGTCGCGTTGATACTCCGGGCTTTCCACAATACCGCGAAACGCCGCCCAATTCGGATACTCAACCAGCACAACATCGTCCCAGTTCTCATCATTGGGCCCGACAAGCCTTGCAAGCACCGCACCTACAAACATGACTTGAAAGTTCTTCGTGGTTTCCGAACACTCGGCGATCTTGGCGAACGCAGGAGCGTACCGCTGATAGTAAGCTTCACGTCCAGAGCAAGGCGCAAATTCGGCTCGGTCGCCATAGTCAGCCTGTTCCTTATAGCGAACCAGGTTCAGCATGACAATGAGCGTGTTCTCCCGTATCGTTTCAGAAGCACCCGCGACGTTCTGCGGATCTAACTCAATCACTTGCATTGCGCCTTCTCTTCCTTTTTGAATTACGGTCTTGAACGAATGAAGCGAGACGTCACTTCAGGTCCGCCGCACCTTGCCAATGCTCATTGAGAGCCTGTGCCACTTCCACTGGTTTTTCAAGTAGGAACCAATGTCCAGCGTCGAGTTTCAACACGCGGCGCGCTTTCGTTGCCCGTCCTAACCGGTCAGCAAACTCGGCTGGGCAGGCTGGATCTGAAACACCCCACAAAACCAGGCCAGGGGAGGTGACACGCGCTAAGTCAGGCTCCCACTCGCCTCCGACATGGACCGCAGACCGGTATAGCCGAAGGATACAGTTCTTCATGCGATCGTCCATGTGACTCGCAGTCTCCGCGGCAAGATGAGATGGCACACCTAGTTGCTTAAGTTGTTGGCTGAACTGCTCGGCATCGAGCTGAGCCATCCACTCTTCTCCGAGCCCAGGGGTCTGGAAAATTTTTGCGAGTTCGTGCCACTCGTAATCCTTACTGACCGGTCCCCCGCCTGCTGCCCAGGTTCTAACCAAGTCAGGCCGGAGTGAGGCGACGCGAACGGTCAGGAGCCATCCCCAGTCGTGACCAACTAAGTCGACAGGTGCAGACTGTTGTTGCAGCTTGTCGATGAGCCACTCAACATACTCTTCTTTGGTTGCTGTGAAGCCGTCGGGAGCGGCGCTGTTAAAGCCAGGAAGAGCAAGGGAGACGACATCGGATCGAGACAAATGAGGCAGCACTCTATCCCAAACGCGATAGGTATTTGGAACGCCCTGTATAAAAACTGCAGGCATCTATCATCCTTTTACTGCCGGATTCCGCAACAAGGCCGAGCTTGGTGGTCATCAGTCACTCTGACATTCTTAACAGATGTTGTCAAGGTAATACTATGTTATTGTTGGCCAACGCTATAAGTTGGACATAATGGTGACCGTGAATGGCGCTGAAGCAGACAGCAAGTGAAGCAAGTCTTCGCCGAGACCGAGTCATCGCTGCCGGGACGGATGTGTTCCTTCGCTATGGCCATGCGCGTACAACGATGGGCGATATAGCAGAACAGGCAGGCATCTCCCGGCCGGCTCTCTATTTGATCTTTCCGCGTAAGGAAGATATCTTTGACGCCGTTATTGAACGACTGATCCAGGACACGTTGCAGCAGTACCGTCAAGCACTGCCGAAATTCAAAAGCCTGAGTCGAAAGCTACACTTCTGTTGCGAACAATGGGCAGGGCACGGCTACGATCTAACCAAAGCACATCCAGACGCAAGAGATGTTTTCAACCTGGCATTCCTTCCGGTAAGGGAGATGTACGCAGCTCTCGAGGCGTTTCTAGCCGACCTTCTTCGAGATGCTGTCGCTGCCTCCAAACTTAAAACCACGCCGGAAGAACTGGCACGTGTTCTAATTTTTGGAATGCGCGGATTCAAAGACATCGCCGAGGATGCAGCGCACATGCGGCGTATGATCGCTCTTCAGGTCGACGTCGTCTTAGCCTCATTAAACGCCCGATGAAACTTGAACAAGCCTGACTTTGTTCTAGCCGGATAAGTTCTTTAAACAAAGAAAAGGCGCCACGTCGTAACCACCAAAGCATGCGTTACCATCGGAACGCGAACGCTTCGACTCTTTACATAAGCCATCCCGCAAAAGACCCCCATCAGGGTAGCTACCAGTGCTCTCCGCCAATTAGGAAAAGCATGGAACCAGAGATGGGCGGCACCGAATAAAACCGAGGAAACCACTACTGCAATCACTGGCGATGATCCATTATTGATAAGCGCTCGAGCAATAACACCACGGAAGAGCAACTCTTCCCCAAGCGCCACAATCCACAAGATGCCGAAGAACGTTCCGGCCGTGATACCTGCAATGACCAGCGGCTCTTTATTGAGCGGTGCCCAACGCACGTCGTGCAAGGCGAGCGCCACAGCTACAATCGGCACAATAGCGATCAAATACCAAACAGCGCCTGCTCTCCATTCGTGCAGCTCCGGCCACAACCCGAACGGGCCCGGGTTCCAACCCCGCAGCCCCAGCAATGCGAAGATACCGACTCGCAGCCACATCACGTGCCCCAATACGTCAACGTGAACAGCGGGATCGGGAGACTGGTAAATCCGCAGGAAGACCCGAGTGACGATCGGCGCTGCCGCAATCACCAGGAACCCCAGATCATAAACAATCCGGTGCGGCAGTAGCACTTGCCAGAAGCAAAGCACCGCCGTTAACAGAAGCAGCAGATAAAACGGACGGGGTTGGAATGTTCCAGCCGCCAAGCTGTATACCAGATAAGGCACAGACGAGCTGAGCCAAAGGAGTAAAGCTTCGGTCCGCGGTGACCCTATACGCGCCAGCGCTTCCCGCACGCTGCTGAACGTTGCGGCCAAAAAAAACAAGGCTTCTAATAAGAATGCTGGCAGGACTGCAGTACGAATCCACGGGTCAGCCGAATGCTGCTGGCCATAGACAACGGAGGCGACGATTAGCCCGATCCAGACCACCATGCACGTGATCCAAAATGGCCGGAAGGCACGAGACACCGCCCTCATCGTAGCATCGGTTTTTCTCTTTACGCTTCGCCAGGCGCGCCGCTTTCAACAGGACTAGGTGTGTGTTCTATCGAATCAAACCGAAGTCGTACCCCCAATGAACTGGAGCAGTTCAGCATTTAACTTGTCTGCTGAAGTCAGGAACAGCCCATGCGGTTCGCCACTGTATTCGCTTAGCGTGGCATTCGGCAAGATTTTCGCTGATCGTCGCCCAGAAGCATCAATCGGCACGGTCTCATCACCCGTTCCGTGAATCACCAATACCGGCACCGCAATCAGCTTCATCTCTTCACGGAAGTCGGTGGTCGCAAACGCCTCCGCTGACGCCAGGGTTGATCGTAGTGTCCCCATAAATGCCATGAACTGCGTCCATTCCAGAACCGCCTCTGACACCGTATGATTTAGCATCGTTCGACCATAGAACATCGGGGCAAAGCCTTTCAGGAAGGCAGGCCGATCCTTGCGAATTTGCTCCTCAATCTGCCCAAATAGCTTCGGATCCACTCCCTCCGGATTGTCGGGCCCTTTTGCCAGAAACGGGGGGACGGCAGAAACCAATACCGCTTTGGCGACGCGCCCCGATCCGTAACGGCTCAGGTACCGCACCACCTCGCCACCGCCCATAGAAAAGCCAACCAGCGCCGCTCCTTGCACATCGAGCTTCACCATCAAAGCATTCAGGTCAGCAGCAAAGGTGTCGTAGTTATAACCATTCCAGGGCTTTCCAGACCGCCCGAATCCGCGCCGATCGTAGCTGATTACCCGGTATCCATGCTCGACCAGAAACGTCGACTGCTTTTCCCACATGTCGCTATTCAATGGCCAACCATGGATCAAGATAACCGGCGTTCCAGTCCCCCAGTCACGGTAGTAAATTTCGGTTCCGTCCGGCGCTTCTACAAATGGCATATGCTTGTTCTCCAGAACTCAAGGTGCTACAAAATGCTATCAGCGTTCATCTGTGTTGGTCAGCGGCCATTAACTCTTACGCTAAACTGAAAGAGTTTCGGGCTGTGGCGCAGCCTGGCTAGCGCGCTTGCTTGGGGTGCAAGAGGTCCCGGGTTCAAATCCCGGCAGCCCGACCAGTTAACCCCTCTCTCATTGAGCCTTCGCCAGAATCGCATTGTCTGATATTGCCTTCAGCGCCGCCTGTACTTGCGGGTTGAATGACGCTTCTATCTCATCGCCTTTTGCAACGCCTTTTGCTTGCGTAACAATCTCTTCCTGTAAATGCCGGGTCAGCCACGTATGCTCGGCTGTCCACTCGGAAACTCCAGGCTGAATGTTGCGGGCTGACAGGAACACTTTCAGCTCATCGACCAGCTCCGGCGTCACGCTAAAGTTGTCTGGAATGGACGGGTGCTGCTGAAGGTACTCGGTGGCGAACGCTGTTAGAGCGCCGCTGGCTGTCAGCACTTCTTCCAGCCGCGTCACAGGCTGATCAGTAACGCGCACATCAGGCTGAATGCCGCCGCCGCCCACCACCACGCGTCCTTTGTCAGTCTTATAAATGGGCCGTTGTTCCGGGTGTTCGTTATTGAAGGTCTGTGACAGCGCAGAGTTCTGCAATGGATGCTGGATCGACCGACCACTAGGGGTGTAGTAGAAAGCTGTAGTGATAGCCAGCCCGGCATTTCCCGACAGCGGAATCACAGACTGCACAAGGCCCTTGCCGAAGCTGGTCTCACCCACAATCACGGCACGATCATGATCTTGCAATGCACCTGCAAGAATCTCAGAAGCACTGGCCGTCTTCTCGTTAATAATCACAGCCAGCTTCGTCCCATAAGGCTTGGCCGAATCGGGAACTACGGCACTCGAAACTTCGCTCGATCTTCCTTTGGCAGTCAGAATCTTCGAACCCGGAGGCAGAAACTGTGACGAAACATCCAGCGCTGCTGTCACAACGCCTCCCGGGTTGTTCCGCAGATCAATAACCAGCCCTTGCAGGTGAGCGGCGTCCAGTTTCGTTAGCGCATCGCGCACCAGCTTGGCTGTTTGCAGATCAAAACTGGTAATTCGCAGATAGCCGAATCCAGGCTTCAACAGAAACACCCGATCCACGCTGGGCGCATCTACAAGTTCCGGAGTCAGAAAGAACTGCAGCAATTTGGCCGATCCCTGCCGCCGAACATATACCGCAATCTTCTGTTGACGCGCTTCAGACAGAAGTTGGACGATTTGTTCGGGCTGCAACGATCGTATGGACACATTGTTGACCGCCACCAGATCATCGCCTGCCTGAATGCCAGCCTTGCTGGAGGGCGTACCGGGCAGGGTTTGCAGAAAGATCACCTGCCCAGGAAGCACCGATACGATACTTCCGAAACCCTTCTGCTCAGAAGCTTCCATCTGACGTAATTGATCGAACTGGCCGGGGTCGAAGAACTGTGTGTGCGGATCCAATTGCCGCAGCATGGAAGGAATGGCCCCGCCATACAGCATTTGATCAGCCGGTTGCGGGTCAGCTCCTTCACTCTGCACTACCGAAAGCACATCAATAAATCGGCGCAGTAGCGGATCGATCTCTTTCGGAACAGCAGGATCAATGGGAGGCGGCGTTGAGCTTGGAATCGGCGTCTTCAGCGATTGCCCAGAGAGAGCAATCGTAAGACAAAAACTAACGAGAACTTTGCGGATCACAGATGGAAAAACGCGGGGCAAAACCTATTGTCTCTCCCAGCCCTAGTTGAAATAGCAGGCCACCCGGGACTCGGAGAGAACTCGAGTGGCCAAACTGTTCCGGCCTTCGCTTACTTACGAGAAGAGATACGGCTCAACTCCTGAACGAACGGCTTCGCAGAGGCAGGTACTGTCGGCGACCCGCTGAAGATTTCCTTGTTCGTGATTTTAGTGCCGTAAAGCTCCCGGTTTGCTTCTTCGTCCTGAGTAACGGCAGAGCCACTAATATCTAGGCCACCGAAAAGTCCACGTGAACGTGAGTAGGACAGGATCTCGGCATGTAATTGAGCATCCGTCATAGCCGTGGATTCACGTCCCACCGGACCCGCTGCACCAGACGCTTCACCACCAATCTGGAACTTATCGCTCAGCATGCGATTCATGCCGTCCTGGTTCATCACCAGCATAATGACGTCCGTTTCCTTGGCGCCAATCAATAAGCCGAACTTGCCTCCTGAGAGCCTTACCGAACCTGGTGCGCTCCAACCGACCCCGCTCGGTTTGCGGCAGGAAAAGAATCCTTTGCCGTATTGTGCGCCGACGATAAAGCCACCAGCTTTCAGATTCGGCACCACAATCACGCATTGCGCTTTCTCGATAAGATTCTGCGGGATGCCTTTGTCGTCGGCCTTCATCATCTCGTGCAGATCAGTTGTGGCTGCGGTCAAACGCGCGCTAGCATCTTTCTGGGCTAGCACTGGCAATGCGGCAAGCGCCGTCAGTAAAACCCCGGTAAACAATCTCATTCTCTATTCCTCCAATGCCGGCCGGCTCCTGTTCGTGCGTACGGACCGTCCTGGCATTGATAAGACGTTTCTTTGCCCTGAACTGTTATCAGCAAGAGTGAATCTATGCAGAGCTAAATGATGAAGAGACTTTTATCTTTGATGCGGTTTGAGAAGCCAAGCGTACGCAATCGGGTATGCCTACTCCATCCATATAATTTGAGACCAGATGCAGTCCCGCATTACGATCTGTCTGCAACGCGATTTTTGCGCAATGGTCAGCGTGCCCCACCACATACTGGGGCATGGAGCAAGGCCAGCGATAAACACGGCTGTACGACGGCGTCGCTTCAAACTCCATAAACCGCTTCAGGTCTTGCCAAACAAGTTGGACCAACCCGAGATCAGAAAGCGAGTTGTATTGTGTCGCTTCCGGATCTACCAAAAAAGCGCGTAAAGCTATTTTACCCGGAGCAACTCGCGACGGGAATTTCGTATTGATCCAGGTTGCGGCCGCAATCGCATTACGCTCGGGTTGCGGCACCAGGAAACCAAATCCGTTCAGTGGATGAAAGAATTGGTCCTGTTCGAACAGCAATGTGACCAGCGTCGAAGAGGAGTATTGGATGGCACCTAACAGTCGGGAAAGAGCCGGGTCCGCTTCTGCCAGCAAATGGCCACTCTGGTGCGCCGCGCAGGCAAGGACAACGTCCAAAGCTTCGATTGTCTGACCGTCAACATCAACGTTCCACAACCCTTGCTGGCCGCGGCGTATTGAACTTACGGCGGCTTGAAGTATGTTGCAAGAGTCACCCAAAGATGCAGCGAGGGCGTCCACCAGCGTCTGCATTCCTCCTGCAAACGATTGAAAGAAACTGCGGCCTCCCTTGTTTGCCGTCGCTGATTTCTGCGCTCCTCGGATCAGGCTTCCGAACTGCTCTTCCCACTCGACAAAGCGCGGCAGCACGCTCCGGGCACTCAGCCCTGCGGCTTGGCCGCCATACACGCCCGAAAGCAACGGCTCAGTCAAATACTCCAAAGACTCCTCACCGAAGTGATCGATAACCAGATCGCGAATGGAGAAATCACCGACCCTATGCCGAGGCTTGCAGAAACGTTCCCGGAGGAAGGCACGCTTAGTCTCAGGGCTAAATAGATTCGATTCCAGGGCAGCCCGCCACTTGGTGGGCACCATTATTTGCATGCCTTGCGGCATCGGCACCAGCGCACCATTTCGGACGATGAAGATCTGACGCGCCTTGTCGTTTGAGCCGATTAGCTTGTCTGAAATCCCAATGTCATTTGCCAGTTGTGCAACCGCCGGCTTGGTGGCTATAAAGCTGTCGGGGCCACCCTCTAAATCGCAACCGGCTATTTTCTCGGTAAGAATCAGACCGCCAAGTCGAGGCGACCGTTCGATCAGAGTTGAGCGGATGCCGCGTTCTTTCAAGTAGAAAGCCGTGGCCAGCCCGGAGATGCCTCCGCCCACGATGACAACAGGCAGCGACATCAGTGCCGGTGAAATTCGCGCACAATCTGCACGGCCGCCTTCACGTTTTCAACCGGCGTCTCGGGCAGAATGTCATGGCCAAGGTTCACGATATGTCCGGGCCGCGTACCTGTACGTGTCAGCAAGTCCGTAATTTTGGTGCGCAGTTCCGGCAACGGCGCAAATAGCGCTACCGGATCCAGATTGCCCTGTATTGCGGAACGGTACCCAATGTCCATCCAAGCCTGATCTATATTCATGCGCCAGTCAACACCGATCACATCTCCACCAGCCGCATGCAGCTCTTTGAGAAAGCCACTCGCACCGGTGCCGAAGTGAATAACCGGAACTCCACTTTGACGAATTCGCTCAATCAAAGCGCGCGAGTACGGCTGCACAAAGCGCACGTAATCTTCCGGGCTCAATGCACCCACCCAGCTGTCGAAGACTTGGATGGCCCGTGCCCCCGCTGCCACTTGCAAGCCCGCAAAATCGCCCAGCACGTCTACGATTTTGCCCATCAGCCGCCGCCACATCACCTCGTTGCTAAGCATCAGGCTTTTGGTCTTGACGAACGTCTTTGAGGCGCCGCCCTCAATCATGTAGCTTGCCAGCGTGAAGGGTGCACCCACAAACCCGATAACGGGAACCCGGCCGGCCAGCGCAGTCGTCACCGCCTTAATTGCATCGCCGACATACCCCAAATCATCCGTATTCTCCGTCGAAAGATCGTCTATATCCCCGGGTTCTGTAACAGAGTTCTCAATATGCGGGCCTTCGCCGCTCCGGTACTCCAATTTCAGGCCCATAGGCTCGACCGGCAGCAGCAGATCGGCGAAGATAATAGCGGCGTCAACGTCCAGGATGTCGATTGGCTGCAGCGTTACGGTGGCGGCCAGCTCAGCATTTTTACAAATTTCCAAGATGGAATGTTTCGCGCGGATGTCGCGATAGGGTTTTAGATAACGTCCAGCCTGACGCATAAACCAAACCGGCCGCACATCCGTGCTGCGGCGTCGGCAGGCCTCCAGAAATCTGCCACTCACCGGGGCCATTCGCATCAGGATCTCCGTCTTGGTTTACGCATCAATACCGTTAGAGTTTACCGTTAAAGCACAATATCGAAAAAATCAAGTTGTAGCTAATCACGGGGACGTCCGCGCTTAATTCTCTTTATCAGGCTCTCCATGCGGGGTGAGCCTGATTGCGTCACGTCGGATTCAAAATGCAGCTCCGGTATGCGGAACAGTGTGAGACGTTCTGCCAATTGATGTTTTAAAAAGTTCTTTGCGCGGTCCAATGCCGCCAGTGTCTCATCAGCGTTATCGCTGGGATTGACGAAGTGGAGTCGCACCTGAGCGTTCTTCATATCCGAGGAGACCAGCACCTCTGTAACGGTCGTCTCGGCGATTCGCGGATCGGAAAGTTCGTATGATATGAGTTCGCCCAGCTCTTCGCGCAAAGCTTCTGAAACACGCCGTGCCCGGTGGTTTTCCATTTCTCTTTTAGTGTAGGACGGAGCGCCGAGAGGCTAGCGCCACTTGACAACTATGGTTGCGAGCTTTCCACTCAGCTGATCGGTCGCATGCTTCTCTGCAGCCCGCGGGTGAGAGGAGAGAAATGAAGGGGACAGCCTGAAGTGAGGAGTTCGCCAAAATGCCGAACCCGTGCCAGCCCTCTGCTAACTTGCTAATAAAGGCTCATTGAGGGCGAATCTGCTCCGGGCAGCTTGATGCACATGAATTCCAAAGCAGCTTTCATCGAAACAAGGCTGGGTTTGGGGTCTGCTGCATGCGCGTTCAGTGTGCTACTGGCAAATAGTTGTGCTGCAAACCCTGTGATGACTGCATCGGCGTGCAGTAGACAGGAGTGTTTTGCGCCTAGAACCACTTAGCAATGTGTGTCAATCACCAACCACGCAGGTCGCTATGCGGGTTTGGTTCAATTTCGCAACCGCTCACGTCAGGCTGTCCCCTTCAGCCATCCGTTCAGCTGGCCCACACTGGGGCCTCCAGCGTCTATCCTTAGCGTCTTCTAGGCGCTCGTGCCGCTTACGCTACGGGTGCGGGAAGACGCGGACGTCCATGCCTTCAGCAGAGCTGATCAGCCGGTCCAGGTCGCTTCCGAATGCTCGCTCCCACCAGCTTTCGCGGCTTTTGTGGCCGACGTAGATCTGGGTTATACCGCGCTGCCGGGCGAAGCGAAGAATCGTATCGACTGCGTCTTCGCCATCTAATTGAACGATCTCTGCCCCGCGTTCACGTGCTCTCTCCACTCCGTTGTTCACGCGGCTACGCTGGTCCGTAGACCAATCAGGCCGGTTGAGGTGTGCGGCGATTAATTCGCCATGGAAGCGGTCACGGTTGCGAACTCCGGTCTCAATCATCCGTTCAGCATCAGCATGGGGCGATAGGCAGACCATAATGCGCTCCTGCGTGCCCCATGATTGCTGGATGCCATGACGCTCCAGGTATCTCTCTAACTGCTTATCGACAACGTCAGCTGCCAAAAGAAGAGCCAGTTCGCGAAGCTCGGAAAGCTGTAGCTGAGAAAGCTTGTGCGGAGCGATGGAATTGCCATCCTCTGAGATGCTCATGCAGCTTTCAGGCGGAACGTCTACCACCACGATCTCGTCAGCTCTCTGCAGGAAGCTGAGAGGAACAGTTTGAGTGACGTGCTTGGCCGTGATTGCTTCAACCCTGCTGCCCATCTCCTGAATGTGCTGGATATTAACGGAGCTGATCACGGAAATGCCGGCTTCCAGTAGCACGGCAACATCCTGCCAGCGGCTATGGCGCGCAGCATCTGGCGGATTGTCGTAGGCGAGACCGTCAACGAGGCAGACTTTGGGGCGCCGCTTAAGAATGGCATCGACGTTCATGACGGTGCACCCCTCCACGCACATCAGCGGAATCACCTCCAACGTATTGGCAGTTTGCTGCAGATCGGCAGACATGCGCGGCTGCATGGCAGCAATAACAACATCCTGACCACGTTCATAACGACGTCGGCCTTCATCCAGCATGCGGAAGCTCTTGCCGACGCCTGACGCATACCCAAGAAAAACTTTCAAGCGGCCACGGGACTGGTGTTCCTCTTCGCTCTCCAATTGCTGCAAAAGTTGCTCCGGCGTTGGCCTGGTATCAATCGCGGATCCCATATATCTATTATCCGACCAGGCGGCACGAAATGCTACCAGGATCCGGTTTTACCGCCAAACCACCAATTAAGCCCAACAGTAGCGGTACTTTGCGATGCAACGGGGAAGGCCGGATTGTTGGTGAGGAAGAAATTGCGATTGGTGAAATCACGCCGATATTCAATCCGGGTTTGAAAGCCATCGACAGGTTGGAACAGAGCTGTTGCTGTCACTTCTTTCAAATCCTGCGTTGCTCCGGTAAAGAGCCCCCGATCTTTGATGTACTCGAAGCGTTCATTTAGCGCAATAGTTTTCGTTAGTTGACGATGAAGATAGCCGGCGCCTCCGTAGAAGCGGGTTGGCGATGAGTTACTTGCCAGGCGGCTGATGACGTAATCGCCTTCGAGCGCTGCACTCCATTTTGAGTTGAGGATGAAAGCGGCATAAGAGTCAAAGATGTGCGTACGGCCATTGTGAGGTTCGGAGACTGCGTTCACAGATAGGCCGGGCTGGGTGGGCAAAGTCGGAATGGGCGAGTTACTGGCCGGAAGTACGTCGTGCGACTCTTGCCCTTCGTAGTAGTTGATGTTCCACGAAACTTTAGGGGCAGGCTTGTAAGTGAAAAGCACGGCCTGACTCTTGAATCCATTGAAGTCTTCCGTTTCATTCGCACCATTGACGAGCCAGTACTGGAGCGATAGCTTCGGGTTCACGTTATATGTGCCGCGCAGGCCCATGTGATAGAACGGCAGGGCATTGAAGAAGTAGGATCGTGAGTAATTCAGCTGATCTTTGGTGTAATTACCCTCAATACCCAAGGAGCTGGCGAATTTGCCGAAATCCAATTGCAGGCCGCTGCCGACTGGAATGATATACGAGCCGAAAGCTTGGTAGATATTACGGTAAACCTGCGGACGCGGTTCATTCTGACCACCACCTTGCAGCGTTTCAGTGTTTTGCCCGAACATCAAGTCAACACGATAGCCAATCGGGCGATTTACGCTCAGGTCCGGCGCACGCTCCACTACAAACCCGATTTGATTTAGTGAGAGATTACTGGAAAGGACGTCATTGGAACGAAGAAAATTAACGCGTCCTGTTGGGTGATTAAAGTTATAGCCGTAGTAGCCGTCCACGCTGAAATTGAGCGTTGTGCCATCAGGAAAGGCCAGGGACGATGAGTTAGCAGGAGCGGCGTTTGACTCTGGCACCACCGTGGTGGACGTGGGCGGAACTGATTGCACAGCGTCCTTGGCAGGAGCCGAAGCTGTTGCCGAGGAATCAGGCGGAGCAGCTTCCTTCGTGGTTCGTGATTCTAAGGCGGTGATGCGAGCTTCGAGTTTATCGATGCGGTTTAGTAAATCGCGTTCCCGGTCGGTCAGCGGTGCAGCTGCCTGCGACCACGCCTGTGAATCGAAGAGAACAGTGCAAAGCGCAACGAGCAAAACTGTGGATAGAGCCGAAGGGGATTTCAAAGGTGTTTCCAAACGGGGAACAGCGAAGGCGTGACTACGGTGCAGTTGAGATAGGAGCGATATCTACGAAAGTTGCCCACTCCATATACTTGCAGTGTCCCCGAATCTGTTTACAAGGATACTCACAGCAGGAAGCTTTGGTGAAGTCAGGTTCCGCACTCGACGTGAGTGTGGCATGCGGAACCTGAGAGGAAGTTTATTGATTCGCGCCGTCGAGCTTCAGATTAAGAAGCAGGACATTAACGCGTGGCTCGCCAAGAAAGCCAAGGTCACGTTGCTCGGTGGCAGCAGCGACCAGACTGCGAATACTTGCCTCGTCGCGCTTGCGAGCCTGTGCGACACGAGGGATTTGGATTTCGGCATTAGCAAGGCTGATATGAGGATCAAGACCGCTGCCGGACGCGGTGAGCGCATCGGCGGGAATGGGCCCTTGATAATTGCCGTTCTCTTTCCTGAACTGCTCGGCTGACGCTGCAACGCGGTCGATCAGCTTCTTGTTAGTAGGCCCCAGATTGGAACCTCCGGACGCAGTGGGATCGTACCCGTTAGCACCGGCAGCGGAAGGACGAGGGTGAAAGTATTCCGGACGCGTAAAGTTCTGCCCAAGCAACTTAGAGCCGATCACTTGGTTGTTCTTCATGATCAAGCTGCCATTCGCCTGGTGACGGAAAAGGAGCTGACATGCGCCCGTAATGAAGGCAGGATAGAGCACGCCCGTCAACACTATAAGTAGGACGGTAATGCGAAACGCGGGCATTAGTTGTTGAAGCATATGATTCCTTATGGACGAGTGCTAGGCCAAGTGCAGAATAGACAAGATCTGGTCAATCAACCAAATACCGGGGAATGGGACGATCATGCCGCCGACACCATAGACGAGGATGTTGCGGCGTAGTAGCGCAGCTGCTCCCACGGGCCGGTACTTCACGCCTCTCAGGGCGAGCGGTACCAACACGATGATGATGAGAGCATTAAAGATAACTGCAGAGAGCACCGCACTTTCGGCTGTGTGCAGGTGCATGATGTTGAATTGCCCGAGCGCCGGGTATGTTGCCATGAACATGGCCGGGATGATGGCAAAGTACTTGGCGACATCGTTGGCGATAGAAAACGTGGTCAGCGATCCGCGCGTAATCAGCAGCTGCTTTCCAATAGCAACGACCTCAATAAGCTTAGTAGGATTGCTGTCAAGATCCACCATGTTGCCGGCTTCTTTTGCAGCCATGGTGCCGGTGTTCATTGCAAGCCCGACGTCTGCCTGCGCAAGTGCCGGAGCGTCGTTGGTGCCATCGCCTGTCATTGCAACCAGGCGGCCTTCTGCCTGTTCGCGCTTAATGTAGGCGAGTTTGTCAGCGGGTGTGGCTTGCGCCAGAAAATCGTCCACGCCAGCTTCCCCGGCAATGGCAGCAGCGGTCAGCGGATTGTCACCTGTGATCATGACTGACCGAATACCCATGGCGCGCAATTGGCCGATGCGCTCCTTCATGCCGCCTTTCACAATGTCTTTGAGATAGATGATGCCTAACGCCCGAGGACCATCGGCCACAGCGAGCGGCGTGCCGCCGAGGCGTGCGATCTTGTCCGACTGCTCTTCAAAGCCGGCCGGTAGAGTACCCCCCAGATCCTTAACGAAGTTGGCGATGGAACCGCTCGCACCTTTGCGCAACATACGGCCATCAATGTCGACGCCGCTCATTCGGGTGTAGGCAGAGAATGGGATGAAGTTGGCTTCGCGCTCAGAGATTTCACGGCCGCGCATACCATATTTCTCTTTGGCGAGGATGACTACCGAACGGCCTTCAGGTGTCTCGTCGGCGAGGCTTGAGAGCTGTGCAGCGTCAGCCAGGTCGCGATCGTCAACGCCCGGGAAGGCGATAAATTCAACAGCTTCGCGATTGCCCAGCGTGATCGTGCCGGTCTTGTCGAGCAGCAGCGTGTTGACGTCGCCTGAAGCTTCAACGGCTTTACCGCTCATGGCTAGAACATTGTGCTGCATCACGCGATCCATGCCTGCAATGCCGATCGCAGACAGCAGGCCACCAATGGTGGTGGGAATGAGACAGACCAGCAGCGAAACCAGGACAGCCACTGTGGGCACGGTTCCGGTTCCGGCCGAAGCCACCGCATACATGGCAAACGGATGGAGCGTAGCAACGGCGAGCAGGAAGATGAGAGTCAGGCCCGCGATAAGGATATTGAGGGCGATTTCATTCGGTGTCTTCTGCCGTTCGGCACCTTCCACCAGCGCGATCATGCGGTCTAGAAAAGTCTCGCCCGGGTTCGAGGTGATGCGGATCTTCACCTGGTCTGACAGAACTTTTGTGCCGCCGGTGACAGCACTACGATCGCCGCCGGATTCGCGAATCACCGGCGCGCTCTCGCCCGTAATGACCGATTCATCCACCGTGGCAATGCCGTCGATTACTTCGCCGTCGCCAGGAATCAGGTCGCCGGCTTCAGCGATAACGGTGTCGCCAGACCTGAGTTTGGAGGCTGGGACACTTTCAATCTTTCCGTTGCTGCCGATTTTCTTGGCGATGGAATCGGTTTTGGTCTTGCGCAAAGTATCTGCCTGCGCCTTGCCGCGAGCTTCCGCCATGGCTTCAGCGAAATTGGCGAAGAGCACGGTGAACCAAAGCCAGATAGCAATTTGGATCTCGAAGCCGCGGCGTCCGGCACCGGTGAAAAGATCACGGACCAGAAACAGCGTCACCAGGGCGGCGGCAATCTCCACTACAAAGATGACCGGGTTCTTGGCGAGCGTCAGCGGATTAAGCTTAACGACGCAGTCGCGAAGAGCGCGCCGAAGAATCTCACCATCGAACAGAGGGCGCGACCGGCTTAGCTTAGACGGAAGAACGGAAGAAGACGGGCTGCTTTCAGCAGGGGGTGTTACTGGCTTTCGAGGTTCAGTTGCGGTCGCCATCTAGTTAGCTCCAGAGAGGGAAGAGAAGGACGGAAAGCAGCTTTCCATCCTGTAGCAAAAAGTGTTCGACAATGGGGCCGAGTGCCAGAGCCGGGAAGAAAGTAAGGGCTCCGACCAGCACCACCGTTCCGACAAGCAGGCCGACAAACAAAGGTCCGTGAGTGGGGAAGGTGCCGCTAGTAGCAGCGACTTTCTTCTTCAGTGCCAGGTTGCCGGCTGCAGCCAGGAGCGGAATGAGAAATAGGAATCGACCAATCAGCATGGCAAGACCGAGCGTGAGGTTGTACCAAGGTGTGTTGGGGCTAATTCCACCGAAGGCGCTGCCATTGTTGGCAGTGGCGCTGGTATAGGCGTACAGATTTTCGCTAAAGCCATGCGGCCCGGGATTAGTCAGATTCGCGGTAGCAGGCCCTGGTGGGTTCCAATAGCTCTGGGGCACCGGCTGTCCTTTGGCGTCCTTCGTAGGAGCAGGAAAATGTATGACGGCGCTAGCAGCAGAGAGAACCAGGGTGGCAAAGGCGGTGGCGATCAAAGCCAACATTGCCATTTTCACTTCTTTTCCCTCGATCTTCTTGCCCAGGTATTCGGGCGTGCGGCCAACCATCAGGCCGGCTATGAAAACGGCAAGAATGACGTAAAGGAGAATGCCGTACAGCCCGGCCCCGACACCTCCAAAAATCACCTCGCCCGTTTCCATGTTGAACAAAGGAACCAGACCACCGAGCGGGGTGAAACTATCGTGCATTCCGTTCACCGCTCCGCAGCTTGCGTCCGTGGTGACGGTAGCAAACAGCGCAGTAGCGGCAATGCCGAATCGCGTTTCCTTGCCTTCCATATTGCCACCGCTTTGAGTAGCCGTTGCAATTGTCTGCACCCCTGACTTTTCCATCACAGGATTGCCTTTGGCTTCGGCCCAGTAGCAGACGAAAACCCCAATCAGAAACATGACCGAACAGGCGGAAAAAATAGCCCAACCCTGACGGCGGTCTCCCACCATTACGCCGAACGTGTAAATGAGGCCAGCAGGAATGATGAAGATGCAAAGGATCTGCAGAAAGTTAATCAGCGGCGTCGGATTCTCAAATGGATGGGCCGAGTTGGCGTTGAAAAAACCGCCGCCGTTGGTGCCAATCATCTTGATGGCTTCCTGAGAAGCGATAGGCCCTTGCGCAATGGTCTGAGTCGCACCTTCCAAAGTCTTAGCGACGGTGTACGGATGAAAGTTCTGAATGACGCCTTGCGAGCAGAAAATGAGCGCCAGAATAATGCTGGCAGGCAACAAGATATACAAAGTAGCGCGTGTAAGATCGACCCAGAAGTTGCCGAGCCCATTGACCTGCTGACGCGCAAAGCCGCGAGAAATAGCAATAGCAATCGCAATGCCGGCGGCAGCAGATGCGAAGTTCTGCACTGTTAAGGCACTCATCTGAACCAGGTAGCTGAGTGTGGACTCGCCTGAGTAAGCCTGCCAGTTCGTGTTCGATAAGAAGCTAACAGCGGTGTTGAAGGCAAGATCCGGAGTAACTTGGGCATTGCCGAAGCCTTGCGGGTTGAAGGGCAGGAAAGCCTGCAGACGCTGCAATGCGTAAGTAAAGAGAAAACAAAAGATGCTGAACGCTAGTAGCGAGGCTGCGTACTGGCTCCAGCGCTGTTCGGTTGCCTCTTTGACGCCGACCAATTTGTACGTTAGCGCTTCGAAAGGCCGGAGAATCGGATGGAGGAACGTGCGCTGACCGTCAAAGAGTCGGGCCATGAACAGCCCCAGCGGCTTTGTAATGGCCAGGATTATAAGAAAGAAAATGACGATCTGAAGAATTCCGTTTTGAGTCATAACAGTCAGTCAGACTTAGAACTTTTCCGGTTTCAATAGCGCGTAAACGAGATAGATGAGAAGAAGGAGCGTCGTCGCGCCGCCAATAATGAAGTCCATACCGTTGGAATAGCAACCCTTAGAGTTGGTCGCAGCCTTTCGTAAATGCCCAGCAGCCAGTGAAGAACGCCAGCGCAATCAGAATAAATATCAGGTCAGCCATGGTTGATGCCTCTACCACCGATAACGATAGCGAGGCCCGGCTTAAGAAGTCATAAGGCTCAGGATTCGGACATCCTGGAAGCTGACGAGTCTTGCGCCTCATGCTAACCTACTGGTGACGTTTACTCGTCGCGGGGACGTAGCTCAGTTGGTTAGAGCGTCGGCCTGTCACGTCGAAGGTCGCGGGTTCGAGCCCCGTCGTCCCCGCCATTCATTCCACTTCTGACATCCTCGGCCACTAATCTCTGGGCCGTAGGCCTGTTCGAAGTAGTTCTGCACAGTATAAGACGAAGTCGGGTTGTTCCGGACTGCAATCCTGAGGGATGCCGAGTCCGAGCGTGCTAATGCCGTGCACGGTTGCCCAAATCATTTGCGCAAGCAATGTTGGGTCGCCTTCCACTACATTTCCAGATTCCTGCCCGTCTCGTACCAGTGCTTCCAAGACGCCAAAAGAAGCTTCAGCTACAGCAATACCTGCCTCATCGAGATACTGCGGCTCCCCGCCTCCGCCGAACATGACCTCGAAGTGGGCCTTGTTTTCACGCGCGAACCGGACATAAGCAACGGCCAGAGCGTTAGCCTGCGCTTCCCAATCTGGGCCGGCACTGTCACGCGCCGACCGCAATGCTTCCCCAAACTTTGTAAAGCCCGCCGTCGTGATGGCCGCCAGTAGCGCTCCTTTGTCTTTGAAATGCCGATACGGGGCCATTCTGGAAACGCCCAGCCGATTGCCGATTTCACGAAGTGTTAGAGCGCGCACTCCACTTTCGGCAATAAGTTGCAGGCCAACATCGATCAACGACTGCCTAGGGCTTCCGTGATGATACGGAGCATGCCTTTTAGAAACTTTCGATGGCGCCAATTTTTGTGTTGACACAGTAAACATCTCCAGTGTACCTTGTTGACATAGTCAACAAGGAGACGATCAATGAAACTGCATCGAGGGCTGACGGCTACCGCATTGCTGATGTTGGGGGTGTTCCTAGTCAACCTTCTAGGACTGGTGACGGACCACCGGATGATCACGGGCGTACCCGCATGGTTGAAGCCGGCTAAATTCGCTATCTCGACGGCGATCTATGGGGGAACGCTGGCCTGGGTATTACAAAAAGTCGATGTCTGGCCACGATTCACCAAGCTGGCGGGCGACCTGACTGCAGGCGCACTGGTGATTGAGATCATCATCATTGACCTGCAAGCGTGGCGGGGCACCACTAGCCATTTCAACCTCACCACCCCACTGAACGCGACCTTGTTCGCCATTATGGGCGTTTCAATTGCGATTCTCTGGATGGCAAGCGCGGGAGTGTTTGTTGCACTACTGAGACAGCCTTTCAGCAATAAGTCGTTCGGGTGGGCGTTGCGGTTTGGCATGTTGATTACGGTACTAGGGTCGGCTCTAGGCGGCGCAATGATAAATCCAAAAACAGCTAACTCGACACACATCATCGGGCACATACAGTGGGTGCACCGGACGGAGGCCCGGGAATAGCCGGCACAGGCTGGAGTCGCGACCACGGAGATCTCCGCGTTGCGCACTTTATGGGCTTGCATGGCGTGCAGGCGATTCCGCTCGCATACTGGCTTCTTGCGCGCAGGAGGAGACCACCAGTTGGAACGGTGGCCACAATCGCCGGCAGTTACGTTTCACTTGCGGCATTGCTGGAGTGGCAGGCTTTGCGGGGTCAGTCGATCACTGAGCCAGATGCGGTGACAACGACGGCGCTGGTAGGGTGGTTTGCGGCAAGCGCGTTGGCGTTTCTCCTCAGTAGGCTCGTGCGGAATAGCCAGGGCCTGCCAAGTGCGGCGGTTCGGCTGGTCCAGCTATGACCGCGCAAGCTCTGTTCAAGATTGCCAACAGTGCCAGCCTTCTATCGTGGTTGCTTCTGATCGTACTTGGACGGAGGCGCGCAGTTCCCGAGCTGGTAACCGGCATCATCGTCCCGGTGCTGCTGGCCCTGCTATACGTGGTGCTGCTGTTGGCTCACCTTGGTGGATCCCACGGCAACTTCAGCACGCTGGAAGGCGTGGCTGCGCTGTTCGCTGATCCCTGGCTGCTTCTGGCAGGCTGGGTGCACTACTTGGCATTTGACTTGTTTGTTGGAAGCTGGGAAGTACGGGATGCGGTGCGCAACCGAATCTCACATTTCCTGGTGATCCCCTGCCTGGTGCTTACGTTTCTGTTTGGACCGGCAGGCTTGCTCGTATATCTCTGCCTTCGCTTTGCCCTGCGCCGCTCAATTGCGATCGATAGCACCGGTTGATTGGGCATTTGTGGATACTAATGGGATGAGTCCTGCTCAATCCCAGCCGAAACTGCAACTCACTAATACGGAACAGTTCCGGGAAAACTATGCCAACAGCGTGCAGATGCGCGTGAGCTTGTGGGACTTCTATCTTCTGTTCGGCACGGTGAACCAGACAGCAGTAGATGCACTGACCGTTCAGAACTTTCAAGGCATCTATCTGAGCCCGCCACAGGCCAAAGCACTTGCCAATCTGCTAGCGCAGAACTTACAGCAGTATGAAGCAGCCTTCGGCGAGATTAAGCTGGAGCCGCACCTGCAGGGCGAAGTTATTCAATAACAACGGATGCCGACGAAAAGCCGGCCGCCGATGCCAAAGCTGCCTCCGTTTGCGCTGGCCGAAGCGCAGCGGAAGCCTCGACGCCCATACTTCCTCCTCATTTTTTATCTGATCTTTGCCGTTCCGCTTTTTGCGATTCACCTGTCGCTGCTGAGCTTGCCGTACTTTTGGGATGAGCTCGGTCAGTTCGTTCCAACAGCGCTCGATCTGCTGCGGCAAGGAGCATGGGTGGCCCGGTCTGCTGTGCCAAATGTGCATCCTCCCGGTGTAGAGAGTTACCTGGTGCTGTTTTACCAGGCGTTTGGTTACAGCATTCCAATCACGCGCATTGCTATGTTGCTGATGGCCAGCGTCGGCCTGCTGCTGCTGTTCCTGCTTGCCATCAAGTTAAGCCGGGGTACGCAAGGAGCGCCAGCCTTTCTGCCGCCGATCTTCCTGCTTGTCTCGCCTCTGTTCTATACACAAAGCATGATGGCGCAGCTGGACATGCCGGCCATGGTGTTCACGCTACTGGCTCTGCTGCTGTTCTTTGACAAACGTTATGAATGGGCAGCCATTGCGTGTACTGTCTTGGTGATGACGAAGGAGACCGGGTTGGTAGTGCCCGTCATTTTCCTCATCGTCCTGGCGCTGCGGAGAGAGTGGCGTACCGCTTCTTACTTTGCTGCTCCAGCCATTCTGCTTGCGGCGTGGTTGGTCGCCTTGCATCACGTCACGGGTCACTGGCTTGGCGATCCCGGTTTCGCCAATTACAACGTGAACTACTCGCTTCATCCGGTGCGGGTACTGCTAACACTTTCCCGCCGCCTTTATTACTTGTTCGTGGCCGAGTTCCGTTGGATCGGCACAGTTGCGCTGGTACTATCTGCAAGAAGAATCCTGCTTTTCCGGGGTCAGGAATGGCGCATCACGCTGGCCGTTGCAGGAGCTACTACTCTTCTTGTCTCGTTTTTGGGAGGCGCTGAACTGGAGCGGTACCTGATGCCGGTGCTGCCGATTCTCTATATCGCATTCAGCGTTGCAATCATGTATCAGCGCCGTGCAATGCAATTAGCTGCGACTTTGTTGCTGGCCGCAGGACTGCTGGGCAGTTTGTATTGGAACCCGCCGTATCCGTTTCCTTACGAAAACAATCTCGCTATGGTGGACTTCATTCGATTGCAGGAAGTAGCTGCTGGAGTGCTGCAGCACTCGTTTGGAAACTTGCGAATCGCCACCGCTTGGCCCTACACGGCAGCGCTACGGCGGACTGAGTTCGGGTACGTTACCAAGCCGTTACACGTGCTGGAAACAGGCGATTTCCAATATCCATCTATTCAGAAGCTGCCCGCAGAAAATTTCGACGTGCTGGTTGTCTATAGCCGCACATGGTCTCCGCAAAACGGCATCCTGGCGTTTGCTTCCATCCGTGAGTTCCTGACGCGATTCTACGGATGGCAGCCTGAAATTTCTTCTGCGGAGTGTGCCGCTCTAGGCCTCAGCGAAGCGGTCAGCTGGGAGTCGCGCGGCCAGCGCATCACGATCTATGTCCGCCGTCGGACGATAAAGGTTTGATGACTGCAGTCAATCGCGCCTGGTACGGCGTAGTGCTGTTGTTTCTGATCCACGGCATCGTCGTGGCCTCCTGGATCTCTCGCATTCCAGGAGTGCAGAACACGCTTCATCTCACTAACGGAATCTTGGGCCTTACACTGCTGAGCTCAGCAGTGGGTGCGGTGCTGACCATTCCATTCAGTGGGTATTTGGTGAGCAGATATGGCAGCAGGCTAATGTGCATTTTGGCAAGTATTGCTTTTTGCCTGTCACTGATCACGCCCGGGCTGGCCCACAGTGCTCTGACTCTGGCGCTGGCCTTATTCGTATACGGTGTCTTAGCCGCGGGAATGGATGTGGCCATGAATGCGCAAGGGGTGGAGGTTGAGCGTCAACTGGGAAGGCCAACTATGTCGCGCTTCCACGGCATGTTCAGCTTGGGCGCCATGATTGGTGCCGGAATCGGAGGCTTGTTAGCCGCGCGTGGCGTTCCGCCTTTGCTTCACTTCATTAGCGGTTCATTAGTGAGCCTCGTGGGCGTTCTTGCTACAGCACCGTTACTGATCGGTGACGCTCAACGGGAA
Organism: uncultured Bryobacteraceae bacterium; assembly: GCA_964248065.1. Lineage (GTDB taxonomy): Bacteria > Acidobacteriota > Terriglobia > Bryobacterales > Bryobacteraceae > Bog-105. The sequence continues at coordinate 71,956 of CAXTWQ010000002.1, read as the reverse complement.
CAAGAGTCGGAGCACCGGCTCTCTCTTCGCAATCTCCCGATTGTGCTTGTCGCTCTGAGTGCAATTGGCTTTCTCATGCTGCTGAGCGAGGGCGCTATGGCTGACTGGATTGCTGTTTATCTACGGCAGCAGTTTAAGGCCGGAGGGGGACTGGCGGCGCTGGGCTTCTCCATCTTTTCCGGAGCCATGGCTCTGTTCCGATTCTTGGGCGATTTGATCACTACACGGCTCGGACCAATGCGAACCGTTCGGGTCGGTTGTCTGGTGGCGGCAGGAAGTTTAGTGTGGGCGCTGGCAGCTCCCTCGGCACTGTGGTCGCTACCCGGATTCGCGGGTACCGGCATAGGACTCTCGGTGATCATTCCGTTAATCTTTGGTGGTGGTGGGCGCGTGACCGGCGTGAGCCCAGGCGCTGGAATCGCGACTGTTACCGGGCTGGGCTATATCGGTTTCATCGTTGGTCCGCCAGTTATCGGCTTTGCTTCGGAGGCAATCACGTTGCGGTATGCGCTCGGGATCGTGGTGCTTTGTTGTCTGTTAGCAGCATGGTTTGCAAAATCGATGAACCTGCTGGCTCCCATTGCCGGAGATACTCCGGCGGCGTGACGTGAATATTCGCTTGCATTCTTGGTCAACGCCTCACGCTGCTTCGAGAGGCAACGCATTCGCCCGAATGCGGCTCTCAGGATGTAAGTTTCTAAGCGACTGCTTTTGGAGACCCATGACGGTGTATCCATTTGGCTTCAGGATCAAGTCAAGAAGCCGGTACTTGTCAGGAAGTGAGAGGGCTTCGTAGGCTTCTCGCACAGCGCCGCTGGTGAAGTGCTGCGCAATAGGAGTGACCGGTAGTTTGGAAGCCGGCGGATTGAGCCGGCTCTCGAAAAGTCCTCCTGTGCTGCCGCAGGTCACGCCATAGACGAGAAAGCTATCCAGTCCCGATCCGCCAAGAAAGTTAATCAGACCGGCTGTATCAAAGAGCTTCTCGTTTACATGAAGGTAGGCATCTACGATCATTGCGTCCCGGGTGGCTTCGTCCTCGACGTTTTGCATCCATCCGTACTCAAATGTGTCGAAGCCAAGTCCTTTGATAAGAGCGATTCCTTGCTCGAAGTTTCTGCGATCATTTCCTAGTAGGAGAGACACGATCTGTTTTCTCCGCATCCGCTCTTGGCCTCCGTTTTGGCCATACAGATAAAGGAACATGATGCCGTCTGGATAAAGCTGAGCGGCTAAATTACGTAGGCCGCCTTGAGGATCGGACAGGTGATGAACAACACCCATGCTGAGAATTACGTCAAAACGCTCGGAACCGATATTGTCATCCGTGAGGTCGAGAAGTCTGAATTCGATGTTCGTTAATCCGCGTTCCGCAGCCCCTTGCTTTGCGATGTTGAGAGCCACATCACTAACATCTACGGCTACAAACTGAGTCTTTCGGAGTGCTGCAGCAGCTTCGATCAATCTAGATCCCGTTCCGTTCCGGCGTCTAGAATTGTTTTTCCCTCTAGGGTGTAAGAGGTTTCGAGCGAGAAAAACTCAGCAAGTTGAGAAGTTCAAAATATTTCTGGCGGCAACCCTGCGGCGAGGGATATGAAAATTGCGCGTACATGTCTCTTACGCTCTGCGTAATTTCGTCCATGTTGGTTGAGTTCAACAACGTGGACCTACATGTCAAAATGCTTCAAAGAGTAAGAAGATGGCGTAATGCATTACGCAGGTTGCGCCAGGATAAGAGTGAGTCTTTCAGCTGCTGCAGGACTCATATTGCAAACTGGGGCTTAAGGGAGAATTGAAGGGGACAGCTTGCCGGCAGATCGCATCCGTGATATGACAGCTGTACCCGCTATGATGCGCACTTCAAGCCGTTTCCTCAGCGTTCTGCCACTGTTTGCGATCGTGGTCCTCGCGGCCGACACAGCTCCAACTGAGGCGCCGGTGACTTACTCGAAAGATGTCGCGCCTATTCTGTACCGCAACTGTACGGGCTGTCATCGGCCAAACGATATTGCGCCGATGTCTCTGCTTACCTACAAAGCAGCGCGGCCTTGGGCCAGTGCGATCCGGCAGGCAGTAGTGCAGCGCGTTATGCCGCCCTGGTATGCCGATCCGCACTATGGTAAGTTCTCAAACGATCCGCGCTTAACTGAGGCGGAGATCAACACCATTAGCAACTGGGCGAAAAGTGGGGCTAAGGAAGGCAACCCGGCTGACTTACCTGCTCAGCCGACGTACAACGATGACTGGAAGATCGGCAAGCCGGATGCAGTGGTAGACATCGGGCAGGATTATCCGATTCAGCAACGCTCCGTTCAGGATGAGTACATTTACTTCAGGGTTGACCCGCACTTTACCAAAGATGTGTGGGTGAAAGCCGTCGAACTCCGGCCCGGTAACCGCCGCGTTGTTCACCACGCGCACGTGTGGATTGACACTTCGGACTCGGATCACAAGCGGCGTGTGGATGCAAAAGGTAATCCCATTCCGGTTTACCAGTTTAAGGATGAGTTCGGTTTGGAGCACGTCAGGGCCGATGCGCCAGTCGTACAGAATGGCTGCCTGGTTGAGGACGGCGGCGATCTTCCTGGACGCAAGCTGAACGACGGCACCGGTCCGCTCGGCTCATACCTGCCGGGCAAAGCTCCCGATGCTTACCCGGAAGGGACGGCCAAACTGATCAAGGCTGGCTCGAAGCTCAAGTTTCAGCTGCACTACAACAACACTCTTGGCACTCCACAGACGGACAGAACACAGGTTGGGTTCGTTTTTGCGGATCGTCCTCCAGAGCATGCGCTGCGGCGCGTAGACTCCTCTGCTTACTTGTTTTCGCTAGCTCCCGGTGAGCCGAATCAAGAAGTCTCCAATTGCACAACTTTCAAGAAGGACGTGAAGCTGATGAGCTACGTGGCGCACATGCACTTTCGTGGCAAGGACATGCGCTTTGAGTTGCAGCACCAGGATGGCCGGCGCGAGACGCTCCTGTTTGTTCCCCATTACAGCTTTGCGTGGCAGCAGATCTACCGCTTGCAGGATCCATTGCCCGTCGAGAAAGGAGCGCGGCTGATCGTCACCGCGCACTTCGACAACTCGGTCAACAACAAGTGGAATCCCGACCCGACCAAGACGGTGCGGTGGGGTGAACCAAGCACGGCGGAGATGATGGACGGCTGGGTGGAATACATTGATGCCGGACCGTCGAAGCCAGCGCAGCTATCTGCAGGCGTCAGATAACTCGCTATTTCACCGGACCATTGCCAAGGTGCATGGCTCCGTCGTAACCTGTCATTTCCAAATACCCGACGCCGTTCACAGGCTGGTTGTGCATCGTTCCCGCATACGAAACGGCACCTTCCCAATAGTTGGGCGCAATCCGGTCGTGGCTGAAAAGCTCCTGATTCTTCAAAGCCGTTCGCTCGCTTAGATCGAGTTGCAAGCTGGGCACGAGAAGGTGCCAGCCTACTGGATACTGCTTGCCTGATTCGGGACTGCGCCATTGTTCTTGCGGCGTGAGGACAAATTGCGAACTGTCCAGGAAGTGCGCTGTCCCGTTTGCATCAACGAAGGTTCCAGAAGAAAATCGGTTCTGCTGCTCGGCCGACTCCCCGCGCCTGCGCAGCCGATATAACATCATTTCCTGGTTATTGTTCAACTGAATGGCAAACCAGTCCCACCCAATCAGATCGTTGTCTGGGGGCTCGGAGAAGAATTCGTGGTCCATCCAGGCCGTGCCTGTCAATTGATACTGAGTCCCTTTCCACTGCAAAGGACCGCTCGCCTTGAGACGCGTAAAGGACAGATAGTGCGAAGCTTCGCCGGGCTTGGGGCCTTTACGGCTGATGCCATTTTGCCCGTTGACGACAACCGGCTTTTCCGGGGAAAGGTCAAGGGTCAAATAAAGCTGCTCGGCAACGGCCTGTAGTTTCTGGTGGCCATCCAGAGGCTGAAGCCAGCGCACCTCCCAGTTGCCGTTCCAGTAGCGGCTGTCGTGCTGGCTCGCCCCGGCCCGCCCAGGACCCGCCCGATTCAGGCGCTCAGTATGGAAGAACTGGTTGCCATCGATATCCCTCAGTGCAAGGTGAGCAAGATAGTATTCGTCGGGGCGCCAGGTTGCAGTGGTCAAGAAGCTCTCAGGCAATGCGCCGGCTTGTCGAAAGAAGGTCAGCTCAAAGCCGAACCGATGTCCGTCCTTGGCACGCAAGTTGCCGGTGTAGTACCACCACTCGGTTTGAAATTTCGGATGATCGAAGTAGTCGCGCGGATACTGAAATTGGTAGCCGCTGGTCGCCGGTTGCCAGGACAATGCAATCAGGGCGGCTGATGTAACGACTCCCAGACCGAGACTTCGCAGCCATCTAACCTTCATGAATCACCTCGATCGGATTCAGTCGAATTGCGGTTCGGGCCGGATATAAGCCAGCCAGTACCGTTGCCATATAGATACCGGTCAATGCAAGAAGAAGTAGCGCAATCGGCCAGTGAAATTGAATGGTCCAGCCAAACGATTGCTTGTTGATGACGAAGATCAGGATGATCGACAGCGCTGTTCCAAGCACCAAGCCAATGCCGTTTGCCAGCAGGCCGAGCAGTCCGGCTTCGCACAGGATGACCTTGCGAACTTGAGGGCGATCGGCACCTAAGAATCGTAGAAGGGCGAACTCACGGCGGCGGTCGATGACCATGGCGAGCAGTGATCCGGCAATGCCCATAACGGCAACGAATACCGCGACAGCCTCCAATGCGTAGGTGATGCGAAAAGTGCGATCAAATACTGCAATGGCTGCGCGACGAAGGCTGCCGTTCGAGAACAGGAGCACCGCACGGCCACTGATAACGGAGTCGATGCTCGCACGAACCTGATCGGCATTAGCATCAGGCTTGAGATACACGGCCAGGTTTGAGATAGCCGGGTCGGGCAGATAGCGCAGAAGCGTCTGGCGATCAACAGTGATGAAACCGCGCTCTGTGGAGTAATCGTAGTAGATGCCTAGAACTTTGAGATGACGTGTTGCGCCGCCCACTGGAATAGCCAGCGACGACCCGACCTTCACATTGTGCTTGTTGGCAAAGGGCTCACTGACCACAGCGTAATCGCCAGCCGACAGCTTCGCCGATATCTGCTCGCGATCCTCGCCAGGAAGAAAACGCGTGCTGGCCGACCCGGGGATGCGGGCTGTTTCGCTACCGGCCAATATTGCCGGCACTCCTTCGTAAAAAATTGGGTAACCGCGAAAGCGGTCGATGGCCGCTACGCCCGGGATCCGCGCCAGGCGGTCGGCGATACTGGCGTCCATAGTCGGATACTGATCGGCGCCGGCGAAACCTGCCGGCCGCAGATAAAAGTCGGCGCGCAATTGATTGTTCATCCAAAGCGAGACGGTCTCGCGAAAGCTGCCCACCATGATGCCAACGCTGGCTGTCATTGCGACTGCTGTCGCAAGAGCAGCGGTCAGCACAGACGTTCGCGCAATGGAAGCACGTAGCGAGCGCATTGCCAGCAGGCCTTCCACGCCCAGAGCGCGCTGTAGCAGCGGATACCCGTAAGCAGCAAACCAGGCAACCACGTTTGGGATAACCAGCGACGTACCGGCAATCAAAAGCACCACCGCGAGATAGGCCCACAGCGGCTTACCATAGACCGGCCCGAAGGTGGACGTGGTGGCTCCGGCGAGCAGTAGCGCTACCGCCCAGACCACAGTGCGTCGCGACCGAACGGCTGCCACATACTGTTCGCGGCCACGTGCCATTGCTTCTACCGGCGACACGAGCGACGCCTCCAGTGCCGGCGCGATTGCGGCCAGCAGAGAAATGCCAAGCCCCAGCGCGACTCCCGTAATGGTTGCTGAAATCGTTAACTGGATGGGCGCCGGAACGCTGCTGACATAGAGCGCCTGCACCGTAGTACCGATCAACCGGACCGCGCCCACTGCCATCAATCTGCCCAAGGCGAGCCCTGCCGCAGTACCAACAACGGCAAAAAACAATGCTTCAAACAGGAATCCAAAAGCAATCAGACGTCGTGTGCCACCTAAGGCACGGACGATGCCGATCTCGGTTCTGCGCCGCACAACTGAAATCGAAATCGTGTTGTAGATCAGAAAAGCACCGACCACCAGCGCAATGTAGCTGAGCACATGCAGGTTCCAACGAAAGGCCGATAGCATTTTGCGGTTGGACTCAGTGCGTGCACCCTGCGGCTCCACTGACACGGTTGCGGGCAGTTGATGCCGAAGCAGGCTCATCCAGTAATCGGTCGGCTTTCCGGGCGGCACAACGACGCTGATCGTGTCCACCCTGCCCGCTTTGCCCATCACTTGCTGCGCCAGCCCAATGTCTGAAACAATCACGTTGTTGGCACCCAAATCGCCATTCGATGGAATGATGCCGGCCACGGTGAAAGCGTGTAAGGCATCGTTTACCAGTAGCTGCACACGCTGCCCTTTCTGTAGATGAGTTTGCTTCCCGACCCAAATCGGGTCGCCCGTTAGTGCCTGGCCCGGGTCGTCAATATCAGCATTGTCATCTGGGGTGTTCTGACGCTGGGCAATCAGGTCGACCCCGATGAACGGCACCGCCTCGCCTTTGCCATTGATGGCTGCGAAACCCTCAATGCGGGGTGTGAACTGAAAGGCATAGGGAAGCTGCACAAGACGTCCGAGAAGGCGCTCGTCAACGCCGCCGGTGGCCGAAATGGTCAGGTCACTCTTGCCCGTGAGCGACTCGACTGAAGAATGGAAGCTGCCCGCGGCTGCCTGCCCGGCGAGATCGACCGCAACTACCACGCCTACGCCCAACGCGATTGCCAGCACTATGAGAACTGCCCGAACCGGCTCGCGCAGAACGGGCCGCAGAATGAGCCGGGCAAATAGGATCAATGCATCTCCGCGGCCGTCGGAGTCTCGATGGCGGCGATACGTCCATCGCGCAGCTTAACAACTTGATCGACAACCGGAGTACTCTCGACGCTGTGCGTGGCCATCAGAATGGCAACATTCAATTCGCGCGCAGTGCGGCTTAGCAAGGAAAGCACAAGCTCCCCGGTGGTGGTATCGAGATTCCCTGTGGGCTCATCGGCCAACAACATTTTGGGTGAACCAGCCAACGCACGCGCAATGGCCACGCGTTGTTGCTGGCCCCCTGATAATTGATGTGGGAAACGTTGCGCCAGATCTTGTAGTTCGACCAGTTGTAGCCGATCGAGGGCCGTCTTTCGTGCGTCTGGTTTCCGGGCAAGTAGTAGCGGCAGTTCGACATTTTCAACCGCAGTGAGTGTGTGCAGCAATTGAAACGATTGGAATATGAAGCCGACCTTCTCGCGGCGCAGCCGGGTCAGGCCGCTATCGCTAAGAGTCTTCGTGTCCTGATTATCGAGCAGCACCTTGCCCGAGGTTGGAAAGTCCATCGCGCCACAGAGATTCAGCAGAGTCGATTTGCCGCAACCGCTGCGCCCGACCAACGCCACAAACTGGCCGCTTTCCACACTGAGCGTAACGTTGTCTAGCGCCAACACCGGTGTGCCCTCTGCCTGATAGCGTTTGCTCACAGCTTGCACTTCCAGTAACGCCATATCTTCTCAGCATCTCAGCAATGAAACTTGGAGGCATGATCTGCGTTGAGGGATGTTCGCCGTCGCATTGTAGTTCCGCCTGTCTTACCTGCCAATTGCCTGGACAAAGCTTTTACAATGAGAGGTTCGCGCGGAAGGTTGCGCTGGCACTTGTTCGCCTGAGCAGAATGACCAATGCAGCAATCTTGCGGACAAATACTGAGTTGATCAACGCTGTTCACCAAATACGAGATCCGACACTAAAGGCTGAAGCAACGCTTTGATGATGGTCAGAACGGTTCTGCTACTCCCCAGTGGGACGGCCATCACAATGGCGCGAAGACCGGCGGTGTTTGGATGCCGGGCCCCGTTCCCACGCCGGAGGAGGCGCTTCGGTCTTAATCATGTTCACCATCGGGGCGAGCAGATCAATGAGGAGCGGCACAAAGGGTCCGCTGTTCGTCTGTGCCAAGCCCGTCAAAGAGGACAGCCCCTATGCCCTGTTCCATACCCTGGACGTAGAGTCCCCTGTAAAGACAGCTTCGAGAGCGCATTGGATGATGCTCTCCAACTCTGTTGCAACAGCCCAGCCGAACACGTTCGAAGAAGTAGCCGCAGCACTCGAATCGTAGAGCTGAAAAATTTGGCTGCTTACCTTCACTAACCGCCGATCAGCACAGTCAGGCAGCCTGTTACGATTTCGCCGCCTGCGGCTGTTTTATCCCCAATCCGAGCCGCCGGGCGTCCTCCGATTAAGACCGACATGGAACCTTGCACGATTACATCCGGAGTTTCCGCATCTACCGCAAAATCGCCCAGCCGCGCTGCCGGCAAGCCTCCAATCAGAACTGTCGGTTCACACGGCGGAATGATCGGGCCACCCGAGGCCGGACACACATGCAAGTCAGTTAAACGCGCTGCAGGAGGCATAAATCCCTAGTCTATCGACCTTCCCGCTCATGCACCCCGTATGGAGACTGCGATAACGGAAGACCCGGCAAAGCACCGCGATGTTTCTCAGCATCCCAGCAGGTAAACTTGAAGGTGCTTGCCGACCATACTTGTTACTGGGGGAGCGGGTTACATCGGCTCCCACACGCGCTACTTTTTGCAACAACGGGGGTACCGCGTTGTCGTATTAGATAGTTTGGAGCGCGGCTACCGCGAAGCTGTGCCGAATGAAATTCTTCACGTGCTGGATCTGCGCAATACCGAAACCATTGCGATGCTGCTGAAAGCCGAGAAGGTGGACGCGGTGATTCACTTTGCTGGGTACATCTCAGTGGGTGAGTCGACGAAAGATCCTGAGAAGTACTTCGTGAACAATGTCAGCGGATCGCTTTCCCTGTTCGAGGCGATGCTGCATGCCGATGTCCGCAAATTGGTGTTTTCATCTACGGCAGCCGCTTACGGAGTGCCTGATCACGTGCCAATCCGCGAGGACCAACCCTTTGCGCCCATCAATCCGTATGGCGAGTCAAAGGTGATGGTAGAGAAAATTCTCGGGTGGATGGACAAGTATCAGGATTTCCGCAGCGTTCGCCTGCGCTACTTCAACGCCTGCGGTGCTGAGCCGGAAGCTGGTTTGGGTGAGCGGCACGATCCGGAAACTCACTTAATTCCGCTGCTCCTGGCGGCAGTGATGACCGGAAAGCCGGTTACTCTGTTCGGCAACGATTATCCGACGCCGGACGGCACATGCATTCGTGACTACATCCACGTCAGTGATCTGGCCGAGGCGCATATTCATGCGGTCGAGTATCTATTAAACCGTGGCTCGTCTGATTATTTCAACGTCGGTACAGGCGCGGGCGCTTCTGTGAAAGAAGTGTTGCAAGCGGTAGAGCGCATAACCGGTAGGCCTGTGCCATTCACCATGGGCCCCAGGCGCGAAGGCGACCCGCCATCACTGGTTGCTGATTCGACCAAACTTCAGACCAAGCTTGGCTGGAAGCCGGAACGAGCAGATCTGGACCGAATTATTTCGGATGCCTGGAAGTTTGCGCAAACCTTGAGTCCTAGGTAGGGAATAGCTGATTGGCTGAAGGAGGCGCCCTCACACTTTGAGGTCTGGTCGGACAGCCTGCTGCGTTCGCAACTTGGCTCATGATTACGGGCGTTAGTAGTGCGGCTTACTCTTCCCGTAGGTAGTTGAGCAGTCCTTAATCAAGTGCCCTAGTGTGAACCGGGGCGTGACGCGGCTTCGTAGTCGGCGGCCAGTTGGCGTGCAATCTTGGCCGCAACGTCGGCGCTGGCGCCTTTGAACTTACCGCCCAAACTCTCCTGCGTTGTCGACCACAATACGTCACCGGTTTTGCTGCAGAGCCGAACTGCAGCGTAGGCTTCGTGCTTGCGTTCTTTAATATGGTGAGCCTCGCGTTCGCCAACGCTAATGCCTCCGTAGCCGCCGGTAGATTTGGACTTTGAAGAACTGGCGCCACCATACAGCCCTGCGTTCGTGTGATCGTTCAGACTTTTGTCGGAATCGAAAGTATCGGTGAACGCAGCGTCATCGGCAGCGCCTTTCAGCACGGCATCGGCGCGGCTTTCGTTATCGGTCATCACGAATAGTCGTGTGTTGTTCAGGCTGGAAATCAGCAGTTCGCGGAGTGCATCGGCCCCTGCGCCTCCGGTAAGTTGCGCAACGTAAACGCGGCGAATGGTCAGCAGGCTTTCCGAAGCCTGTTGCGTTTGCCCCGATACGCAACCAACGGCCACCAGCAAGATCAGGCAAAAACGAAGCACGATAGATCAGCCCTTTCCGGCAATGCGAGCTTCATCATCCTGGAACTGAACCTGCTGCCCGGTCCGGGCTTCGAGTGAAACCAGTGTCAGTCGAACATCGTCGGGGTTCAATCGGAACAGCATTGCCTCCTGCTGGCCATCGTCATCCTGAAAGCCGATGGTTAGAAAGTGCTCGCGCTTTTTTGCTAACAAGAACAGTGGTGAGATAGCAGCAGCCAGGTAATGACGATCTACTTTTTGCCCGTATTCGAGCAAGTTGATCCGGCCATATGGAACCCGAACTTGCGTGTGCCTGGAAACGAAGACAAAAAATGTTCGATCGGAAACCCGGATCTCGCCGTTGTTCTTCTCGGGAATATCGGCCCGCGTGCCGCCAATGTACTCGCAGCGGCTACCAGTTCGAGCGGCTCCGGCAAAGCATGCGCAAAAGCACAGAAGCAGGCAAAGAGCGAAGGTCCGCATAGCTCATAGAGAGTGTGCGGCCTAATTGCAGAATTTCTCTCGGCTCAACTCCAGATTTTCTCAACCGGAACTTTGTCCTGGCAAAGAGCGCACGATTGAGAACTGCTGTAGTACATGGCATCCAACTTAGCCAGGTAAAAGATGGGCAGGTTACCGAAGCTCGCAATCGTTGGGTTCGGTTGATAGACAGCCACGGCAAGACCCACCACCTGAGCGCCCTTGGATTCCACCAGCTTTTTTAACTCAGTAAAGCGACGGCCTGACCGCAAGATATCGTCAACCAGAAGCACTCGCTCGCCCGGCTCCGGCTCGACAAACTGGCGAAAATCAAGTGGACTTTCTTCGGTGTTTTTTTCAGCCCAATAGACCTGGTGGGCCCGCAATGCTTCACACACTCCGTAGCCTATGGGCAGTCCGCCTGTGGTTGGACAGACGATGGAAAGCTCTTTAATCATGGCACGGATTTCGGGGTCGGCGCGCAATCGGCGGCTCAGGCCAACACTCAAAATCTTGGCCCACTCGAAGTAGCGAAAGGCAAGCGCTACTTGCACGAACTCATCGCTGTGCAGGCCATCGGCATACTCAAAGTGACCCTGCCGAAGCGCGCCGGTCTGGCGCAGCATGGCAATCACTTCGTCATTGGTCGGAATCAGGTGCATGTCTAATGAGCGCTGCGTCCAGCCAGCACGTGCGGAATCGTTCGCAGAATGATGGACCAATCCAGTTGAAGAGACCAGTTTTCAATGTAAGAAATATCCATTCGCATCCAGGTATTAAAGTCGATGCGGTCGCGTCCTGAGACGGCCCACAAGCAGGTAAGGCCAGGACGCATACGTAGCCGACGGCGCTGCCAACGTTCGTACCGATCGACTTCTTCCGGCAAAGGAGGACGCGGCCCAACCACCGACATATCACCACGGATGACGTTGTAGAGCTGGGGTAATTCATCAATGGAGAACCGTCGAATCCATAAGCCAACCGGCGTCACGCGCGGGTCTTTCATCAGCTTGAATGCAATCTCCCGAGCACTGAGATGGCGAAGGTTGGGCATCATCTCTTCTGCATCCTGCACCATGGAGCGGAACTTGTACATGGTGAACCGGCGTCCATTCAGCCCGCAGCGAGACTGGCGGAAGATAACGGGTCCTGGAGAGCTCAAACGGATTAGCAGAGCTACAAAAACCAACAGCGGCGACAAAACAATCAGCGCCGCTATGGATGTAACGATGTCAAACAAACGTTTGGCCATTAAGCGAACATCATCGAGCGGCGCAGCAGAAAAAGTAAGCAGAGGCGCATCGCCCACCCGATCGAGCGTGATCTCGCTGTTCACGTGCGGGAAGAAATCGATTGCCACACGGGTGCGCACGCCCTCCTCATCACATTGAAGGAACACTTCTTCCAAGCCCGGAAGCTTGCTGCTATCGACGTCAAAGATCACTTCATCAACGACCTGCTTTGAGAGCAGGTTCGGGAGCACGCGGCCGCAATCCTCCTCCGCAATTTTGGCGGAGATCAAAATGCGAAAAGGCGAATGGCTGCAAAGATGGTCGGCGAGTGCGTCGGCTTTGGCAGCATCACCCACAATCACAATATGATACGGAGAGCCGAATCCGCGCTGAAAAGCGCCGATCAGATGCGGCGCGTTCCAGCGAAAGGCGGTCAGCAGCAGTAGGTTGAATCCGAAAAACAGCAGGAGAAAACTACGGCTGAGCGGCGGGTCGAGGCGCATCAGATACTGAAAGATAATCACCATCAGCACGCCAACAAATGCCTGCCGAAGCGTATGCCAAAACAGGTATTTCGGCCCCGTTGAATCGAGATGCTCATAGACGCGCTGCCAGGAGCCGAGGGCAATCCAAAGCACGGCACAGAAACACAGAATCAGAATGTGCGGTTCGGGCCGAAGAAAGAATAGCGTCCCAATAGCGAGACGTACGCGTGTGACGTAAGCAGCCTCGAATGCCAGAACGGTGAGGATGGCATCCGCTAAGGCAAAGAGAAGCTGGATCTTTCGTCGGTGATGAGCAAACACGAGACTACCCCAGTGTATTCGCAGCCGACCGCAGAGCCTGGTCCAGATCTGCTTTTATATCTTGGAGATGTTCAATCCCGGCAGCAACGCGCACCAGGTTATCGCGGATGCCCATACGCTCCCGCATTTTTGGCGAGATAGTTCGGTGAGAGGCAATCAGAGGGTACAAGAGTAGGGTGTGCACATCACCGAGCGAGGTGCCGGGAACAATCATCTGCAGTCGGTCCATAAAGGACAGCACTCGCGCCTTGTCAGCATTCCTGATTTCGAAGCTGAGAATCGCGCCGAACAGGTCAGGTGTGAAGCAGTGCGAAATCGCCTCGGAGTCCGGGTGCTTGGGATCCGCGCAATGGTACACGCGTTCGACGCAGGGATGCTGCCCGAGCCACTCTGCCAGAGCTTTAGCATTGCTGCACTGGCGTTCAAAGCGCACTGCCAGCGTCTTGATGCCTCGCATGGTCAGGTAGCTTTCAAACGGCCCGAGTAGCGGGCCATTAATACGAGCAATGGACCGAACGGCCTCATGGTGCTCCTGATCTCCGCTGATAACAACTCCACCCAGAACATCCCCATGCCCAGCCAGATACTTGGTGGCACTGTGGACGACGATGTGCGCGCCAAGCTGAAGCGGTCGAACCATGAGAGGCGTGGCGAACGTGTTATCAACTACGAGCGAGGCACCGGCGGCACGCGTCAGTTCAGCTATCTTATCTATCCTGCCGACGCGCAGCAGCGGGTTTGAGACGCTCTCAACGAACACGCAACCTGGTTTCACATCGGCAATGGCCTTTTCGAGCGCAGGCAGGTCGCACACGTTTACATATTTCACCTTGACGCCGAAAGGACCGATGACTTGATCAAGCAAGCTGACAGTCGCGCCGTAGATCGAGTCCGAAGCCAGGATAGTGTGGGGCCGATCTGTCAGTGCAGCTTGGAAAGCAATCTGCAGGCCTGCCATGCCGGACGAAGTGGCGAGCGATCCATAACCGCCCTCAAGTGTCGTCGTGAGTTCTTCCAGCGCTTCATTAGTAGGGTTGTTGTAACGGACGTAGCAGAAACCCTCTTCCTCGTGGCCTAGTACGCGGTCGAGGGTTGCCGCTGACTCGTAAAAGTAAGTCGTGCCCAGGTGAATGGGGGTCGTGGAAGGAACGAAAGCGCCCTTGCGGCGTTTGCGATCCCCGGCATGCACCACCTGCGATTCGAAGTTCATTTCCGTTTCCAACGTACGCCGTCTTTGGTGTCTTCTAAAGTGATACCGGAATCCAGCAGCTCTCCGCGAATTTCATCGGCACGCTTAAAGTTCCGCGACTTCTTGGCTGTAGTCCGCTCCGCGATTTTCGCTTCGACCTCGGCGTCGGTCATCCCAAATGCGCTCAAAGTTCCAGCAGCATCCGGAGTCCCTTTGGCTTCGTACGGTTTCAGAACATCGAAAACACTATCGAAAACTTCCAACACCTTTGCTGCTTCCCAGCGATTGTCTTCGCAGAACTTGTTGGCATCAATGGCGGTGTTGATGGTCCGCACATATTCATAGATAGCGGCAAGAGCTTCGGCCGTATTCAGGTCGTCGTCCATGCCTTCTTCAAATTGGCGAATAGCCTCGCGCGATCGTTCACTTAGGGCGCCGTCGCACCCCGGGGCAAGGCGAGTTGTAGCCAGACGAAGTTCAAAATCGCGGAGCCGCTCAATGCTGCGCGCCGCTGCTTTCAGACCCTCAAACGTGAAGTTCAGCTTCTTGCGATAGGGAACAGAGGCCAGCAAATACCGAATTGCCTCGGGCTGATAACCCATGTTCAACAGGTCGCGAAGAGTAAAGAAATTGCCCAGCGATTTGGACATCTTTTGCGACTCGATGTGCAGATGTTCGGAGTGAAGCCAGAAGCGGGCAAATTGACGGCCAGTGATCGATTCCGATTGCGCTATCTCGTTTTCGTGGTGCGGGAAAACAAGATCCACGCCGCCTGCGTGAATGTCGAGCGTTTCGCCCAGGTACTGCATCGCCATGGCAGAACACTCAATGTGCCAGCCTGGACGGCCTTCCCCAAATGGCGTGGGCCACGAGGGCTCGTCGCCTTTCTTCCCTTTCCAAAGAACAAAGTCACGGGCGTCAGCCTTGTCGTATTCATCGACGTCCACTCGCGCTCCGGCCCGGATACCGCTGAAATCGTTGTGCGACAGCTTGCCGTAGTCCGGAAAAGACGAGATGCGGAAGTAAGTGGAGCCATCGCTGGTGTAGGTACAGCCTTTTGCCGCAAGCTTTTCGATGGCGTCCACCATAACGCCAATGTGTTTAGTCGCTGGAGCTACGTGTTCGGGCTGCTCCAAATGCAGCGCTGCCGCATCCTCAAAAAAAGATCGCGTGAAGCTGGCCGTATAGTCTTCAATTGACTTGTTCTCCTTGGCCGCGTTCAGGATGATTTTGTCATCGACATCAGTAACGTTCATTACATGGTCAAGCTGATAACCGCGATAACGAAGCCACCTTCGCAAGATATCTTGAAAAGTGAACGTTCGAAAGTTGCCAATGTGAACGAAGTTATATACGGTCGGCCCGCACGTATACATGCGGACTGTATTGCCCTGCAATGGATGGAAAACTTCTAACTCCTGGGTAAGAGTGTTATAGAGCCGAAACGCCATTCAGGTGGGAGGTGATCTTCAATCGTAACAGTCGCGTTGATACGCAGGATTCACCAAACTTGAGAAAATGCCAGGATAACCGGCCGCCATCTGTACCTTTACAAACCAGGAAGTCATTCTAGAGTGCCCAGCCGACAGCGATCACCGGTGCTTTCTGGCTCTAAACACCGGTGCGTGCTTCAGCCGATAAAGGCAAGGGGCATATTGGCATCCGATGGGCATTTGCGGAATTCTCAGCTGAGGATTGTAAATAATCGCTTCCTCTATCTCACAAACGCCAGAACCGGCATAGTTCTGGCGGAAGGTAAGCGTCGGGGGGCTTGAATTATGCGCGTTGTTTCTGCGGAAGAGGAGCAATGATCAAATAGCCGATGGCGGTCGCGGTCGCCATGGAACTGTCCATCTCATTTGTGAGACACTTTTGCCATTGAGGTGTTATATGCCGCGAATTGTGGCGAACCGGTGCGCATCTTTAGCTGCCTTCCTGTTGCTCAACCTGGATGGCCATTCCTGGGCACAGAAAAGCAACGGGCCTCCGGCGGCTGGAGCTGGTGGTGGAATCGGATCGGCAACCGGAGGGCGCAGCACAACCAATCCCACTTCGACAACTAACGGCAGAACAAATCCAAACACTTCCGGAACGGCAAGCCCGATATTTCTATCGGGCCGAGTGATGTTCGATAACGGCATGCCCTCCGAGCGGGATATCCGGATTGAACGCGTGTGCAACGGTAACGCCCATGTAGAAGGCCATCCTGACTCGAAGGGAAGGTTCTCGATCCAACTTGGGCAGAACCTTGGAACGGAAATGGACGCCTCGGATAATTACGGCGGCGGCATGAATAGAAGTACGAATGCAAGCCCGAATGCGAGCCCGAACTTTGGAAGCTCGGGAATGGGCGGGCGTGGCAGTATGGCGCTCTCCAACTGTGAATTGAGAGCCTCTTACCCAGGCTATCGTTCGGACGTTGTACAACTGGCAACGCGCCAGGCTTTAGATTCGCCGGACGTTGGAACCATTGTGCTGCATCATTTAGGAAACGTGCAGGGCTCCACCATCAGCATGACAACGGAGCTGGCTCCCAAAGAGGCACGGAAGGAGTATGAGAAGGGCATGCAGTTAGCCCAGCGAGGTAAGTTCGATGATGCGCAGCAGCGGCTGGCGAACGCGACCGATGTTTATCCTAAGTACGCGATTGCATGGTTCGCATTGGGACAGCTGCAGCAACGGCAAGGTCACGCCAATGATGCGCAAGCGTCATATAAGGCGGCGGTTAAAGCCGACAGTCACTATGTAAGTCCGCTGGATGAGTTGGGACGCCTCGCCGCCCAGGAAGGTCGATGGGAAGATGCAGCCCAGTTCAGCAAGCAGGCAATCAGCCTCAATCCGGTGGAATTTCCTGCGTCGTTCTGGTACAACGCGCTGGCCAATTATAATTTGAAACGCTCGGCAGATGCAGAGAGGAGCACAGCTGATTTACTGAAGCTTGATACTCGACATAACTATCCGGGCGCAGAAAACTTAATGGCTCAATTGATGCTGAACGACGGGAACTACCCCCAGGCAGCGATTCATCTCCGGAACTACTTGCAGCTTGTGCCAAACGCAAAGAATGCGGACGCCCTGAAGCAGACGTTATCGAAGATTGAAGCAGCATCCAACACGGCGCCCGTAGACGCGAAAGTTGCAACGCCCCGACCCTGATCTTCCTCGTTCCCACGCGTTACTCTGAAGGTGAATGGAGTTACCTTCAACTACCACCAGTACGATTCGGCAGAAGCTGAAGGGGGTAAGGCAAACACTTCTCTCGCTGCACAAAGCGCTGCTGGACTCGGAGCGAACGGCCTATGAGTTGGTTCATGGTGAGATTGCATCGCCAGCATCGTTTCTGCAACTGCTGATTGGCGATCCATGGTTTAGCTGGTTGCAGCCGATAACAACGCTGCTGGTGCAGATTGATGAAGCACTGGCGGCAAAGAAGCCGCCGCGTGATGACCGCGAACTGGAGCAGTTACTAGATGATACGCGCGCACTACTTTCTCCGCCCCGCGGGGAGGCCGAGGGTTTCTGGAAACGGTATGCGTCCACTATGGGCCGTGACCCGGCCGTCGCCGTTCTACATCGCGAGATGGAGCAACAACTGGCCTGAACGAAAGCTAACGATAGGCCGGAATGCCTGTGACGCGTTCGCCTATAACCAGCGTATGAATGTGATCGGTCCCCTCGTAGGTCTTCACCGTTTCCAGGTTGCACATGTGACGCATAATTGGGTACTCGTCCATGATGCCGTTTGCGCCTAACAGATCACGGCTGAGCCGAGCACAATCAAGCGCCATGGCCACGTTATTCTTCTTTAACATCGAAATGTGTGCGGCTTCTACTTTGCCCGCATCTTTCAGGCGTCCCACGTGCATGGCCAGGAGTTGACCCTTGGTAATTTCTGTGATCATCCAGGCCAGCTTCTCTTGCACAAGTTGGTGACCGGCGAGCGGCTTTTCATCGAACTGCTTACGGGTAAGTGAATACGAGCGCGCCGTTTCATAGCAGTCCATGGCAGCGCCAAGCACACCCCAGCCGATCCCGAAGCGTGCTTGAGAGAGACAGCTAAGTGCAGATTTCAAACCTTTCGCAAGCGGCAATTGGTTCGCAGCAGGAACGCGGCAACCGGACAAATGCAGACTGGAGGTAACCGAAGCACGCATGGAAAGCTTGCCGTGGATGTCGCTGGTTTGGTACCCAGGTGTCCCCCGTTCTACCAGGAACCCGCCGATTCCTTCCGGTGTACGCGCCCAGATGATTGAGACATCGGCGACAGAGCCGCTAGTGATCCAGGTTTTTTCGCCGTTCAGAATCCAGTCACCACCATCACGCTCGGCGGTGGTCCGCATGGCAGACGGATTCGAGCCAAAGCCGGGCTCGGTAAGGCCAAAACAGCCGACCGCTTCGCCCGTTTGCAGCCGCGGAAGCCAGTGCTGTTTTTGCTCTTCCGAGCCGTAGCGATGAATCGGGTACATGACCAAAGCGCCCTGCACGCTCACGAAGCTGCGTAGCCCGGAGTCAGCGCGTTCCAATTCCTGCATGATGAGGCCGTACTCGACATTGTTTAGGCCGGCACAGCCATAGCCTTCCAGGTTCGCCCCGAAGAAGCCCAGCTCACCCATCTGCCGGATCAGGCACTTGGGGAAAACAGCATTGTTGAAGGCATCGCGCATAAGGGGGATTGCCTGGTCATCAGCAAACTGGCGAGCGGTCTGCCTTACCAGTAACTCTTCTTCGCTGAGCAGCGAATCGAAATGGAGGTAATCGACACCAGGGAAACGGGGCATGGCAGTCCCAGTTTAGCGGCTTTTTAGGGGCTCGAATCTTGCTGAACATAGCTGAGATTCCGGCGCCGGACACAGAACTACATGAACAGCGGGTTCTGAATGCGAGCGAGATTGCGCCTTTTCTACGTTGCCGCGATCGTGGCCGTGCTGCCTTGCATCGCGCGGATCAGCTACGCCCAGGCGCCTGGATCGGCAAGCCCCCAATCGGCAGATCTTCAAGCAGCTTACACCGAGGCCGCCACAAAGAATTATGATGCAGCAATCACCCTCTTTCGAAGAGGCTTAGCAGCGCAGCCTTCGAATGCAGGGGCGCACAAGGATTTTGCCTACACGCTGCTAAAAACTGGCGAGAATGCAGAGGCTCGCGACGAATTTGAAACCGCTATGCGGCTCAACCCAGCTGATGAGACAGCTGCGCTCGAATTCGCTTTTCTCGCTTATGAGACGCAAAAGCCGATTGAAGCGCGGCGGACTTTTGACCGTCTTCGCAAGAGTTCGCATTTGCAGACACGCACGACGGCAGAACAGGCTTTCCAGAACATAGATAAGCCTTTGGCTGATGGCATTGTCAGGTGGAAGGCCGCTCTGAAAGCCGCTTCAAATGCAGATAGCCTGGCCATGTACAGCGCTCATTGGGAACTGGGGCAGCTGGCTGAATTCAGAGATGAATTGGCTCTGGCCTCCGAACAGTACGAAATTTGCCGCAAGCTGAAGCCGAACCTGAGCGAGTTACTGATGGTATTGGCGCGGGTGTGGACGGCGAGCAATCGAGTGGAGGATGCTCATGCTGCTCTGCTGGCGGCTTCGCGGGCAAAGGATTCGCGCAGTGCAGAGTTAGCTCTTGAGAAGCTGGGAACGCGCTATCCCTATCCGTACGAATTTGTTAACGCATTGAAGCTCGATGCAGACAATACGGCTATGAGAAAGGAGCTTGGGTATTTGTATCTGGCAATGGGGAAACCGGAAGATGCAAAGACCGAGTTCAAGCGTGTTCTGGATATTGATGGACACGATCAGGCAGCCATTGACCAGCTTTCAGAACTGAATGGATTTCATCGGCGCACGCCCGCTCCTAGTACTTTGCCAGCCCCAGCTGCACCGGTTGCTAAAGCTGTGGTGCCGGGCAAAGTAGATGCGCGCACGATGGGGCTGAAGAGCTTAGCGCTTGGTTATTCCCGCGATGCCATCAGGTACTTGCGGCAGGCGCATGAGGAGCATCCGGACGATGCCGAAGTGATGATGAAACTAGGGTTCGCTTACAATCTGGCGCACGATGATGCCGATGCGATCCCATGGTTTGATCGCGCACGGCATTCCAATGACGAGCTGATTGCGACTCAGTCAAACAAGGCTTATCACAATCTGCGGGGCGATGTCGGTGCACAAACAACTGTGTGGCTGCAGCCATTTTTCTCAACTAGGCGGAGCGATCTGGTGGGCTATGGACAGGCCAAACGCACGATTCCGCTTCCATTCCTCAACCATAACTTTTCGTTTTACTTGTCAAATCGCTTCGACGGTGACCTGCGAGGCAAACTGCAGACCGCATACGGCCCCAGCTTTCTTTCCGATAGTGCCTCGATAGTGGCGGGTGGAATTGCGCTGCGGCCCTGGCACCATTTCAGTGCTTATGCGGAGGCCGGCGAGGCGTTTAAGTATATGCCAGGACGGCGAGATAAGATGCGCCCTGACTACCGTGGCGGGCTCGATTATGCTCGGCTGTTCGGGACTGCGCTCAACAGCGGCTCCCATGGAGCGTTCCTGGAAACAGCAGCGGGCGCCCACTACATCAACCGGTATGACAAGGACTGGACATTCAGTCTGCAGAACAGTGCCGGCTATACGTTTCATGTCTTTGGGAAGACGGCTACACAGTTGCTAGTTGACGGCTTCTACACAAGAGATGCCAAGAGTGAGTATTGGGCGAATACAGCTGAGTTCGGGCCGGGATTGAAAGTACACGCTCCATGGATGCCGTCGCACCTGAACTTCACCACTGATTTCCTCCGAGGGATCTATCTAGCTGGACCGTATGTAGACAGCAGCTTCCATAACCACTCGAGCTACAACGATATTCGGATTGGCTTCTGGTACGCCTTCACAAGATGAGGGCGGCTCAGATCTTCTTGGCCCTGACAGTAGCAGTGTTGCCCTTGTCAGGCGCAGGCACGGGCACGTTTCAGGTGCAGGGAACTGATGCCTCGCCGTGGGCCAAGGTATTTGGAGCGGTCGGTATGACCGAAGTGCATGGCGGCCATCCAACGGCCATCGTGCTTGGGCCGAATGAGCACCTTGACGTTATGGCGCTAGCTGCCACGCATCTTGTCATTGTCGAAGGCGCGGGAGCCACTGCGGAGAGTCTCGGGATTCACACCTCGACAGCGAAGACTTTGGTTCGCCGAATATGTGACACGCATGCGCCCCAGATGCAAATCATTTGGGAACAACCATTAACTCTGCCGATTGTTGAGGTGCCAGGAAGCTTTGGAGTGCTGGCAACCGAACGCTGGAAAGCCGCGCCTGTGCTGGCGGGTAAGCGCCTTGGGCGCGGCGGAATAATGTGGATGGCAGCAGGACCGGGCGCAAGCGGGAATGAGCGCTTTCCCTATCTGTTGCAAGCCGCAGTTGACCTTGGGCTGGAACTGCCGGTTGAGAGCGCAAATCTGTGGGCGTTCTTTGATTCGGCCTATCGGATTCATGCTGATGTAGATTATCTGGCGCAGCGCTGGCGCAAGGCGGGCATCAGCGTTCTGCACGTGGCGGGCTGGCACAACATGGAACCGGATGCGGCGCAGGATAGTTATCTTCGGAACCTGATTATTGCTTGCCATAGAAACGCAATACTCGTTTACGCGTGGCTGGAGTTGCCGCATGTCAGCCAAAAGTTTTGGGCAGCACATCCGGAGTGGCGGGAGAGGACGGCGGCCGCGCAAGATGCACAGTTAGATTGGCGCAAGCTGATGAACCTGCAGAACCCGGCATGCAGGCGCGAAGTAGAGAAGCAGGTAAGTGGATTGCTGCAGCGGTTCGATTGGGATGGCGTCAATGTTGCAGAACTGTATTTTGAATCTTTAGAGGGCGCTACGAATCCTGCTCGATTCACGCCTATGAATGCGGACGTGCGTGCTGAGTTCAAAGCGAAGGAGGGCTTCGATCCGCAGTCGCTCTTTGACGGAGGCACGTCTGCTACGCCCGAGACTCGTGCTGTGGGGCTAAGAAAGTTTCTCGACTATCGCGCGGCTCTAGCGACGCGGATGCAGAAAGATTGGCTCGACACATTAACGAAATATAAAGTGAGCAAGCCCTATCTGGATGTGGTGCTGACGCACATCGACGATCGTTTCGAACCGGGAATTCGCGATGCACTCGGCGCAGATGTAGCCAGCAGCCTCTCTGCTATCAAGCAAACACAAAGCACGTTACTGGTGGAGGATCCTGCCACGTTATGGAGCCTTGGGCCGGAGCGCTATGCCAAGCTGGCGGCCAAGTATAACGAGTTGACGCCCGAACGGAACCAGTTTGCCGTGGATATAAACATTGTCGAACGGTATCAGGATGTCTATCCCACCAAAAAGCAGACAGGGACCGAGTTGCTGCAGTTAGTGCACCAAGCTTCTTCGTCTTTTTCCAGAGTTGCGCTGTACTTTGAAAGCTCAATTGAAAAGCAGGATCTTCCGCTTCTTCCTGCCGCTGCTACCAGTGCCATTGCAAAGCAGGTGAGTGTAGATGAGATGGATGTCACGGCCACTGAAACAACAAGAGTGAATTGGCAAGGTCCAGTCGAGATGGATGGAAAGCTATGGCCGCTGCAGAACACAACTGCGGTTCTGGCGCCCGCGGGCAAACACAGGCTTCGGCCTGCAGTGGAACCGCCAGGCGTGAGCGTCTCCGATTTCAATGGTGATGTGCAGTCTGCAGTTGCAAACCGTAATCGCGCAGATATTGCATACACATCTAAGAGCCGGGCCATCGCAGCCTTTGCAAGTGCAGTCAGCTCCATTGAGGTAGATGGCTTACCGTTTTGGAAGTCAGACGGCACTTACAAGACGGGGACCATCCTTTTACCTGCTGGTCAACACGTAGTAACCTTCTTGCGCGACCCCGCATCTTTACGAAATCCTTAGCTGGCGCTTATGGATTCCTAACCGCTGCATCTTTAGCATGAGAAGGACGTGGATGATACATCACCACGTACCTATACATGAATCGTACTTCTTTACTGTTGGCAGCGGGAATTATCGTATTTTCGCTTCCAATGAGTGCTCAAAAAGACCATCCCTCTACTGGTGTAAAAACGCCGGATGAGGCGACCAATGTTGCTGGTCCAGATAAGAACTTCTGGCAGCGTTTTGGCCAGGCTTACGTGGATGACTGGCGCGGCGCCGCTAGTGGACCCACGCCGCCAATGCGAGGAGATACACCTCCGATTGATCAACCGCCTTATCCGTTTGCGATCTGGCCTTATGGCGGCTCACCAACTATTGGATTACCGGATACAAACGTCCCGCCGTTGATGCAGGCGCTCTATTCAGGCAAGCATGGGGACGCGTGGAAGAGAAGCCGAATCAAGTTCTATGGTTGGGTAAACGCCGGTTTCAACGTCACCACTTCTAACAAGGGGAAATACGCCAACTTTCCTACCGCTTATTACACCATTCCTAACTCAATCCAGCTAGATCAGATTACGTTCTATATCGAGCGCGCACCGGACACCGTGCAGCACGATCACTTTGACTGGGGCTTCCGACTTACAAATCTTTATGGTTTGGACTACCGCTTCACTACATCCAAAGGTTACTTCAGCAATCAATTGCTGGGCAAGAACAACACCTACGGCTACGATCCTGTAATGGCCTATGTAGACCTTTATTGGGGACAGGTTCTGGACGGCTTGAACGTCCGTATAGGACGCTATATCTCTTTGCCGGACATTGAGGCGCAACTTGCCCCGAATAATTACACTTACAGCCACTCGCTTCTTTACTCGTTCGATGCCTACACTCAAACCGGTATCAACGCTACGCTCAAAATAAACCACAACTGGCTTTTTCAATTAGGATTGTCGGCGGGTAACGATGTGGCGCCATGGACAGACGACGCGAAGGCAACTGTGAATACCTGTCTCGGGTATTACTGGCGTGAGAGCGCAGATAATGTTTATGCTTGTGCTAACTCAATCAACGACGGTAAGTATGCTTACAACAACTTACAAGCTTACTACCTGACCTGGTATCACAAGTTCAACAGCACGTGGCATACAGATACCGAATCCTGGTACATGTATCAACGAAAAGTGCCTAGCATTTTTGGCACGCTTCCTACTGAGACAGGCGCCAATGGTGCCTGGTGTAAACCTGGAGAGCAGTCTTGCTACGCACCGGAGTTTGCCATCCTGAACTACGTAGAAAAAACCTTCAACAAGCACAACTATATTTCCATTCGCAACGAGTATTTCAACGATATTCGCGGCCAGAGAACCGGTGTGAAGACGCAGTACTCTGAACACTTACTGGGTTGGGGTCACTGGATTGGATCGACGGTCCTGTTGCGACCGGAACTGAGATATGAGCGAGCATACGACAGGCCCTCTTACGATCTAGGTACGAAGAAGAATCAGTTTTCTGTAGCGGGAGATGTCATTTTCTTCTTCTAGCTCTCACCCGGAAGCCCGAACAATGAGAACAGGCGCAGTACTCACAATCGCGATGACGCTACTGACTTGCGCCTTTGTCCGGGCCGAGAACAGCGAAAAGTATACCCGGCGTGAACTTCACAAGCTGATGCGTGAGGCAGATACTCCGGAAAAGCGTGAGCGGGTATCTGCCTACTGTGATCGGATCGCAAAAGATCTACGAGCACTTGCACAAGCGGAGAAGTCAGTTGCAGGGGCACAGGGTTCAGAGATCAGGGCGGGCTCAAGCAAGTACCCCAGTCAAAGTGATAGCGCACGATTTCTCAGTCAGCATTACGCCTACGAAGCTGCTCGTATGCAGAAGTTAGCTGACGAATACCGTGTGGAACACAATATTGCAGCTCAACCTGACATCAAGAAGAAAACTGATCCGGCTTACACCGATGTTGAGCAGTTATTGCTGAAGAGAATCGACGGTCTTGAAGAACAGATTCGTACCTTGAAAAGCCACCCTTCAGAGCCGACAACTCCTCCTGGATCGTAGCAACCCTATGCTTGTGCGACACGTAGTCACAGCCTTTGCGACAT
>CAXTWQ010000002.1:45967-46977 GCA_964248065.1 uncultured Bryobacteraceae bacterium | reverse complement strand
GTGTCAATGCCTGGATGCTTTCCGGCTCGACCGTAATTTGGCCAGCAGTTCGCGCCGCAAGCGGTATGGTGCTGCTGGTAATTATATGGGCAGCTAGCTATAATTTGCTACAACAGCGCCGACAGTAGTCAGCCTGCCACCTTGTTCCTGTAGAGCCTGGAAGAATCGGTCGGCAGCGTTCTCATTCAAACTCCTAACCGCGTCAGTTACTAATTCAACACGGGCACCGAGAGTAAGTAAACCTAGTACAGCTTTCTGAACGCAGATTTCTGTTACAACCCCAAAGACAACGAACCTATCAGCTTGAAGCAGTTGTAGCAATGGCAGCAGATTCGGATTTGAGAAACAATCTATGTGCTGCTTTTCTAGAAGAATTTGAGGAACGAGTGGTATGTTGGCAGCAACCTGTTCGATACTGTTCGGGGCCGATGAGACTACGAGCAACTCGTTTAGGAGCAGGCTGGCGGGCCTCTGCTGACCAACAGTGCCAACGACACAATGCGGCTTCCAGATTTCGAATTCGGGGTCGTTTTCGATGTGGGCATCCGCCGTTGAGATCAACGGTATTGAACAATGCGCGGCATGACGAACCAGCTGCGCAAGACTCGAAATTATGATTTCTGCACCGGGCACGTACAGCGCTCCGGCAGGATACAGAAAATCAATTTGGGTATCAACGTCGAAAAAAACAGTTTTCAAAGTATGGCTACTGTGCGGGTTAGTGCTGCTGCCGAATGGTCTCAGCCAACGAGGTTAATCGTGGGCTGATCTGAACAGGATATGGCGCGACCGGTTGCAGGCTGCGAATTTCAGAAGGTAAGTCTGCGATGCACGATTGCGAGTGAGCGCGAATTGCGGGTGTACTGGGCAGCGTCTCAATAGGTATGCCGTCCATCATCACTGGGCGGATAAGGGGTTCGCCGTCCGACTCCGGGCTGCATTCGGAACCAAGTGCAAGGAAGTCGTAACCGCGACAACGAAACACCTGCTTAGCTCCCGGCAACGTGCTC
>CAXTWQ010000002.1:26998-45957 GCA_964248065.1 uncultured Bryobacteraceae bacterium | reverse complement strand
GAATTTAGCAGTGTAAACCGTTTTGTTCTGGCGTTTGATTTCGACCAACTTATACACGGCAGAAAGATTCGGGGCATCGGCTGAAGTAGATAGTTGTGTTCCAACACCAAATGCATCGATGGGCGCGCCTGCTGCAAGGAGCTCAGTAATGCGATACTCGTCCAGGTCACTTGTGGCGAAGAGTTTTGCAGTAGCTAGACCGGCTTCGTCGAGAATCTGCCGGACTTTCTTTGACAGGTTGAGTAGATCGCCACTGTCCAGGCGGACACCCCAGCAAGGCATGCCGAGGCTTGCCGCTTTACGTGTACCTTCAGAGGTGTCATAGGTGTCCACAAGATAAACGGTTGCGTTCCCGAGTAACTGCTGAAGCAATCGAAACGATTCTCGCTCATCATCAAATGACATTATCCAGGAGTGAGCAGACGTTCCAAAGACTGGAATTCCAAACTTCTTGCCTGTCAGAGTGTTACTGGTCCCGGAGCAGCCCCCTATGTAAGCGGCTCGCCCGGCCAAGACGCCGGCTCCTGGCGAATGAGCACGACGAGTACCGAATTCAACAACTGAACGGCCTTCGGCAGCGGCAACACAGCGCGCTGCTTTTGAAGCAATCATCGTCTGGTAGGAGAACGTCGAGATAAGAAACGTCTCGACAAGCTGGGCTTGCGCAATAGGGGCCCGTACAATCGCAAGCGGCTCGCCTGGAAAGATCGGTGTTCCTTCTGGTGGCGCAAACAGATCGCCAGTGAAGCGTAACTCAGCCAGAAACTTGAAGAAGCCTTGAGGCGCTTGCTTGAAATGAGGAAGCGACCGGAGGTAATCAATATCGTCCTCCTCAAAGTGTAAGTCGAGCAGATATTCGATCGCCTGCTGGAGTCCGGCAGCAAGCAGGAAGTTACGTTGGCCGGGGAGACGCCGCGTCGTTAGCTCGAAAGTGGCAATCTCCTCTGTTCTACCGGCAGCAAAGTACCCGGCCGCCATTGTCAATTCGTAGAGGTCAGTGTTAAGGGCCGTTGTCATGAAAGGATTTACTTCTTTGATGCCGATGCTGCTGGCTTGATCGCTTTCCCAGCCTCCAGAATATCGTTGGTGCCTTTGGCGTCTAACTGATAGAGAGCAGCCTCAGTACCGCGCCGTGCAATATATACGTCGCCTACTTTTGCAAACTCGACTCGTTCTATCCGTCTACCATCATTCGAAGTAACAGCGATCCCAAATTGAGGAGAGTTGAACCCGCTAGTCACGAACGTGATTGCTGCAAGATCGCGAATCTTATCCACTAGCGCCTGAACGGTACCAGGATCAATTGTTTGATTGTTAGACTTCCAATCGGTGCCGCTGCGAACTAATGTCTTTTCGCCGATAGTGCCTGTTAATTCGATCTTTGTGGGATCGCTAAAACCAAAGTCAAACACCTTCTTGTTACGAAATTCGTCCGGCTTTTTCTCCAGTTCCTTACCAAGATCGGAAGGGATCTTGTAAGTACCAGGGGTGGCGCTACTCCGCGCGTAATAATCGTCCTTACTTTTGCGGACTTCAAGCGTTTGTGTTCCAGATGCGTCGGTGACCTTCGCTGTCGCCAAAGGAAGCGCGGCCAAGTAGGATCCATTCAGTTTCGTTGCCGTATCGGCGCTGGCGCTAAGATCCATCTTGGCGTCAGTTATTTTACGAAGTAACTCTTCCACTTGGAAGTTATCAGCACGGTACTGCTGCGGCTTTACTATCTGCCAGTCGTTGCCGTTGCTCTTTCCAAACTCAATATCTGATTTCCCAGAGAGCAACTCAATACGAGTTAGATTGTTAGTGTCGAATGTGAGCAGCCGTTTGTCGCGGAAATCATTTACCGTTTTGTCGAGAGAAGATTTAACAGAAGACGAGAGGGCGTATACCTTTGAATTATTAGCAAGACGTGCGTAGACCAGAGAGCCGGAGGGTACATCGTCTCCAAACTCAATCTGGTCGGTTTTGCCTTTCTTGGTCTGAACAGTAACATTCAAACTGGGATTTGCCAGCCCGTATTTTGAAAAATCAGTAGTCTTATCCTCCACAACATCATCGGCAGTGATAGGACTCAAGGCAGAGACAAGGCTCCCAACAGCCTCCTGGTCAGTTGCGAAGGCCTGAGGTTGCGTGATGGCCCACTTATTATTTTTGCGGTCGATAGTGACTAAACTGCCATCTCTTCGCTTTAGCGTGACACTTTGCAATTGAGAGTCAGGGATGTCGACAATTTTTGTACTCGGCGCAGCAGTGGAGGTGCTTGATTGCGCGGCCTCAGGGTGCCGCTTGGACCACCAGACAGCACCGCTCAACCCCAGCAGCACGATTGCCGCTACTAATAAGTTCGTCGGTTTCATACTACCTTCGCTGCAGGTATACGAGAACCCCGCCTGCGATCACAAGTAGTGGCAGGAGAAACAAATCAGTATAGAGGAACGTATTCATCTGCCGCTGGTTAACATTGAGCCTGCGATCTTCAGGTGGCTTGGGCCGGATAGAGATCAGGTCCTCATCCGATGAAAGCCAATTGACGATGTTCAGCGCCAGATCGCGGTTGCCTTGGAAGCCCAGCATGGCGTTAGTGATAAAACCTGAACTACCCACGACAACAAAGCGCCCTGGATCATTGGGCTTGCCTGTATCGTAACTGCCCGCTGCACCTAGGACAAAGGGACCTTTCTGGTTACTCGGGTCGGCAGGGTTAATCTCGTTTGAGGTAAGCTTTGTTGTCGCAATTGCTCGATCCGTAGTAGAGAAAAGCTTCTGAACAGTGGTCTTATTACCATTCTTGACCTGTAGCGACCGGGTAATTGGGAAACCGGTAAAGCGATCTTTCATTTCGCTGACTATGGGGTGAGATTCGTATGTATTTACCAGCGGAATCTCCGCGCCATAGCCGAACAGCTGACCCATTGGATTCTGTTCCAGGACTAAGTCTTTGTCTTCCGAGACTCCCCATTTCGCCAGGAGATCAGTGAGCGGTGTATTCTCGCTGATGTGTTCGTGCCCAAAATCCAGAGGCGGGTCAAGAAGGATCAGCGCACGTCCTCCACCCTGAACGTAGTTCTGTAAAGCAGTAACTTCATTAGCCGTGTAGTTTGCCTGTGGGCCGGCAATCACGACGACATTACAATCCTTAGGAACTTCTGTCTTGTCGAGTAGAGTGATTGGTTGCGCCTGGTAGTTGTCGCGCTCCAGCGCCGTCTTAAGCTGCGATAGTCCGTCCCCTTCTCCACTTTCGAGCCCATGTTCCCGGCTCCCAGTAACAAAGCAAACCTTGCGGACACCTTTCAAGTCTTTTAAAAATGCACCGGTTACTCCTTCTTCGGTCAGAGTACGTGCTTCCTCCCGCCGCGACCCAACCTCAACGAGAGCGCTTCCTTGTCTTACTCCGTAACTGCGAACAATGGTCGGCTGCTTTAACCAATCGATGTACTCAACCTTAATTTTCGGAGAAAGATTCCTATAACGATCAAGCAATCCGCGGGCGCTTTCAAATCCACTACTTTTATCGAAGTAGATTATCTTTGCGTCCGATTTAAGATTCTTGACGACTTTGTCCGTCTCTTGAGAAAGAGTAAAGCGTTTGTTAGCGGTCGTGTCATACGACTTGTTGTAGTGATTTGCAAGCCAGTTTACAAGAACAAGCACGGCGATGACGACGATGGTGTAAAGCCCGGCAGTTGCGCCGAAGCGCGCCTGCTTTGCCGCAGCGGATGATTCGGGGCGAGGCTCTGCCATTATGCCCTCCACCGCAGAGACTCAAGGGAGCGGGTAGTGAGGAACAGTCCCAGGAAAATCATAGACAAGTAGTAAATCAAATCCTTCGAATCAATAACACCGCGCGAAAAGCTATTCATATGGCTGAGGATGGAAAGATAACTCAGCACCTGGACGGTATCGGAGTTACCGAAGGTAGTGGTCCAATCTAGAATCCAGAGCAGCAGAGCCAGCGAGAAGCCGACTGCTCCAGCTACGATCTGATTCTTAGTCAGAGTAGAAATAAAGGTTCCCAAAGCCAAAAGCGCGGCTCCTTGCAACACAATCCCGAGAAAACCAGTAGCAACCGGCTTCCAGTCCGGTTGGCCGTAGATAAAGAGAAAAGATATATCAAGCAGCATCAGCAGCAGCAGGCTGCCATACATCAGCACCGCCGCAAGCCACTTACCGATCACTATTTCGGTGTCGTGAACCGGTGATGTTACTAACAGCTCTATAGTTCCCTGCCTCTTCTCTTCGGCGAACAGGCGCATACTGATGAGCGGAATCAGAAACAAACCGATAACCGCGACGTTAGAAAACAGAGGCGCAATTACCTGCTCATTCAGGTTCAATGGCCCGGATCCCTGGCCACTCATCTGCGACTGCAGTGAATAGTTTACGAAGCTGGCACTAATCAGGTAAGAAAAAACACCACTGAGAAGCGCAAAGATAGCAAGCAGCACCCAGGCTACCGGCGAGACAAAATAGGAGTAGAGTTCGCGTTGCGCGATAGTCCAAATATTCCGCATTACAATGCTCCGTCAACAACCACCGAGGCCGGGTCGGCCTGTGAGCCCGTAATCTGCAGATAAGCTTCCTCCAGAGTCACTGTGGTCGATTTTAATTCAAGAAGATTCCACCCAGCGTGGACGATAGCTCGCGCAACATCCGGTCGGGCATTCCGGTCA
Organism: uncultured Bryobacteraceae bacterium; assembly: GCA_964248065.1. GTDB lineage: Bacteria > Acidobacteriota > Terriglobia > Bryobacterales > Bryobacteraceae > Bog-105. Next base: position 41,290 of record CAXTWQ010000002.1, on the reverse strand, counting down.
GGCAAGCTCTCCACTTCGAAACAAAGCCGTTGCCCCGGAGCCGATCTCTCCAGCACTTTACTGACGCCCGGCACCTGCTCAAGCCGCTGCCGCACTAGCAACCCATCCGCTTGACCATCGGTGTCCACCTGCACTTCGACAGCATTTCCAACTCCGCGATGCTTCAGCCGTTCTACAGAATCGGTGGCCACAATACGTCCGCGGTTGATGATGACGACGCGGCGGCAGATTGCTTCCACTTCCGGCAGAATGTGTGTGCTGAGAATGATGGTGTGCTCGCCGGACAGGTTCTCAATCAGCTCGCGTGTCTCGGTAATCTGCTTGGGATCGAGCCCTGAAGTTGGCTCATCCAGTATCAGCACTTCCGGGTTATGGATAATGGCCTGGGCCAGCCCGACACGCTGGCGATATCCTTTCGACAACTTGCCAATCAGCTTGCCCCGAACATCAGCTACCGAGCAACGCTCCATCACCTGTTCGGTGCGGCTCTTCACGTCACCCGACGGAACATTCTTGAGGCGGGCGACAAAAGTAAGGTAATCGGCAACGCTCATCTCCGGATAAACGGGAGGCGTTTCAGGTAAGTAGCCAATACGTTTTTTAACTTCGAACGATTTGTCAAAAACGTCAAAGCCGGCCACCGTTGCCTTTCCCGCAGTGGGAGGCATAAAGCACGTTAGGATACGCATCGTAGTGGTCTTTCCAGCGCCGTTTGGACCGAGAAAACCAACAATGTCGCCCTTATCGACCGAGAACGAGATGTTGTTCACAGCGACATGACGCGCGTACTTCTTGGAAAGACCCTCAACCTGAATCATATGTATCTAATGGTAAAAACCTGGGGTTTGCAGAAGATGCAACTCAGTCTTACCGTACAGTTTCGTATACGACGAAATGAGACCGGGCAAAACGGAACCGCACGAACACACCACAGAAATCACTTAGACGGCGCAAAGCCGCAAAGGTTAGGGTAGCAGCAGTTCAAAGCAGCAGGCTCGATTTCAGCCGGCAGCACTGAGCCCGACAATCTGGAATCCCGCGTCGACAAACAGAATGTTGCCTGTAACCCCGCGACCCATATTGCTGGCGAGAAAGACCGCAGCATCACCGACTTCAGCCGGATCGGTATTACGGCGAAGAGGGGCAATGGCAGCGACGCCGTCCAGAACTTTCGAGAAATCCTTGATACCCCGAGCGGAGGTTGTTTTAATCGGCCCGGCCGAGATGCAGTTGACTCGAATCTTCTGCGGCCCTAACTCATTCGCCAGGTAGCGGACACAGGCTTCCAATGCTGCTTTGGCAACACCCATTACGTTGTAGTTTTGGACAACACGGGTAGAGCCGAGGTAAGTAAGTGTCGTGATGGAGCCGCCATCTGTCATCAAGGGCGTGAGGGCGCGCGCTACCGCCACCAGAGAGTATGAGCTGACATCGAGCGCAAGGCTATAACCATCGCGGCTGGTTGCCAGAAAGGGGCGGCTCAGGTCGTCTCTGTTAGCAAAAGCAATGGAGTGAACCACCGCGTCGAGAGTCGGAGAGACCTTCTGAATTTCGACAACAAGAGCATCCAGTTCTTCCTGCTTGGTTACGTCACAATTTATGATCTTGGCTGCTTTTAGTTCCGCGCCAAGCTCTTCGACGGTTTCCCTTTGACGCTCGCCCTGGTAGGTAAGAACAAGCGTGGCACCCTCACGAACAAACGCTCCTGCGATTGCATAGGCAATGCTCCATTTGTTAGCAATACCGAGGACCAGAGCGGTCTTGCCGGCCAGCAGATTTGACATGAAACTGCCATTGTACAGGCCTCCGGGCTCGCTTACTGAACCGCTATCCGCAGCTGATCGCTTAAGGTGAGATAGGCAGCTACCCAAGCCTGCGCCCGTTCATCGCCGCGTTGTGCTTTGCGGCGGGTGCGCTGCAATAGGCTCGCCTGTAGAGCATAAATTTCGTTCTGGGCTGACCATAAGTTCACCGTAAATGGCATCTGCCGAACAATTTTAAGCGCATCGGACATTGCATGCAGCCGTGCCATGTCCGATGGTTCTGCCAGGAACAACTTGGTTAGCGCATCCACCTTGCCCCGCAACTGAAACTCTAGTGTGGTCTTGTCCAGGACGACATTACTGACTTGCGCCTCTCGCAGAAGATTGGCGATCCGCTCACTATCCAGCACATCGGCCGAGCAGGCCCGGCGAATCAGGCTGTTCACGGCGTACTCGATGGCGGCCGAAAACTCACGCGGCATGGGCGTCCCTAAGCTGGTAATGAATCGCATGAGAGCAGCATGGTGCTCATAGAGTTGCAGGTAGGCAGCTTCAGCTTCCGAGACTGTGGACGCAAGAACGGTGCGCATGATGCGGCGCTGCTCGTCGCGGAACAGTGACCGTAGCGAGTATGTTCGGTCTCCAAACCGGCGGTCTAATTGCCTAACTACTTCGGGTATGTCTACGCGTTCAAAGGATTCGCCGAGCGACGCCAGCATCTCGCGGTAGTCGGTAACGCCGTTTGCTTTTTGAACACCTCCGGCTACGTTGTGATCGCCGAAGTGAACTACCCAAAATGTGAGGTTTTCAGCCTCTTGGGTGACCTTCGAAGTAAAGCGGGCTTGCCCTAATGCCATGCGAAGCTTTCCTGCATCGCGCACGTGATAATCGAGCCGCTTCACCGCATACGAAAAGATGTCGGTCCGTTCGCCGTAAGGCGCAAAGAGTGAACTGATGGAATAGTGAGCACCCACTTTTTCCAGGTCGACGATCGCAGGCTTTACATATTTCGTGTAGACGTCGCGGCCATTGCCATAATCAGCCAAATTGCTACGGGCCTCTGCCAGACGCCTGACGAACTCTTCTTCCAGTGGCACGCCAAATAACTGCTCGCCAAGCTGCACCACGCGACCGGCGTATTGGATCACCTGCACTGTCTCAATGCCGGACAAGTCGTCAAAGAACCAACCGCAACTGGTGTACATCAGCATGGCGCTGCGCTGCAGTTCCATGAGCTTCCACACCGTGACTTCTTCCTGAGGCTCCAGCTTACGCGAGAAGAATCGCTCCCCGAACCTGGCGCGCGCCTCTGGACTGCGATCGAGAACAATCTGAATATAGCCGTCGCGCGCCTGCCACGGATGGCTCAGATACCGGTTGCCGAGTTCCTCGAATTTCGAGTTGACCGCATCGCGAAGCCAGTCTAGGGCCTGCCGCAAAGGACGCCGCCACTCCTGGTTCCATCCCTGCCGCCCGCCGTTGCAGCCGCAGTTGCTTCGCCATCGTTCCACCCCGTGCATGCAGCTCCATGAGGTGTTCTCATGAATCTGAGCTTCGTGTGTCGGCGGAAATTTTTGGAGGAACTCTCCGTAGTTGGTAATCTTGGCCTGCTTGCGCGACTCGATCAGATGAAGAGAGTACGCGAGCGCCATCTCGCCGTGCTTATGATGGTGGCCGTACGTCTCCCCATCTGTCGCGATGTGAGCCAACTGGGACCAACTGCGCGTATCTGAAAATGCGCCCATCAAGCGGGATGTGAACTTCTCTCCATTGTCAAGCAGCTTCTCGAAAGCCACTGCCTGCGAAATAGGACCGTCATAAAAAAACAGGTTGATCTTGCGTCCGCTTGGCGTATTGAAAAGGTAAGCGCGCGTGGGGTCAACCTTGGAACCTGAAACGTTGGTCCAGTCACCCGCGCCAAGGGACCGAACCGCTTTGGCTTGGTGCGGAGCGAGGACGGCAAACGTAATACCCGCTTCCGCCATTAAATCGAGCGTCTCGGAATCCACTGCAGTTTCTGGCAGCCACATGCCTTCCGGCGCACGTCCGAAGCGGCTGACAAAATCTTGAAAACCCCAGATGATCTGCGTCTTCTTATCACGCGTGTTGGCGAGCGGCATGATCATGTGGTTGTAAGCCTGCGCCATTGCGGAGCCGTGATTGGAGAACAGCTTCAGGCTCTGGCGGTCGGCATCCAGCAGCCCGCGATAGGTGTCAGGCGCATGTTCCGCCATCCACGAGAGCAGCGTAGGCCCGAAGTTAAAGCTGATTTTGGAGTAATTGTTGACGATGCAGGTGATGCGCTGCGATTCATCCAATATGCGAGCAGCCAGGTTGGGCGCATAGCACTCGGCGTCAATACGTTCGTTCCAGTCGTGATACGGATAAGCGGAATCCTGCAGTTCAATCTGTTCCAGCCAAGCGTTTTCGCGCGGGGGTTGATAGAAGTGGCAGTGAATACAGAGATAGTTCATAGGACGGAGTTACTGGTCGAAGTTAAGATTAGGCAGGAGTCTCGCGGCGGCTCTCGGTAGGCAATGAGATTGTGAAGACAGCACCGGTGGCACGGTCGCGATTGGCAGCCACAACTCGCCCGCCGTGCCGCTTCACGATAGAGGCGACAATGTGCAGACCCAGGCCAGAACGCCCATGGGTGTCTGTTTTTGTGGAGACATTGGGCCTGAACATGGACGGCAGTATTTCAGTGGGAATGCCCGGTCCATTGTCGGAAACAGTGATAGTCAGCACGCTGTCGGTCTGCTGTGTGGAGATGTCGATGCGGCCGGGCTTTTGCATAATTTGCACCGTGTTCAGGAAAAGGTTGGCAAACACCCGCTCCCAATCTTTTGAGGAGCCGGGCAGACGTGTATTGGCATTGATCTCACGAACAAAACGCATTCGGGGCCGGCGGCCGGCTACGCAATAATCTGTAACGGACTGGATCGCATCCTGCACAACAGCGGCCAAGTTCGGTGAGCGGTCCGGGATGGCACCCAGCAGCCTCTGTCCGCGTATGACACTTCTGGATAGCGCTGCCGCCAACGGCTTCCAATGCTTGTCACTATTGAGGAGTTCCGCTGCCTCCGTAATCGTCTCGAAAACATTATTGAGATCGTGGATTAGCGTCTCGTGGGTCAGGTCGGGATCAACCAGTTCGTCCATGACAAGGCGGCTAAGCGGCAATCTCGCTAAGAGTTTGGAAGAACTCAGGGAACGAGACCGAGGCGGCTTCAGAACCCTCGATGGTGCTGGGCGAATCCGCGGCGAGAGCGGCGACAGAGAAAGCCATGGCGATACGGTGATCGCCACCAGAAGGCAAACTCGCTCCGTGAAGCTTCTGCTGCCCGGGAATCTCGATGCTGTCTTCGGTCGTATTGACTAAAACGCCCATGCGCTCCAGACTGGCTGAAACAGTTGCAATTCGGTCGGTCTCTTTAACGCGTAACTCACCGCAATCGCGCACAATCAGGCCATCGCGGCTTAAAGCGCCGAGAACTGCCAGTATCGGGATTTCATCAATCAGGCTGGCGGTTGTCGCACCCTCAATCACGCCCCCCGCAAGCTTAGAGCTGCGAACCTGCAGTGTCCCAATCAGCTCGCCGTTAGCCTCCTCAATATGCAGCAACTTGATATTTGCGCCCATGCCCCGGAGCACATCAAGTAATCCAGCCCGGGTGGGATTTAGTCCGACGTTCGAGATAGTCAGATCGCCTTCAGCAGCCACCAGCGCAGCCACGATGAAAAAAGCAGCAGATGACAGGTCGCCGGGAACGAAGAGTGGTTTCCCGACCAGTCGACCACCGCCCTCGATGCGAACAGTGCGTCCGGTGACCAGTATCTCGGCCCCTAGTTCTGCCAGTGCGATTTCAGTATGATCGCGCGTTCTGACTGGCTCGTGAATAGTCGTTTCGCCTTCGGCAAATAGACCGGCCAGCAAAACACAGCTTTTCACCTGCGCGCTGACCACTGGCGACTGATACTCAATCCCGTGCAGCGGTCCACCATGAATGGTCAACGGCGCAAACTGGCCATCCCTCGCTTCGATTCGCGCACCCATCTGGGTTAAGGGTGCGATGACCCTACGCATCGGCCTCTGAACAAGCGATTCGTCACCGCTGATGACGGTCTGAAACGGTTGAGCAGCTAAAATGCCGGCCAACATGCGCATGGTGGAACCGGAATTACCGGCGTCCAGTACCGTGCTTGCCTGTTGCAGTCCATGAGTACCGACGCCTTGCACCTTCAAGACACGGCGGCCCTCTTCCTCGACAAATTGGTGCTCGACCCCAAGCTTGCCCATGCAAGCAAGAGTAGATTGGCAATCAGCGCCGGTGGAATAGTTATAGATGCTGGTCTCGCCTTCGGCAATGCCCGCGAGCATCGCATATCGATGAGAGATCGATTTGTCGCCCGGGACATTGACAACGCCTTTGATTACCCGCACAGGGGAGATGCGCTCAATCATTCAACCCCGTAATTGTAGCGTCGCTCCCGCGAAGAAAAATTTCTGAAATGAACACTGGCCGGAATGCGGTCTTGTAACCGGGAGATCATGATGGCAACGATTAAAGTATTTGGCGCAGACTGGTGCTCAATGACCAAGCGCACACTGTCGCACTTAAACCAATTAGGCGTACCGTATGACTACGTCGATATCGACAACGACTCCGAAGCGCGCCAATGGGTTGCAGCCCAGAACCATGGAAAGGAGAAGAAGCCAACGCTCGACATAGGCGGAACAATTCTCACCGAGCCAAGCAACAGCGAGTTAGATGCTGTGCTGAAGCAGCAGGGAATCCACGCGTCCTAAATGCTTGAGAGTGTTTGGGAGCAAGCTCGATAGGCTCAGCTGCGATAGCCGAGCTTATCTCCTGCAAACGTATTATCCTCACCACGTTCGCGAAAGAGTCCAACCACCACGACTATCACTTGGGCGACTGTCCAAATGAACCAGATATTCATGCCTACTCAGAAGGCACGCATGGGCCCTTCGAGAAAAGCGTGAAGGAGTTGTAAGTGATTGAAAACAGGATCGAGATTTTCTGATCGTTAGCCGAGATCCCACCTTGGTATTCATCTGCGTTTCACCTTGGCACGGCCGTTCCGAACTGGAACATCCAGGCATTCCACAACGCAACCCGGGCTAAACTCGAAGCGCCAGCGTTGCGTTACCCCTTCATGCCGGGCCGTACAAACCTTAGCGGCGAATTGCCAATTAAAAATTCCACTGACCAACGGCGGTCCGACTCCGCTGCACTTCAAAGGATGCCGAGCCTTGCCGTCCTAATTGGATTCATATTCGGGCTCGGCTACTTGTTCCTGATGCCTCCGTTTCAGATACCGGATGAGGCTTCTCACTTCAATCGCGCGATCAGTGTTGCTTCAGGCTCCTGCGTTGCACAAGGGAAAACGGCGATCCCGCAGGATCTGTTTCGGTTTGAGACTGCTTTTCCGGGTTTTCTCGAACGGCAGAATGGAGTTCGGCGTTGGGTCGCGAAAGCTGATCTGGTTCCGTGGTTGCATCCACAACCTTTCCTTGGAGCGGCCGCGGAAGTATCGAATCCGAACTCGAGCCTCTACTCATGCCTTCCGTATTTTCCGAGTGCCCTGGCTCTGCTGGTTTCGCGTGCTGTCCATTCGCCTCCGCTGGTCGTGTTGTATGCGGGCCGATTTGCGAACCTGGCTGCTTTCCTTGCGCTGATCTATGCATCGCTGCGAGTGCTTCCGGACTTTCGACTGCATCTGCTTGCTCTTGTGATCATGCCTATGATACTTCACCAAGCCGCGTCGTGGTCAGCGGATGCGCTGACGTTAGGCACAACTTTCTTTCTGCTTGCTTACATATTAAAGCTGACCTTCGATCCTGCAGTTAGCAAAATCAGCAGACGCCAGATCGCTATCCTCTGCGCGGCGGTTGTGATCTGTTCGTTGATGAAATTCAATCTATGGCTCATTTTCGCGGTCGGTTTAGTTCCATCCATTCGGTTGAACAAGCCGTGGAACCGCTGGCTCCTGGTAGGCGCAGCGCTTGCTCTCGCCTGCTTATCTGTCGCGGGCTGGCAAGCTGTGAACCAGGCCAACACGGCAGCTTACCTGCAGTTTAAGAAGGGGCTCGGTATAGACATCCCAGCCAATAGTGAGTTTATTCGCCACCATCCTGGGCTGGTGCTCGAGAACATTGGCGCTTCACTCATTCACAGCGCCCGGCTGGCAATTATGTTTGTGGGCTTCCTCGGCTGGATTGCAATTCCATTACCTCGCAAAGTTGTTTTGGCTTATTTTGCTTGCTTAACTTTGCTGGCGATAACTCAAACCACAAGAGTTCGCCTCACAACTGATCAGCGCATTCTTCTTGCATTTATCTCAATGGCCAGCATTGTCCTGATATTCGTGCTTATGTTCGACTTCGATACGACATTCAAGTACATTGCTGACGTACATCGCTCGGTAGAGCCCATTCTCTCTATCCAGGGCCGCTACTTTATTCCAATCGGCCTTCTTGTCATGCTCGTCTTTTCGAATAGGCGATACCGTATTCCGTCTCGCGTCGCGCTCCTACTCACCCTGCTGGTGAGTGGATGGGCTAATGCTTCTGCTTACTATTTGATTTACAAAGATTACTACTCGCGTGCATACCTGAAAGCAGCTTCTGTCTTTGGTATTCGATGGCCTGACGGACAAACGTTCTTATGCATCGATGGCGGACTGCATCGCATACCGGACACGCAAACTCTCATTTACCTGCACCTGCAGCGGCCTCTGCTAACCGGCATACCAGCGGAGGAATCGGTGCTGGTGACGAAGCCTTTTCCCGCGCTGCCCGGCCGCGTGCTCAAGACGGCTGACAACCCTGCCATTTATTTCATCGACAACGGCGAGCGTCACCCCATTCCTGATCCGGCTACCCAAATCGCGCTTGGACTGACTGACGTGCAAGTTGTGCCAAGCGCAATACTGCAAGCTATCCCAGTTGGTCCGGCATTACAGCCGGTTGCCTCACCGTCGCTGCCTCTTCGTTAGCACGGTACGTGATTTAGCAGCACGTTAGTAAACTACAAACAGATGACTTTAGAAGAATTGGAACGGGAGTACGTTTCGCTCCGCCAGCAGGGTGAAGCTGTGCGGAGCTATCTTTGACCCGTCTGGCAAACAGCAGGAAGTAGCCAAGCTCGAGGTCGAGATCAACAATCCCGATTTCTGGAACCAGCCCGAAAAGAGCCAGCGCATCATGCAACAGCGCAAGCGCCTGGAAGAATCCATCCAGCAGGCCAAAGACGTCCGCGCTCTGACATCCGACATCGACACCCTGTTCGAACTCGCTCGCGAAGGCGAGGCCGTGACCGGCGACCTGGAACGTGAGATGAGATCGTTCGAGAAGCGGCTGGAATCTCTGGAAACCGCCATGCTGCTTTCTGGCGAGAACGATGCCCTGCCCGCAATCGTCACCATCCATCCGGGAGCAGGCGGAACCGAGAGCCAGGACTGGGCTGAGATGCTGTTGCGTATGTATTTGCGTTGGGCAGAGCGTCACGGTTTTGAAGCCACTCTGACTGACCGGCTAGAGGGCGAAGGAGCTGGTATTAAGTCGGCTACGGTCGAAATCAATGGCGAAAACATTTACGGGCAACTTCAGGCTGAAGTCGGTGTACATCGGCTGGTTCGCATTTCTCCCTTTGATGCCAATGCGCGGCGCCATACATCGTTTGCATCTGTTTTCGTGTACCCGCAGGTAGACGAAAACATCAACATAGACATTAAGCCCGAAGACTTGAAGATTGATGTATTCCGAGCTAGTGGCGCGGGCGGCCAGCATGTAAATCGCACCGAGTCCGCCGTTCGATTTACCCATCTGCCCACAGGGCTTGTGGTGCAATGCCAGAACGAGCGGTCGCAACATAAGAATCGTGCCAGCGCTATGAAGCAGATGCGTGCCAAACTGTACGAGTTCGAGATGGACAAAAAGCGTGCTGCCGACCAGAAGGTGGAAGATACCAAGCTCGGCATCAACTTCGGAAGCCAGATTCGAAGCTACGTGCTTGCTCCGTATCGCATGATCAAGGACCACCGTACGAAGCTTTCCATAGGCGATGTAGACCGCGTGCTGGACGGCGACATCGATTCGCTTCTGCATGCCTATCTGGTATGGGCCAAAACCGGCCGAGTGTCGGGTGATGCGAACGACTTGGCTGATTAGGGTGAGGCATTTCGAGAGAGTGGTTCGAGGCATTCATGGTTGAGGAAGAACTGGAGCGTGCTGCCGGTATTATCCGCGCAGGCGGCCTAGTCGCTTTTCCGACTGAGACCGTTTATGGCCTGGGTGCGAATGCGCTGGACGCTGCGGCAGTCACGCGTCTTTTCGAGGCAAAGAGGCGCCCGTGGGCAAGTCCGCTGATTGTGCACGTTGCCGATATCAACATGGCGCGCGCAGTATGTGAGGAGTGGCCTGCCCTTGCCGATAGGCTCGCTGCCCATTTCTGGCCTGGTCCCCTAACCATGGTTCTCAAAAAAGCGGACATCATTCCGGACGTGGTGACAGCCAATCTTCAGTCAGTTGGTGTTCGCATTCCTTCGCACCCAGTCGCTCTTGAATTACTACGTCGCGCAGGCGTTCCCATTGCTGCCCCCAGTGCGAACCGATTTTCAGAAGTCTCACCCACTACTGCCGAACATGTTCGCGAAAGCCTTGGCAAAAGCATCGAAATGATTCTGGACGGTGGCCCGGCAGCGGTGGGTATTGAATCCACGATTATTGGGTTGCATCGCCAGCCCCCCATTCTTCTCCGGCCGGGAATGATAACCCAGCAGCAGCTGGAGCACGTGGGCGGAGTTCGTTTAGCAATGGAGGAAGACAAGCCGCATATTGCGGAGTCGCCGGGGCAGTATCCGCGACACTATGCGCCCCATACTCGTTTTATTTTGCTTGAAGAAAGAACAGACTTGCCCCAAGGCCGGGGCCGCATCATCGACATGCCGCATAGTGCTCCCGAATTTGCGCAGTCACTTTATGCCGAACTGCACAAGGCCGACGGCGAGGGCTGGGATTGGATCGCCATCCAAGCGCCTGTGCATTCGCAAGACTGGGCCGGGATTCTTGACCGTCTGAAACGCGCAGCATCGCCGCCCGTCGATTGATCAAGTATGGAAGATCAGAGCGCAGCCGTAAAATCGTTCACAAGCCGCACCACTTGATCAAGCCGCTCGATGTGAGGAAAGTGTGCAGCCTCGGAGACCACTTCAAATCTTGCGTCTGGGATGCTGTTTGCATAGAGTCGGCCGTAACCTACATCTACAATGCGATCGCTTTCTCCCCAGATGACCATTGTCGGAATTTTCATCTGTGGAAGACGTGAGCGAAGGGTCGGCTCGTGCATGAATGGCTCGCCGGCATAGACCCGCAACGTACGTTGATTATTCGCCATAACGGCAGCCGCCTCGGGACTTGACGGTGGAACGGCAAACTTCTGGGGATTGTGGAAGGAAAGCCTTAACATCTCCGGCAATGGCAGCTTCATTGGATCAACAATCTCTCTTTCTGCTGACCCTGTATCGATCCCGACCGCATCGAGCAAAACCATACCAGCAAGGCGAGGTGATTGACGGAGCGCCATCTCAGCGCATATCCAGCCACCTACTGAGTTGCCAATTAAGATTACGTCGTTCAGATTTAACTTTTCGATAAAGGCCAGATATGCAAGCACGAGATCATCAACCCGCATGAATCTTTCGGGTCTCGGTTCGCCATTGAATCCAGGGTGAGTCGGCACAATAACGCGGGCGTTCTTTGAGAGCGCGGCTGCCAGGCCGAATAGTGAGGCAGGGCCCGCTCCCCCATGGAGAAGAAGAAAAGTGCGACCCGCACCTTGGTCAGTGAAGGCAAGGGGCAAAGTTTCGGAGAACAGATTGAGGTGTTGAATATGAGATCTCGTTTCAAGTTTGGTTGTGAGTTTCTACTAGGGGGGAAACCTGCCGAGCCTACACTTTAAAGCTTACTCGAACAATCTCAATGCAAGATGGATAAACTACGTAGGCATAAACCCGTATGCTTACGGGTAGTCGCCGGGTTAAGGCGACAGAGAGACCAAGCACAATTGCAAGCTGGACTTGGTGATAAGGATAATTTATGGGCTTTAGTTTTTCTTTGAATAACTGTCTTCGAATATCTTTGCTTGGAGCCGGAACATTTCTTACTTTGGGCGCAACGCAGATGCAAGCCGCTCTAATTACCGATCCTGCCGGAGATTTCCTGCCCTCCTATACCGGTCCCCATAATGGTGACCTTGACGTCCTAAATGCGCAGGTGATTTTTAACGGATCAAGCTTCTTGTTTACTAGCACCCTGAACGGCACCATTGGCACGACTCCAACGGCTCTGTACGTCTGGGGAATTGACCGTGGAGCGGGCACCGCAGGGTTTCCAACAATTGCGCCTGGCGTCACCTTTGATTCAGTGTTTGCTATCAATCCTTCCGGCGCCAGTTCGGTACGTGATCTGGTGAATAACACAGTAACGCCGATCACTGACATTACGGTTACGGGATCAACGGTAACTGGCTTGGTTCCGCTATCTGCTCTGCCATCGCTTGGATTGAGTGCTTCGAGTTACATGGTCGATCTCTGGCCCCGGGATGGCGCAAGCGGCAACGGCGCAATTTCCGATTTCGCTCCGGACAACTCGGACGTACCTGTCACGAACGCCACGCCTGAGCCCGGCACGATGTCACTGGTTGGGGCCGTTGGAGTTGCGGGTCTCGGCCTGGCACGGCGGCTTCGCAAGATCATTCGCTAACTTGCATTGACCGGATGCGAGGTATCCGCGTTTGCTTCGCATCAGGATTGATCTCGTACCGCTAAATTTCTGCTTCTCCTATCTCGGTAAAGCAGTCCTAGAAGAGTGGGCTCAACGCGTCATCTGACGATCATTCTCGGTGATCAACTCGACCAGGAATCGGCAGCCTTTGACGGCTTTGACAAGACAAAGGACCTGATCTGGATGGCCGAAGTCGACGGCGAATCCACCCATGTTCTGACCCACAAAGTTCGCATTGCGCTCTTTCTCACCTCCATGAGGCACTTTGCCCAGGAACTCCGGGCTTCCGGTTACCCAGTTGAGTACCGGTTGCTCGATGCTCCTGACAATAAAGGCCAGTTTGAACCCGAGCTCCGAGAGGTAATTGCGAAGTTTAAGCCGGCCAAGCTTGTCGTGGTCGAACCGGGCGAGTACCGGATTCAGGAGATGCTGAAGGAGTTGGCGCAAGACATGGGCGTTCCACTGGAGATTCGTCCTGACCGTCACTTCCTCTGTTCGCGTCAGGATTTCGCCAAGTGGGCAAAAGGCCATGCGCAGTTGCGGATGGAGTTCTTCTATCGCGAGATGCGCAAGAGGTCCGGATTTCTGATGGAACGCAAGGGGCCAGAGGGTGGACAGTGGAACTACGATGCCGATAACCGCAAGACTTTCGGGAAAGCGGGACCGGGTCTCCTAATGACAGCGCCACTGAGCTTTCCGCCAGACGAAATAACCCTTGGCGTTCTGGACCTGGTGGAATCTCGCTTTCCGGGGCATCCCGGTTCGCTGAAGCACTTTGATTTTCCTGTTACTTCGAAAGATGCAGCCCGCGCTTTGGACGATTTCGTTGCAAACCGGTTAGCAGACTTCGGCGATTATCAGGACGCCATGTGGACCGACCAGCCGTTTCTGTATCACTCGCGTTTGTCGGCTTTGATGAATCTGAAGATGCTGAATCCACGCAGAGTGTTGGTGGCGGTTCAGGATGCATACCAAAAGGGGCAAGCGCCGTTGTCGGCCGTCGAAGGCTATGTGCGGCAGATCCTAGGCTGGCGCGAATTCATACACGGCGTTTACTGGCTCCACATGCCGCAGTACTTGTATGAGAATGCGCTGAATGCTCAGGAAGACTTGCCGGATTTATATTGGAACGGCGACACGGACATGAACTGCTTAAAGCAGGCCGTTGGCCAGACACTCGAGTACGGCTACGCGCATCACATCCATCGCTTGATGGTGACCGGCTTGTTTTCGCTGCTCTTCGGAGTGAAGCCAATTGAGATTCACAAGTGGTATCTGGCGATCTATTGGGACGCGGTGGAGTGGGTAGAGCTTCCCAACGTGCTAGGCATGTCGCAGTATGCGGACGGCGGCCTGATGGCTTCCAAGCCGTATGTTGCTACAGGCAAGTACATCAACCGGATGAGTAATTACTGCTCGGGGTGCCGCTACGATCCGGATAAGGCGGTAGGTGACGATGCTTGCCCGTTCACGACGCTGTACTGGGATTTCCTGATTAAACACGAGACCAGGCTGGCTGCGAATCAGCGCATGTTACTCCAAGTTCGCAATGTGACGAAGATGTCGGTGGAGAAAAGAGAAGAGATCCAGGAGCGTGCCCGGCAGGTTCGGGAGGCTTTGCCTAAGGGGCATTATTGATGGCGGAAAATCGTCGAGAAGCTAGCTCAGACCGAGAGCAGATATTAGAGCCCTTCGAATTTCAACCATCGTCGGCTCCGGGAT
>CAXTWQ010000002.1:0-26988 GCA_964248065.1 uncultured Bryobacteraceae bacterium | reverse complement strand
CAACCCATTCCTTGCACGTTGGCGAAGGAATCTCGATCAAGAAAAGGCAGCCGGGGTATCGGCACCTCGTAGCTGCTGGGACGATACCTCACCGGGTCCGGGGCTCATCCAGCAAATCGAGCACTTCCTGCTCAACAACGCGGGACTTAACTAAATCGAGCAGATCGGCATCGGCCAATTCGATAAGTTCAGCGATACATTCCCGTGCTTGTGCAGCCGTTTCGGGCTGCCACTCTCGCAAGCGAGCATCAAGTCTCTGAGCAAGTGCGTCCATACTGCCTTATTGTGAATTTATATGATCTTACGCTTTAGGCCGTTCACGCAAATAGGCTCTAGTACTTACAACACGTCAAACCGGTGACGGAATTATCGTTTGGGATCAACTAAACGAGGACGGAACAAAGCTGAGAATCCCGGTAGAGTTGGCTCTCCACATCGAACCCGGAGTGGAAACGGAAACCGAATACCTTCCACTACCGCGCAAGTTTCGCTATGGTTTTACTCTCATTAACGATAGAGCGGCTCGGCAGCCAATCAACTTCTTCTATTTTGTCAACCTCCAGGATGGAGAGCGCTACCAAGTCTCAACGCCCGATCATTGGCATGTAGCTTTTCCAAGGCACGTGGTCCAAGCCAACGGCGATAACAATCAGCTTGCCCCTATAGACAGAGCTCTAATCCTATTTCTCCCCGACGCCGATTCAAGTGGAGTCATTGGTGTGCCTCCCGGTAGGAGTCGCAACGGGTTCCAGATCTTAAGTTCGGAACGGCCAGGTCTGATTGATGTTTATGCGCAAGGTAGGACAGAGATTCTGGCTATGCCAACTGAGCCCACCGAGAAAATACGAGATGAACTTGTTCGCATCACAGAGTTCCCATATAACTATCGGCATACATTAGCGATCGCCCCGAAATATGATGAACAGATGTCAGATTCGAAGTTGGCGGACTCTTACCAAAGGATCTACAAAACCTACGCGCCTTCGAAGGGCAACCGGCAACGTCAGCGTTCTTTGAAGAAACAGAATGACTGCTTGTAAGAAAAAGAGCAGCACCGACCTATCCCGTTAATTTCAGTGATATGAAAGAGCTAGCGAAGACCCATTTGGAAGGAGATCTCGCGACGAGTATCGAAATTTCGTTTTCTTCTGTGAAACGC
Source organism: uncultured Bryobacteraceae bacterium (assembly GCA_964248065.1). GTDB lineage: Bacteria > Acidobacteriota > Terriglobia > Bryobacterales > Bryobacteraceae > Bog-105. The sequence goes on along the minus strand of CAXTWQ010000002.1, from coordinate 25,829 downwards.
TGATCCAACTTGAGCAGAACGTTTCACAACAATGCTGTGCCTCTTGGGGGGTACGCCAATTGTGACTCGTCATTGTAAGACTCTAGGCTAAGCGGAAGGTGCTTGCTGACACGACATGCCGCTTAATCTGATTTGCGGCGCCAGAGCTCAAGCGAGGTCGGCGCAATCGCAACCTACACTCGGATTCTCCTGCGCTGCCCACGTCGAAACTGGGCAGGTGAACTAACATCTGCACTACTCATCACGGTTACAGCATTGCGCAAACAGCCCAGCCGCACTACGCGCTTGCCAGTCACCGCAAAAATGTCAATCTCTTCTTTGCGAAAGCACCCCGACACTTCAGTCGGTAAGCCGCCAGCCACATCATAGCCACGGGCAAAGGGCGAGAACGCGGGCAGCACCAGGCAGTTCGCATTCACCAAAAACACCGGCAGCTTATGTCCGGCACCTGCCGCGTCGCGTACTGCCAACGCCGGGTGCAAATGACCCATCACCAGCGTGTGAGTTTCGGGCCAGGCAAAATCAAAGCGGTCGCCATGTACAGCGGTGAGTGTGCCTTCTGACCAGGCATTCACGCTGAAGAAGTTGAGATGGCTGAACTCATCGGCGAACTGGCGGTCGTGATTGCCGCGCACGGCGATCAGCTTCGCAGTTTCACCCAGCGTTCGCAAAGTCTCTTCAATGTACTCGCGTTCCGGGGTACAAGCGCGGGGAGCATGGACGATATCGCCCACAAAGACAAATTGTTTCGGACGTAGTTCGTCGCGCACTTGAAACAGCTTCTCGCGCGTACGGTAATCGGCAATGGGACCAAGCTCACCGCGGCGCCGCTGGGCCCAGCTATAGCCAAGGTGGACATCAGCAATCAGTGCAGTCTCAGATTCAGGAAGCCACAGAGCTCCAGAGGCATGTGCCAGCAGGCCGGGCAGAACAGGCAAAAGACTCGACATCGGTTCAGGCGCGAAATTCAAAGCCTCGCGCACGCATACCTTCTATGATGCGGTTTCGTACCTCGCTGACTTCTTCTGCTGTCACTGTATGATTCAAAGCTCCAATTTCGAGGTGATACGTGACACTCTTGCTGCCGGGTGGAAGCGGCGGGCCCTCATACTGGTCGATGAAACGAAGGAGAGCAAGGTCTGAAGAGCCCAGAGCTTTAAGGCCGTCATAGATCTCAGCGACTGGCACCTCGACCGCAGTGATGACCGACAAATCAAGTCCACTGGTGGGATACTTGCGTGGCGGAACATATTTCTTAGTCAGCCGTGCAGAGATAAGCTGTGTCCCTTGCAAGTTGATATCGAAGAGCATTGCGCGGCCTTCGATTCCTTCGTCCTTCAACAGGGACGGATGAAGCTCAAAGAACTGCCCCACGAGCGAACCGTGCCAGCTAATGTCGGCAGCACGGGTGGGGTGCTGATAAATCCGAGGCGAGACAGCACGCAGGCAGGCTTCGGGCAGCAAACATTCAATTACGCGCTTGAGTTCGAACAGGTCGCGCTCATCGGCATGGGCGCTGTAAAGAACAGCAGCAAGATGAGGAGTTTCGGTTCCATTCCGCGCGATGGCGCTGCCCAATTCAAACAGGCGAAATTCGCGAAAGTGACGAACGTTATCGACGATGTTCTTCCAGAGCCCGGGCAGCAGACTGGGGCGCAGGTGCGTCATCTCAGCCGCAATCGGGTTGACCACGGCAAGCAAGTCGGCAGGCGCGAAACCGAAACGAGCCGCATCTGCTCCGCCCATGAATGAGTAATTGTAAACTTCTGTAAATCCCTGGGCGGCCATCTCGGAGCGCATCTTGCGAAAGTAAGTCCGGAACGGATTCGCGGGTGGAACGACAGAAGCGACCAGCGGCGGCTGCAGAGCAATCTGGTCATAGCCGATCATGCGGCCGACCTCTTCCACCAAATCATCTTTGTGAGCAATGTCCTTGGTGGCACGCCAGCTAGGAACGTGGACGGTGAGCAGTCCCGGCGCGGACTCGGCGACGCCAAAGCCTAGAGCACTCAAGATAGTTTGGATTTGGCCAGAGGTTAACGGCGTTCCCAGCTTGCGTGCAACAAAATCGACAGGCAACGCAATGGGCAGAGCCGCGTGTCGGGGGGCAGAGTTATCGATGACTCCACCTACAGATATGCTGCTGTCGCACAAAGACACGGCGCGTGCCAGCCCGCGTAATGTATTCTCCGGATCGAGCGATTTTTCGAAGCGCATAGATGCATCGGTCCGAATTTTGTGCCGCGCGGAGGTGAGGCGGACTCCGGTTGGCGCAAAATTGGCGCTTTCCAAAAGCACTCTGGTGGTTGTAGCGGAGATAGCAGAGTCAGAGCCTCCAATCACACCTGCAAGCGCAACGGGACCAGACGCATCTGCGATTACCAGGTCAGCCGGATGAAGGTCGTACGTTTCGCCGTTAAGGGCCGAGAGCCGTTCGCCGGGACGAGCGAGGCGTACGAAAATTGTCGTGCCGTTCAGCTTATCGGCATCAAAGGCGTGCATGGGCTGAGGCAGTTCAGCCAGAACGAAATTCGTGATATCGACAATGCTGTTGATTGGATTTAATCCAATGCTCTGTAGACGCGCTTGCAGACTGAGCGGCGATGGACCGACCCTAACGTTCTCTAACAGCAAGGCGCTATAGCGAGGGCAGAGAGAGTAGTCCTCGATTTCAACTCGAAAGGGCGACGAGCTTTCCCCCAGCAGGCTCAAATCGATGGGCTCGCGAAGTGTCTGGCCGACAATAGCAGCCACCTCGCGAGCCATGCCCACGTGTCCCCAAAGGTCAGGACGATGGGTGAGACTCTTATTATCAATGTCAATGATCCAGTCAGGGCGAAGCGCTGAGAGGGGCCCGCCGGGTATGGCATTTGAAAGCTCCAGGATTCCGGAGTTATCGCGGCTGATGCCCAATTCGGCTGCACTCGCGAGCATGCCTTGACTCTCCACGCCGTCGATGATGGCAACACTGATTAAGTCGCCATGGAGATCAGTGCCGGGCGGGACCCATGCCGTTATCATGCCTTCGCGAACATTGGGCGCGCCGCAGACTACCTGAACCTCACGACCCTGGCCTGTATCTATAGTGACCGCCTTGTTCTTGCCTTTGCCTACAGAATGAAAGCGCTGGATGCGAACAGCTTTGACATTTGCAAAGTGCCCGCCGAAAGATTTGATCCCCTCGCACTCGGCGGTCTTGACTGTGATAAGTCCTTCCAGTTCGGAAGGGGCGACTGAAAGATCTCCGACGAGCTCAGAGATCCATTGATAGGAAAACTTCATTGATCAGAACTGGCAGAGAAAACGGAGGTCGCCACCCTGAAGCTGGCGTATGTCGTCAATCCCATATCTCATCATGGCAAGTCGTGTAAGACCCAGGCCGAACGCGAACCCGCTGTACTGCTCCGGGTCGATGTTACTCAGACGCAGAACATTGGGGTGAACCATTCCGCAAGGCAGCAATTCAACCCAGCCGCTATGTTTGCAGACTGCACAACCATCGCCATTGCAAATCAGGCAGCGAATATCCAGTTCGAAACCGGGCTCAACAAAGGGGAAGTAACCGGGACGGAGCCGCACCGTAACTTCACGCTTGAAGATATCGCTCAGCAGTGTCTTCATGAAGTAGATGAGATTAGCAACCGAAACATCCCGGTCGATCATCATGCCTTCCACTTGATAAAAGGTGTGCTCATGCGAGGCGTCCACCTCTTCATTGCGAAAGACGCGCCCGGGGGCAATCATACGCAGCGGCGGGCGCAACTCCCGCATTCCACGGACCTGCACGGGCGAAGTATGGGTGCGCAGCAGCAATCCATCGCTCAGCCAGAAAGTATCCTGCATGTCGCGGGCAGGATGAGTAGCCGGTATATTCAACGCGTCAAAGTTGTGTTCCTCTGTCTCCACTTCAGGACCGTATAGAACGGCAAAGCCGAGCGAGGTAAACAGGTCTTCAATCTCCTGCTGCAATAAGGTGACCGGATGAAGGCTGCCAGGACGTGGGTTGGGCGCAGGCAACGTAACATCCACCCACTCCTTCGAGAGGCGTTGGGCAAGATCGGCCTGCTCGAATTGAGTCTTTTTGCTCTCGTACTCGCTTTCGAGATCCTGCTTGACAGAGTTTAAAAGCTTGCCTAAACGAGACCGCTCTTCCGGAGGCAGTTTGCCGAAATCTTTAGTGATTTGCGCGAGCGTACCCTTCCGCCCAAGCGCCTCAATCCGGGATTCTTCCAGCTCTTCCAGCGAGTATGCGTCAGTGAAGGCTGCAAGTGTGGCCCTGCGCAACTCCTCGAGCTTGGCTTCGAGCATACGTTAAGCCGCGCTGCCTCCCAGCTGTTCAAGCAGCTCGGCGATCTCACCGTGGCCGCTCAGCAGAGCGAGGTCAATGGACGACTGATTGTTCAGCGCGCGAACTTTCACATTGGCATTGCTGGCCAATAGGGCTTCTATTAATTCGCGGTTACCGGCCTGGGCAGCAGAGTGAAGAGCAGTCCAACCGCCTTCCTGGGTAGCATTCACATCAGCACCGCGCTCCAGCAACAATCGCATCACCGGCACTGCTGCTCCTGCAGCGGCCGCATGCAGAGGCGTGTTCTTCATTGCATTCGTAGAACGCGCATCCACCGTAGCGCCTTGGTCAATCAGATAGCGCGCCAACTCTGGATGACCAAAGAAGGCAGCCACGTGAAGCGGCGTCCAGCCATCGGGACTTCGCGCGGCCAGCAGCTCCGGATGCTCGCTAAGTAACTTCTCGACAAGCTGCTGATAACCGCCGGCAGAGGCTTCAAAAATGTCCAGGTCCGGGTGCGTCTGATAAAGATAAGCAGCCATCGGTTCCTGGCGGTAATATTTGGCAAGCAGAAAAGCACTCTGCCCGGCCTCGTTCAGCTGACCGGGAAGGGTAGGATCTTCGGCAACAGCGGATTGAACGGCAGGCAGGTCTCCCTTCTTAACCGCTTCGTGAAAAGTTTTCAGGCTCACCATGCTCTACGCCGCGGGGAGAAAGACCTGCTCGGTCTTATTAAGTTCCCAATCCAGGTGATTAATGTAGAACAGCAGGATGTCCCGCTGATATTTGGACTGGAATTCGTTAAAGACCCGCTCCCGCCAGCCTTCATTCAAGTATTGTTGCGGGTCAAGATCCTTGTCGAAAAAACCTTGCTCATTTGGAATGCCCAGATAATCAAGCACGCTGACAATCATGTCCAGATGGGAAAGCAGAAACACCTGCGAAAGATCTGTGGCAAAATCCTCCTCACCGGCCTCGATACGCGACCAGAATTTCGGGGCGGCCTTTCGAAGCGACTCGCTATTGAGCTTAGTCAATCGGGCGCGCAGCTTGAAGCGTTCATAGACCTGATAGGTTTTTAGCTTGCCGATTGAAATGCCCCGGATCAGTTGGTTAAACACCTCCTGGCCTAGCGCCTGGAAGACCCCGCACATCTGCATTGTGCCGAGGTTAGCATAGCCACAGACACAAGATTCAGCCAAAGAGTGAAGGCTTTGTAGGGCAGCGCCAATGAGTGCGAAGGATCTGTACTCGATACACATCGTTGGCTGCGCTAGACTGAGGAGTTTTGGGTTTATTACGGCAGGATCATGAGTAATCTAATTATTCTGGGGGCGCAGTGGGGTGACGAGGGCAAGGGCAAGATTGTTGATCTGCTCTCGGAAAAGTTCAATGCGGTAGCGCGCTACCAAGGCGGGCACAATGCGGGCCACACCGTGTTTATCGGCGAAAAGAAATTCGTTCTGAAACTGATTCCTAGTGGTGTTCTGCGACCAAATGTGACGGCAGTCATCGGTAATGGCGTGGTGCTGGACCCGGCGGCCTTACTGGGTGAGATAGCGACCCTGGAGGAAGCCGGCATTGCTGTCAAACAGCAGTTGCGTATCAGCACTCGGGCACACGTGATTTTTCCGTTTCACCGGACCATTGAGAAAATCTCGGAAGCCCGCGCGGATCGCATTCCGATTGGTACAACGTCGCGTGGCATCGGACCTTGCTATGAAGACAAAATTGCACGGCGCGGTATCCGGGTAGCCGACCTGATCGATCAGGACTTCACCGAACTGTATCGGCTACTAGCAGCAGACAAGAAGCTGATTGCCGATGCGTTTCAGATAACAGACGCGGGTGATTTCGATGAAATCCTTGAAAGCTATAAGAGCTTTGCCGAACAGATTCGGCCCATGGTCTGCGATACGGCGCACCTGTTGAACGGCATGATCCGGGACGGAAAGAGCGTGCTGTTCGAAGGCGCGCAAGGCACGATGCTGGACATCGACTTTGGCACCTATCCATTTGTGACAAGCTCCAGCGCAGCGGCTGGCGGCGCTTGTACGGGCACTGGCGTTCCACCGACAAGGATAGACGGCGTAATTGGAATCTCGAAGGCATACATTACGCGCGTCGGTGCCGGACCTTTTCCCTCCGAGGATCTAACATCAATTGGCGAACAGATTCGGATTGCAGGCAATGAGTTTGGGTCTGTGACCGGTCGTCCTCGCCGCTGCGGATGGTTTGACGTGCCATTGCTGCGCTACACGGCAGAAGTGAACGGCTTTGACAGTCTTGTGATTACCAAACTTGACGTACTGGATGATTTACAAACGATTCCGGTCTGTGTGGCGTACGAGGTGGATGGCAGGCAGATGACTCAGATGCCAGCCAGTACCCGCCGGATGGAAGCGATCAAGCCGATCTTCGAACATTTGCCGGGATGGAATCAGTCCACGCGAGATGTGAGAGCGATTGGCGATCTGCCGGCGCAGGCGCAAGCTTACTTAGAGTTCCTGGAGAATCGAACGGGCGTGGAAGTCGGCGCTGTATCGAATGGTCCCGAGCGAAACGAAACACTGTTTGTGCGCGGATCTGTCCTGGAAGGATTGCTTCAGTAATCTATTTCATCTATTACCTGCCCGGTAGGCGTGTTATTCTCACGAGGTTTGCACCAACTTACCTCAGGAGAGTAGCAACTGATGCGATTACGTCGATTATCGACCTTGTTCGGTGGTCAGGTCTGTCTTGTTTTGCTTTCGGGATCTGCCATGGCTTTAGGGCAAAACGCCACTCTGGGCCGCGGGCTTGCCGAGATGGTCCAGATGTATGAGACCAATAACCCGAAGCTAGCTCAAACCATGAAGCCGCAGGTCCTGTCTGATTCAGGCGAAGTGCTGGTACATATTCGGCTGCAAGCTGGGCAGACCGCCGCGACCCTGGGCGCTGATCTAAAAGCGGCAGGGTTCCGGGTGCAGGCCGTGAGTGAACTCGAACCCCGGCTTCTTGAAGGCTATGTTTCGCTCTCCTCTGTTCAAAACGTTCGTGCAGTTGCTGGGGTGCAAAGCATTCTTGCGGTTCAAAAGCCGGTTTCCCATGCCGGGTCGGTGCAGAGCCAGGCTGTTGCGTTGGAGAAGGCCGATTTGGCTCAGGCCAGAGGCTTTGACGGTACAGGCATTCGGATCGGCGTACTCTCTGACAGCTTCAATAATCTAACGGCACATCCGAACGCAGCTGACGATGTTGCCACAGGAGATTTGCCTTCCGATATCACGGTCTTGCAAGATCTAAAGTCGGGCGGCGAGGATGAAGGACGCGCCATGTGCCAACTGGTTCACGATGTAGCGCCTGGTGCAACGCTCGGTTTTGCAACTGCCTTCAATGGAGAGGTTTCGTTTTCCAACAACATCCTGGACCTTCGTCGCAAGTTCAACGCCGATGTGATCGTTGACGATATCTACTACTTCGACGAGCCGATGTTCTCGGATGGATTGCTCGCCAAGACCGTAAATAAAGTGGTTTCCGAAGGCGCAGCTTACTTTTCGTCAGCCGGCAACAATGGCCTCGAAGCTTATGAGAGCAACTATCAACCGGTTTCGTTTACGGCAGCCCAGAAACTGGTTTCTGTCGGCAAAGAGAATATCAATTTGGCTGCTCTTGTAGCCGGCGGGCACAATCCTGGCAGTTTTCACGCCTTCCATAATGCGGATGGCAGCACCAGCATTACTCAGAAGATCACTGTTGCGGGAAGTGACGTATTCTCATTCCAATGGGACGAGCCATTCGGCGTCGGCAAGGTGGCAACAAACTATGACATTTACGTTTTCGATTCGAACGGAAACTGGATGGACCCGAACAGCGCAAGCTTTCCCGGCTTCTATACGACTGACGACAACACGCAAACCGATCAGGCCTATGAGTACATGAACCTGGTGCCGTTTGCGGGTCAGACTGTTGGCGGTTCGAGTCGCACGACCTATCAAATTGTGATTGCAAAGGTGAACGACGGCCCGGCAAGTCACATCAAATACATAACGTTAAACGGTCTTGCCGTAAGTGAGCGGGAGAATGCACCGTCAATGTACGGTCATGCAGCAGCCAGCAAAGGCCGGGCTGTTGGCGCAATGTATTACGGCATCACAAAATATCCTGAAGACTTCAGCTCGCCCGGTCCGGTGACCATCTACTTTGACGGCCAGGGGAATCGCCTGCCAGAGCCGCAGGTGCGCAAAGTTCCTCAGATTCTTGGTATCGATGGTGTGGACACAACCTTCTTCGGCTTCGATGCAGATGGCAATGGCCTCCCCAATTTCTTTGGTACAAGCGCTGCTGCACCCGACGTGGCAGCCGTGGCAGCACTGGTCCTTCAGGCCGCGGGTGGCACTGCTTCTCTCCCGCCCCAGGACGTTTATAAAATCCTGCAGCAGACGGCAACGCCCGTTGCTGTATCGGCTAATCGCGCTGTTTCAGCTGCTGTTGCGGGCCCCGTACTCGCTTACGCAAATGGTGACTGGACACGTTTTGGTCAGTACTTCACCCTGCAGGTACTGAGTGGCACAAATCGCAAGATACAGTCAGTTGCACTTAACACCACCGGACCAGGGCTTGTCTTTTCCACCAACCCGAATCGATTCAATATTGGTGCGGTCAATGGTTTAGCGGTCACTGATGTAACAGCAACAACCAGCACCGACCAGTCCACCTTTACCGTCTCTTTCGCTCCAGGCACATTCACAGCTGGCAACTTTCTTACATTCGGCATGAGTGTTTTCTCACCACTGCAAGGCAGCACTCAAGAGGACGCAGACCGCTTCGAAGGAACACTGGCGACAGTAACTTTTGAGGACGGCTCAACGGCACAGGCGAAGTTTTTGGTCTCGCCGAAGACAACCAACAATCGCTTCACGGGTGCCGGTTTAGTAAACGCTGACTTCGCTACAACCATTCCTTAACCACTCGACGTTAGTGGGCCGTACTGGAGCCGCTTTGGTTCCGGTACGGCTCCAGGAACTGCAGCAGGGCTTGGGTCACCACCTCCGGCTTTTCCTCATGCGGCAGATGTCCGCATTGTGGAATAGAGACGAAAGTCAAGTTCGACCCCATCTTTCCCCAGATTTCGCGAAAATCCCACATTTTTCCGCCAGATGAAAAGTCTTCTCCCCAGAGCACCAGGGTCGGACAAGAAATTAGAACGTCACTGTCCTGCTGATCCTGAGCGACGTCTTCCTTAGCAGCTCGATAATCACTGAATGCGCCACGAAGTCCGCCCGCCTGAGAGTAAGCTTGCGTATAAACAGCAATGTCTTCAGACGTGAACAGTTCCGGGTTGTAGCACCAGGTAGCGAAGATGTAGCGAAGCCAGATCTCTTCACGACCTTCGATCAGCGCTTCCGGTAAATCTTGGACGCTGTTAAAAAGGAAGAACCAGTGGCCGCGCACAATCTCGGCATCCATGCGCTCATAGATGATGCGAGTCGGAATATTGTCCATTACGACTAGCCGCTCCACTGCCTGCGGATGATCTTTTGCGAAGCGCGTAGCCACACGAGCGCCCCGATCGTGTCCAACAATCGCTGCGCTTTCGAAACCGCAATGCTTCATCAACGCTAAAACATCATTGGCCATGGTGCGCTTGTCGTAGCCGGCGGCCGGCTTGTCGGTAGCGCCGTACCCGCGCAAATCAGGAGCAATCAACCGGTACTGAGAGGCTAGAGCAGGCAATTGATGACGCCAGGCGTACCACGTCTCCGGGAACCCGTGAAGAAGTACCAGGGGCGGACCCTCGCCCGCCTCCACATAGTGCATCTTGATGCCATTCACTTCAGCCGTGTGATGGGTAAGTTGCACTTGCATTCCAGCAGACTACTTGTCGTTGGCTGAACCTGGCTTAGACTGGCTCGCATGAGCCTTCGCTACGACTGGGTCGGGTAAAGTATAACCGGCTGCTGCCTGGACCTTATTCATGAACGCACCAGTAACCACGTGATCTTTACCGGCCATCATAGCCTCAAACCCTTCCTTGGCGACCTCCTCCGCGTCATCCTTTTTGCCCGCACCAAGCTTGGTATCGTCTGCGCCGGCACGATGGAAGAAATTAGTTTCCGTTGCGCCAGGCATCAGCGCCGTTACCGACACGCCGGTATCCTTCAGTTCCTCACGCAGGCCCTGCGATAGTGATCGTACGAAGGCTTTGGTCGCGCCGTATACGGTTTCGTACGGAGTCGGCATAGTTGCCGCTATAGATGCAGTAAAAAGGATACGGCCTGTGCCACGTGCCACCATCTCTTTCACAATGAACTTAGCCAGATGAAGCGTCGACACTACATTGAGCTTCACCATATTCATTTCGGCGGCTAAGTCGGTCTCGGCAAACCGGCCACTCACGCCGACGCCTGCATTGATTGCAATGGCATCGACCGGACGCCCGGCTGATTGGATTGCAGATTGCAACTTATGCACGCCGTCATGAGCGGCTAGATCGACCTGAACGGCTTCGACCTTTGCCCCTAGAGCCTCTAGGTCCCGAGCTGCGTTATTGATTCCCCCATCTTCGGCAGCGATCAGCAGATCGAAGCCGTTCTGAGCGAATTGCTTTGCTAATTCATAACCGATGCCGCTTGATGCGCCCGTCACCACGGCGAATTGTTTACCCGAAGTAGTTGCCATATTCTCTTGATGTACGACGCTTTCAAGGCAAAGGAAAGAGACCGTACTTCTGCTGGTTTTAAGTGACCGGCGTGCGATCTCCAGGATCTATTACGGGTGCAAGACTCGTTGGGAACTTGCACCCCTATGGGTGAGACCTGACTTACCCGCGATTTTGAGACATGTGCGACATCACCATCGCTAATGCGCCAGCGCCTAAAGCTTTGACTACAGTTGGATGCTGTGCGTAGAACTGGCCAGCGGTATCGATAATGGAAGGGTTGTTCTGTTGTGCTTGCTGTGCCAAATCATGAACTGCTTGCGGAGGAACCTGCTGAGCCTGCTCAGGTGTCAATTGCCCGCTGGGAACCCCGCCGCCAAACAGATTTCCCAGTATGCCGCCTGCTGCAGCCGGTCCAGCTGCCTGCATAAGGTGACCTAAAATCCCTGCCTGCTGTTGACCGTTGGAGTTACTGAAAAGATTGCTGATGGTCTGGGGAAAAGACGAGCTCTGATTTGAGCGAAACGCACCCGACAAGCCGCTCGCTAAGTGCGAAGAATCCGCATTTTGCGCAACGTGATCATAATCGTTTTCTACGTTGCCCGTATTGCCGCTACCACCGCCAGCGTACTGCGAAAGCATTCCCATTAAGTTACTAAGTGACATTTGTGTATCTCTTGTGAGAGACGCGGGCCGGGAAAAACTGCTTCGGATTTCGTAAGAGATGAAAGGGTTTGGGTTCCAGTACAAAGCATGCCTTCGTCAACCGCCCGGATCACGCCTACGTGCGTCCGGGGGTTTAACGGCCCCGAGCATAAGGCAAACGCAGCCCAGCACTAAGAGACATCTAAGGATCGAGAAGGTTGAAGGGGACAGCCTGACGTGAGCGGTTGGCGTTTTCATCCAACTCCGCAGAGCGGCCTGCGGACTTCGCTTTTCTGAAAGAAGACTCACTTCCGGGCATTTGAACGCAGTAACCCGTTCAAAACGGTCGTATATGAGCGTAGATTTGTTTACCAGGCTACGCCCAAATTCTTCTTCGGAGCAGACACGGAGTTCCTGTAGAAGCGAATTAAGAGCTAACACTCTCAAAAAAGCTGCATAAGTCCCTTTCATTCAACCGGAAAGGAGTATCCGGCTCGATCATAGCTAAACTCAGCATATAGCTGGCACATGTTGGATGGTTTGGCGAACTGCTCACATCAGGAGTCTGTCGGAAATAGAGTATCGAGAACGCAAAATGAATAACTTACGAGCATAGGTGTATCGGTAAGTTATTGACTCTTGGTCGAGAATCTTTATTTTCCGACAGACTCTCAGTCTGTCCCCTTCAGAGTCCGCCCATCAGGGTCCTATCGGAGCCAGTTGACCGGCGTAAGCGGCTTATCTGACAAAATCGGGCTGTATGGCCGGTGTACAGATTTTCGGCTTGAAGAGCTCGCAGGCTACACGAGCAGCCGAACGCTTCTTCAAAGAACGCAGCGTCGCGATCCACTTTGTCGATCTTAAACAGAAGCCCATGGCGCCGGGTGAGATCAAGCGGTTCGTTGACCGCTTTGGCCTTCAAGAGCTAATCGACAAACAGGCGAAAAGTTATGAAGATGCCGGGCTGAAGTACTTGAAAGTCACCGATGCCGAACTGCTAGCACGCATAGAACGTGATCCAAAGCTCCTGCTGTTGCCTCTTGTACGTGGTGGCAAACGGATCAGTATTGGCCAGGATGAGGAATCCTGGCGAGCCATGCTCGCTGAGTAAGACTAAAGCTGCTTTTCTGCAAGGTCGCCGACAATCGGCAATTTGGTCCGCTTATTCATGAAGGCTTGATACATCATCACCAGAAAGAGGACAAGAGTTGCAAAGGAAAGGACCGGGTAGAAGCCGATCAGCAAGATGCCAAGTCCATGCGTGATGACCGCGAGCAGAGCCACAACAATCTGTAGCGCCACAAAGACTAGAAAGATAGCACCGTGCAAGAACAGAGACTGCAAAGCATGAAAGCGCACTGTTCGATTACGGCTGTAAGGCTCTAAGAAGAGCAGCACGATCGCGCAAAGTATCCCGATCAGAAATGGAATGTAGCAAAGCATTGAGGCTATGTTGTCGCCGATGCCTTGAGCGCCGGAGAATGAGGCGCTGCTAGCTGTCCGGCCAGCCGATCCCAGGGGCGACCCACAATTTGGGCAGAATGCTCCATTCGCTTGAGAGCCGCAATTGGGACAAAAGGCCATGTCTGTCTATACTGTCACAGGACGCCGCACCGAGCTTCGTAACCCTAGGTTGACCAGTACCATCAACACGGAGAAAATGGGCAGCAGCATAAGTGCGCGACCGTATTGATTGCCGGTCGCCAGCGCACCGATGATAGGCGAACTAACCGCCAAGCCGAGCCAGCCGCATGTAATTACAATGCCCATAGCAGTGGCTGTTCCTCGCGGGAACGAATCGCCCACAACAGCTAGAACAGTTGGGAATACAGGAGCCATACTGAGCCCTGCACAGAACACGGCAATCGTGATAGCAGTAGTTGAGGTAAGCGAAAGCATGGCATACGTAGTGATAGCCATGAAGATAGCAGCGGCTAGCAATACCGTCTTTGCCGGCACCTTGATGATGACTCGCGAAACTACCAGTCGACCGACCAGAATGCCGAAAGCAAAGCCATAGCTGACAACATGACCGGCAGTTGTGCGGTCGAAGTTCACAGCAGTCAAATATTTGGTCATCCAATTCCATACGCCAACTTCACAAGCAACATACAGGAACAGGAACAACGAGAGCAAAAGTAAGCTCGGACTGGCGAGAAGCGCGGGCACCTCGTTAAGACGGAAGCTTGCTTCGCCAGAGGGCGATGGCATCTTGGTAGCAACATTCACCAGCAAAGTAATGAGGGCCAAGCCAGCGATGGAGTAGCAAAGGGTAGCAGGTGCGATCCGTTCACTTGCTACGTACGTGGTAACAATGCCGCCAAGTCCAAAGAACAAGTTCAAAAAGTTCAATGCAGAGCCGCGCCGAGTAGGATCAACCGCGCCCGCGAGCGCATTCGCTGCGGTGACAACAATGCCGCCACCCAAGCCCAGGATGAAGAAAATCATCAGCAGACCTGAAAATCCGCCCGCATTCGGTGCGCCCACCAAGGAGATAACAATTAAACTCAAACCCGCAAGCAAGGCCAGCTTATTGCCCCGAGTGTCAATGATCGGACCAGCCGAAAGTGAGGCAAGCACCAGACCGAGCGCGTTGGTCAGCGCAAGCGCTCCCTCCTGGCTAGGCGTCAGTGCGTAGCCGGGGAGCAGCGCACCTAGAATCGGAGCAATTAAACCATAGACGAAAACAGCCAGCGTGGCCGCAAGAATGAGCACCAAGAAAGAGTATCAAACAGGTGAATGGCTAACGCGTAGCAGCCATCGGTGCCGATTGCAAAGCTACTTGCTCCATCGCCTCTAATGCTGCTTCGCAATCGCGGCGGTTCACGTCTCGGTGGGTCACCATGCGCATGTGAGTTGAGTTAATGCCATTGGCTAACACCCCGAGTGACTTCAACTGCTGGCTGACGATCGGCGCGGGAATGCCCAAGGCACTGACGTTAAAGATCACAATATTAGTCTGCACGGCAGCCGGATCAAGTTGAATGCCCGGCATTTGCGCCAGACGTTGTGCCAGTAGCTGGGCATTCGCGTGATCGACTGGCAAATGCGCGGGAGACTCTTCTAGTGCAATCAGCCCGGCCGCCGCTAGAACACCTGCCTGACGCATGCCACCACCAAGTCGTTTGCGATAGAGCCGACCTTCGGCAAGCGCATCAGCATTGCCGACCAGCAACGACCCCACCGGCGCGCCCAACGCTTTTGACAAACAGAACATGACCGAGTCGACGCCCTCGGTAATGCGCGACACGGAAGCGCCTATGGCCCCAGCAGCATTGAAAATGCGCGCGCCGTCCATGTGGACTTTCAGGCCGCGCCGATGCGCCTCATCACAGATCTGGTCAATTTGATGGAGCCGATAGACAGTCCCACCTGCCATGTTGTGAGTGTTCTCAAGCCAAACCAGCGTGGTCGGCGCATTATGGGGACCCTTGGGTCGAAGGGAAGCTTCTATCTGCGGCCAGGTCAAAAGGCCATTGCTCGTTGGTACCGCTCGAGGGATGGAGCCAGCGAACCACGCCAGCATTGACAGCTCCCAATCAATGAGGTGCGACCGCGAATCGCACAGCACTTCCTCGCCATGCCGTGTATGAAGTTTCGCTGCAATCGTGTTGCCCATCGTGCCTGTTGGCACGAACAGCGCGGCCTCTTTACCGAAGATCTCAGCCGCGCGCTCCTCCAATCGATTGACAGTCGGATCTTCACGATAGACGTCGTCTCCCACTTCAGCGTTCGCCATGGCAGCACGCATCGCCGTAGTTGGCCGAGTCACCGTGTCACTTCGTAAGTCGATATGAGTCCGGTCAGACAAGAAGAAACTCCTGAAAGATTTCATTTGAGACAAGCACGCCGGCGTCGGACAACCGTAGCGTACTGCCTTCGTGTTCCAGCATACCGGCCTCCGTCCACTTTGCGATGGGACGCGCAAACTGACGCCACTCATCTGCCGTGGGCTGAATGCCATCGGTGAGGCGCAGACCGACAAAGAAGTGCTCCTCTTCGGCACAGGCAGGTTCAATCTCCCGGTTCGAACGACTAACCGCCAGATACCTCTCCAGTTCGTCAGGGTTGGACCACCGCGCCGTGCCGTCAAACGAATGCGCATCCAGGCCAAAGCCAATGTATGGCTCACGCTTCCAGTACTTCAAGTTGTGTCGGGATACGAAGCCAGGCCGCGCGAAATTTGAAATCTCGTAGCGCTGCAAACCGACCGCGCGAAGGTGCGCCACCGCGTCCTCATAGAATTGCGCTGTTGTCTCCTCATTCGGCAGGAACCCGGTGCTGTAACGCTTGCCACCTAACAACACTTCTTTCCCAAGGCGGCTGTCTTCGTCGATCTCAAATATGTAAACAGAAGCATGAGGAACAGCTAGACGCTCCAGCTGCTCCAGCGACCCTCGCCAGAACCGGCGCGTCTGATGCGGAAGGCCAGCAATCAAATCGATATTGATATTGGTGAGACCAGCGCGCCGCAACAGCGCGACGTCGGCAATTACAGTTTCTGCAGTATGACGGCGGCCGATGTGGCGCAACTCGGTCTCATCAAAGGACTGAACCCCCAGGCTAACGCGGTTCACACCGGCTTCGATCCAAGCTTCAATTCCCACTTCGGAAAGAGTGCCGGGCGCGCACTCCATTGTTGCTTCAACTAGTTGGTCGCGCGGAATGAGGCTGAGCAAGTTCGATAAATCATCGAGCGGCATCAGACTTGGCGTCCCTCCACCGAGATACAGCGTTTGAGGTGCCCACGTCCATTGGTGCGCCTCCACTTCCCGCAAAAGCGCTGCCGTGTATCGGGCCTGAGAGTCGCTAGTGCCCACACCAGAAGCAAAGTTACAGAAGCTGCACTTCTGGTTACAAAACGGGTAAGAGATGTAAACGCCAGGCACGGGGATTAGAGCGTTACCTCTTCGCTCAAATGCTTGCCAATGGCAGCGGTGATCATCTCATCAAGTGTCTGCTTCGTTTCAGGTAGAACAAAAGCAGCGCGATCAGGCACCCAATCGAGCTTGAAACTTCGTGAATGGGCGGACACCCAAATCTGGCGAACGGGCGCATTCGGGCTAACCACAAACTTCGCCTTAGGCTCCTCAAACTCGATGGCAAGCGCACCAGCATTGAAATCAGGTTCAAAGTCGTACCGGTCTGAGGCTCGTACTAATCGGTTGTACAGCGAGTTCAATGCCGCGTCCGCTCGCGTCTTAAATTCCTGCTCGTCCATGGTTTCTCTTCCATTCTCTCCCGGGCTCGGCAAAGTTTAGTAACTTAAGCTCAAAGAGACTCATCTGCTAACTGCGCATTCAACTATGGAGCCGTCGTGTGTTCGCCAAACTAATATTCCTGGCACAAGCAAATTGTTTGGTGATTTCCTATACGACTTTCCCAAGGTCAGCGAGTATTACGGGCAGCCATTTTCTGATCTGGACGCATTAGTTGAGTCAGCACGCACTCTGCAATTTCCTGACGAGAGACGCGCTCGCATTGTTTCAGCACTGCGGAAGCAGAATGGCTCTTCAAAAGCCCTGGATAAATTAGCCCAGCCCGGAACAGTTGCCGTGGTCACTGGCCAGCAGGTGGGTTTGTTCTCCGGTCCTGCTTACACGATTTTCAAAGCCTTGACAGCTGTTCGATTAGCCGCTGAACTGGAGCAACGGGGTGTTGCGGCCGTTCCAGTGTTCTGGCTGGCAACGGAAGATCACGACCTGGCGGAAGTCGACCATGCATGGCTCTTCGATGCGACGATTCGGCCGACCAAAGTAGGCCTGAAGTCGGCAAGCTTGCGCGATGTTCCGGTGGGAACTGTTCCGCTCGGGGACATACCGTTTGGCGAACTGCAGCAGGCTTTGGGAGACTTGCCGCACTGCGAACAAGTTCTGCTCGCCTTGACTGCGGCTTATAACGATTCCAATACCTATGGCGGCGCCTTCCGATCGTTTCTCGGCAAGCTGCTGGCCGATTTTGGTCTGCTATACCTGGACCCGCTGGAACCAGCTATCCGTGAGATCGGTGGCGAGTTGTTG
This sequence comes from uncultured Bryobacteraceae bacterium, assembly GCA_964248065.1. Taxonomy (GTDB): domain Bacteria; phylum Acidobacteriota; class Terriglobia; order Bryobacterales; family Bryobacteraceae; genus Bog-105. The sequence continues at coordinate 8,239 of CAXTWQ010000002.1, read as the reverse complement.
GCGAATGCCGCGAGGCAGGCGCCAAGCCTGGTGGCAGGTCTTCGGCGACGAAGCAGCCAGCTCGAAGAAGCTGGCTATCATGCACAGGTCCATTTGGACCCTGGTGCCTCATTGCTGTTTCACCTGCATGGCGGCCGGCGGTCGGCACTGAAATTGAAGGACGGCCAGTTCTCTACGAAAGACCGGACCTTTTCCGCGGACGATTTAGCGCAGGAGCCGGCAAGTCTTTCGCCCAATGCCCTGCTCCGCCCTGTGATGCAGGATTACATGCTGCCGACCGTGAGCTACGTGGGTGGGCCGGCTGAGATCGCTTACTTCGCTCAGAGCCAAGTGTTGTATCAGCAATTGCTTGGGCGCATGCCGGTCATCTATCCCCGCAATAGCTTTACCCTGCTTGATGAGCGAGCGGACAAACTGCTGGCGCGCTATGAGCTGCAATTAACTGATCTGCTGCATCCCCAAGACTCGGTACGAAACACGATTGCAACCAAGCTGGTTCCTCACGATCTACGGGGTGAGTTGAATACGCTTCGATCCAACGTGACCGGAGCCATTGGACAGTTGCGGGAGAAGCTGCTGCAGTTCGATCCAACACTGGCACCGGCTGCTCAGAAAAGCTTGGCGAAGATTTCGTATCAAGTGGAGAAGTTGGCCGGGAAAACAGCACGTGAAACCATGCGCCGGGACAAGCGTGCTGATTCCGACGCGGATCATCTGCTCAACCTGATCTATCCGCAGAGGCACTTGCAGGAGCGATTTTATTCAATTGTTCCTTTTCTCGCCAAGTATGGCCTTGACCTGCCGAAGCAAGTGTACGAGTTCACCCAGCTATCGTGTCCCGACCATATGGTCCGAACACTCTAGCCTTCGTATAATGACAGTGGTTTGAAGTTTTTTAGTCGGGTTGTTTGCGCTGTTTTGTTCAACTGCTGTTTACTCTCAGCTCAGACTGGCAATGCTCTCGCTGACAAAGCAGAGGCGCAGATTCGGAGCGGGGACAGCAACGGCGCTCTAGCTACATTAGTAACTGCTTCGCAAGGCCAGCTTTCGGCCGCAGCGGCGGACAAGGTTGGTTTTCTCTACGCCGTGCTGGGCCGTCAAGCCGAAGGGGTAAAGGAGTTTGAGGCTGCTATTGCGACACAGAGTAGCTATGCGCCTGCACACTATCATTTGGGCGTAGCGCGTTGGTTGCAGAAAGACTATGACCGGGGGTTGCCTGAACTGGTGACGGCCGCAAAGCTGGAGCCGGGGAACTTCGATTATCGATTTCGACTCGGTTCGGCCTACTTGCAGCTCGAGGATGCAGTCAAAGCCCGTGACGAGTTGCAAGCCGCAGTGAAACTGAATGCTAACAATGCCGAATGCTGGGATGGGCTGGGCAAGGCGCTGCAGCACACGCGGGAACTTCCGCAAAGCCTGAATGCCTACCAGCGGTCAGTGCAACTTGATGGGAAGAACGATGCCGCTCGCAATGACTATGCGGCAATGCTGATTGAAACGCGCCAGGCAGACAAGGCCATTGAGGAGCTGCAATCGATCTTGAAGCGTGATCCTGGTAACTCGACTGTCCGGGTGAACTTAGGTTACGCCTACATGAAGAAAGGCGATTTCGACAAAGCGGCCGAAGCGTTTGAGGCAGCTATTAAGAGTGATCCGGATTCGGCAGCAGCGCACTACGATCTGGGCATTGCGCTCAAGATGAAAGATCAAATCGAACCAGCACAGAAAGAGTTACGCGAAGCGATTCGTTTAGATCCGGCGTTACCTGAGGCGCACTTTACTTTGGGCATTACAAGCTGGCAGGCGGGCGATTTTCCTGCCACGGTTGCTGAGATGAGGCAAGCTGCGGCCATACGTCCCGACTATGCGGAAGCGCACTACATGATCGGGATCGCTTTGAAGCAAAGCGGTGACTTGGACGGAGCTATTCCAGAGTTGCGGGAAGCAATTCGGCTTGATGCAACAACTCCTGGTCCGTTCAACACCTTGGGGCAGATTCTGCGAATCAAGGGCGACAAAGCTGGGAGCGAGGAAGCGTTTGCGACAGGCGCGCGACTAAAGCGGGAGAAGGAATCGCAGCTGGCCAATACGCTGGACCAAGGAATGCGCAGCGGCACGCCGAGGCCTTCAGCCATCCCGGCCAGAAATCGCTGAGCATCGGCTCACCCCAGATGTCAACTCGCCGCACATTCGTAAAGTCGCTTTGTGCTACTGTGCCTGTCTTCTCTCTTCACCAGTTGCTCGGTGATTCGCCGCTGGGAGTGCAATTTGTAAATATCGCGCGGGAGGCCGGGCTCACCAGCAAGACCATTTTCGGGGCAGAGGCGCGCAATCGTTATCTACTGGAGACCACGGGCTGCGGCGTTGCCTTTATCGACTACGACAACGACGGTTGGCTCGACTTATTCTTCGTGAACGGCTCGCGCTTTGAGACAACGTTTCCGAAGGGCAAAGAGCCGATTAGCCGCTTGTACAAGAACAATCGTGATGGCACCTTTACGGATGTAACAGTGAAGGCTGGAGTCGGGCGATTTGGCTGGGGTCAGGGTGTTTGTGCCGGTGATTACAACAACGATGGGCACGAAGACTTGTTCGTCAGCTACTGGGGCGATTGTTCGCTCTACCGCAATAACGGCGATGGCACCTTCACTGACGTTGCAGTTAAAGCCGGAGTGACTACGCGCACCACAACCGGGCTTAAGCGCTGGAATACCGGATGCGCGTTTCTCGATTACGACCGCGACGGGCACCTGGATCTGTACGTCGCCAACTACATTGACTTCGACCCAAAGACCGCGCCTTTGCCTGAGAGCGGACCCTGTTTGTACGAAGGGTTAGTGGTTGCGTGCGGACCTCCCGGGCTCCAGGGCGGCAAGGATATTCTGTTCCACAACAATGGCGACGGCACATTTACTGACGTCTCAGTGAAGGCAGGCATTCTCAAGAAGCAAGGAACCTATGGGCTTGGAGTTCTGGTCGGCGATTTCGATGATGATGGCTGGCCCGATGTTTACGTTGCAGACGATTCGCAGCCGTCAGCGCTGTTCAAGAACAATCACGACGGCACGTTCACCGATGTTGCTTTGGAAGCTGGTGTAGCATTCGGAGCGGATGGAAAAACGCAGGCGGGCATGGGAGTGTCAGCGGCGGATGCGTTTGGGAACGGAAAGCTGGCCATCTTCAAAACCAACTTCGCTGGCGATACTTCGAGCCTCTATAGAAACTTGGGCAACGGGAACTTTGAGGACATGACGTTTCAAGCAGGCCTTGGGCGCAACACAAGATTCCTGGGATGGGGCGCGACGTTTCTCGACTTCAACAATGACGGATGGCCGGATATTCTGACCTGCAACGGGCATGTCTATCCGGAGGTGCGTGAGAAGGCGAGCGAGTCGGGTTATCGCGAACGCAAAGTGCTGTACCGGAACGAAGGCAATGGTAAGTTCACGGATGTGTCGCTAGAGGCTGGACCAGGCATTCAGGAGCCAGTACCGGGCCGGGGCTGCGCGGTGGGTGACTTCGATAATGACGGTGACCTGGATATCGCTGTCAATTGTGTAAACGATGTTCCACAGTTACTGCGATGCGACAGCACGCTAAAAAACAACTGGATCAAGGTGAAGACAGTTGGGACCAAGTCGAATCGTTCAGGCATTGGCGCCCGCGTTTACTGCACGCCAGGAGGTGAGCACCGGCAAATGGATGAAGTGCGGAGCGGTGGAAGCTACATTTCGCAAAGTGATTTACGGGTGCACTTCGGCTGCGCGAAAGCGAATACGGTTGATTTGGAGATTCACTGGCCGAGTGGGCAGATAGACAAGGCTGAGAAGCTCCCGGTAAATCGGGTGGTTACTGCGGTTGAGGGACAGGGTCTAAAGTAGACGGCAGGCTGACGTCGGAGTAAATGACGGCAAGCGGTAGGGAAACCTTAACTGCGTTCAGGCAAACTGTATCTTCTGCAGTATTGAACTGACGCATGATCCAAGCGGGTTTGTCTGTTGAGTCTTCTCGAACATGGTGCTCAACATACATTCGATCCTGAGCTACAACCAGATACTCTTGAAACGATGGAATGTCGCGATAGCGCTCAAATTTTCCGCCGCGGTCATAGTCTTCCGTGCTGTCCGAAAGGACCTCAACGATTACGACTGGGTTGAGCAGAGTACTTCCACCAATGACTTCTGGCTTGCAGGCGATTACGGCATCTGCATAGCTGTAAAGGCCAGTTAGTGAGGTCCGGAGGCGCATGTCCGATCCTAAAACGCGGCAGCCTGAGTGCTTAAGCTGCGGTCCGATTGCAACCATCAAGTTGGAAGCAATCAGGGAGTGAGCTAGCGTGCCACCAGCCATGGCGAAGATCTCGCCATTCAGATACTCGTGACGGTCGAGGGCTAATTCTTCCTGATCGAGGTATTCCTGGACAGAGAAGTAGTGCTTGGGTTGACTCGCCATGAACTATGCTACGCCTGCTTGTGTTCGGGAACTGGAATAGAAAAGGGGAGCCCTTCGGCTCCCCTCTCTGTGTTGATTGTAACTGGGTCGATTAGAAGTCCAAGCGCATGGCAAACTGCAAGCGGCGCATAGTTGAGCCGAATGCAATGGCGGTAATCTGGCCTGGATTGGAACCATTCACATTTCCACTCGGAAGTCCGAGATTGGTGTGGTTGAAGATGTTGTAAGCCTCTCCACGAAGCGTATATCTTAGGCGTTCTGTAAGGGCAAAGCTCTTCGAAAGATTAATATCCTGGTTGATAAAAATCGGACCACGAAGAGTATTGAAGCCGTAATTGCCGAAAGTATTGTCGGCAGGAATCAGAAATGCAGGACTTATCCCGCCATTTGGTCCCGATGCCAACCAATCATTTCGATTCGGGTTCGTAGCATAAGGGCTACCTGTTCCAATGCTTGGACGACCGCTAGGACCAACATCAGGCCGTGCTGCAGTACCTACATCAGCGAGATTCGGAGTGAAAGGAAGTCCACTATAGAACACAGTAACTCCGGCCAAATCCCAACCGCCAGCAACAGCATCTACGATGCGGTTAGTGTCATGACCAAACCTGCGGCCACGACCGAAAGGAATCTGGAAGTTTTGCGCAATAGTCAGAGCATGATCTGAGATGGCGTTTTCGCGACCACGACCAAGTGCTCGGTTGTAAAGCAAGGTGTACGCGTCAGAGTTATCGCTAACGGCATCCTGGAAAGTGTAGCTTGCCTGAACGCCATAACCAGCCTTAAAGCGGCGATTTAACTGTACCTGTAGCGAATTATAGGCATTCGTATTGCACATACAGTAGAAATCGATGCCCTGGGTCCAGCCATATGCAGCATAGTAGGGACGGCGCTGATCTAACGGCACACCGGGAGCAAAGTACGGCTGGTTGACATTAATGTTATAGCCGTCACCAGAGCCTGGTGCTACGTGTCGACCTACATTACCAACGTAAGCAACCGAAACCGAAGTATCCGGAGCAATCTGGCGTTCAACGGTCAGATTATAAGCTTCGGTACGAGGCATACGGATGTCAAGTGGACGTGCCTTGCCGTTGATACCATTCGGCAAAAGGAACTGACCGCTGTTAGGAACGGCGATGGATGCAGGAGGATTAGGTCCTTGTGCGAGCGTAAACACGCTTCCGAAGCTGTTAGGAGCATTGATTTGCTGATTGGTCAGCACCGGAGGATTCTGCGTGACATTATGACCGAAGGTTGCCCCGAAAGTACCTAGACCGTAAGACCAGCCATACCCGGCACGGATCACAGTCTTGGGGTTTAACTGGTAAGCAATGCCTAACCTTGGAGCAAAGTTCAGCCAGTTCATATTTTGGTAACCGTGAGTGCTGACATTACCTATGCCAAACACGTTTTCCATACCTGTACGGAGATCGAGTTCCGCACCGTTACCGGCACCATTGACCTCTTCAGGGAACACAAGCTCCCAGCGAAGTCCAAGCGTAATCGTTAACTTAGAGCTAGCGCGCCAAGTGTCCTGTCCATAATAAAACTGTCGTCTTTGATGCTCCGAAGCATTTAACGAGGTACTCACATACCGATTGAATCCAGTCACATTTCCTAAAAGGAATGTGGCGAAGTTAAGGCCCTGAGTTGCAGCCTGGGCACCAACCGGCACAAAACCTGTATCAGCATTGGAGAATGTAAACTCGCCGGCTCGGTGGCTGTCACTTGTCACACGCAAATTTTTAGCGTACCGGACGTCAGCGCCAAACTTGAAGTTATGATTGCCAACGATCTTAGTAACGTTGTCAGTAAATTGATACTGACCTTCATCCTCGGTTAAGGGGCAGTTACACTGATTTGCACCCAATGAATAACCCAAGCTCGTTTGGTTTAAGTTAAAGTACGGCAAACCAGAAGTAAAGTAGTTATCTAGGTTTACGCCAGCAATTCCAAGTGCTGCTGCTGGTTGCGTACCTACCCCGTTCGGAGTGGTCTGTACGTTATAACGCATGTACCCAAACCGGAACTCATTAATCAAAGTCGGACCGAAGCTGTGTGTTGTACCAATTGAGTAACTTTGATTGCGAGCAAAAGCATTACCGGCAAAGTTGACACCGTTAAAAGCAGGACCGCCTGCCTCGTTACCAAATGCTCCGACAGCATTCTGAGTGAATTGGTGATTGCTATACCGGCCGTAGAAGCTGGTCTTTTCGTTCTGGAAATAATCGATACGGGTGTCCCATTTGTTTGCGTCACGTGAGAGAGCGCCGGAGGCCGCGTAGTTCGGAATCAATGGATTAGCAACGGCGACATTAGGCAGCGGAAGGTATGCATTCAGTAGTCCCTGAGCTTGCTTGCTTAATTGGGCCGTAGGAATCTGATTGTTGGCATATGCGAGACGACCTTGGCCAGTGGTGGGATTGCCAGTTGTCGGATCAAAAATCATGTTCTGGCGCAAAGGCACTGTGTTTCCTACAGTATCCTGCACCATAATGGGCGTTCCATTAGCATTCGTAACCGGAGTACCAAGATAGGAGCTAAAGTCGCCATTGCGAGCAGCCTGGGTTAAAACGGTGGTCAAAACCGAACCGGTTTGGGCCAGACGGATCAACTCAGCATCACCGAAGAAGAACAACTTGTCCTTGATTATTTTGCCTCCAATGGAGCCACCAAACTGATTCTGTTTGTAAGGAAGAGCGCCGTTCGGCTCAGCAAACGGATCGCGGGCCGATGTGGTGAATCCAGGAGAGTTATTCCGGAGGTAATCAAACGCAGAGAAGTGGAATTGGTTCGATCCAGACTTCGTAGAAGCATTCACAATACCGGCGGCGACGTAACCGAATTCGGCGTCGTAATCCTGAGAGGAGATCTTCTGTTCAGCTAGAGAATCAATATTAGGATTGATGACTTCGATACCTAGGATTGGATCCTGGTTAACGGTTCCGTCAAGCTGGTAGCCGGTGCTGCTGAAATGCTGGCCATTGATCGCAATTTGAGCGCTCCCTTGGGGATCCTCGCTCGAAGCGTGCGCAAAGCCAATGCGCTGAGTACCAGGCGTCAATAACTCATATGCCTGAGCATTTCGACCTAAGCTTGGCAGATCGACTAGCTGCTGAGCAGTAAAAGTGGTGGCAACGTCCGCACGGTCGGCTTGCAGCGTTGGAGCAGCAGCAGTTACTTCGACCGTTGAAGTTACGTTACCGGGTTGAAGCGTAGAATCGACACGGGCCGCGTTATCGACTTCAACTCGAATGTCTTTAAATTGTTGCTTGCTGAAACCGGTAGCTTCCACTGTGACCGAGTACAAGCTGGGAAGCAGTTGATTACGCTCGTAGTTACCTGACTCATTGGTCATAGCGTCGAACGAGGTGTTTTTGTTTTGATCGGTGATCGTGACCTTGGCATTTGCTACCGCGCCCCCTGTGGCGTCGGTAACGGTTCCGAAGATTCTGCCGAAAACCTGCTGTGCGGTTGCGTGATCTGCTACACCGAGCAGCATCGCAATCGCGAGAACGAAAAATAGCGAAATTCGCTTGTTAAGACTAACCATACTTCTCCTTGGAAGACATACCATGCGTGCATACAGCAGCACGGTTACAACTCACACCTTGCGACTAGTCTAAAGCAAATAGAAAGTAAAAGTAAGTAGCTCGATCAACTTTTTCATGGGTACCGGCAGTTTTTACAGCATTTAGCGTCTGAGCGCACCAAAACCGGAAAAATCCTATACTGCGGTTATGGTTTGGCTCCTCGCTACGCTCCTGTGGGCAGAGCCTCAGAG
>CAXTWQ010000001.1:133962-141262 GCA_964248065.1 uncultured Bryobacteraceae bacterium | reverse complement strand
AATGGCCAGGTAGCTCAGTCGGTAGAGCGCAGCCCTGAAAAGGCTGGCGTCGGCGGTTCGATTCCGTCCCTGGCCACCATATCCTCACATTCCGTAGTGTCTGGCTTTTTAGGGATTACTGGCAGCGAAACTATGCGTGAGTTCTACGCCAAAATGCAGATGCTACGATCCAACTGACACCAGGCAGCAGCCAAAAGCGAGGCAGATAAGCGTGTCGTCAAGCGGTGTATTTGGCTTGCGATTACGGGCTTTGTAGCCATCGGCATTGCTCAGCTAACCAGGTTGAAAGATGGCTGTATCTCGCTCATGTTAGAAGTATTTGGAATTTTGACTATCGTCCTTTTTGTTGCGATGACCTGCAGGTCAAAGCCGCAACACCGCGAGAAGGAAGCTGGCAGGTATTGTACGTGCCCGCACTTGGCAAACACTTGTCGCCTAGGCCGATCCGCGGCTCGATTTTCTCGCTGTCGCCCCGGAGGCAGTTTTCGCTGCTGGCTTCTTTAGAGCCGAAAGGCTCGCTCGCAGTGCGTCAGCAATATCAACCACTTTCTTGCGGGACTCTGGTTCCGGGACCGGCTCTGCCTTGGCTGCCGCCACTTTACCCGCAATAAGAGTTTCAAGACTCTCGCGGTAGGTGTCTTTGTACTTATCAGGGTCGAAGGTAGTTTCTAGTGCCAGAACGAGCTTCTGAGCTAGATCAAGCTCACCCTGGCTGACACTAGCGCGCGTCGCATGGAACTCCTCGTCCGCATGGACCTCAGCTGAGTAGAACATTGTGTGCGCTACCAATCCATTACGGCCCGGCCGCACGATGACCACGTGGCTTCGTCCGTGCATGGCCAGTTCCGCGACCGCTACCAACTTTGTCTTCTGCAGGGCTTGGTAAAGCAAGCTGTAGGCCTTTTCTCCGACCTCTTCCGGCATGACATAGTAAGACGTTTCGAAGTACACCGGATCGATCTCGCTTAGAGAAACGAAGTTCTGTATGGCCATCTCGTCGGATGTTTTCGGCGTTAGCTTCTTGAGTTCCTCCGGCGCGACTTCTACAAAGTGGTTGCGGGAGACCTGGAAAGCACGTGTGACGGCCGAAGGAGCAACGACGGCAGAGGTTTCTGAACTAATGGCACCCTGGCGCACGGGCACAAGCCGGGCTTGCTCTGAAACAGGAGGTGGCCCCTGAACGGCAGCAATCCGTGAAGCAAACGGTTGAGCTTTGCCCAATTTAATCGGGGAAGGGATATATGCTTCGTCCTCCTCTGACTGTGGTTCGACTGCAGCTGGTTGGACCCGAGCTACTCGCTTTAGCGGAACGCGTTCCGGCCGGGCAGCGCGGAAAAGCCGCACCGGTATAGAGATCAAGCCAAAGGTTAAGTGGCCGCGCCAGACAGTGGAAGCCATCGTGAATATGGATGCAATTTCAAGGCAAGAAGTTTTCCATGTCGATCATGTAGCAGTTGGAGGAGAGGCTACGTCAACTGGTGGAAGGTAAAAATGACTGACACACAGAGCCGCGGATTGAAGTTTGCCTATTTCGTCATTGGAGTTGCGATACCGCTAGTCGGGTTGAGATTTTGGCTGAATGGGAAAGAGGCAAAGAAAGCCCATGTCGATAAGGCTCACGACGTAACCGTTGAGGATAGCTTCCCGGCCAGCGACCCGCCCTCTTCCTGGTAGATACTTCGAGAACAAGCGGCAGAGTAAATTGTGTCCCTGCCGCTTACCGGACCGAAGGCTTAGACGCCCTCTGAACCGTGCAATTTCACCAGCTTGTTGTAGATTCCCAGAGTCAGGAAAGTAGGTGCCCAATGGCCGACGAAGTTCGCCTTCTTCTCATCACCAATCAACTGAAAAATAAGAGAGGTTCCAATTGAACCCAACGCTGCCCACAGGAATAGGTCAGATGGAAGCTTGGCTGTGTGTTGCTCAATGCTGCGAGCCACTGGTCCTTCCCGATGTTCGGCGCGAGGGCCGACGCGCGGCTCGGGGGATGTTAGATCTTTATAGTTCATTGCAGATTTCTCCTTCAGAGTAAGTTTCAACTACGACGGGCACTCTAACGCTACCCTATATGGGAGTGTGATTCTTCACAGGGCAAATAGATTTCTTTTCCCAATGAACTAATTACTCGTAGCGGATAGCTTCTGTAGGATTCAGCTGGGATGCTTTGCGGGCGGGAAGTAGCCCGAAAGTCACGCCCACGGTGAAGGACACAGCAAAGGCTACTAAGACCGATATCGGCGAGATAGGTACGCGGACTTGGTTCGTAAAAAGGCGAACGCTGATTGGAATCGCAAGGCCAATCACGATGCCAATGGCGCCCCCGGCCAAGCTGATGATCACGGACTCAACCAGGAATTGCAGCAAGATATCGAAGCGAGAGGCACCTACTGCCATACGCAAACCGATCTCACGGGTGCGCTCGGTTACGGTCACCAGCATGATATTCATGATGCCGATCCCGGAAATCAACAGCGCGATAGCGGACACGATAATAAGAACAATCGTCAGCACCGTCGAGACAGCGTCAGCGGTATCGAGGATCGCTTTCAGATTCTGGATGTTGTAATTGGCATTCGGACGATGACGCTGATGGAGCACCTGATTTACTCGTTGGGTAACGGCAGGCACGTCCGATGCCCTGCGAACCTCCAGATATACCGGCTCGACACGCTCATACTGGACGAAGTACTTCATGACGGTGATCGGAATCAGGATGGTGTCGTCGTGGATTTCGCCTTCGTCAAAGGTACTTGTTTTCTCGCGGAACGTTCCGATGACAGTAAACTGTAACTGATTTACCTTAATGGTCTGGTTTAAGGCCGCGGTTTGGCTTCCAAAAACTCGAATAGCCAACTTATCGGTCAGCATTGCAACGCGCGCCCGTAGAGAGATATCGCTGGCGTCGAACTGACGGCCGGTCAAGATGACAAGGTTCCGGACATTGGCATAGTACTCGTCTATCCCGTCAACCGACACCTCGCGAATTTTTCCATTGACGACGATCTGGTCCTGGATCGGCATGACCGCTGTTGCCGCGACAATGCGATTGCCTAAATCCTGCCGTAAAGCCTCCACATCAGCCGTCTTAACAAAGTCGGCTTCGACTTTTGCCGTGTTCTGACCACCGGCCTCGTAGCTGGCGTAGACCAAGTTAGACCCGATACCGCGAATCAGATCGAGGATCATGTCCCGACTGGCGAGGGAAATGGTGACCACCAAAATGACAGACGCATTTCCGATGATCAATCCGAGAGCTGTCAGAAAAGTACGAAGACGATTGGCCTGAAGGGATTGGAGGCTGAAGCGTACCGCTTCGGCAATATTCATTGTTCGCCGGCTACCTGCGACTTAGACTCCACCGACCTGCTTCAGAAGTCGCTTCGCTTCTTCTCGGGGAGGGTCGTCAACAGTGATAGAAGCCTTCATATAACGATTTAGCAATTCGCGAGCTGCATCGTAATTCCGCTTTTGCTTGATGTAGGTATCAGCCCGGGCGAACCAAACTTGCGGCGCATCGGGAGCGGACTTTTCGGCCTGCATGAATACGGCATCGCTCTCTTTAGTACGGCCCTGGTTTGCGAGGAAGCGAGCGAGATTGATCAAATGACCAACCTCTCGAGGCGCCGCTGCAACTGCCTGCCGAAGATGCTGTTCGGCAGCACTATATTCATTTCGATGCTGAGCTAATTTAGAGCTGACGTAGTAGCCCTCTGAAGGATCGATGACAGCGATACGCGCCGCAATACCTGCTGCCTTATCGTAGCCGCCGCCCATAAAGCCGGGAGCTTCCAGGTAGTAGTCGAACAGATCGCTCAGAGCATCACTGTTTTTGGGGTCGAGCACCACCGCACGTTCAAATGCCTGGCGGGCTTTCGATGCCCAGGATGGCGCACTTATAAAGTTCGATGTTTCTGCCCGCTTGCCGTAGGCGCGCCCAAGCCAATCCACGTACTCGCTATTAGTCGGGTTTGAGCTTACAGCTTTTTGGATATACTCGGACGCTTGGCGGAAATCGCCTGACATAAAGTAATCGCGGCCGATCAGGAAGTTAGTGGCCGGGTCAGAACTCTGCCGGTCTAAAAGCGCCAGTGAGGCTGCAAAGTCGGTTCTGCGATAGAGTTCCTCGGCCTTTGACAGTGTTTGCGCAGCAATGCCCTGAACGCAAAGCATCCCGGCTATCATCAGCCAGCTTAAACCTCGAAACAAGATCGCACCCTCTTTCCTCATAAGTCCGTAACTATGCTATGGATGCATGAGCAGCCTTCCGAGTTGCGATGGTCAGCAGCAGCATCCGGAACTGTTACCTTACTTACTATCAGAACCTACTAGTACGGGCACTGATCCAAGTGCATTTGCTACGTTCTGGGGTATTTCGATCAGGTAACGATGTAGTATCCTAGAGCGAATTCGCTGGAGGAATTATAGAAAATGCTCGCCCGGTTGCGACCTTCAATTCTGATCACATGTCTTGGGCTAGTGGCTGCTTGTTCAGCCTGGGCTCAAACGACAACAATGGAAGGCGATGTAACGGACCCAAGCGGCCAACCTCTAAAGGGCGCAATGGTCAAGCTGGAGCGGACCGATATCAAAGGTCACTATCAAGTGAAGTCCGACAAGAAAGGACACTGGCTCTATACAGGATTACCGTTAGGAACATTCGATATCACATGTGAAGTGGACGGCAAAATGGCTGACAAAATCAGCGGCGTAAAGTCTAAGTTCGGCGATACCACTACCGTCAACTTCGACCTGCGTAAAGTTCAGCAACAGCAGGCTGCAGCGCAGCAGGCCAATGCCACAGGTCAGGTGACAGATGATCAGTCCCGAGGCATGAGTAAGGAGCAAAAGGCTCAGTACGAGGCGCAGTTGAAGCAAAGGGCAGAGCAGATGAAAAAGAACAGCGCTCTAAACGATGCCTTCACTGCTGGGGATAACTCGTTGAAGCAGGCCAAGGCTGAACCGGACAAAACTAAGCAGGGTCCGCTTTATCAGACCGCGATTGACAACCTGAATAAGGCAGGGCAGCTGGATGCGAGCCAACAGGCAGTGTGGAATGACCTTGGAGAAGCTTACTCAGGATTGGCGGTGACGCAGACTGGCGACGAGAAGAACAAGTCTTACGATTCGGCCATCGATGCTTACAAGAAGTCGCTTGCCATCAAGCCGGATGATGCAGCCGTATACAACCAGATGGGCAACATTTACGGTGCCGAAAAGAAGATGCCGGAAGCAACAGAGGCTTTGACTAAAGCAGCGCAGTTAAACCCGCAAATGGCGTCGAAAGCGTATTTCAACATGGGAGCCAACTTGGTTAACTCTGGTTCAGCAGATAAGGCGTCTGAGTTTTTCAAGAAGGCGACAGATGCAGACCCGAACTATGCTGAGGCTTGGTATCAGCTCGGTAGCACCTCCATGATGAAAGGGTCAGTTGATCCCAAGACCGGGCAGCAAACCTATCCTCCTGATACGGCACCAGCTCTGAAAAAATACCTGGACATAGCGCCTACCGGACCGCATGCGCAGGAAGCATCGGCAATGTTACAAGCCTTAGGTGAGCAGGTTCAGACTAAAATTAGTAATCCGGCAGTTAAGAAAAAAAGCAAGTAGTAACTTCAGCGTTGTATAAATAAAGACAGGGCGCCTCCATTCGGGCGCCCTTTTTTGTTTTGTAGATAATATTCATGTTTCGGTTTGCTCTAGAGATTCTGGTTGTACTTTTAGTTGGCATGGTGGCTCGCGCAGTCCTGAGCAGTGTAATGAAGGGGATTGGAAGTGCTGCTAGAAACGCTTCCAGCCAGGACTCACCAAGACGAGGCGAAGCAAACGACACGCGCACAGCGGGCGTTCTGCATAAAGATCCAGTTTGCGGAACTTATGTAGCCGCCACTACTCCCTTTCGAAGACAGGCAGCATCAGGCACGTACTTTTACTGTTCGGAAGCTTGCCAGACAGCCCACGTTAAAGCATCGCGGTAGAAACTAAGTATTCTTCGCGTATATAACCATTCGAAATCCGTAAATCTCCCGCAGAGATGCCACAATCTAACTTTCAGTAAAGCTTAACCATTTAGAACGGCAAGGGGGATTCTCATTGGCTCGTCACGCGCTCATCATTGGTGCTGGACCAGGTGGGCTAACAGCCGCTGCACTTCTGGCGAAAGCCGGATTAAGAGTGACAGTACTTGAACGGCTGCCTCATGTTGGTGGTAGGACTTCAACCTTTCGTTCGGACGGTTTCCGATTCGATCACGGGCCAACCTTTTTCCATTACCCGCAGGTTTTGGAGGGAATTCTTCAAAGTGTTGGTTACGATCTCTGGAGTGAGTTAGATTTAGTCAGGCTCGATCCGCATTATCGGCTTGTGTTCGGCAAGGGAGGCGAAATTTTAGCTTCGCCAAATGTGCCGCGGATGGAGCGTGAAATTCGAAATGTCTGTCCGCTTGACGCAGGCAACATGAGGCGATTCTTAGACGATAATCGCCACAAGTTGAGTAAGTTCAAGCCTTTTCTAGAGACATCATTCGATAGCTGGCGGAATACGATAACTCCTAAGCTACTTCAATTACTTCCGGTTTTAAAACCCTGGCGATCACTCGATACAGAGTTGAAGAGGTATTTCAGCGACGAGCGCGTTCGCCTTGCATTCTCGTTTCAGTCTAAGTATCTGGGTATGTCCCCATTCGACTGCCCAGGCCTCTTCAGTATCTTGTCGTTCCTCGAGTATGAGTATGGCGTTTATCATCCGGTTGGAGGCTGTGGCGCCGTTACCGAGGCGCTGGCACGCATAGCTACCCAACTCGGTGCAACGATTCATCTAGGAGAGCCGGTAGAAGAGATTGTTTTCGAAGGGCGCAAAGCAATTGGAGCCCGCACCAAAGCCGGTGAGTACCGGGCGGACGCAGTGGTGATCAACGCCGATTTCGCCCGTGCCATGTCGCGAATGGTGCCCGACGGATTACGAAAGCGTTGGACAGATAACCAGCTCGATAAAAAGCGCATGTCTTGCTCGGCTTTTATGATGTACCTGGGCGTACGAGGCAAATATGAGAATGTCTCTCACCACACCGTTTACGTGGCGAAAGACTACATGCAGAACATGGAAGATATCACGCACAGGCATGTTCTCTCTGATGATCCTTCCATCTACATTCAGAATGCCTGCGTCACTGACCGAACCCTTGCGCCTGGAGGCAAGAGCACGATTTATGTGCTGGTTCCGGTAACGCACCAGAGCGATACGCGGATCAATTGGGGAAAGGAACGGTCCCGGTATCGCCAGGTTGTTCTCGACAAGCTTAAGA
>CAXTWQ010000001.1:133479-133952 GCA_964248065.1 uncultured Bryobacteraceae bacterium | reverse complement strand
TCTGGAATCGCGGATTGAGTACGAGCGGATTTTGACGCCCGACCAGTGGGATACGGAGTTCGAAACGCACCGCGGCTCTGTATTTGGATTGGCCCACAGCTGGTCGCAGATGCTGCATTTACGGCCACGTAATCGCTTCGAAGAGCTAGATTCGGTTTACCTTGTGGGTGGCAGCACGCACCCTGGTAGTGGTCTGCCGGTGATTTTCGAATCGGCCCGTATTAGTGCACGATTGCTGCTTGAGGATCTTGGCATTAGGGTGCCGTGGACGCAGGAGTTGTCGGCAGCGGTTGTGGCCGGGGTCGCCTAGCGTGCTGCAGGGCTAACCGGAAGTGCTTTAGTCCAGTTCGGCAGCGAGAGCAAAGCTGACCCATTGGGACTTGGATCTGTCAGGATCGCTCAGCAGGCTTGGTCGGGTACGCAAATCAAAGAACGCCTTGCTATTCTGCGTCGATTTCGGAACTTGCTGGCAC
>CAXTWQ010000001.1:127011-133469 GCA_964248065.1 uncultured Bryobacteraceae bacterium | reverse complement strand
AAGGCACTGCTGTCGCAAGACAAATCAGCCCTCAGCTGGCGCGAACGCTTCCTGATACATTGACGGCTGAAGTACTGCCACTGGCCGAAGCCGTACGGTTTCTCGAACGGCGGGCTCCGTCACTGCTGCGTTCATTTCGAGTTGGTAAGGCAGACCGTCCTGTTTGGTTGAACGGTGTGCAGTTGGAGGTACATCGCGATCCCTTCGGTGTTGTTCTTGTGATCGGGCCTGCGAATTATCCGATTTTTCTACCTGGCGTACAAGCAGCTCAAGCTTTAGCAGCGGGCAATGCTGTAATTTGGAAGCCTGGTACCGGCGGCGCGCCCGCGGCACGGGCCTTGGCAGCTTTATTGATGCGCGCGGGCCTGCCTGAAGGAGTGCTTACGGTCACCGATGAGAGCACCGAAGTCGCTCAAGCCTACCTTGATGCTGGCATAGACAAGGTGGTGCTTACCGGTTCGGAAAGGGCAGGCAAAGCGCTGTTGCGCAAAACAGCCGAGACTCTTACTCCGGCAACGGTTGAACTCTCGGGGTGTGATGCCGTCTTCGTGCTGGCAGACGCTGACCTAACGCGCGCAATTGATGCGATCTTGTTCGGCTTGCGCCTAAACGGAAGTGGGACCTGCATTGCCCCGCGCCGAGTTTTTTTGCACAAGAGTATAGCGGCAGCTTTCAAGCGGCAATTATTGGAGCATTTGGGTACAGCCGCAGTCATACCGGTTCCTTCCCGGGTAGCGCACCTTGTTGAAGATTTGGTTGCCGACGCGCTTGAATACAAAGCGAAGTTGTTGACGCCCGGATACAAATTGGGCAATTCAATGCGTCCAGTTTGCATCGACGAAGCAACGCCCGAGATGCAATGTATGCGTACTGATGTTCCTGCTCCGGTGCTCAGTCTTCTTACAGTCCCCGATGATCAAACCGCGTTGAGGCTGGCCTGCGCTTGCCCCTACGCGCTTGGCGCGACGGTGTTCGGCGAACGGACGCATGCTGAGGTGTTTGCGCGTCAGCTATCGGCAGGCATTGTGGTGGTCAATGACATGATCGTGCCGACAGCCGACCCGCGGATCTCGTTTGGTGGGCGCGGGCGTAGCGGGTTTGGCAAAACTCGTGGACCGGAAGGCCTGCTGGAGATGACCGTCTCCAAAACAATTGCGGTGCAGAGTGCGCGCAGGCTTCGCCATCTGGAACCGCCGCATCCACGCGGAGCGGAGCTCTTTGCGGCTTATCTGCATTTGGTACACGGGCGGGGACTCAATGCGCGAGCACGGGCTTTAGCTGCGCTCTGTAGCGCAATGACGAAATCATGAAAGTTGCAAACGGAATGAGACCTGACGAGACAGTCGGAATTATTGGCTCTGGCTTGGGCGGCCTGAGCGCTGCTTGTGTGCTGGCAGCGCGTGGTTACAAGGTAACGGTATTCGAAAAGAACGAGTGGATCGGCGGGAAAGCGGCGGTGCTTCGCGAGGGCGGTTACCGGTTCGATATGGGACCGACCATTCTGATTTATCCGTCGGTCCTTCGCAAGATCTTCACCGAGGCCGGCCGGGATATGGCGCAGTACCTGCAACTAGTAGAGCTGAAGCCACAGTGGCGCTCTTTCTTCGAGGATCAGAGCGTGCTGGATCTGTATGGCGATCCGGCGGACATGAAAGGGGAACTGGATCGCTATTCGCCCGGCACGAGCGAAGGCTATGCGCGATTTGTGGACCGGTCTGACGAGCTCCATCAGATTTCGAACCGATTTTTCTTCTGGCGTTCCGTTGGCTCCATGAAGGACACATTTGAAACCGGTTCGGCAATGAACTTATCGCTGCTGCGCGATGTGAGCCGCATGCGGCTGGGCCATACCGTCGCGGGCACGATTCGCAAAGACGTTAAAGACAAGCGAGTTGCGCAGATGCTGGATCATATGGTGCAGTACGTTGGCTCATCGCCAGAACGGACTCCGGCTATTCTTTGCGCTATTGGTCATATGCAAGCCAGCGAGGGCGTCTGGTATCCGATGGGTGGAACACGCGCGATACCCGAAGCACTGACCAGGTTGGCTACTGAACTCGGGGTCGAGTTTCGAACCAGTTGTCCAATCAAGCGCATTGTGACCGAGCATGGGTCCGTGCGGGGCGTGGAGACTCAATCGGGCGAAACGGTTCGGTTGGGCGCAATCGTTTCGAACGCAGATGCGGTTCGGACCAATCGCGAGTTGGTAGGGGGCGAGACGGCGGAGCGCTTTAATAAGCGTCGTTCGTATGAACCGGCCTGTTCCGGGGTGGTGATCTATCTGGGGCTGGATCGGCAGTACGAGCAGTTGTCTCATCACAACTTTGTTTTTTCACGCAATGCCGAAGCCGAGTTCCACGCCATCTATGACAAGGGCGTGCCGGCTGAAGATCCCACTGCTTATCTCTGCGCTCCTTCCCGTACCGAAAGCGCTGTGGCGCCTGAGGGTGGTGAGTCGCTTTATATTCTGGTGCACACGCCTTACTTGCGACCCGGCCAGGACTGGACAAAGCTATATCCGGCTTACCGGAAAGTGATCTTTAATAAGCTGGCGCGCACCGCTGGTTTGAAAGATCTGGAATCGCACATACGGGTTGAAAAGCATTTGACCCCGCAAGACATTCACGAACGGTACGGGGTGTTGAATGGCGCCATCTACGGCATTACCAGCCACGGCCGGCTGCAGGGAGGCTTCAAGCCTGCTAACCACAGCGTTGATATAAAAGGCTTGTACTTAGCGGGCGGCGCTGCGCATCCCGGCCCGGGTATGCCGATGGTCCTGATGTCCGGTTGGATTGCAGCAGACCGGCTTGACGGGGATCGTGTCGTTGACAAGCAAGTGCCGCTCGGTCACGCGATTGCCGTATGACGTCGCCGGTTGTTAGTGGCGACAGACCGAGCCTGTCGGTGGCGGAGATTGTTCTTCCGCCAACTTCGCCTGCTGTTCTGACTCTTTTTTCGCAATATGCGCTCTATCGCCTATGGCGTAATTTTCAAGGCTTTCACCTGTTGCATCGCGAGCGAACCGAAGCCGTTAACGGCTTGCCCTTGCTTATTTACCTCAACCACCCTTCGTGGTGGGATCCGCTCATCGGTATTTTCCTCAGCCAGTACCTGTTTGCGCACCGGCGTCAATATGGGCCCATTGCTACCGAAGGGCTGAACAAGTATAAGTTCTTTGAGAAGCTCGGCTTTTTCGGCGTGGATCCGGGCTCTCGTTCTGGAGCGGCGCGTTTCCTGCGAATTGGTCGAGCCGTGCTGAAGCTGCCCGATGGTGTGCTTTGGGTCACCGCTCAAGGCCACTTCAGCGACCCGCGCCTGCGGCCTTTGGTACTGCAGCCAGGAATTGCGCATTTGACTCACCGCGTCTCAGATATCGTCGTGCTCCCGATTGCTTTGGAGTACGCGTATTGGGATCAGCGTAAGCCGGAGGCATTCGCCGCGTTTGGAGAGCCAATGTTCATCCGCAACGGAGGGGAGCACTCAGCTGACGAGTGGCTCGGAGCGTTCACCGATGCTTTGGCGGACACGCAGGATGATTTGGCGCAACAAGTGAAACAGCGAAGCCGAACTCCTTTTCACTCAGTATTCCATCGTGAAAGCAAAGGTCCAAACACGGGAGGAGTTTATGACATCTGGCGGGCTGTCAGGTCACGATTCGAATCCAAGACTACTGGACCTAAGTTAAAGGCTTTAGGGGAATGAACGTACTCATCTTTCTCGCCGTGGTGAGCTTCGGGCTAGCGCTCCTTTACTGCTCGATGTTCTTGCGTAATCTATCGCTCTATGTGCCTCCACCTGCTTACGCTGAATCTCAGGTACCCAAGGCCGTTTCAGTTTTGATTCCAGCACGCAATGAGGAGAACGCTATTCAGGCGGCAGTTGAGTCTGCGCTGAACAGCAAAGGCGTGGGGGTGGAAGTGATTGTGCTTGATGACGGGTCAGAAGACAGGACGGCCGCAATCGTAAGAGCAATGCAAGCCGAGGATAGCCGCGTTCGACTTGAGACCGCACCGGCACTACCGGCAGGCTGGTGCGGCAAGCAGTTTGCTTGCTCTGTGTTATCGAAACTAGCCTCTCACCAAATACTTTGTTTCATTGATTCAGATGTGCGGCTTCGGCCAGAGGGACTGGCGCGCATGGTCTCTTTTCTTCGAAGCAGCAACGCGAGTCTGGTCAGCGGATTCCCTCACCAGGAACTCGGAAGCTTCTATGAAAAGCTCCTGCTTCCGTTCATGCACTTCCTCCTTCTAGGCTTTTTACCAATGGATCTGATGCGGCAATCTCCAGCGCCCTCGCTGGGTGCTGGTTGCGGACAGATCTTTGTTGCCGACCTTGCGGAATACACGCAGGCAGGCGGACATGCGGCTATTCGCTCATCCAGACATGACGGCATTAAGCTACCCAGGGCTTTCCGTCTGGCCGGTTTGCAGACCGACCTTTGTGACGCTTCCGAGGTTGCGGATTGTCGCATGTACCGGAATGGAGGCGAAGTCATTTCGGGCTTGTTGAAGAACGCGAACGAGGGAATTGCGGCGCCGATTCGTATTCTCGTCTTCACCGTTTTACTGGTCGGCGGACATGTTATGCCCGAAGCTTTGCTTTTCTATACGGTTTGGAAGCTTCAGTTCGGCCTCATGTTCTTCCTGAGTCTGTCGGCAACAGCACTCTCTATATTGCCGCGTATTCTGGCCGCTAGGCGTTTCTCACAGCCATTGCTCGAAGCGCTGCTGCATCCATTTGCCGTTCTGGTCTTTCTCGGTGTGCAATGGCGTGCAAGATTCAGGGACATCGCTGGAACTCCAGCAGTGTGGAAAGGCCGAAAGTATCAACCTACATGAGCGATCTGAGCATCTCAGTAGGGGAGCTGGCCACTGATTTCACGCTCTTATCCGGCGATGGCCGGGAGATCTACTTTTGTCAAACGCTGCAGAATTCGAGCGTTGTCTTGTTCCTCTTAAAGGCATTCATGCCGCTGTGCACGAAGCAAGTCTGCGGATTTCAAAGAGATCTGACGTCGTTTCAGAGCCGCAACGCTCCGGTGCTTGGAATCAGTTCGGACTCGGAGTTGACCCCTAGCCGTTTCCCAAGCGTTTGCAGTCTGTTCTTTCCTTTGCTTATCGATTCGCGAAGTGATGTAAGGAAGCTTTTTCGGGTGCCGCGGGTATTGGGCTTCATTGGCAGACGAACAACATTCGTGATTGGTCGTGACCGGAAGATTGCCAATGTTACTCATGCCCAGACTGGGAGCCAGATTCACATTGAGGAGAGCCAGCGATTCCTACCCGAGCTCTAGTCTGTCTCGCGCTTGCGTTAGTTGCGACAGCGGCTGGCACTGAGCCAAGCGGCTTCGGCAAGGCTCGCGACTTGTATTATCAGGGTATTTATGGCGACAGGTTGGCTGGTGCGCAATCGGATGAGCTCTTCACCAAGCTGCACGAACAAGCCCCTAAAGAGCCGCTAGTCGAGGTCTATTACGGCAGCCTGCGATTGCTGGAGGCCGGACGCACATGGGCTTTGTGGAAGAAAAACGGTCTCTCAAGGGAAGGCGTCGGCCTGATGGACGAGGCGGTGAAGGCGCAACCGGCAAACCTGGAAATTCGATTCGTACGGGCAGCTACAGAACTGAGACTGCCAACATATTTCGGCCGCAAGCAGCAGGCGGAAAACGATCTTAGTGCGATCGTAAAAACGGCTGAGCAGGCAGCGAAAAGCGGGCAATTTGAGCCTTCACTTGCCGCTGCAAGCTTCTATTACTACGGAGAAACTTGCGAGGAAACATCGAAGGCTGCGGAAGCTGTCGCAGCTTGGCGTGCAGCAGTGCGCATTGCTCCAGACAGCCGAGCAGGGCATGGAGCAGCCGACAAGCTGAAACAAGTACGGTAATCTTACAGATCAAGCTGGAGGACCTAAGATGGAAATGTTTCCCGTTGAGGAAGCGGTTTTGGCACAAAAGGCATTGCGTGAGGCGGCCGGTCTCGGCCCGGAGCTATTTCCAGTTCAGGCATTTGTCGGCATGATTAGTGATGAAATCGAGAAGTTGCGTGAGCAAGGCAGATCCGATAAGGAGATCGCCACAATCATCGAGCAAAGTTCAAGAATTAAGATCACTGCTGCTGAAATCGCGGAAAATTATGCATCGGCGGACGAACGCCGTGGGCAGCATTAAGTGAGCAATTTGCGCCGCCGAACATGGCTGAGGTCTGTTCTTTGTACGCTGGGCGCTTTGCCCCTTGCCTTGGCTGAAGAGAAACGGCCGGCGCCCATAGCCGCGCTTAAGAGCAGGCGAAACGAAGCCAAACCGATTACGATAGCCGAGCGGAAAGACCGCATAAGTCGTGCGCAGCAATTGATGAACCAGCACGGCATCGATGCAATCTGTGTTGCCGGCGGCACCAGCTTGAAGTACTTTACCGGCATACATTGGGATAACAGCGAACGGCTTTTCACGCTAGTGC
>CAXTWQ010000001.1:76109-127001 GCA_964248065.1 uncultured Bryobacteraceae bacterium | reverse complement strand
GCATTTGAGGAAGGCCGCGCGCGCGAACAGATTGCCGGCGCACCAGATGGAGATAGCTCTCGCGTTTTGACATGGCAGGAAAACGAGAACCCGTACCGGCTGGTTGCGCAAGGGTTGAAAGATGCGGGCGCGACGACGGGTCACATTGGCATTGAAGAGCGCATGCAGTTTGTGTTTGCTGACGGTATTGGGAAAGCAAACCCGGCAGCCACGCTTGTGAGCGCGACGCCCGTCACAGCGGGGTGTCGCATGATCAAGAGTCCGGCGGAAATTGCGCTCATGCGGCTGGCTGCGGAAGTCTCGCTGGCCGCCTATGAAGCAGCATGGAAATCGCTTAAACCCGGCATGACCCAGACGCAGTTTGGCGCTCTGGTAGTAGCGGCGCACGAGCAACTCGGGTTCGAAGGCGAAGCGAGCATTCAGGTCGGTGCTTACTCTGCCCTGCCCCACGGCTCCCGGACGCCCCAGGTGATCAACGAAGGAAGCGTGTTGCTGATGGATGGCGGCTGCGTGGTGGAAGGCTATGAATCGGATATCAGCCGGACTTTTGTGTTGGGAAGAGTCCCGGACAAGGTGAAGCAGGTCTTCGACATTGTGCATCGGGCGCAGAGTGCGGCTCTGAAGGTAGCGCGGCCAGGGCTGCCGGCTGGACAGGTGGATGCAGCGGCTCGTGACGTCATCACGAACGCCGGTTATGGACCGGGATATAAGTACTTCACGCACCGCGTGGGGCACGGAATGGGTATGGACGGGCACGAGTGGCCCTACCTGGTAAAAGACAATTCCCTTCCAATTGAAGCTGAGATGGTTTTCAGCGATGAACCTGGCATTTACATTCCGGGCGAATTCGGTATCCGGCTGGAAGACGATATGCATATTACCCCTGAGGGTGTCGAACTCTTCACCCCGCAGAGTCCGTCACCTGACGCACCGTTCGCGCGAGCCTGATGTCGATGAACTGGACTGCGATTGGAAGCGCATTGATGGCATTGGCAGTAGTGTTCGGTGCATTCGGCGCGCACGGCTTGCGAAACAGGCTAGACGCGTACTCATTGTCTGTGTACGAGAAAGCAGTGTTCTATCACTTCGTGCATGCGCTTGGCATTTTGGTGGTGGCGTTGCTCGCTCGGGCAGGTGCAATCACAATGGGAGCGCAAGGCCGCGTGGCGGGTCTGCTGCTTCTCGGCCTCGTGATTTTCTCCGGGTCGCTTTATGCCCTGGCTGTCAGCGGAGTTCGCATCCTAGGTGCAATCACTCCTATTGGCGGACTTGTATTCATTGCCGGCTGGATATTGCTTGCATTTGAGGCTTCGCGTTCTCAGCGGCCCTGAGCCCGCACTTCGAGCAGAGTGCGTGAACCCATCTCATCGGGCAGTTGATACTGTTCCAGCACCTCGGCCATAAAACGATACTGGCGCGCTTGCGCGAGCTCACTCTCGATATCAGGGCCTTTGTACAGCAACAGGCGCGTCCCTTTTACCAGGAACGGGCCGAACAGATCAAGAAGCTTCGGAAGCGGTGCAACTGCCCGGGCTGTAATGATATCCGGGCGCCTCGCCTGAGCAACAGTCTCTGCTCGTTCCGGACTCACGTCCACATTGGGCAGCCCAATCTCTTCAACCGCCGAGTCCACGAAGCGTGCTTTCTTCCCTGTCGATTCGCACAGGATGAACTTCACATTGGGCAGCACCAGAGCAAGCGGCAGACCAGGAAAGCCTGCGCCAGTGCCGGCATCGAGCACCAGCTTGGCACCTCCAAAGCATCGGAAAGGGGCAACGGAATCCAAAACATGCTTTACTGCGGCTTCCTGCGGCGACGTAATTCGAGTGAGATTCATGTACTCGTTCGCTGCTGCAATCAGTTCCAGATGCCGGGCTGCTCCGCTGATCACCCGTCCGCGGTTGGGCAAGTCGGCTGGCAAGACGCGCTGCAGTTCGTCTTCGAAAGCCACGACTCCATCATGGCATCGTACGCGAGAATGAGAGGGCATGTTAAGAGCTGGAATTGTGGGTCTTCCCAACGTTGGGAAGAGCACCTTGTTTAATGCGGTCACTCAATCGCGAAAGGCCATGGCCGCGAACTATCGCTTCTGCACCATCGAACCAAATACGGGAGTGGTAACAGTTCCTGACGAGCGACTGGGAGTGCTGGCAAAGCTGAGTAAGGCGCAGAAGATTGTGCCTGCTGTATTCGAGTTTGTAGACATTGCAGGCCTGGTAAAAGGCGCCAGCAAGGGCGAGGGCCTGGGCAATCAGTTTTTGGGTCACATTCGCGAAGTCGATGCGCTGGTGCAGGTTGTGCGCTGCTTTGAAAACTCCAACATCGAACATGTCATGGATACCGTAGACCCGGTTCGTGACATTGAAATCATCAACACGGAATTGGTGCTGGCTGACCTGGAATCAGTGGAGAAGCGCAAAACAAAAAACGTGAAAGCAGCTCGAAGCGGCGATAAGAAAGCGATAGCCGAGATAGAGGTGCTGGAAAAGCTCGACTCGCATTTGAACGAAGGCAAGACGATCGCAACTATGGAACTGAGCCCAGAAGAGCAGTCATTAGTCGCTGGATTCTTTCTGCTCACCAGCAAGCCTACGTTATTTGCCTGCAATGTAGCTGAAGAAGACCTGGCTTCGGCCCATAGCAATGCATTTGTGCAGCAGGTTCGCAGCTATGTTAAGACTCATCACCAGACAAGCGCGGTGGTAGTGTCGGCTGAGATTGAATCGGAACTGGTCACCTTGTCGGAAGAGGAGCGGCAGGAGTATTTGAAGGACTTGGGCGTGACGGACACAGGCGCGAGCCAGCTAATCCAGGAAGCTTATCACCTGCTGGGCTTACGCACTTACCTGACGACAGGCGAAAAAGAAACTCGAGCCTGGACCATTCATGCCGGCGATAAAGCACCGCAAGCAGCAGGCGTGATTCATTCTGACTTTGAGAAGAGCTTCATCTCTGCTGAGTGTGTCAGCTATACGGACCTGGTTGCGTGCGGCTCCTTTGCACGAGCGCGTGAGCTTGCCAAGCTGAGAACTGAAGGAAAAGACTATGTCGTGCAGGACGGGGACGTGATTGAGTTTAAGACTTACGTTTAGCCTTGGCCTTCGGGCGAAGCATGGCGATCTCTGCCGGCGTGAGGTGGCGCCACTCTCCGACGCGTAAACCGGTGAGACTGAGTGGACCCAATTTGACTCGCACCAGCTTCAACACTTTGCTGCCGATTGCTTCCAACATTCGACGTACCTGACGATTGCGCCCCTCGCTGATTGTAACTTCGAAAAAGGAATACTTCGGGGTGTTACGCAGAAGCGTCACTTTCGCGGGGCGCGTGGGTCCATCATCCAGCATTACGCCGTCTCGCAATTGCTGAAGCTGTTCATCGGTCAGGACTGTAGAAGCTTTCACCATGTACGTCTTCGAGACATGGTGTTCGGGATTGGTGATGTACTCGGCCAGGTCGTTGTCGTTGGTAAGCAGCAGCAGGCCAGAGGTGTCCAGGTCGAGCCGCCCCACAGTGCCAACGAACTCATTCACTTTCGGGATAAGGTCGTACACGGTTTTGCGGCCTTCCGGATCTCGGTACGTGGTGAGATAGCCTTTCGGCTTGTAGAGCAGAATGTAGCGCCGCTCGGCACGCTCTAGCGGTTTGCCATCCAACAGGACCTTGTCGCGCAGCGGGTTCACCCAGTGGTCCGGCGTTTGAATGACGCGGCCGTTCACCGAAACGCGACCGCTGCCGATCCAACTGCGCGCTTCTGTTCGGGAACCCAGGCCAGCCTTGGAGAGAATGCGGTCGAGCGTCTTGAGAACTGGCTGGTTCAAGGCTTATCCTGATCGAGAAGGTCAGATCGATTGATCCATTGACCGCGCAGCATGACCGTAGAGATATGCTCGAGACTTTGAATCTCCGCTAGTGGATCGCCATCAACAAGGATCAACGTGGCGTCATGGCCGGGGGCAATCAGGCCAATACTGTCTCCCTTCCCTAGCACTTTCGCTGAGTTAAACGTTGCCGCTTGCAAAGCCACGCTGGTCGGAATGCCGGCTTTCACCCACAAAGCAAGTTCGTGCTGAACCGTGGGCCCGTGAATCACAAGCATGTTGCCGGCGTCGCTACCTGCAATCAGGGTGACACCCGCACGGTAAGCAGCCATCAGATTGCGATTGGCGTTGTCAAGCATAGGCTGTAAGCTCCCCCCTTTTGATGCATCACCGCGTTTGGCAACTTCCACTCGAGTGTCTTGCAGAAGATTCAATGGGCCAACCTGCTGGAGCAGCGGCCGGTTCAACAACTCGGTCTTGCCGGAGCGAAACTCAGACACGCCTTCAAAGACGCTGATTGTTGGATCGTAAGCAAGCCCTCTGGCTTTCATGGATGCAAAAACGGCGGAGGGGATCAGGTCGGCAGTAGAGCCATGCTCTATGCTTTCACTTCCCGCTGCTACCGCTGCGGTGACATCTGCCGCATTACCGGTGTGGGTAGCCAGCGGCAGATGCAGCTTGTGCGCTTCATCAGAAATAGCGCTGTAGATTGCGGGGTTTAAATGCGGAAACTCGCCCCAGGCAGGGTTGCCCGATTCCAACACCGCCTTGATGCAATCGAGATTCTTATCCTTCAAAGCATTAACCTGCTGCCGCGCTTCCTCCGGGCTTTTCGGCAGCCGCACAAATTGGTCGGATGCTGTTTTCCTCATCACTTCCGGGAAATTGGCGAGCATCTCGGTCGGGTGGCCGCCAGGCGCAGTGAATAACGGGCCGCACGAATATAGAGAGGCTCCCTCGTACTCATCGGCCTGGATGAGCCTGCGCAGCTCCACAATGTTGTCGAGCCAATCTCCCGTACTGCGAACCGTAGTCACTCCGCTGTATAAGTAAGCGGCCAATCGGCGCTTGGCTAAGTTCGGATCACTGTAGCTGCGAGCATCCTTGTATAACCCGCCAGGCGCGCCAATATGAACGTGCATATCAATTAGGCCAGGCATCAACGTCTTGCCGGAGCTCTCCACTACTTCTGCCTGTAAAGCAGATGCATTCGTAACGGGTTGTGAAAAGACCTGAGCGATCTTGCCGTTCCGAACGAGCACCGCGCCATTAGAGATAGTCGGTCCATTGCCGACGAAGATGCGAACGTCCTGGAACAGAATGGAGCGGTTCCGGGCAGCTGCCCGGTCCATCGTTCGTGCCTTGGTGATATTGGCTTTAGTCTTGGCCTGATATAAGCCGAGCAGAAAGAAGGGAGCCAATACCGCCAAAATCCAGAGCTTGGCACGGCCCTCGATCTTCTCCTCTTTTTCCCAGCGAAAGAGCTTGACGCCGATAAAGACAGCGACGCAGAGCGCAATGCTGAGAGCTACAACAGCAAACCAATTCGCAGCAATAGTTTCGCCGCCAATCAGGATAGACTCAATTCCCTGATGAAGGTAGGTCGCAGGCAGGAACTGAGCGATGGTTTGCACCCAGACCGGCATAGCTGAAACCGGAAATGTCGCGCCGCTCAGAAAGAGCATTGGCAGGTAGAGAATCTGGATCAGGATCTGTCCTTCCTGGGCAGAGTTCACAACAGCAGCAACAATCATGCCCATGGCACGGAACGAGAGAACACCCACCGAGAGGAAGAGTACTAACGAGAGGATGTTCGGTGGAAGCGGTGCGTGATAGATGGTGGCGGAGAAAAAGAGCAGCAGGAAGACGATTGGAAGGTAAGTGACCAGCCCGGTAACCAGTGAGGCGATGATGATGGGCGATGCACTAATTGGCGCAACCTTGAAGCGGCGGAGAACGTTTGTCTCGCGGTCCTGCACCGTTCGCATGCCTGCACCAAAGAAGCCGTTTCCTAGTACGCCGATAATAAGAACGGCGGAAATGACCTGCGCCATTGCGCCTGGACTTTTCGAGCCATTGAACATCTGAGCGAAAACAAAAAAGAAGATGAGTGGAAAGAGCATGCTGAAGAACAGCACTCCACGATCGCGGCCCAGCATTTGAAGACCGCTTTTGATCTGCGCCAGATAAGGTTTCATTGTTCGCGCAGTCTCTTTCCGGTGAGTTCGATGAAAACGTCTTCGAGCGTGGGGCGCTTCATACCGATATCGACCAGCCGCAAACCCTGTTTTTCGATCCACCGCACAAGTTCGACAATTAGCGCTGCCGGTGATTCGCTTTGCACCGCCAGCGTGCATCCGCTATCGCGGACAACAAACTTTTCGGACTTCAACGCATCGGGCAAATTGGTCACAGGCATTGCCTCATTAGTAGTTACCTCCACCAGTGTCTGGCCTAGAACACGAACTTGGATTTCCCGCGGCGTACCCTGCTCGATGATCTTTCCGGCATCGACAATAGCAACCCGGTCGCAGAGGCGTTCCGCTTCTTCGATGTAATGTGTGGTGATCAGAATAGAGCGGCGGTTCTCTTTCAGCTCCTGGATGACGCCATGAATTTCGTGGCGGACCTGCGGATCAAGGCCGGTGGTCGGCTCGTCAAGGAACAGCAGCGTGGGGTCATTCAGTAGAGCAAGCGCGAGTGCCACACGTTGTTTCTGGCCTCCGGACAGCGAACGGTATAGAGCGTCCTTCTTTTCGGTCAATTGCAAACGCGCGAGCAAGCGATTCAAGTCTGTCGTTTTGGTATAGAAAGCGCTAAACAGTTCCAGCGCTTCGAACACCTTCATCTTGTCCGGAAGGTTGGTTGCCTGCAGGCAGACACCGATGCGGTCCTTTACCTCCCGGGCATTTCGTGCTGGGTCAAAGCCAAGCACTGAAACTTTGCCGCTGGTGCGCGGACGCAGGCCTTCCAATATCTCGATGGTGGTCGTTTTGCCTGCGCCATTCGGTCCAAGCAGGCCAAATACTTCGCCGGTTCCCACTTCCAGATCAATGCCGCGCACGGCTTCAAAAGGCCCGTAGGATTTGTGCAGATCTTCGACTGCGATCGCCGGAGCGTCAGGCATGTTCTACATAGTATGCACGCTTGCCCGAAAGAACAGGCGCTAACACCAAGTACATTTACAGGTGCGATGAATAGTAATAAGAAGGCGGCTGCAACGTCCAGAGGTTGAAAGCAGGGTACATGCAGACAGTGTTTATCAATGAGAAGAACGAAAACCCAATCGCTCCTTATGTAAAGTTCGCGCTGGGGGTAACAGGAGCGATCCTGCTCGGAAAGCTATTGCCGGTGGTTTATGCAAACGCAGTCGGGGTGGTTCGGGGTGCCGCCGGAAAGGACCCGTTCGAGGGCCTGATTGCCGAGCATCGCAAACTCCTTTCGTTGCTTGACCAAATGGAAGCGGCAACGGTGAACCAGCCACTTACGCGCATGCGATTGTTTTATGATTTTAAGCGAACAATCGGCAAGCACGCTATGGCAGAGGAGGACATTGTGTACCCGCTCCTGCAGACCGACGTTGACCGGCAAGAAGCCATGCGAAAGCTTTATCAGGAGCACGCCAGCATGAAAGTCTCGCTTTTCAAGCTGGATCAGTCCATGAAAGAAGTCGGTGGCTGGATCGATGCCGTGCACAGCTTGCGGAATGAAATAGCACCTCACGCACGCCAAGAAGAGGAAGTTGAGTTTCCGCAACTCCGGGCAATTATGAGCCAGGAGAAAAGCGCGCAACTGTCCCGAAAGATCGAGCAGGAAGAATCACTACTCGTCTGATTTTGAAGTTTACTTTGGCACGCAGATGCATCTCATTTCCATGAGTGAATCTGCAATCATAACTGCAATTGAGCAGCAGGACTGGCTGGAGCCGATAGAGGAGTCTGCACAATCGGCGGTGCTGGGTGCCTTTGATTCTGCCGGAGAAGCTGGGCAAGTTGTAAAAGAGGCTCTGCATGGTACCAAGTGGCTAGGCCATCCGCTTCATCCTGCAATTACAGATGTCCCGGTGGGGAGCTGGACAGCGGCGCTGGTTCTGGACATTCTTGAAATGACCTCAGGCGATGCCTATTCAGCGGGAGCAGATGCTGCCGTCGCAATAGGGCTGGTTAGCGCCGTTGGTGCAGCCGCTACCGGCATTGCGGAGTGGAGTGGAACCAAAGCCGGTGCTCGGCGTTTAGGCATCGTGCATGGATTAACAAACTCGGCGACAGCGCTTCTCTATGGCGGCTCTTACTGGGCACGGAAGGCCGGCAACCGAGGCCTGGGCCGAACGCTTGCTTTTATCGGGTTTGCCTCACTCAGTGCTGGCGCTTACCTGGGCGGTGCGCTCTCCTACGAACTGGGTGTCGGCGTTAAGAGGTAAGGCGCTGTTCACCGCGGATCAGGTCGTTATACGACTCTCGCTGCCTGGCTATCAAGACTTTCGGGCCATCAATCAGAAGCTCGGGACAGCGGGGGCGTGAGTTGTAGTTTGACGAGAGGACAAAGCCATAAGCACCAGCAGTTTGGATTGCGACCAGATCGCCTTCGTGCAGTTCGGGTATCCGGCGACCGTGTGCGAAGAAGTCGCCGCTTTCGCAGACTGGACCTACGACATCTACCTCCACAGTTTGCCTTTCACCTTGTAGTCGAACAGGGAGTATCTCGTGGTGTGCCTGATAGAGCGCGGGACGAATCAGGTCGTTCATGCCGGCATCGACAACCACGAACGTCTTGGACCCGTTACGCTTTACCAGAACAACGCGGGTCAACAGGAGACCCCCTTCCGCTACAATCGACCGGCCCGGTTCTAGCAGCAATGTAAGATCGAGCCCGGATATCTTCGATACCAATTGTTCAATCAACGAAGGAACAGCAGGTGAGCGATCGCCTTCGCGGTATGAGACGCCGATGCCTCCGCCTAGATCGAGGTAGCGGATGGGCAGGCCTCTGGCGCGCAAACGGTTGACGAGTGCGATTACTTTGTCGGCGGCCTCAAGCAACGGCCCGGGGTCAAGCAACTGAGAGCCGATGTGACAGCTAACGCCTTCCAGCCGCAGCCCCGGCAAAGTGGAGGCACGGCTATAAAGTTCCTCAGCAATGGCAAGATCCACTCCGAACTTATGCTCGCGCAGACCAGTGGAGATATAGGGATGTGTACTTGCGTCTACGTCGGGATTGACACGCACCGCAATCGATACGCTCTTCTCCATGCCGGCCGCGATCGCCGAGATCTTTTGCAGTTCCCGTTCCGATTCGCAGTTGAAGCTGTGAATACCGACCTCCAGGCCATACCGGATTTCACTTTCCGTTTTGCCCACGCCGGAGAAGACTACCGACTCGGGTTTTGCCCCTGCTGAAAGCACACGAAAGAGCTCACCGCCCGAAACAATATCGAAGCCAGATCCCTCGCGCGCCAACAGATCAAGGATGGCCAAGTTAGAGTTCGCCTTGACTGCGTAACAGACTTGGCTCTGAATACCCTGGAGCGCCCGTTGGTACTGACGGAAGCGGCTAATGATGGCTGAGCGTGAGTAGACGTAAGCGGGCGTACCGTGCTGCTCGGCAAGTTTGACAAGCGCAACATCCTCACAAAAGAGACCGCTGTCGCGGTACTCGAATTCACCGGCAATTAACATTTCAAGTTGGCTAGAGAACTCGCAAGGCAATCAAGCTCTGATCATCGGTCAGGGGCGTGGCTCCGCGGAATACATCCAAGTCTTCAAAGACAGCGTTGACCAGCTGCTGAGGAGTCTTCTTCCAGCTCTTCTTCAGAAGCCCTTCCAATCGTTCGCGTCCGTAGTCGCTCATCTCGTCCAGCTGATCTTCTACTCCGTCCGAATAAAATAAGAGCAGATCATCGGATTGCGTAGCAATCGTGATCTGGTCGTAAGTCTGGTCGTCGAGTAGACCAATCGGAACGCCCTCGGTATGCGAATCGATAATCAAGCCTTTCCGGCACAGCAACGGCGGCAAAGTACCGGCGCTGCTCATGGTAAAAGTGAGGTCGCGCGAATTCCACAAAGCTAGCGAGAGTGTTGCGTATTGTGCATCGACGCGGCGTTCAAGCAGTGCTTCGTTGAGCAATTGCATCAGCTGCGCGGGAGTTTTGCGGCGCGGTGCAAGGGTACGCAGCAGGCCCGAAATCAAGGCTGCATACAGGGCGGCAGCAGCGCCCTTGCCACTCACGTCCCCGAAAGCAATAAGGGTGTAGTCACCCGTGTGTTCGAAGAAGTCGTAAAGGTCGCCGCTGATCTCGCGCGCCGGACGGCTCTTTACTGCAACCTGTAGACCGATGACATCGGTCACCGTACGGGGCTGCAGCACCGATTGCAGTTTGTAAGCAGCACGAAGGTCCTGCTCCATGCGTCCTTCGCGCTTGGCAAGCTCTTCGTAAAGACGCGCGTTCTCTACCGAAGTAGCAATCTGGGGCGCCAGCAGGCCCAGCGCGCGCACATGATCGTCGGTAAAGAAGCCGGGGCGAACGCTTTCCAGGTCAATGACGCCAATGACGCGATCACGCGAGACCAGAGGCACGGCGACTTCGGATTGCACTTCCGGGTGCGTCGGAATGTAGCGGGCGTCGTGCTTGACATCAGCAACGCGGATTACCTGGCGCGATTCAACCGCTGCACCTATAATTCCCTGCCCGAAAGGGATGTTGTCGGAAGTGGTCTGGGTGTCATAGCGCTGGCTAAAGCGGCAGCGCAGCAGGCGGCGCTCCTCATCCACCAGGAAAATGCTAAAGGCGTCGAATGCAATCAAGGCACGGATGGTGACGGCAATCTTGGTCAGCAGTTCGTCGATGTTGAGAATGGAGCTGAATTCCTGCGACAAATGGGCCAGAACACGCAGAGTGCGATTGTGGCGCTCAACACGACGGTAAAGGCGCGCGTTGTCGATAGCCGCTGCTACACGAGTCGCTATCAGGACTAAAAGCGCCCGGTCCTGCTCTGAGAATGCATCAAGGTGCGTGGCCTGCAGATCAATAATGCCGACCAGCTTGCCACGAATCAGCATGGGTACTGCGAGTTCTGCCCTGACCGCATCCAGAGCGTTCAGGTATCGGTTATCGGTTCTTACATCGCCGACCAGGACTGGCTGGCGTGCGGCGGCTGCAATTCCGGTGAGACCTTCGCCCAATCGAAGCGTTAAGTTCTTTGCCACCTCCTCGCGATGTCCGATGGAGTAGCGCATGCGTAGGCCGCGCGTCTTGTCGTTGTACAGCAGAATGGCAAAGAGTTCATGCGGCACCACGTCCTGAATGAAGCCCGCCACGGTGGCCAGAAGGCGATCTAAATCGAGCGTTTCGCTAGTGACTGTACTGACTTCGAGAAGGAAGTCCAGCAGCTCAGCACGCTCGCGAAAGCGTACTTCAGTTTTGCGGGTTGTGGGCATTAGTAGATGCCCGGGAGACTGGTCGGTGTCCCCGCAGGACTGTCAGAAGATGCTGGCCCGGCGAGTTCGTTCACTATGGCCACGCCCGAACTGCTTCCGATCCGGGTAGCACCGGCTTCTATCATTTGCAGAACGGCAGGAAGAGTGCGGACGCCTCCTGATGCTTTGACGCCCATGGCCGAGCCGACAATTCGGCGCAGGAGAGCAACATCTTCGACCGTGGCGCCACCGCCGGCAAATCCAGTCGACGTCTTAACAAAATCAGCTTTCGCTTCAACAGCCAGGCGGGCAGCAGTACTCTTTTCTTCTTCGGTCAGCAGCGATGTCTCGAGAATGGTTTTCAGAATAGCGCCGGAAGCGTGCGCGATATCAGCCAGATCGTTGATCTCTTTGTAAACTGCATGGTAATTACGGGACCGCAGCAGCCCGATGTTGATAACCATGTCCAGTTCCCGCGCTCCCTGGGACAGGGCGGTAGCGGCCTCGGCAATCTTTGTTTGTGAGTCGTTTGCACCCAAGGGAAAGCCAATAACGGTGCAAACTCGAACTGTAGATTCAGACAATTCGTCGCAGGCGAGGCTAACCCAGCATGGATTCAAGCACACCGAAGCAAACGAAAATTGCTTGGCTTCGCTGCAGAGACGCAGGATATCGACCTGCGACGCTTCCGGCTTCAATAGCGTATGATCAATGAGCGCTGCAATATTGATTGCGCTCATCTCTGCGGTCGTCTGTAGGTTGATCGGCGGATTCACGGATGGCCCTCCGGCAAAGCTGCGAGATTCGCAAATGGCCGGGGTTACTTCGTTCCTCACGATATCACGCAGAACGGATAGCCCTAAGCTCTCAGTAAACTGGCAGTACACTCAGAAAGATCGGATCTGCGCTATAAAATCTGCGTGTGCAAACTAGTAAGGGGAAGAGTTTTTCATGACCATGCTGTTACGGTTTCTGGTTACCGGCCTGTCTATAAGCTTGTTGTTGGCAGGGCAGGCCCACCAGCCTAAACCGGCGTCAAAATCAACCGAACCTCCTGAGGATACAGCGGCTGTCACGCGAGGCCGTACCGGCTTTCAGTCGAGTTGCGGCTTCTGCCACGGGAGTGATGCTACTGGCTCCCGCGCTCCGGATCTAGTGCGGTCGACAATCCTGAACCATGATGAGAATGGCAGCCTGATTGGGCCAGTGGTGCATGGCGGTCGCGTCGAAAAAGGAATGCCGGCCTTCCCGAACATTAAGGATAACCAGCTGGCAGATATCGTCGCCTTCCTGCATCATCAAGCGCATGCGGCGCTGAAGAGTGCCAGTGTTCCTGGCGATTACCCATTGGCCAAACTGCTGACCGGAAATGCGGATTTAGGCAAAGCTTACTTTGAAGGACCAGGCGGCTGTACCGGATGCCACTCGCCCAGCGGTAATTTGGCCGGAGTAGCAAAGAAGTACTCGCCAGTGGATCTTCAGCAGCACATGGTGTATCCATCAGCCAAGAACACCAAGACCGCAGCCGTAACTACACGCGATGGGGAACGCGTGGAGGGTCGCGTGACCCATGACGATGAGTTTACGATTTCCCTCACGGGTGAGGATGGCTGGAGCCGCTCTTTTCCTCGAGACGAGGTCAAGGTAGAAGTGAGCGACAAGCTGGCGGCGCATCGCGACCTGATGAACCGGTACACTGACGCCGATATTCATAACCTGTTTGCGTATCTGGAGACGATGAAGTAATGAAGAAAGTACTATCGTTGGCTGCACTGTTGTGCCTTGGTGCGGGGTGGATGGCAGCGGCGGATGCAGGCTTAGATCCCGCTAGCCTGGCAAAACCTCTGGGCAAGAGCTGGCCTACATTCAACGGCGACTACTCCGGACGGCGTTACAGTTCGCTATCCCAAATCACCCAAAGCAACGTGTCGAAGCTGACGCTGGCCTGGGTGATGCAGCCGCAATCGTCCGATATAAAAGCAACTCCGTTGCAGGTGAACGGTGTTCTGTACTTCTCGACTCCTGACAATGTGTGGGCTGCCGATGCCCGGACAGGCCGCATGATCTGGCACTACTTGCGCGAATCGACAGGCGACCACATCGGCAACCGTGGTGTCGGCATGTATAAGGACTGGCTCTATTTCGAGACTCCGGACTGCCATCTAATTTGTCTGAATGCGAAGACTGGCAAGCTGCGCTGGGATGTGGAATTGGCTGACCCGAAGCTGGGCTATTTTGCTACTATGGCGCCCCTGATTGTGCGCGACCACGTGATTGTGGGCGTCTCTGGCGATGTTACCGATATCCCGGGATTTCTTCTTTCGATAACACCAGACACAGGTAAGACTGAGTGGAAATGGAATACCGAACCTAGTCTGAAGGAGCCTGGAGCCGACACATGGCCGCACGGCACCGACGCTATCACGCACGGTGGTGGCATGACCTGGATGACGGGCACATATGACCCGGAGTTGAATCAGCTGTACTGGGGCATCGGGAATCCGAACCCGGTCCTGAACGGAGACATCCGCAAGGGCGACAACCTCTACACCTGCTCGATCGTCTCGTTGAACCCGGATACCGGCAAGCTGAACTGGCACTTTCAGCCATCACCGCACGACACCCACGATTGGGATGCGGTACAGACTCCCGTACTGATCGACGACGAGTACAAAGGCGTCCATCGCAAGCTGATGGCGCAGGCCAGCCGTAACGGCTACTTCTTTTTGCTGGATCGCAACACCGGCGAGCATATTGTCACTGCGCCGTTCATTGCCACTAACTGGGCAAAGGGCATTGATTCGCGCGGTGAGCCGATCCCGAACCCGGCCAAGGAGCCAAAATCGGATGGAACGCTGGTATCGCCGGGCTCGGATGGCGCAACCAACTGGTTGGCCCCTAGCTTTAGTCCTGATTCCAGATTGTTCTATGTCAGTGCGCGGCGCTTGTGGAGCCTGTTCTACATGACGGCTGAAGGCAAGCCGGAAGGCTGGGCGGGACGCGACCGGAATCTCTGGGCGAACTCGGTGCTTGAGGGAATTGACTACAATACTGGCGCGGTTCGCTGGAAGCACGAGCTGGGCGATGGCGAAGGCAGCGCTGGCATTCTCACTACCGGTGGTAAGCTGCTGTTTACGGCGGATAACTCTAACAATTTCATGGCCCTTGACCCTGATTCCGGCAAGACGCTTTGGCATGTGAATCTGGGAGCGAAGATGCTGACCGGCCCTATTTCCTATGAGCTGAATGGCAAACAGTATCTGCTTACCCCGGTCGGCGGAATGTTGATGGCCTGGACGCTGCCTGAAGAAAGCACGACCGCAAGACAGCAGTAACGCGGCAGCTTCGCGAACCGTCGTCCATTCAGCCTTGACAGCCAAAGTGTCCGTGCTATCGTGGCGGCCAGCAGAGACTATGTGTGTGCGCCCAGTGCTTTTGGCGATTTATGTTGGTGCGCTGCTGGGCGTCCTATATGCGACAGTGCCGCTTTCCAGCACCGTCGCAGAGAACGAGAGCGCTGCTGACGTAGGAAAGCGTACGGGGCGTAAAGCACAAGAGCCGGTTCCCTTCCGCCAGTATCAAGGTTGGGAGTATGAAGATTTCCCAGTGCCGCCCGACTTCCGCGAACCGAGCGAGTGGGTCTTTGCGCGCTTTATGTACCGTGCCGTCCCGACCTGGCGAGGCAGGAGGAACAATTGGACGATCGACTACCCGCGATCGGACCGCCATTTGTCGGCTGCCGTGCGCCGTCTCACGCGAGTGCAGGCGCGCTCCGTCGAGCAGCCGGTGGCGGCCGAGGACGGCGATGATATTTATAACTGGCCGTGGTTGTATGCCGTCGAAGTCGGCCATTGGGACCTGACAGATTTGCAAGCGGCAAAGCTGCGAGACTATCTTAATCGCGGTGGATTCTTTATGTGTGACGATTTCCACGGCACTGTCGAGTGGGAGACGTTCGTCGAGAGTATGAAGCGGGTATTCCCGGACCGCTCGATTGTCGATTTACCTGACAGCAATCCGATTTTCCATTCGGTCTACGACCTTGACCAGCGTTATCAGGTGCCGGGCGAGCAGTATCTATACACCCATCAGATCGCGGAGAACGACGGCTTTCAGGCTCGCTGGCGCGGCATCTACGACGACAAAGGCCGCGTGGTGGTTGCCATCTGCCACAACATGGATCTCGGTGACTCCTGGGAGCATGCCGATAATCCGAACTACTCGGAGCAATACTCGGCGTTGGGCTTTCGCATCGGGGTCAACTATCTCGTTTACGCAATGACGCATTGAGCGCTCGCCATGTTTGAATTTTTATTCAAGTATCCGCGCATTGTCTTCACCCAGGGCTCCCTTGTGCTTCTGGGAGCGTGGCCGCGCTGGGCACTACTGTTTTCGATCTTGTTAACCGCTTTGGTTCTGGCTGCTGTCTTGTTTGCAAAGCGAAATCGTTTGAGGGTGTCCTTTCGAAGTTGGCGCGGATGGGTCATCTGGAGTTTGCAGAGTGCCCTGGTTGCGCTGCTGTTACTGCTGCTTTGGCAGCCGGCAATCAGCGTGACATCCTTGCGTCCTCAGGAAAACGTTGTTGCAGTTCTGGTGGACGACAGCCGCAGCATGAGCTTGCGCGATAGCGGCACCGAGACACGTGAGGAGCAGGCACGGCGGGTTCTCGAAGATGGCGTTCTCAAGCGCCTCCGCGGTCGATTCCAAGTGCATCTGTATCGCCTCGGCGCAGGTCTTCAGCGTATCCCCGATACCACGAAGCTCAGTGCATCGGCCTCCGCTACACAGATCAGCAGCGGGTTGCGCCAGATTGCGGACGAAGCAGGAACGCTGCCCATCGGCTCGGTCGTGCTTCTGACAGACGGGGCTGATACTACGGGCGGCATCCCGGCTGAGACCATGACCGAATTGCGCCGTCGGCATCTGCCAGTGAACACAATCGGATTCGGGGCCGAACGTCTCAAGCAGGATATCGAGCTGCAGGATGTGGAACTGTCACCTAAAACGCTGGCCGGAGCGCGGCTGCAGGCTACCGTCACATTGCGGCAGGACGGCTTCGACGGCAAGAAGGTCAAAGTCAGCGTAGTCAGCAGCGGCACAGTCGTTGCAAGCCGAGATGTCGTCTTGCGTAATCGTCCGGAACAGATCGAGGATGTCGAATTCAATGCCGGAACGGCCGGGCTGAAGAACATTGAAGTCCGTGTGCAGCCGCTGGAGGGCGAATCCAATACGGCCAACAACAGCCAGACGCGCGTGCTGCTGGTTGACGATGCCAAGCGCCGGCTGCTTTATGTAGAAGGCGAACCGCGGTGGGAGTACAAATTTCTGCGCCGCGCGGTGGAGGATGATCCAGCCATCTCAGTTGTCTCCATGCTCCGCACCACTGCGAGCAAAGTATATCGTCAGGGCATTTCGAATCCAAAGGAGTTGGCCGATGGCTTCCCTTCCCGAGCTGAGGATCTGTTCGAATATCAAGGCTTGATTCTGGGCAGCGTAGAAGCTGCGTACTTCACGCCGAATCAGCAGCAACTGGTCAGAGATTTTGTCGATCGCCGCGGGGGCGGACTGCTTCTTCTAGGTGGGTCATCCTCGTTATCGGACGGCGGTTATGGGGCAAGCGCCCTGTCCGATCTGTTGCCCGTGACGCTACCGTCACGCAAGAACACGTTCCAACGCAGCTTTGTACCCGCGGAGCTAACCGACGCGGGCCGTAGCAGCTTGCTGTGCCGGATCGAAGACGATGCCGAGAAGAGTGCCAAGCATTGGGAGATTCTGCCATATCTGGCCAGCTATCAGGACCCTGGGACGCCGAAGCCGGGCGCGACCGTGCTGGCGCGGGTCAACGCAGAGGGCAAGCAAGTACCGCTGCTAATCACCGAAAACTATGGGTTAGGACGTACGGCGGTCTTTGCCACAGGCGGCAGTTGGCGCTGGCGCATGCAGCAACCGGTGGCGGATAAGAGTCAGGAAACGTTCTGGCGCCAGTTGTTGCGATGGATCGTCAGCGCGACGCCGTCGCGCGTTGCTGCTTCGACGAAGAATGCGACCCTGGAAGACGAGGGTCACATGCAATTGCGGGCAGACGTTCGCGACAAAACCTATCAGCCCGCCAGTGACGCTACGGTGCGGGCACATATTGTGGAGCCGGATGGCACTGCTGACACGGTAGAACTGCGACCCGATCCGCAGACGCCCGGCGTGTACGCCGCAGATTGGGACGCGGCAAAAACCGGCTCCTATGTCGCTGAAATAACGGGGCAGAAGGATGGGCAACCCATAGGCAAAGACACCGTCTCTTTTCGTCGCGAAAACGGTGTGGCTGAGAACTTTCATCGTGAGCAGAATCGGGATTTGCTGCAGCATTTGGCGGAGCAGACCGGCGGTCACTATTACACGCCGTCAGATGCCGGGCGACTGCCGGAAGAGATCGCGTACTCAGAAGCCGGTGTGACCTCGCGCGAGTTCAAGGACCTCTGGAACATGCCAGCGGTGTTCCT
The DNA here is from genome assembly GCA_964248065.1 of uncultured Bryobacteraceae bacterium. Taxonomy (GTDB): domain Bacteria; phylum Acidobacteriota; class Terriglobia; order Bryobacterales; family Bryobacteraceae; genus Bog-105. The sequence continues at coordinate 109,272 of CAXTWQ010000001.1, read as the reverse complement.
ATTAATTCTGCTGCTCAAAACAAGCGAGTGGTTGCTGCGGCGACGCTGGGGTGCGGTATGAGTTTCCGCCGGGCGATTTGTGCAGTGCTCTTGGCCGGCGCCGGTCACCTTGCGGCTGCGAACTATTACGTCAGTGTTGCCGGGCTTGGCGGCGAACCGGAGTACGACACTCAGTTTGCCAAATGGTCGAGCGATCTGGATAAGGAACTGAAAACGGACTCGCCGGATGTTCACGTCATCTCGCTTAGCGGAGCGGCAGCTACCCGCCAGCACCTGGGCGAGACCCTCAGGCAGATCGCTTCGACCTCCACAGCCGATGACACGTTCGCGCTTTTTCTGATCGGCCACGGCACCTTTGACGGAGAAGATTACAAGTTCAATCTTCCCGGGCCGGACGTGACGGCCCGCGAGTTGGCCGGCTTGGTCGATCACATCCCGGCCCGGCGTCAGCTGATTGTGAATATGACTAGTTGCAGCGGAGCTTCATTGACGGCACTCGCCCGCAAAGATCGTGTCGTGATCACTGCAACCAAGTCTGGGACTGAGAAGAATGCTCCAGTATTTGCCCGTTACTGGGTAGATTCGTTGCGCGATCCGGCAGCCGATACAGACAAGAACGGCACAGTATCGGCTCAGGAAGCGTTTAACTACGCTCAACGCAAGACAACCGCGTACTTTGAAACGGAGAAACTGATGGCCACCGAGCATCCGCTTCTCACCGATATCGCCAAGCCGGAGATACCGGCAGGTTCCACCGCAAACGTGAATCGTCCTAGTGCGTTGGCTGCAGCGTTCCCGTTAGTGCGTCCGCAGGCAAATGTGGAAAGAGTGGCACTGCCCGGCAAGCAGCGGCTGCTGACAAGAAAAGAGGAGTTGGAAGCGCGAATCGACAAGCTGAAATTTGAGAAGGCCGCCATGGACCCGGATGCTTACAGGCAGCAGATTACAGCATTGCTGCTCGAATTGGCCAGAACGCAAGCGGAGATCGACAAATGAGGCTTATTGCGATCGCGGCTCTTGTCCTGATTCCGCTGAGTGCTTTGGCCGGGTCGACGGCTGTTGAAAGCTGCCGGCATCAGCACCTTCTTGGCCACGCAGCGGAGGCCAGAGATTGTTTCACCTCATTGACACGGTCCGCTGACGCTTTTTCCCGTGCCGAAGGCCTTGCAGGGTTGAAGCAGTATGACGCTGCAAACAGTGAGTTCAAGCTGGCTTACAAGCAAGCGCCCAAGTCGGCTGAGGTGGCAACGGAATGGGGCAAACTGTTCCTCGACCGCTTCAACCCAAGTGAGGCTGTTAATCTCCTGAATGAAGCCGTAGCTGACGACCCGAACTATGCTCCCGCATACCTGGCGCTGGCTCACGCCGCAGCGGAGAATTACAGCAAGAAGGCAGTCGAGTTTGCCCATACAGCCTTGGAACACGACGGCAAGTTGGTGGAAGCGCATGAACTGCTCGCATTTCTCGCGCTGGAAGATAGTGACAGGCAACTAGCCACCGAAGAAGCGCAAAAAGCGTTAAGCCTGTCTGGCGAAGCATTAGATGGCATGGCAATCCTTGCCGCTATCGATCAGCTGGATGGCAACATGGCGTCGCCCTGGCTCGAAAAGATTGCTGAAGTGAACAGCCACTATGGCGAAGGATACGAGACCTGCGCTCATTTTCTGGTGATCAATCATCGTTATCAGGAGGGCGTGGAGCAGTATCGAAAGGCGATTGCCCTGGAGCCCGACTTGTGGAGCGCGCACTCACAGCTTGGCATGAATCTGGTACGTCTCGGGCACGAAGCGGAAGCGAAAAGCGAACTCACTCGCGCTTATCAGGCGCACTACCGAGATCCGCAAACCGTCAATGCGCTTCGGCTGATGGACACCTTGCATGACTACGTGGTCACCAGAACGCCGCGCACTGAACTCATGTTGAGCAAGAACGAGGCAGCGTTGCTGCGGCCGTACATGGAGCCCGAACTGCAACGCGCCGTGGCGACTTATCAGCGCAAGTACAACATGACACTGCCGGGACCGGTGCGAGTGGAAGTCTACCCGAATCACGAAGACTTTGTGGTTCGGACGCTGGGGCTGCCCGGTCAAGGCGGCCTGCTCGGTGTCACGTTCGGGCTCGTCGTTACAATGGATAGCCCTTCTGCTCGGGCGCCAGGCGACTTTAATTGGGCCAGCACCATGTGGCACGAACTCAGCCACGTTTACGTTTTGACTGCGACCCATAACCTGGTGCCGCGCTGGTTTACCGAAGGCGTTTCCGTGCATGAAGAATCAGCTGCTTCGGCGTCCTGGGGAGATCGCATGACCCCTGAGATGGTGGCGGCAGTGCGTGATAAGAAGCTGCTTCCCGTGCTGCAGCTTGACCGTGGATTTGTTCGCCCGGACTACCCTGGACAGGTGCTCGTTTCATACTTTGAGGCTGGCCGCATCTGTGACTTTATTGCCGAAAAATGGGGCGACGCAGCTATCCTTGGCATGATTCATTCCTACGCCGACCGCAAGTCAACTGCCGACGCCATCAAGGAGAATCTGCACCTATCTCCGGAAGCGTTCGACAAATTGTTCGCTGCCTGGCTGGAGAACAAAACCGGTAACACCGTTGCAAACTTCGTGAAATGGAAGGCCGGAATGAAAAGCGCCCATGCCGCCATGGACTCGGGCAAGACGGACGACGCTATCGCGCAGGCTTCCGCTATACGCGATCTCTACCCGGATTACATCGGCCAAGGCAGCTTGTATGAACTGCTGGCGAGCGCTTATGCCAAAACAGGCAATAAGGCTGCCGAGTCCGCCCAATTGGAAGCCTACCGAGACCACGGCGGCACCAACGTCGATACATTGAGAAACTTGGGAAAGCTCGAAAGCGAGCGCGGCAAGCACGACGAAGCGGAGAAGACGTTGACCAAGATTCTGTTCATCTATCCCGAGGATGGCGAGACCCACCAATTGCTGGGAACTCTGCTGGCCGAAAACAGAAAGCCGACGGATGCGGTTCGGGAATTCCAGGCGGTCCTGGCGCTCAAAGGAACCGATTCGGCTGAATCGCACTACAATCTTGCCAAGGCCCTTGCTGCCGCTCATCGTACTGGCGAAGCGAAAGATCAGGTTCTAAATGCACTCGAAACCGCTCCGGACTTCAAGCCCGCTCAGCAGCTATTGTTGCAGTTAAGTCAGGAGTCAAACCAGCCATAATGTCGACCACCACCGCCCAACCTGCGCTTGATTCTAGCGAGCTGAAGAGCCGTCTCCAGCGCTTTGCTGACGTTCATGCCCGTATCAAGCATGAGGTCCGCAAAGTGATCGTCGGCCAGGAACAGGTTCTGGAGAACGTCCTGATCTCGCTATTTGTCGGCGGCCACTGCTTACTGACCGGTCTGCCCGGTACCGCGAAAACGCTGCTGGTTCGTACCATGGCCCAGACGCTAGGGCTCAAGTTCAACCGCATTCAGTTCACCCCCGACCTGATGCCGTCCGACATCACCGGTACCGACATTATCGAAGAAGATCCCACCACCGGCCGCCGTACCTGGACGTTTGTTCCGGGTCCTATTTTTTCGAACGTGCTGCTGGCTGACGAGATCAATCGCACGCCACCCAAAACGCAAGCGGCGCTGCTGGAAGCGATGGGAGAACTCTCGTGTACTGTGCGTGGTCACCAGTACCGCCTGGATCCGCCGTTCTTTGTTTTGGCCACTCAGAACCCGATTGAACTTGAAGGAACGTATCCGCTGCCAGAAGCGCAGCTCGATCGCTTTCTCTTCAATGCTGTGCTCGATTACCTGTCGGCCGATGATGAAATGAAGGTTGTGGACTTGACCACGGTAACAACGCTGCCCGTTGCCGAAGCGGTAACCGACAAAGAGGAAATCCGTGGCTTCCAGCAACTGGTCCGTATGACGCCGATTGCCGAATCGGTGGCCCGCTATGCAGTGGATCTGGTCCGCGCGACCCGCCCGCGCAGTAACGGCGATGCTCCGGAATTCGTCCGCAAATATGTGAATTTCGGAGGCAGCGTTCGCGCCATGCAATTCCTGGTTCTAGCTGGCAAAGCACGCGCGCTGATGGCAGGCCGCCTCCACGTGTCCTACGAAGATATCCGAGCTTTGGTGATCCCAATCCTGCGCCATCGCGTGCTGCTGAATTTCCACGCCGAGTCAGACCACTTGACCACCGACGACCTGCTGCGCCGCTTGCTGGAAGCCAAGCCTGCCCCGCGCAGCTGACGCGTCTTACCCCACCATGGCGTCAGCAGTAACAGGCCGCTATCTCGACCCCGCGGTATTGGCGCAGATCTCCAGCCTGGAGCTGATCGCCAGAACCGTGGTGGATGGCTTTGTCTCGGGGCTGCATCGCTCGCCTGACTTTGGCTTCAGCCAGGAATTTGCGGAGTACCGCGCCTATACTCCTGGCGATGATCTGCGTCATGTCGATTGGAATGTCTATGCGCGCACCGAACGGGCCTATCTGAAGCGCTATCGCGGTGAGACCAATACCACGCTCATGCTTCTTCTCGACGCCAGCGCGAGCATGAGCTTTGGCGCTCCTACGGTTCGCAAGCTTGACTACGCAAAGTATCTGGCCTCATCTCTGGCTTACCTGGCTCACTTGCAGCGGGACAGCAGCGGGCTGATTGTTTTTGCTGACGATGTTCAAACGCTTGTTCCGCCCTCATCGCGTCAGGGTCAACTGAATCGGATGTTGCACGCCATCGATCAGGCACTGCCCGGCCAGCGCACCGACTTTTCGCGACCCTTCACCCGGCTGCAAGAGCTGATCAAACGGCGTGCGCTCACGGTCCTGATCTCAGATTTCTACGAAGACCCCGACAGCATCATCCGGCATGTTGAGCCGTTGCGCCATCGCGGCACCGAGATGGTTTTATTCCACGTCCTCGATCCGCAAGAGATCAATCCCGACCTCGGGTCGGCGCCGCTTCTGCTCGATATGGAGACCGGCGATGCGCTGGAAACTTCGCCTGAATACAGCCGCACCGAGTATCGGGAGAAGATGCAGAATCATTTAACGGCACTGCAGAGCAAGGCTCGGGGCGCAGGCTTCGATTACTTCCTGCTCCGCACAGATCGGCCTTTGGACAGCGCCCTACGTGAATACTTCCGGTTGCGCGAGAGAAGGTTCTAGATGGGGTTTCTCGCGCCTTGGTTTCTCGCTGGCCTGGCCGTTGCTGCGCTGCCGCTATGGCTCCATCTGCTGCGTCAATTTAAGCGCACTCCACTGCCGTTTAGCTCATTGATGTTCTTTGAACGGCGCGTGCAAAGCTCCACCAAACATCGGCGACTGCGCTACTTCACTCTGCTCAGCCTGCGCATCCTGCTGCTCGCGCTTCTGGCCTTAGCGTTTGCCAATCCCTTTGTCAATCGCATCCTGCCGGCGAGCGGAAAACGCACGCTGACTGTGCTTGCCGTAGACCGCTCCTTCAGCATGCGCGCAGGCAACCGGATGGAGCGAGCCAAAGCGGAAGCAGAGAGTGTCATTCGCTCTCTGGGCGGCCGCGATATGGCTGAGGTGATTGCCTTCGATGCGCACGTGGAGTCGCTGACCAGCATGGATATGAATCATGCGGCGCTTACTAGCGCCGTCAGCAGCATTCAACCGAATGATCTGACCAGTTCCTATGGCGAACTTGCTCGCGCACTCCGCATTCTGGCTGCTTCGAAAGGCACACGTCTTCAGGTGCATCTGTTCAGCGACATGCAGCAGAGTTCCATGCCGTCCAACTTTCGCGACCTGCAACTCGGTTCAGATACGGCGCTGGTTCTGCACAGCTCTGAAAAAGGAAGCGTGCCGAACTGGGCCGTTGAATCCGTAAGCACAGCTCCTCGTATCTTCGAAGCAAAACACACCAGGTTGGACGCTACCCTGGCCGGTTGGCAGACGCCTCTGGCGTCCAGGAAAGTCACGCTGCTGCTTGATGGAAAGCCAGTTACGTCGCAAGAGGTCTCGATTCCTGCGAACGGCCATGCCACTGTTCAGTTCCTAGGTTTCGACGTGCCGTACGGGGCTCATCGCGGAGCTTTGGAGATCACCCCGCACGATGATCTTGCGGACGACGACCATTTCCGATTCTCGGTTGAACACGCAGATCCGAAGCCTGTGCTCTTTCTTTACGCGAGCGGTCGGGGTCGCTCTGCTTTTTACTACAAGGCAGCGCTCGAGTCCTCGGGTGACATCGGTCTGCGCGTTGAACCGTTCGCGGTCGAGCAGGTCAGCAATCGTGATCTCACGCCTTACGCTTTCGTTGTGCTCAACGACGTGGGCGAACTGGACCCGCAAGCAACACAGAAAATTTGCAACTACGTCCAGGCCGGCGGCGCTGCGCTGATAGTGGCAGGACCGGCAACGCTGCGTTCCGGACGCCTGCCCCTTTCCAGCGGACGTCCTTCGCCCGACCCGCAAGCCCAGGGTATCGGTAGTGTAGACGATCAGAATCCGGCGCTGGCCGGGGGCGGCCATTTCCAGAATGTTCAGTTTTTTGGAGCCACGCACATTACCTTCAAGCCGGGTGCGGCCGTCATTGCCAAGCTGGCGAACGGCACCCCGCTCCTGACAGAGGAGAAGATGGGTGAAGGCCGGGCCCTGGTTTTTAGCTCCACCCTCGACAACTCGACGAACGACTTTCCGTTGCATGCGGCCTACCTGCCGTTTGTGGCGCAAACAGCCCGGTATCTTTCCGGTACCGAAGAGGCGCTCGGCAGCGTCGTGGCTGGCACGCCCATCTCGCTTCGCAAGACCGCGGCCGATAAAACAGCCGCCGATGTAGTTAGCCCTGACGGAAAACATCCATTAACGTTGAACCAAGCAACTAACACCCTCAGCTTCGATTTGTTGCAGGAAGGATTCTACGAAATCGGCCGCGCGGGCGGGCAGCGCAGGCTCATTGCGGTCCATGCTGACCGGCGCGAATCGAATCTTCTGCCTGTTCCAAACGAGACGCTGGAACTGTGGCGCAATACTGGAGGTACGGCATCGCATCAGGCGGACGGAATGACGCCGGAGCAGGTACAGCCCGTATCGTTCTGGCGCTATCTGATGGTATTGGCTCTGGTGGCCGCGGTCGCCGAATCTATTTTCGGCAGCCGATATTTGCGTAAGGAGAAAGGGACGGCATGACGGCTCTGGATCAGTTACACGCTTATCTGCGTACGCTCGAGCGGCGGCTGCGGCTGCTGGCGGCAACTCGCGGACTGGCCTTGACAGCCGCGCTGGCGCTGCTGCTGACCCTTCTCTTTGTTTACATCGGCAACCGTTTTACCTTTGCCCCTTCCGCAGTCTTGCCCTTGCGCATTGCGGTTTACGCTTTACTCGGCATTGGTGTCGCCTGCCTGCTCGCCTGGCCCATCTATAAGCTCACTCGCCGTCGTGTGTTGCACTTGGCCGAACAGAATGCCCCTGGTTTCGAGCAGCGGCTGCTGACCGTCACCCAAAGCAAAACGGCGGGCGCTGCCTGGACCGAGTTACTGGCTGAAGATGCACTGCGAGTGGCCCGGCAGCATCCAGCCGAGCGGTTCGCGCCTTCTAATTTTTTCTATCTGTTTGGCGGCGGCGGAGTGGTCGCTGCGGTCCTTCTACTATGGCTCATTGCTGCGGGTCCGGGCTATTGGGGCTACGGCGCTGGACTGCTATGGACCGGCACAGGTAACGCCAGCAAAAGGCCGCTCTACGATATCGGCATTGCTCCAGGTAATAAGACAATTCGTCGCAAGACCGATCAGCTGGTAACTGCCCGGCTCAATGGGTTCTCTGCCGAACATGTAAACCTCTACGTAAAGTACGGTGGCTCTCTCCGGTGGGATAAAGCGCCCATGCAGAGATCGGGCGATGGCGACCAGTTTCAATTTCTCCTTGCCGGGCTTTCGGACAAGGTTGAATATTATGTCGGCGCAAATCGTGCGACTTCGCAGCACTACACCATCAATGTGAAGGATCTTCCGGTCGTGCAGCGAGTGCGGATCGCCCTGCAATATCCAGCCGGACTTGGGCTGGAGAACGTCACGCTGGAACCATCAGGCGACATCCGCGCGGTCATAGGCACAAAGGCGGAGATTTCTGTTCGCACCGATCGCCCGCTTCAACAAGGCCAGTTGGTGTTGAGCAATGGGAAGTCGCTCGACCTTGTTCCGCGCGAAGGCAATTGGCTTTCCGCGTCACTGCCCATTGAGAAGGACGGCACGTACCATGTCGTCGCATTGGATGACAACGAAGCCATCCGCATCAGCGACGATTACATTATCGAAGCGAGAAAAGATGAACCGCCGTCAGTGAAGATTGCTAAGCCGGGTCGCGACCTTCATGTGAGTCCGATTGAAGAGATGCCGATTGCTGTTACCGCCTCGGACGACTTCGGCATTCAGGGAATGGACCTGCACTACTCGGTTAACGGAGGTCCGGAACAGATTGTATCGCTCCTCAAGAACAAAGGAGCCAAAGAAACCGAAGGTAAGACGACCTTGGCTTTCGAAGACTTGAAGGTGGTTCCAGGCGATACGGTCAGCTTCTATGCCACGGCCCGCGATGCGCACAGCACTGCCCATAGCGAACTGGCTTTCGCGCAAGCCGAACCGTTTGATTTCAAGTTTTCGCAGTCGCAGCAGGCCGGGGGCGGTGGAAGCGGAATGGGCAACCAGTCCGACGACATCTCGCAAAAACAAAAGCAAGTGATCGCTGCGACGTTTAACGAATTGCAGGACAAGTCGAAGCCGCATGCTGCAACGATAGAAGACGGAAAATTCCTTTCGGAACTGCAGTCTAAACTGGGCGCTCAGGCCAAGACACTCTCTGAGCGAATGGGGTCTCGGGAGTTGGCAACGCCCGGGTCGCAGTTTGAAAAGTTCTCTCAGCTGATGACGCAAGCTTCTTCCGAAATGGGTAATGCAGCCGGTCAGCTAAAGCCGGGCAAGTGGAGTGATGCGCTGGCGCCCGAGCAGAAGGCGCTTACCTCTCTGCTCCGTGCCGAATCGTTATTCCGCGATATTCAGGTTGCTTACGGGCAAATGGGTGGCGGGGGCGGCGGCAATAGTGCCGGGCGTGACCTGGCTCGCATGTTCGACCTGGAGATGGACACCTCCAAGAATCAATACGAGACCGGCCAAACTCCGCAACCGGACGGTGGGCAACAGAAGTCACAGGCGCTGGACGCGGCCTATGAGCGCCTGCAGCAGCTCGCTCGGCGTCAGCAGGAATTAGCCGCGCAGCATTCACAACAACAGGCTGTCGAACAACGATGGCAAGAAGAACAGTTGCGGCGCGAGGCAGAGGAACTGAAGCAGCAGTTAAAGCAGCTGGCAGAGAATTCGCAGCAGCAACAGCAGCAGGACGGGCAGAGCGGGTCTCAGAGCGGACAGCAGTCGAGCGGTAGTCAGGGGCAAAGCGGGCAGCCAGGCAAGTCTCAGTCGGGTTCCTCTTCCGCTAAATCAGGGTCCCAGTCGGGCGGATCTGCTTCCGGGCAGCGAACCACGGAGGCACTGCAGCGCGCCGGTAGTGCGGTCAATAAGGCTGAAGAAGAGATGCGCAAAGCCGTCGGCAGTAACGACGAGGCTGCGCGAGAGCGGGCCGCGAATCAGCTGCGGGAAGCCCAGGAGCAAATCAGGGAGATGATGCGCAAGGATGCGGGCCAGAGCGTGGACGAAATGACGCGGCAGGCGCAGCATCTCGCAGAGGCGCAAAAAGGATTGGCAGACCGCATGAAGCAGATGTATGGGGCCAACTCTGGTCGTAATGGGCTTCGTAACTCATTCGGTAATTCGCCGGGCAACGAAGAAGGCGAGAGCATGCCGGAGATGAACGACCCAAACAGCCGGCGCTATGGCTATGGCTTCCGGCGTCCGTTTAACCCGAACCAGCTGCGTCCGCCGCATGAGCCTACGGCGGGCGAACGGTCGGTGGCCAGCGAGAAAGAACAGTTGGCAGCTCAACTGGAACAGTTGCAGAAGCAGATGGAGGGGCAGTCGCGTAATCTAGCCGGTACTCGTCCGGATGCGTCGTCGAAGATGTCGCGAGCACTTTCCGAAGCCGAGAGCAAAGAGCTTGCGCTCCGCATGCAGAAAAATGCGGAGTGGATCCGCCAGGGTTATGGCGATCGCAATCTGCAAATGGAAGACAATGTCACCGCCGGGCTGCAGCAGCTGACGCGCGATTTAAAGGGTGTCCAAGATACGCTAAATGGCACTGGGCAAAGCGCGGCTAACCAGCGTAGCGGCAAGACCGCACAGGCTTTGGCAGAGGTGCAGGATTTGCGGGCGCAACTGCAAAGTCAACGGCAGCGCGCGGGTAAAGGACAGGCCCAGAGTGGGGGCAAAGGCGAGCAGGGCGGCGAGGGTCAGCCAACACTCAACAGCCAGGAGGTTCAGGGCGCCATTCGTGAACTGAACGGTTTGCGCGCACAGACTAATCCGACAGATCGCGCGTTGTATGGCTCCATCGATAATGCGCTGGGGAGCTTGCAGCACCTTACCGGAGCACAGGATGGATTGCTTGATGCCCGAATCAGCGGCAATGCGTTGAACAGCCTGGAGCGTCTGGAAGCGGAACTGTCCAGGCGAGTCGGCCAGGACGAAAACGCCGGCACCCGCACCGGCACACATGAGACATCGCCCGAGAAGTATCGTGATGCTGTTGCCGGGTACTTCCGCAAGTTGAGCCAGAGTAAATAGCAAAGACTCAAGAGCAGCGGAAGCCTGGTTTGCCCGCATTGGTTTGCCCGGATCGGTTAGCCTGAAAGTTTATTTTCATGCGATTGTTTCCTTTCAAGCTAGTCACTTTTGTAACCGCCTGTAGCTTTGCTTTTGTTGCTTGCGCCCAGACTCCATCAACAACAAGCGACGCTTCGGCACAGCTGAAAGCCCGCCTCGACCCGATCCTGAATGAGGCCGTACAGTCGAATCTGATCCCGGGCGCTGTGCTTCTGATTGGTCATAACGGAGCAGTTACGTTCCGCGCTGCCTATGGCTCCCGCTCGCTGCTGCCGGCCCGTGAGCCGATGACGGTCGATACCATCTTCGACGCCGCTTCCCTCACCAAAGTAGTCGCCACGACTCCCAGCATCATGAAGTTGTTCGAGCAAGGGAAGATTCGGATTGACGATCCTGTAACCAAGTATCTTCCTGAGTTCCAGGGCGGCAAGAGCGACATCACCATTCGGCTATTGATGACCCACTTCTCAGGCTTCCAACCAGATTTCGAGATGGGCCCGCGCTGGAGCGGTTATGAAACTGGGGTACAGAAAGCGCTTGGGGAGAAACCGATTGCGCCGCCCGGTGCCCGATTCATCTACAGCGACACGAACTTTATTCTGCTCGGCGAGATTGTACGCCGGCTCTCGGGCACCAGCCTCCCGGATTTCGCGCAGCAAGACATCTACGGTCCGCTCGGGATGAAGGACTCAAGCTTCCAACCGGCAGCCGCCCTTCGCTCTCGAATTGCGCCAACCGAAATCGATGCTGAGACCAAGCAGCCGCTGCGCGGTCAAGTCCACGACCCTCGCTCTCGTGCGATGGGTGGAGTGGCTGGGCATGCCGGACTGTTTACAACGGCAGACGACCTGGCCCGCTATGCCGAAATGTTCCTTAATGGCGGACAACTCGGCACGGTTCGGATTTTCAACCCGTTAACCATAAAGAAGTTTACGGAGCCGGCCAGCCCCGCCGATCAGCCTATGATTCGCGGTCTTGGCTGGGATATCGACTCCCCTTACTCCAGCAATCGCGGCGAACTCTTTCCCATTGGCTCCTTCGGGCATACCGGCTACACAGGGACTTCGCTATGGATCGATCCCAGTACTCAAACTTTCGTCGTTCTTCTGACCAACGTCGTTCATCCTCATGGGATCAAGTCACTCAGCTCCTTGCGAGCCCGTATTGCTACTGCTGTTGGGGCCACCTACGGGCTTTCTGTTCCAAACGAGGTCAAACTGACCGGCTATAACGAAACGATCGCTGGCGCGGGTGTACATCGCGTGGTCAATCGTAATGCAACAGCGCTGACCGGTCTGGATGTTCTTTCCCAATCCGGCTTTCACGAACTGCTGGGCAAGCGTATCGGCTTAATCACAAATCATACGGGGCTTGATCGCCAAGGCCGGCGCAACGTTGATCTAATGCGGGCAGCCGACGTAAATATAACCGCGCTCTTCTCGCCCGAACATGGACTGACTGGAAACTTTGATTCCGATGTGGCCAGTAGCCGCGATCCGGCAACGGGCTTGCCTATTGAAAGTCTCTATCAGCCGAATCAGCGACGGCTTTCGCCTGCGCAGCTGGCCAGAGTAGATGCCCTGGTATTCGACATCCAGGATGTGGGTGCGCGATTTTATACCTACTCCTGTACTTTGCTCTACGCGGTTCAGTCTGCCGGGGCAGCACATAAGCCGCTCTGGATCCTAGATCGGCCGAATCCCATTACGGGCACTCACGTAGAGGGTCCCGTAATGCAGAAGGAACTAGAATCATTCGTTGGATGCTACGACATTCCTGTGCGCCACGGGATGACCTTCGGAGAGTTGGCAATGATGGCGAACACCGAGTCGCATTGGGGTGCCGATCTGCATGTCATAAAGGTCCAGAACTGGGAGCGTGGTGACTGGTTCGACACTACCGCTCTTACCTGGGTGAATCCCTCCCCAAACATGCGGGGCTTAAATGCCGCTTTGCTGTACCCCGGTTTAGCTATGCTTGAAGCCGGAACCGCTCTTTCGGTGGGACGCGGAACTGACTCCCCTTTTGAGCAGATTGGCGCTTCCTGGATTAACGGGCCAGCATTGGCTCAGTACTTAAACACTCGCTTCATTCCTGGTCTGCGAGTTTATCCCACCCGATTTCGTCCAAACAGTTCAAACTTTTCCGGAAAAGATATTGAAGGCGTCCGCTTTGTCGTTACGGACAGAGAGGCTTTTGATAGCACTCGGGCCGGCCTGGAACTTGCTGCGGCATTGGAGTCGCTTTTTCCCGGAAAAATGGATTACGGATTGTGCGCCAGCCTGATCGGCAGCCGCGCCATCATCGACGGGTTGCAACACGGACGAGATGCCAGCGCCCTCTGGACAGCTTCGCAGGCCGAAGCGTCCAGGTTTATCGAACGGCGAAAGCCGTTCCTGCTTTACTGAGCAATCTTCAGCTTAGACAGCTGCTAATTGAGCAACCGCTTTGCTTTTTGACCCAGGTGGCCGGCCCCGGCGTCGTGGCTCAGTGGAATTTTCGGCAACTTCGTGTCCATTCTCACCAGTCATAATTCCGGAAGCGTCTTTTAACCATGCCGGTGGACGGCCTCGACGTCTGCCCCTACCCCGTGCCAGCCGCTCCAGCGTGAGAATTGCTTCTTCAATCTGCTCTCGCTCCAGTCGTAATTCCGCTAACATCTTGTCTACGTCCAAAATTGCGCCTCCTACCATCTCAACTCCCCTTGGAACGGGTCTCGTGTTCAAGCCACAATGGACTGAAGTCCAAATGGTGGATTTAATGGAAGTTTAGTGGTTGTTAAGTCCGAGTTTCAATAGAACACTCAGATAAGGCGAGGCAATTAAGTTTTATTTATCGATTAGTACTGCTGGTACAAACGGTTAATTTGGTGAATTAGTCCAGCTTTTTTACTGGCTCGGCGGTGTTTCGGTGCTTCCAGTAGAAGTAGAACGGCACGGAGCTTGCCATCAATCCTAAGCCCATTAGCGATTCCCGCGGTCTTGTCCTTAAAGTACTGAGCAGCAGAAGGCAGGCGACTAGGGCGAACAGTACTGGCACCACCGGGTATCCAATCACTCGATAAGGCCGCGTCATTTCCGGCGCCTTCCATCGAAGTACCAGCACTGAGACAGCAGTGAGCCCGTATAAGATCCATGAGCCAAAGATAACGAAATTATAAAGGTCGTCGAAGTAGCCACTGAGCACTACAATGCAGGACCAGACACACAGCCAGAATATCGATACGCTGGGAGTGCGATGGCGGGCATCCACTTTGCCTAAAGCCCGAAAGAATAAGCCATCGCGGGCCATAGCGTAAGGCACTCTCGAACCAGTGAGGATGGAACCATTTAGCGCCGCAAAGATGGAGATCAAAACTGCGATGGTCACCATTGTGACTGCCGGCCCGCCATACAGCTTGCTCATCATGTCTGCTGCCACGTGCTTGCTGACCGCTACGCTTGCCGGACTCAAAACGTAAAAATACGAAACATTGATCAGGATGTAGGTAAATATCACCGCAGCCGTCCCAAAGATCAGCGAACGAGGCAGGTTGCGCTGCGGCTCTTTGATCTCAGAAGAGACCATGCTGACGTTATTCCAGCCGTCGTAAGCCCAGAGCGCGCTCACCATGGCCGCAAAGAAGCCCGCCACTCCACCAGCGCTCGGGATATGGGCTGCCAGATACGAATAATCGCCCTTGCCCGAGAGCAGCCCGACGGCAATCACACCGCCGATCAGAGCCATTTTCACGGCAGTGACCAGCACCTGCAAATTACCGCCTGAGCGTACACCTAATGCATTGACTCCGGCCAGCAGCAAGATAAGAGCGATTGCTACCAGTTGTCCCCGGTAGATTCCAAACAAGCTTCCGCCCGGGCCAATATGCAGGGGTGTCATCAGGACCGGTTTGGCCAGTGCCGGTATGAAAATCGTCAGATATGTGTAAAATCCTGCAGCCAGTGTCGCGATGGAGCCGCTTTTAGCTACCCAGAATTGAGTCCAGCCATAGAGGTAGCCCCAAAACGGCCCGTACGCGGCACTGAGATAAACATATTCTCCGCCCGCCTCTGGCATAGCCGCGGCGAGTTCGGCATAGGTTAGAGCTCCGAAGAGGCTGAGCAACCCTGCCACTACCCAGACCACGAACAACTGCCGGACCGATCCGACGTATCGGATCATTGTGGCCGGCACCAGGAAAACGCCGCTTCCAATTACGGTTCCAATTACGATGGAGACCGCGCTCCACAAGCCAAGCACCCGTTGAAGACTCACCGGCTTGCCCGGTAAGCTGACAGGGTTATCGCTGTTCAAAAGCCAGGCTCCTCTCCTGCCATAGGTAACTTGTTCCGTACCCAACCGCAAAGGTGACTGCCGTTCCAATCAGCACGTACCAGGTGTAGGCGACATAGCTTCGCAGCAGAATAGTAGCTAGAAACCCTGCAGCCATACCGGTGATTGCAGCTGTTTCACCAGTTCGCTTTGTCAGTACGCCGAGCAGAAACACTCCCAGCAGGGCTCCGTACAGCACGGAGGCGATGGACAACCCGGCCTCCAGAACACGGCCCCAGTGCCGGGCTATTAAGCCAATCACAAACAGCACCGCACCCCACGCCACTGTTGCCCAGCGGGCTGTTCGCAAGTAAGACGACTCGGCGCGTCCAGGCCGAAGCGGGCGCAGAAAGTCCATCACTGTTGTCGAGGCTAAAGCATTCAAAGCTGCGCTTAAGTTCGACATCGCCGCTGCTAAGATCGCGGCCATCACTAAACCCGCTACCCCGATCGGAAGGTGAGCCCAGACAAACTCAGGGTAGGTTCGCTCGGCTGTTGTAGGAGCGGCCTGCCCATTCTGACGATAGAGGATAAACAGCACGACGCCAATGACCAGAAACAGAGTGAACTGAAAAAAGACGAGTAGCCAACTGACAAACAATGCGCGCCGGGCCTCCACCTCGTTTCGGGCGGCCAGCAGCCGCTGCACCAATAACTGCTCTGTTCCGTGGCTGGCCGTGGTGAGAAAGCAGCCACCAATCAGACCCGCCCAGAAGCTGTAGGCCCGATGGAAAAAGCACCGTTCAAAGCAAAGCGAAAGTCGAAGATCTGAAATTTGTGCGCTGCTTCGCCCGCCTGCAGCACGTGCGCCCAGCCTCCGGCGACCAACTGCAACATGACAAAAAAACTTCCCAGCGCACCACCGACATAGAGAATCATCTGCACGACATCGGTCCAGATCACTGCGGTCATGCCACCCTCGAACGTATAGAAAAGAGTCAGAACCACGATGACCAGAATGGAGAGCACCTCGCCTGTGCCCAGAATGACCGAGATCACAATGGAAACGGCAAACACCCGTACGCCCTCGGCCAACGCGCGCAGGATCAGAAAAGTTCCAGCAGTAAATCGCCGGATTCGCGGCCCGAACCGGCGCTGCATCAGTTCGTAAGCAGTAAACATCTCACCACGAAAATACTGGGGCAGAAATAAGACGGCAATTACAATTCGCCCGAGCAGGTAACCAAGGATCAGTTGAAGAAAAGTAAAGTTACCGGCAAAGGAAATGGCGGGCGTTCCAATTACGGTGAGAGTGCTCGTTTCTGCGGAAACGATGGAGAACGCAATAGCCCACCAGGGAGCGCCCCGGCCACCTAAGAAGTAGGACTTGAGACTGCTTTGACTCTCTTTGAATTGCGCGCCAAACCAGGTAATTGCGACCAGATATAGTGCAATCACCAGCAGGTCTGCAATCCGCATGGAATCGGATAGTAACATGACTACGGAACAGGTTACGATTCGGTCAGTTCGGCTGGGAACAAGTTCGCGTAAACCGGCATCTAATGCAGTAAGAAGTGTTGCGGACCGGACCTTGATTCGTTATACTCCGGCTTTGTCGCTCGGGTAACATGCACGAGTAAGTTCAACGCATGGATATGATAGACCCGGGTACGGGGCAGCAGATGTGGCGTCACCCAGACGGCTGCCGGAAAAGCCGCTTCCCTAGTTTTAAGATGTTTAAGAATTCCTCTAAGGAGGCAAACCGTGGAGTTTAGTTTTATGAGAGCGAAAAAGCCAATGATTGCGACGGGTGCTGTCGCGCTCTTGTCAAGTTTGGTTCCGTCCTCTGTTCTTGCCGGACAAGCGGGCACAGCAGGGGGAACGCAGTCGACCACTGGTCAGCAGCCCGCGGCAGCAGGACAGCAGGGTGCAGCTGGGCAGGGTGCAGCAGGGGCCCAGGGTGCGGCTGGGACGAAGAATTATAAAGACCGCGCTGAGTATGATCTTTATTCAAAGATCACTCAGACTACCGATCCAAAAGCCCGCTTGGATCTGCTGAATACCTGGCAGGAGAAGTATCCGCAAACGGATTATTCTCAGGAGCGTAATCAATATTTCCTGGTTACCCTGAGTCAGCTCGCCGGCTCAGATCCGACTGCAAAGCAGAAGCTAATCGATAAATCGAATGAGATCTTACAAACCGATCCAAAGAACTTTCGCGCTGCTTACTTTATAGTTTTGTACGGCCCGCAAGTCGGCGGAGCGAATCCGCCGCCGGATCTTCAGAGCAAAATCGACACAGCCGCTCATGCCGTGATTGATGGAGCACCTGACGCTTTCGACGCTTCCAAGAAGCCAGCGCAAGTACAGCAGGCTGATTTCGACAAAGCGAAAGCTCAGGCTATTGGGCTGGCGCACAACGCGCTCGCCTACGACGCTAACTCCAAGAAGGACAACTCGACTGTCGAGAGCGAATACAAAGCCAGCCTACAGGCGAATCCTGACCAGGCCAACATCTCTGCCATTTATGCGAAGCAGTTGATCAGCGAAAAGAAGTATCCGGAAGGGCTTTTTGAGTACGCCCGAGCCGCGCAGTTTGATGGACCCGGCGCCCTGCCGCCAGCCACCCGAACGCAGCTGATGGACTATTTCAACAAAGCTTATACCCAGTACCACGGCAGCGACGAAGGCAAACAGGCGCTGCTCGATCAAGCAAAAACGTCGGCTTTACCACCGGAAGGTCTGCAGATCACCAATGGCGCTGACGCTGCCAACAAGCAAGCGGATGCCCTAAATGCCCACATGGCCTCTGACCCTGCGTTTAAGCTTTGGTACAGCATTGAAACCAGCTTAAAAGCTGATAATGGTCAGCAGTTCTTTAACAGCAGCATGAAAGACGTGGAGGTTCCGGCCGGCGCTGAGGGCGTGAAGAACTTCTCCGGTACTGTCATCTCCATCGATCCACCAGATCGCCCAACGAAAGTTACTCTCGGCGTGGACGATCCTACGAAGGCCGATGCTTCCCTTGAGTTCTCGCAGCCGTTGCCTGCAACCGCGCTAGACAAAATCAAGGTTGGCGAAAAGATAGAGTTCTCTGGTGTTGCCGAGAGCTTCACCAAAGATCCTTATATGCTTACGTTCAAAGACCCGACTGTCCCCGGTGTTCAGAATACGGCTCCCGCCCGCAAAGGCTCGCGTCGCCGCTGATTCCAGCGAGGCTATAAAACAGAAAGGCTCGAAGCTTTTAACTGCTTCGGGCCTTTTCCTTTTCAGACTGAACTTACATTTTATAGCGGCCTAAATCCTCATCATTCAAATTCTCCAGCCATTTGCGCAGCTCTTCACTATTCACTTTTTCCGAGGAAGCAGTCGAAGTTTTAGATGACTGCAATACCCGCTCTTCTACGTAGATCGGGCAATCATGCCGCAGTGCCAGTGCAAGAGCATCACTAGGCCGTGAGTCCACGCTGATTAGCTCACCGTTGCGCTCCAGCCAGATTAAAGCGTAGAACGTATCGTCTTTCAGTTCGCTGACGACTACCTTCTTGATAGACGTCTCCAACCCCATCAGCAACACTTTGATCAAATCATGCGTCATGGGACGGGGCGTGGTGACCTTCTCAATCTCCAGAGCAATCGCGTTCGCTTCGTAAATACCAACCCAGATCGGCAACACCGATTCCCCGGTGGAATCCTTCAGGACGACGATGGGCATGTTGGTCATCGGGTCCATCATCAGACCGCGAATCTTCATCTCTACTTCCATATATCTCTCACTACCCATATCACCAAGGCTACTGCAACACTGGCGACTGATTGCCGATGCGCTCACCAGCAAGACTATGCGGGCTGGCGCGCGTTACCAGAATGTCAGTGTACTCTCCTACTAAAGTCATACCGTCCTTGGGAGCAGGAAAAGAAGGATCTGCAAAATTGAGCATCTTGTTCTGAGCTGTGCGTCCGATCCACTGACCGGTTGCCGAGTTGAATCCTTCCACATGCACCTCTTCGCGTTGGCCAACATACTTTGCGTTCCGGCGCATCTGCACCGTACGCTGCAATTCGGTTAGTATCTGGAAGCGCAGTACCTTTTCCTCTTCCGGAATCTGGTCTTCATAATGCAATGCCGATGTGTTCGGACGTTTCGAATACTTGAAGATGAACATGGCATCGTACTCGACCTGCTCAACCAGGCGCAGGGTCTCGTTAAAATGTGATTCGGTTTCGCCAGGAAAGCCGACAATAATATCGGTGGTGATGGCGATGTCGCGCTTGGCGGCCTTCATCCACTCGATGCGTTGCATGTACTGATCGCGAGTATAGAGCCGCTGCATGCGCGCCAATACCTCGCTCGAGCCCGACTGAACGGGCAGGTGCACGTGATTGCAGAGAGCTTCATTCTGATCGATAGCGTCGATGATTTCTTTCACAAAATCACGTGGATGTGAGGTTGTGAATCGAACCCGGCGCATGCCTGGAACCTGGCCGGTCCGCTGCAGCAATTGCGCGAAATCGTAGCTGGTGGGTGATGGGTCGCGGTAACTGTTCACGTTCTGACCCAGCAGTTGTACCTCGGTATAACCCTGCTCAGTTAACGCTGCCGCCTCCCGCAGCACGCTTTCGCTAGTGCGACTCCGCTCTGGCCCACGAGTGAACGGGACTACGCAATAGGCGCAGGCCTTGTCGCACCCTTCAATGATGGTGATGTAAGCCCGATGCGGATTGTCGCGGCGCGTGTACGGCGTATCGAAGGTGTCGTCTGTATCCAAGCTCAAGCCAGTGACGCGGCGATTGCCTGCCTCCAGTTGCACCAGCATCTCCGGCAACTTTGTATAGCTGGCCGAACCCGCTACCAAGCTGACGAATGGCGCGCGCTCAAAGATCTTCTCGCCTTCCTGCTGCGCCACACATCCGAGCACTCCTATCACCTTGCCCGCCCCTGCGTTCTTCTTGAAATGCTGCAGTCGGTAAAACACCTTCTGTTCCGCTTTATCGCGAATGCTGCACGTATTGTAGAGAACCAGTTCTGCGGCTTCAGGCTCCGGTACCTGCGTGTAGCCCTGCTGCAGCAGCGTTCCAATTACCTTCTCCGAATCATGCGCATTCATCTGGCACCCGAAGGTTTCAATGTAGAAAGTCTTCACTCAAATACCTTTTTCAACCATGCAGTAGCCGCATAAACCAGCCGATGCCAAACAGCGCTACGACAAAGCAGCCGAAACAATAAAGGCCATACGACACTCGTTCGCGATCGCTTCGCTTGGTGACCAGGCCCAAGATGACGCTGGCAAACAATGAAAAGAGAATGGCGACAATAAAGTGATCAAGGACCAGATGCATGGTTAATCTTTCTGACGCGTTGCTATTTCGTACGCGTCCACAATGGCCAATATGTTCAGCAGTCCTGCGCCTACCAGAAACTTAGCTCCATAATCAGGCGATGGACCAGCCTGATCGGGTGGGCCGTAGCCCAGCATGGTCGAGATCAGATACGGAAGGCCTGAGGCCAAGTCGCCGAAAAATCCACCGTATGAGATGAGCCTGGAAAGCACATCGGCCTGGGCCGGCAATTGCACCGTGGCGATGAGAGCACCCCGGCCATTTGTTTCAAAGCCATTTCCTCCTGGCACGAACAGCGCGCCATGCATTAGCAGGCCCAGGCTAAAAGCAGCCAGAACTGTGGCCAGAATAATTGCTCCGCGACCACGGCGTCCTAGCAGGAAGTGTCCTCCGCCCGGAATCAGCCACGCCGCGAAAACCACCAGCCAAGGTGAGCGAACAGGAGCCACAGCCCCTCCACTTGCAACAGACATACCGGCCATATCTTCCAGTTTACTTACGAGATTGTGTGAGCGGCGGTTCCGTCACCAGATCGACTAACAGTTGACGGATGTCAGCAACGCGTTCCGGCCGTAAAAGGAGATAGCGGCAGTTCCCTTGTGCGGCTGGCTCAAAGACAGTTGTATTCTTGTTGCCGAGATGAATCCGGCCTGGCTCGGATAGCTCGAAGTATCCGGCATTTGGCCGAATGCCATACAGGACGGCAGTTGGATCCCAAGCCGCACGATCTTCAGGCGCAGGAAAGAAGCTTCGAGCTGCGGCGGCTATAGGATGCGCGTTGGCGTAGGAAAAGCCAGACGCAAATGTCTGATAGGGGAACGTGATCGCCAAGCCGATCTCGAAGCCACTGAACACGACCGGAGTGGGCCAGTCGCGAAACAGAACGGCGGCGGCCTCAGGGTCGGTATAAATGTTGTACTCCGGCACGGGCTGAAGAAAATTTCCTCCCATCACAGAGAGCAGCTTCACCTTTCGCTCAACCAGGGCACGGCCGCCCGGGGAGTGCAACAACCGCGCTAAATTGGTGCTGAAACCAATCTGAGCGATCGTCACAGAGTGGTCGGGCTGCTGTTGGAGAAGGCGCGAAAGTAGGGCTACCGCTTCTGGAGCCTGTGCGCCATCTGTGATGGCATGTGGAAACACAAACGCGCCGCGGCTGTCCCGCATCTCCGAAGGCACTCGCAGATAAGCAGAATCCTCCGGAGTTTTGCCTCCATGCACAACTCCGATCGCAATATTAGGCCTGCCGTAAAACGTATTGACCAAGCTGACATACGGGGCTGCAAAGCGGTTGTCCTTCGAGATAGTCACAGCTAGAAGCTCCACCTCGCCCCGATTCTGCAGAGCATGGATCATCGCCAGAGCCAGAGCATCGTCAATATCGTTGCCGATGTCGGTGTCGAGAATGAGCCGTACCGGCTCAGCTAGGGACAGCACGGGCAGGAGTACCGCAAGCACTCCGAGGCCGAAAAATCGAGCGGTAGACCGAGCACAGTGAGATAACACGCCTAAGTTATACTATGGAAGTTCACCCACCCTTGCGGATGTGGCGGAATTGGCAGACGCGCTAGATTCAGGTTCTAGTGGGGGAAACTTCGTGGAGGTTCAAGTCCTCTCATCCGCACCAAACACAGTATTTACTTCAGTAGCCCTCTAATTGTGGTTCCCAGGGTTTTGCTTGCCGCTCCTTTTGGTATCAGCCGCTCCAGTAACCCGAGATCAGCCTCAATTGTAAGATCCTGGTCTGTAACCTCGACTGTTCCCTTGATCGGTGTTTTCAACAGCCCCATCTTTGCATTGAGCGAGAATGTAAGCGTCGATCCTTGCCAGCTTCTGCGCTCATCGACTAATTTCATTGGAATGCTTGCGATGCCTTTCATCATCTCGTCGAACGATCGATCGACAGCCTGCATCACTTCCTGTTTCGATTGGTCATGCGCAACGGTTACACGTATCAGCTTGGGCTTCTCCTAAAGGCGGCATGTACGACTGCAGTCTACTACGACATCCAATGCCTTCCCCAACTACTTGATTGTCCCTGATACGAATGACCTAAGCACCGGTTCACTCGGACTCGTTCTATCGAATCCCGTCGGCTTTGTATGACAGTTCTTGCTCGATCTGGAAGGCCCTGAATCCGCGGAATGTGTAGCCTTAATGGATTCCGATATCTCGCCCGGTCTTGATAGAACGCCAACTTCTAATCACGCCGTGCCGACTGATCGTCTCGGATCCGACTCATTTCCCAAGTGTCGGTCAACTCGTGAATGAACACGACAAAGCGCGTTTCTCAGGACGAAAGTTCTGAGTTTGGCCCCCATTCTTGCCCGGTGATTACATCGGCCTGAAAGCAACTGTTGAGCCCCGGGTCGCTTATCAGGAGAGACGATTATGCGGCCCAGTGACGAGAGGCGAGCCTAAGCTAAGCCTCCGTCGCCACCATTGGCCGGGGTTACCGGGATAGACCTGCGTTTACTTTACATTCAATATCTCGCGCATGACGATCGTCAAAACTTCCAACTTTTATTTCGCCTCCGCTAGCCCCGCAACAACTCCGGCAACTTTATCGAGTATCTGGTTCCAGCCCTCCAATTGCCCGCTATTTTTTGCGCTCTCCATGGGTTCATTTCCAACGAAGGTGAGTTTCGTCTTGCCGTTTCCAAAATCCTCAAAGGTAATCACATCGTGCGCATCGTCTATGGCCTCATGTTCTATTCCATACTGCGCAGCCTCAACCTTGTTTCCCTGCGGGTCGGAAAAGTACATGGACGAAACGATCTTCTCGTGCAGAACAATCTCGTGGTATTCACCACCATTCCAGAACTCCTGCCCATCCGGCGCTCTCATGCAGCAGAGGAATTTCCCTCCCACGCGAAAATCGATCTCGCAAAAAGGGGCAGTAAAGCCCTTCGGGCCCCACCACTGCATCACAAATTTCGGGTCTGTCCACGCCTTCCAAACCAATTCCCGTGGGGCATCAAAAACTCTTGTGACAACCATCCGCTCTGTCTCGGTAACCGTGCTATTTGTCATCTCTGACCTCCTCTTTTTTCATTTGGTTCACAACTACATCCAGCTTTTCGAAACTCTCTTCCCAGAATCGGCGATAGTTAATGGCCCAGTCGCTGACTGTCTTTATCGCCTCTGGCCTAAGCGTGCAGACACTCTCTCGTCCAAGCTTTGTCTTCATCACAATCCGCGCCCGCACCAGGTAGGCAATATGCTTTGAAATCATCTGCTGCGAGAGTGCAAACGGTTCCGTCAATCCATGCACAGAGGCAGGCCCATGGGAGAGTCGTTCGATCATCGCCCGACGAGTTGGGTCAGACAAAGCCGCAAATGTTGTATCCAACACATCCACAACCCTATGGTAGTGGATTGTCCGTCAATGTCAAGTATGAATTTTGCGATTCGTGATGGACGTTCCCGGATCTCTGAACGCTGATATCTGCGCTGGTTTATGTTCCCCATGAGCCGCGTATCGCAGCTGGGTGCATGGTTGAGGAAATTGGCTTCCTCAAGCGATTACTCATTGACCTGACGATTACAGCGCGCACTGCAACCTACGCAGGAGCGCGAGCCGGCGGGTTGCGGCGCTGGCATCAAGACCAGAGGAATGCCTCTGGAACCTGTTATCGATGTGCCACCGGCTTGTTAGGCAAGTGATCCTTGCCAGTTGACTCGCTATGACACTCGCGACCAGTGGCAATCGCCAATGCACTTACCGGCATTGGATCAGTAGTGATAACTCGGCTTGTGTCCGGCGATTGCGGCGGGTGACGGCCACCCGGAATCAGAAGCTTAATGGAGTCGCAAGATGCCGACTAGCCTACGAAGTTCCACGACAAGTAATTTGAGATAACAGATAGCTTCAGGTTTGTAGAAATTTTGGAAACCGGACAAACTTCAGCACTGATATTACCGCTCTCAATAACGCTGAACGATCACTTCCCGAAAGGTTTTACGAAGGGCGTCGCGCGTTGAAGACAAATCGCCGGCATCCTTTACTGGCCCAATGATTACCCTGTAGATCTTGGCATTGCCTGGTTTCGGAACGGCGTGGGCATGGAAACCTTTCTTATGCAAAACATCCGCCACCGCCTCTGCTTCGTCCTTGCCAACAGCAGCAACCTGCAGATATTCGGAGCCAGACTGCGGGACGTATCCAGTCTCAACCGCGTCAGCCTTCGACTCAACCTCGGCAGTAGGTACGGGTTTGGAA
This sequence comes from uncultured Bryobacteraceae bacterium, assembly GCA_964248065.1. Taxonomy (GTDB): domain Bacteria; phylum Acidobacteriota; class Terriglobia; order Bryobacterales; family Bryobacteraceae; genus Bog-105. The sequence goes on along the minus strand of CAXTWQ010000001.1, from coordinate 84,751 downwards.
GGTGGCCGCTTCCGGGTGCCGAGAACAGCTGTCCCGGAGGAAGACCTGACCGGCACAGATTCTGTATCAGTCTTACCCGCGCCCGAGTTCGTTCCGCCTTCCGGTTCCAGTGTATGGGTCTGCCCGCCGGCTTTAGCACTTTCGTTGCTGGCAGTTTCAGCCGCAGGTGCCGCCGTTGCCGTGCTCTTCTTCTGAGGGCTTCCACGGCCAACCAGAAAGCCGCCCGTGAAGGAAACACCAAGCAAAATGGCAATCACCAGGAAGATGCCAATCAGTTGTTTGTTGCCGAGCAGGATTTCTGTTTCGTTCTCGCCGGTTTGCAACATTTCTACCTTGAATTGTACTGGAATTCAGAAGGGGCCTGAAGTGGTACCCTGACGGAATAGTTCCAAGTTTTCCTATGTACTTATTTTCCCGGTCAGCCGTGGTGCGCGCTGCCTACCTACTGACCTCGGCAGCGTTGCTGACATTTTCGACTTCCTGTACATCCTACACACAAAAAGCTCAAGCGGCTGACGCAGTCAAGCCATTGACTTTGCTGGCAGGCATGCCGGAGGTAGCCGACCCAGCCAACCTCTATTCAGCCGATGCGCCTGGCATGGTCAGCTCAGTTGCCAAAGCCTTTCCAACCAGGGTGTACGTTCCCAATTCCAAGAGCGACACCGTAGATGTGATTGACCCGGCGACTTACAAAATCATCGGGCATTTTGGGTTGCCTAAACATGGCAAGCACGTGCTGGAGCCGCAACATGTGGTGCCATCGTATGACCTGAAGCGCCTTTGGGTGGCGCAGGATTTGGGTGATCAGTTGACGGCAATCGATCCGGCGACAGGCAAGCCGGGCGAAACGGTTCAGGTTGACGATCCATACAACATGTACTTCACGCCCGATGGCAAGTACTCGATCGTAATGGCAGAGCGTGAAAAGCGGATCGACTTCCGTGGCGCGCAGTCAATGCAGGTGGTGAACAAGGTTCCGGTAAACTGTGCCGGCGTGAACCATGCGGACTTCTCGGCTGATGGGCGCTATATGCTGGCCACGTGCGAGTTTTCGAGCGAGATGATCAAGGTGGACGTGGAAGGCCAGCGCGTGTTGAAGCATCTAACGCTGGAGCCGAAGGGAATGCCGCAGGATTGCCGTATCTCGCCCGATGGCAAGGTATTTTATGTAGCCAATATGGACGCAAATGGGGTGCACATCATTGACGGCGAGGCGTTTCGGCAGATTGCATTTGTGCCCACAGGCAAGGGTGCGCACGGGCTATACTTCAGCCGCGATTCCAAGTACATGTACGTATCTAACCGCGGCGAGGGTTCGGTTTCTCTGATCGATTTAGCAACCCGCAAGGTGGCAACCAAGTGGCAGATTCCTGGTGGCGGGAGCCCGGATATGGGCGGCGTCTCAGCTGACGGAAAATCGCTGTGGCTTTCGGGTCGTTACAACAGCGAAGTGTACGTGTTCGATACGAGCAATGGCAGTTTGCGGGCACGTATCAAAGTGGGTGATGGGCCGCACGGCCTGTGCTTCTACCCTCAGCCGGGTCGCTATTCGCTCGGCCACACCGGAAACATGCGCTAGTGGCTGAGCTCCCGGAACCGTGGTTGCGAGGGCCGATCGAGGGTATTCACCCGGTGATCATGCCTCTGTTCTTCTCTTTCGCACAGGTGAGAGAAGATTTGCGGCGGCATACGGCAGGGCTCAGCGACGAGCAGCTCTGGCAAAGGGTTGGCAAGACCTCACTGGGGTTTCACCTGCAGCATTTGCTCGGTAGCGTGGATCGGCTGAGCACATATCTGGCGGGCAAGCAATTGAATGATGAGCAGCTCAGGCACTTGCGCGAAGAAGGCAAAATGCGCCAGACGTTACCGGAGTTGCTGGCTGCAATCGAGACGACACTGACTCGGGTAGAAGAGCAGTTACGGTCGATAGATCCCGATGACTTATATCTGCCTCGAACTGTAGGACGGCAAGCGTTGCCAACCACCGTTATCGGTTTACTGGTGCACTTATCGGAGCACACACAGCGGCATCTGGGCCAGGCGATTACGCTCTCCCAAGTGCTGCGGCACGATCCCTGATGTCAAGCTTCACGCAACTTCTGCGGCACAATCGCAACTACCGGTTTACGTGGTTGGGACAGATTGTCAGCGAGGTTGGCGACCACTTCAACAACATCGCTGTCTTGAGCCTTGCGATCGAAGAGACGCACAATGGCGGGGCAGTTGCGGCAGTCATGCTGTCCCGTGCAATACCGGCTGTAGTCGCCGGTCCACTAGCGGGCGTGCTGCTCGATCGCTTTGATCGCAAGCGAATCATGATCATCAGCGATCTGGTGCGCGGCGTTGTGGCCTTGGGATTCATCCCAGCGGTTGGCTATCACCAGGCTTGGCTGCTTTGCGTTCTGAGCGGCTTACTCATGCTGGCTTCTCCTTTCTTCACTAGTGGCCGATCGGCTATCCTGCCCTCCCTGGCCACGCGCGACGAGCTGCATACAGCCAACTCGCTGACTCAGACTACCGGTTGGATGACGCTTGCTGTCGGCGCGTATTTTGGAGGAACAACAGCAGCGCGATTCGGATATCAACTCGCGTTTGTCTTCAACTCACTCTCATTCTTCTTCTCGGCACTGTGTATCTCGAGGCTGCGCTCAGCAACGGGTGACTTTCGCGCAGTGCGATCTGGAACCAACGAGGAACTGAATGAGACGGAGGTGGCGCGCCCATGGTCCGAGTACCGGCAAGGTTTGGCCTATATGCTCCGAAGCCCGCTCATACTGGGCATTGCTCTAATTGCTGTGGGGTGGGCAAGCGGAGGCGGGGCGGCGCAGGTACTGTTTACCCTGTTCAGCGAAATCGTTTTCAAGCGTGGGGCACAGGGTTTGGGGCAGCTTTGGGGCATTGCCGGCGTGGGCTTGTTGATCGGCGGAGTGATCGGAAACCGGCTGGGTAAGAGAATCAGCTTCGAAGCTTATAAGAGAACCGTATTCTTCTGCTATCTCTTGCATGGTGGCGCTTACATCGTGTTCAGCCAGATGACGAACTGGGGGTGGGCGCTCTTCTTTATGGCGATATCGCGAGGGAGCGTGGCCGTGAGCTCGGTACTCAATTGGTCAACACTGCTGAGACACGTAGAAGACCGCTATCGTGGTCGTGTGTTTGCAACAGTAGAGACGCTGACCTGGTCCACCATGATGCTCTCCATGCTCGGTGCAGGTCTCGCATCCCAGCACTATAACGTTCGCGCAGTGGGCGTTGCTTCAGGGTTATTGAGCTCGTCCACGGCCATCTTTTGGGGTTGGGCAAACTGGACCGGAAAGCTGCCGGAACCCCGACAAGAGATCGTCGAAGAAACTGTAACGGTGCACGGCGACCCCGTCGCCTGATCTTCTACAGGATGCTCAAGGTTACAACCTTGATCGTATTACCTTCCAGTTCGCCGTGAGCAATCACGCGCAAATTGTTCTTGTCATGGCTGTTGTTGAGCAATTCTTTGGCTTGCTTGTTGCCCTCTGCGTCCATCTGAAAGTACTTTTTGTCATCTGTGATCAGGCCATACGCGCTACGTGCAGAGTTCCTTTGCAGCGAGCAGCTGTGATCCTGCTTCAGAATCTTGGCCCGGCCATCCTTCACCATTCGTTCGGTGCAGTTCCAATCGCTGAGAACGCCTTGAATTTCGACTGCTTGCAATGAACCGGTAAGAAGAGTAGCCAAAGAAAAGACCGTCAATCTGGTGAGCATGGGAGAGTGAAATCAGGATAGCGCGAGGCGGTGGCGTCCGCATATGCAGAGTGATGTTCCCCTGATCGGCTGTTGCGGCTGGAGCGAAGCCAAACACAGCTACTTTGCGGATTTCCCGGTCGTGGAGTTGCAAAGCACTTTCTATGAGCCTCCGTCCCCTGCCTTGGCGAGCAAATGGCGTTCGCTCGCTCCTGATTCTTTTCAATTTTGTTTGAAAGCTTGGCAGCTGATCACGCATACGCCATCGAGCCCCACTTATCGGAAATTGAAGGGTAAACTAAGCGCGGCTGAACACGACCTTGTGGGTTCCTTTCGGCCTACTGAACAGGTCGCGCTGGCATGGGAGCGTACGGCAGCAGTTGCAGCTGCTTTGAAAGCTCAGACAGTGCTGTTTCAGTGTCCAGCGTCATTCGGTCCGGACTCGGAGAACTTGCTGAACATGCGACGTTTCTTTTCAGAGATCAAGCGCAGCCATTTACAGTTAGCTTGGGAACCGCGCGGAAACTGGCCTGTTGATCTGGTCAACTCTCTGTGTAACGAACTTGGCTTACTGCACTGCATCGATCCCTTCAAAACCGTCGACGTCGAAGTACCCGCTCAGTATTGGCGTCTCCACGGCAGAAGCGGCTACTCCTATCGATACTCTGATGAAGATCTGAATAATCTCCTGCACTTGTTGGAGACCCGCATAAATGACGTGAACCGGCCACAATACGTCTTCTTCAACAACATCTGGATGAAGCCGGATGCCCTCCGATTCCAGAGCTTATTGAGAACTGCGCACAGTTGAGACCCCGACAAGAAATGCACGCAAGATGACCGGGCCAATTGGATCGAAGCGGGTAGTATTTGCAACCATTGGCTCACTGGGTGATTTGCATCCATGCCTTGCTTTGGCTCAAGAGCTTACCAGGCGGGGCCATCGGGTAACGATCGCCACAACTCCCTATTACAGGGCCAAGATGGAGAGGCTTGGCATCAGCTTCCGGGCGATTCGCCCCAACTGGAACCCAACGGACCCAGAATTAATTCGCCGATGTGGAAACTTGAAAAAAGGCCCGGAAGTCCTGTACCGAGAAATGCTCCTGCCCGAATTGAAGGGCACTTATGACGACTTACTCTCTGTCGCGATTGAGGCCGATTTAATGATTGCGGGCGAGCTTGTGTACGCAGCTCCGCTAGTCGCAGAAAAGCTAAGATTGCCGTGGGTCTCGGCCATTCTTTCTCCGTTCTCGTTCTTCTCTTCCTCTGATCCTTCGGTGATGGTGAATGCTTCGGCCCTCATTCACCTGCGCAAGGTAAGTGCCTCATTTTACAGAGCAGGGTTAAATGTCGGACCGTTAGCAACTCGCCACTGGTCGAATCCGGTACGCCAGCTTCGGCGTGAAGAAGGACTGCGACCGGAATGTGATCCAGTGTTCCGAGATAAGTTCTCTCCCCATCTGGTCTTGGCGCTTTTCTCGCGTTGGCTTGCTGAACCACAGCCGGATTGGCCATCACAGACCTTGCAACCAGGTTTCGTTTACTTTGAGGACATGTCCGCAAATGCGAACATGTCTCCGGAGTTATGCAGATTTCTCGCTTCCGGAACCGCGCCAATTGTTTTCACGCAAGGATCTACGGCGGTTCACAATCCAGGAGATTTTTACCAGATTAGCGGGGCTGCAGCAAAGCAACTCAGCCGTCGGGCGGTGCTATTGGGTGCTTCAACAGAAGTAAAAAGCGATCGGGCTGATAGTCTCTCGTTGCCCTACGGATCGTACTCGCAAATTTTTCCGCACGCGGCTGTCATTGTTCATCAGGGCGGTTCAGGAACTACAGGCGAAGCACTGCGGTCAGGCCGACCCATGCTGGTTGTGCCTTACGGCTGGGATCAGCCGGATAATGCAGCACGGGTAAAAAGGTTAGGCGTGGGACTCCACATCGCGCGGGGCAAATACACCATCGACACCGCGACCGCCGCCCTGCATTCGTTGCTACAAGGTTCACGATTTGCGGCCCTAGCTGCTCAAGCAGGAGCTCAGGTTGCGACCGAGAAGGGGCTCACACTAGCGTGCGACGCCATAGAAACCGTTTTGTAAAGTTCTGACGGTTTTCACGGGCCGGCTGGCGAAGGAACAATTTGCATCGCGTTAATTGGTGCACGGATGAAGCTATCGGTAGAGGTTCCAGGCGTGGCCGTAAGGGTGAAGCTAGTACTCTGCACCGAGAACTTGAGATAACTGCCGGCAGTTCCGTTTGCCGAAACAAAGGCTCCGGCAAAGTTGACGCTGGCGCCGTCGGTGGCCACCATCGTTGAAGACGGCATGCCGGAACCGCTGATTTGATATTTCCCAGTGCGGGTTGCACCTGGGTTGTCTCCATCAATGTACACATAAACGTCGTAGCCAGTAGGACTAGCTGGGAGGCCTCAGTTTCGCGAGATGGCACTTTGGGAGGATCATATCCTAAGTTTCAATTCGAAAGAGCAACTGTCTGCAAGCTAATTACGACTTCGAAGAGGCGACTTGAGAAGTCGCCTCTCCCTTTACTAGGGCGAATTTTTAATATCACAAGAGCAGTCAAAGGCGCGCTGGTTTTGCACGAACCAAATAATTCTTTAACGGTGATGACCGTTGTGAACGCCTTAGGTGAGACAGGTGCCTGTACCAAAACCCGAACCGGGAGCCTTGCGCACCAGATCGTGTATAGGTCTCACTCATCCCCCCAATATCGCTTATCCGTTGATTTGAGTTCCTTAAACGCCACTTCCGCATGGGGCTCCACTAAAGAAGAACCGAGAGGCGAAATTGTAGTCCTGGTCGCGTGCGGATCAGCCTCGCAATAAAAGAACCAATTGCCTTGATGGCACGTCCAGTTGCGCCCGGAAACCGCCAGCAGAGGGTCCACTAGCTGTTCATTTTGCGGAAGTCCTACAAAGAAGATCAGATCGGTGCGGGATAGAATCCGATCTCGCGCTTCTCCTGACTGCAATAACTCTTGGCGGACTTTTAATGGATCAAGCAGTTCAAAGCTACTCAGCTGGCTATTCAGCCGCTGCCCTCGACTTCGATCAATCGGTAAAATATTTGGAGGTCCGGCCCAGGGATCGTTCAGAAGCAGTACGTTTGACCGCCGGAAAAATCTGGCTCCGCTCCACAGGTTATATGGATTCTCGGTCAGCCTGCGAGATCCGATCGTTCGGGAAGCATCTAAAAGCAATCCCGCTTTGCTATGAACTCCTTCAACTAAGCTCTCCACTTGTACTACGTCACTCGCCACGGGACGAGTCAGTTTCTCAGCTATGGCCAGGTTGAAACCGGCAGCTATTAGAGCGCCCATATAGAGGATTGTTCGCGCCCGAAGGCTCAGGCCTCGGCACGCGCCGGCGGAAGCAAAGGCGAACAAGAAAACATAGATCACCAGGCGTTCGCGGAAGTAGTCCAACCCATTTACGCGCGAGGGCAGCAACGGCAACAATAGACTCACTCCCGCAGCGCAGATCAACATCGTCGATGATGCCTCCAACTGCTTGTGCATCCAAGAACTCTTAAAGCGCCTCCAACTCAACGACAAGAAGAATAAGAAAGCTGTGCCCAGAATTAAACGGTACAGCTTCGTAGAAATGCCCCCGGAGCCTAAGCACATGTACTGCAGCAGCGCGAGTTGCCGCAGCCAGGTCGTGATTGGCACATGCATCGGAAACGCCGTCACGACGTGATTTGAATTCACAAACAGACGCAGATAACAGAGTGAGCTGACGGCAGCGCCAAATACCGCCAACTCCGCTCGAAATTTGCCCGCCGTCTCTTTCCAGCTAAGACCGGCCGCGGACTGAAGATTGAAGATGCGAACGCATAGGTCGACAAAAAGGCAGCAGATCAATATCAGGAGTGGGACTGGATGTGTAAATTCCACGAGCAACACAGCGCAACAAAATAGAAGAAAGTATCTTTTTCGCCCGGCCGCCCCAAGCACCCAAAAAGCCATAGCCCAAAGAGAAAACCCCAGCGAAAGGCAAAAGTTGTGAAATCCCATAAACAGCGCCCAACTCAAGATCACTGGGAAGATCCAGAGTGAGACCAATGCACCCGCTTTGCCGAGCGAGCTGGCAAGCGCTCGAAAACCAGTTGCCGTCACAATGAGGATTAGGCAAACCACGATCTTTTCCGCCCAGAGCGAGTCCATCACTGAGGTGAGCGCATACAAAATCACGTACTGGACCATGTACGGCGGAAACGGACTGCGTAGCGCATAGGAGTTGCTGAACAGTTCGTTGCCATTGGCCAATTGATGCAATGCATGAACGTAATACAGGTGCATCGGGCCGTCTTGGGTCGGAAAAGCTGGAAGCGAAAGAACCCAAACGCAGTACAGCGCCAGTAGCGCTATAAACGCACCAAGATAGGACCTCGGTTCTTCAGGTACCGACCTGCTCAGCTCAGGCTGGTAGATCAGTACAGATTTCAGCCAACTTGTTCCGGATTTTTGTTTCGTCGCTAAAGGGAGATTCACATCCCTCTGTTCGGCCCTTTTTGTTCCGGCCAGTAGTCCTGCACGGTTCAGCACAGTACCCAAGGCGAGACTCGGGAAAGTCCGATGCGTTGAGGATCAAATCATGCGCCACCACACTATTGCGCCCAAGGATTTCAGCCGAAGAGAACTCTATGACGACAGCACTGTATGACGTGGCGGTTCTTGAGCAATTGGCGGCACTCGCAGGGCCGGACTCGCACGGTCTCGATCAGAGTTCTAAAGCGCTCCCTGTTGCTAAGGCACGGATTGTTATCCCCTGTTACAACGAAGAAAAGCGGCTACCGGTCGATCGCCTCAAGCAGCATCTCGCCTTACAGCCGGATATTGAGCTCCTCTTTGTAAACGATGGGAGCCGGGATCGTACAGATGATGTGCTTGCCGCTATCTGC
>CAXTWQ010000001.1:40556-76099 GCA_964248065.1 uncultured Bryobacteraceae bacterium | reverse complement strand
AAAGAACAAGGCTCGCGTGTCCTTTCTCTGAATCAGAACAGAGGCAAAGCCGAAGCCGGCCGTCTGGGAATCCTAGAAGCTCTAGCCACGGGAACTTCCGACTACGTCGGCTTTTGGGATGCCGATCTGGCCACCCCGCTCTCCGCTATACGTCAGTTCGTAAACGTTCTCGACAATAGGCCACAAACTGAGATGGTCTTTGGCTCACGCGTCCGGCTCCTCGGCAGAAGTATCCGTCGGCAACCTCGGCGCCACTACCTGGGCCGCGTTTTTGCCTCTGCTGTTTCCACCACTCTCCGCTTGCCCATTTACGATACCCAGTGCGGCGCCAAAATCTTCCGTGTCACGCCCGATCTGAAGAAGGTCTTCAGCAGCCCCTTTCTGTCCAGATGGATTTTCGACGTAGAAATCATCGCCCGCTTCACCAAATTAAAGAGCGAAGCAGGGTGCGCCATCGAAGATCAGATCTACGAGTTTCCGCTCGAATCGTGGGAAGACGTCGCCGGATCAAAGGTCTCACCGCAGGATTTCCTTATCGCCGCCTCCGATCTGCTCAAAATTCGAAGTCGCTACTTGTAATCGAACTTGGCTGCCCTGCAGGGCTTGGTTGCTATCTTTCTGAGCGGGTAATTGGTTGTTTCGCGAACCGGGCAGTACGCTTGTAGGGGAAAGGGTATTACCGGAATTATACTTCCTGAATATGAACGGCTCGGAGCACTTTTTGGACCGCTTAACGTTGTTGGTGTGGATCTCTGCTTTGACTACTGCGAGCAGAACTCACAAGCTCGGGAGAGCACATCGAATCTGATGGCAGGTGCTGCCTATGCTTTGCCTTAACCATGCTGGCCTTGGCGCAACATTCGTTGCTCCAGTTGCGAAGAAAGTTGCCATGATCGAGTCGAGCCAGGTTGAATCGAATCAAATCGAGTTGCTCTTGGCCGCTCGGGTACAAGTGACGAAGGCACCTTACTTCGAACCTTTCTTGCGCTGGCAAGGGAGACGATACTTTCCGCGTGCTGGCGCGATGTTACTACATGACCCGTGGGTCAGCCCGCCCTTTTCCTTTACGACAAAGGAGCAACTGCTTAACTGAGACCTTCCTCACAGGACTTCAAAGACCTCGGCTTCTTGCGGCAGATCTTGTCAACTCGGCTGCATATCGCGAGACCGTGCTGGGAACTATCGACTTTATTCTCTCGGTCGGTAAGCGGAAACAGGGCGCATCAGCAGATCAGGTGATCGGCGCAGATCGCTCACGTGCTGGGAATTGCAAGTCAGAAAACTGGTACGGCATCTGCGAACGCAATGCGGCCAGCTCGCTTCAGTTCGTCACAGAGTTCAGATCGCCTAGTCTATTTCGGAAGCAAGTGATAAAAACATCCGGCGCCAGCGCGGCCCGGGCAAGTTAGCATAATAATTAGGAACTTTACTATTGTTCGAGAATCCAATCGTTGTGCAAATGGACCGGCGAGAGGCTTTCTACGACTCGCTTGTCAAAGAGATCGGGCCCAAATACGGAAACGACGAGCCGCTTTCAATGCGCGTCGGCCTGGAACTCATTTTTACCTGCGACATGATGCACCAGATTGTGACACGTGATTTCGCAGACTACGGATTGTCGAAATCGACTTACAATATTTTGATGCTGCTGCGCCACGGTCCCGGCGATGGAATGCAGTTGCACGAGTTGGGAGACTTGCTGCTGGTAAGCCGCGCCAATGTCACCGGTTTAATAGATCACCTGGAGCAGAAAGGCTTGGTTACGCGTACCGTGGATCTGGTGGATCGTCGAGCACGTTATGCCAGGATTACCCCTCCAGCTTGCACGTTGCTCGACCGGATAGCGCCAGCCCACAACAGGAACATGGATCGGCTTCTACAGGAGTTAACAGGATCCGAGAAAGAAACCCTTCTAACGTTGTTGCGAAAGACACGTGAGAGTATGGCAGAACGATGCGAGAGCCGCACGAGTAGTTCATCTTTGAAAGTTAAATCGGATAAGGACTGAAGATTCTTATGGCAGACGAGCAAGAAGGTCAAGCGCAAAATAAGCAGAACCCAGGCCAGGGCGGCAGCGGTGGGCAGGAGCATCAAGACAATGAGGAGCAGAAGAAGAAGCCGAATCCTCGTCGTGCTCGCTTTATCCGGCTGATTGCAATTGCACTTGCGGTGGTTGCGGTACTTGTGATGATTCCGATTTTTGCGTACTATTCGGTTCGGGAATCAACTGACGATGCACAGATCGATGGGCATGTCATCCCGATCAGTTCGCGGATCACGGGCAACGTGCTGCAGGTGATGATTAACGACAACCAAACGGTACGCGCCGGTGAGTCGCTGGTTAAACTCGACCCGGCAGATTATCAGGTTGCGGTTTCACAGGCACAAGCCCAGCTGCTTAGCTCGCAAGCCGACATCACTCAAAATCAGCAAAACATTCCGATTACCACCATCAACACAAGCAGTCAGGTGAGTACGTCGACGACACAGGAGCAGCAAGCTCGGGCCGGCGTCGCGGTCTCTGAACAAGGAATCAACTCGGCACGCGCGAAACTAAGTTCCAGCAATGCAGCACTTGCACAGGCACAGTCTAATTTCGTGAAGTCGCAAAAGGATCTTGCCCGTAGTAAAGACCTGGTGACCAAAGATGAGATTTCCAGGCAGGACTACGATGCTGCAGTGGCTGCAGCGGATGCTGATGCGGCCAGGGTGGAGGGTGCGCGTGCGGACGTTCTTGCTGCGCAGCATGCTTTGGACCAGTCAATTGCGCAGCTCGATCAGGCGAAGGCACAGTTGGAGGGAGCAGCTATCCAACGTAAGCAGAGCCAGGAAACGCGTCGCAATCAAGTTGAGATCGTTAAGGCGCGCTTAAAGCAATCAAATGCCGCCGTTCAGGGGCGCCAAGCCGATGTTGAGCAGGCGAAGCTGAATTTAGACTACACCGTTCTCAAGGCGCCAGTAGATGGAGTCGTCAGCCGCAAAAGCGCCGAGCCAGGCATGCAGGTGTCAGCCGGCCAGCAATTAATGGCACTGGTACCGCTCGATGATATTTGGGTCACTGCAAATTACAAAGAGACGCAGTTGAAGAAGATGCGTGTCGGTCAGAAAGTGGAAATTGAAGTTGACACCTATGGCAGCAGCCGAAAGTACCGAGGGCACGTGGATAGCATTGCTGCGGCTTCGGGCGCCAAGTTCAATCTTCTGCCACCTGAGAACGCGACCGGTAACTACGTAAAAGTCGTGCAGCGAGTGCCTGTGAAAATTGTGCTTGAGCCTGGTGAGAACCGCGATCGATTACTGCTTCCTGGTATGTCAGTTACCCCGACCGTGTTACTGAACAGCGATAATAGCAATCCACAACAGCAACAGTAGAGTCTCGACATGCGCCAGCAAGGTCTATTCCTGGCGCGCCCCCTCCAGGCTTACAGGCAGGCTGAAGTAAAAGGTGGAGCCGGAACCCTCTACCGAGTCAGCCCACATGCGTCCGCCATGACGCTCAATAATCTTCTTCGCAATAGACAAACCCATTCCGGTGCCTTCGATGGCCTCACGGCTATGAAGCCTTTGAAACAGGCCAAAGATCCGTTCTGCAAATTGCGGATCGAAGCCACGGCCGTTATCAGCAACAGAGAACACCCAATGCGACTCGTCTCGCCGAGCCGAAACATGGATGCGAGGCGCTTCTTCGCGTCGATACTTAATCGCGTTCGAGAGCAGATTCTGTAACACTTGTGCAAACTGAACGCGATCCACGACCAGTTCCGGCAAGGGGCCACTGGTAATCTCAGTGTTCGTTTCGCGCGCGAGTGCTTGCAAGCTCGCTTCTGCGTCGGCAAGAATAGCCGCGAATGAAACGCGATTAACCGGTTGACCTGCTTTCCTCAGCCGAATTAGAGAGAGCAGTCCGTTAATCAAATCAGTCATGCGGCGCGCTGAAGACACGATGTACCCGATAAACTCATCAGCATCAGCGTCAAGCTTATTCTTGTAGCGGGATTCGATTAGTTGGCTGAAGCTGGTGATAGTTCGCAGAGGCTCCTGCAAGTCGTGGCTGGCCACATACGCAAACTGCTGCAGCTCTTCGTTTGCGAGGCGGAGATCCCGGGTTCGCTCTTCGACCTGGGCTTCCAGGTTCAGGTTTAACTGACGCAAGCGTTCGGAAGCTAGGTCCCGGTCCTGAAGGTAGGACACGGAGGAATGATAGAGCCGATACAGAACGAGGACAAGCACCGCCGTGCTGAGAAGGAACGAAAGGAATGCAAGATGATTGAGATCGCGCTGACGGTCAACAAAACTCGATTGCTGTCGAGATAGCCCAAGCTGAAGGTTATCGATGGACTGGCGAACTTGCTGCATCGCCCTTTCTCCATCTCCGGCTCTGACCTGCTCTAGCTTTTCGTTGCGACTCTGAGACTTAGCTGCGTCAACGGTAGCAGCAGCTTGGGCGGTACGCGCCTGCAACGCGGAGGAGATTCCGGCAATGCGAGCTTGTAGGTCTGGTGAGGCCTCCCGTGCGTACATCCGACAAGTCTCGATTTGGCTGGGAAGGGAGGCCCTGGCAGTTTCGAACTGAGCAAGAAACCGCTCTTCACTGGTCAAGAGAAAGCTTCGTTCGTCAGTCTCAAGGTCGGTCACAACCATCCGAAGTTGTTGCAGGCTGGCGGACAGATTTTGAATACCGAGCAACTGCGTGTCCGTGTATTCCCGAACCATGGTGACTCCGAAAAACAGCAGGCTCAACGCAAGCGGGATGCAGAATAAGGCAGCTAATCGGCGGCGGGTTCGCGATTGGCGAGCCGGGTCCGAGACGCCCGGAAGTTTAGCCTCAAGCGGAGAAAAAAGAAAGGATGCCGGCAGCCTTTTGTTCACCTGGAGAACAGCTGGCTGGACGTAACGGCTACTATCCTCTGTTGGAGCATCCACTTTGTTCCCAAACAGGTGGACCCCGCAAATCCGGCATTGGTTTCAGCCCTGTCGGTCGAAAATCGTGTCAGCGGACCGAGACAGCCGCGGCATGAAGGCGTTTCAGAAGAAAACACTCCAAGCCACCCATGTCAACTTTATTGGGAAGAAAGTAGCGCGCATTGGCGACTTCAGCCAAAGTGCGGGCAACGTGACCCAGAGCAAGATTGCGGGCTGCAATGGTGCGATGTTTCAGCGTAGGAGACAGAATGGTTTCGACCTGAATGGCAGCAAGTTTATCCTTGGCTGATTCACGGTCATTGCGAAAAACCAAGTCAAAGCAGGCGGAGTTCGCCAGACTGGCATTGCGGGAAGCAAGGCTGCCTTGAGTGGACAATTCCAAAGCACGAGCATCCCAGGCATTCCCATTGGCCATGTCACCACGGTCAAAGGCCCATGTAGCGAGCATGTCGGCGTACAGAATCATGAAGTCAGGGCGACCCTGAAAAGTGGCCATTAATTCGACTAGCCAACGCGGGAATTGCCGGGGCTCCAGGCCAGCCATTTGTAACTGCAGGACCATGTGGTAGAGGAAGATTTCATTTGCCGCCTTTCCATCCTGCCAAAGAACCAGGAACAGGGTAGCGTCATTCTGAACGCGCGATTTTGGTGAGTTAGGTACCAAGCCAAGGAAGAAAATGAAGAAGCTGATCTGAACGAAAGCTGTCAACAGAGAGAGCACCCACCCATTAGGTATGCGGGTGTAAATGACAAGGACAGCGGCAAGAGCAGTCAGGAGTGTTGCGGCCGGACCGGCTGCAACCACAAAGAGCATACGTTCGCGCCAAGACTCGTTTGTTCTTGGAACAGCTGTTACCGACCCGGTAAACAGGCGCGTCTTGTTGATGTGAGACGTCCAGCCAAGCTGACCTCGGGACAACCGGAGTGGCCCAAGAGAAATGGTGAGGACTTCAAACCGGCAGGCCAGTGAGGCAAAGAGATGACCTGTTTCATGCAGGGCTAAAGCCGCAACGGAGGCAAGCAGCAGAGCCGCCCATCCGGAGAGTGTGGTGACTGCAACTGGCTGGAACAAAGCCGCTAGCACTGGCGGAGCGATACTACTGAGGACGCCTCCCAACAGGAATCCGGCAGCGAGAAGGCCCGTCAACGTTAAAACCTGCCCCGACGACTTCTCCCTTGCAGACTCAATGGCGAGTGAGGGAGGCGCTAACGACAGTGTTGATACAGGTTCCATGCGGCTAGTATGCTGTGTTCTCAGCACTTTGCACAGACCTTGAAGTACCTTTGAAAGCTGCTGCTAGGCATGACGGAGTATATTGCCCGGATTTTTCCGAACCCCGTCTTAAGCGGCGGAATTCCCTGACTTTATAGCTGGACGAAGATTTCTGGTCGAGCGAGACCGGATGAGAGTACTGGTAATCGGTCATCGATGGCTCGAAACTGCCCTGCCTTACCTTAGACCACGTTGATCGTCGCGGACACCCGGCCCGTTACACTGAAGACTTCACCCCTCCATGGCAATTCAGACGCTATTTGGAACGATTCCCACCGAACCCACCCTGTATGACCGGTTGAAGGCTGGTGTCGAGAAGACGCGTTCGGGGCTGGTTGACCGGATAGAGGATGTGCTGGCCGGCAAGCGGGAGATCGATGCCGATCTGCTGGAGGAATTGGAGTACACCTTGATCACGGCGGATCTGGGTGTTCGAACGGTACAGGAGATTCTTGACCGCTTGCACGAACGGGTGGACCGTAGACTGACCGGCGATGCTGCGGAGGTTAAAGAAATTATCCGGGCGCATCTGCTGGAAGTGCTGCAGGCTTCAGAAACTCCGATGCGGACTGTCGCTCAGCCCCCCGCCGTTGTGATGCTGGTGGGAATCAATGGCGCCGGGAAGACGACCACAATCGGCAAGCTTGCGAGTCGGTTTCTGGGCGAAGGGCGCAAGGTACTGCTATGCGCTGCAGATACGTTCCGGGCGGCAGCGATCGAGCAACTGGAAGTCTGGGCGCAGCGGGCCGGCGTAGAGATGATCCGTCAGAAGACCGGGGCCGACCCCAGTGCTGTGGTTTTTGATTCCCTGCAAGCGGCCAAGGCGCGGGGCATGGACTACGTCATTATCGATACGGCCGGTCGCCTCCATACAAAAGAGAACCTGATGGCGGAACTCGAAAAGATGCGGCGAACTTGTCAACGCGTGCTGCCGGGCTCGCCGCACGAGGTATGGCTGGTGCTGGACGCCACCACGGGCCAAAATGGTTTAGAGCAGGCTCGAAAATTCACGGAAGCGGCAGGTGTCACCGGAATAGTATTGACTAAGCTGGACGGGACAGCCAAAGGCGGAGTGGCAGTGGCGATTGCAAGGGAGCTGAATCTGCCGATCCGGTTTATCGGGGTCGGTGAAAAGATCGATGACCTGCTTCCGTTTGAGCCGGATAAGTTCGTGCAGTCGATCTTCGACTAGGCGGGGACCGATGAACCCATTCATGCAAGAGGCGCTGGAGCTGGCGCGAAAAGGATGCGGGGTAACGAGTCCCAATCCAACTGTAGGCGCCGTGCTCGAGCGCGACGGTCAGGTGGTTGGAAAAGGTTTTCACACCTGGGCCGGTAGGGATCACGCAGAAGTTGTAGCGCTCCAGGAAGCTGGCGAGGCCGCACGGGGTGCCACGCTCTATGTGACGTTGGAGCCCTGCTCTCATTTTGGTCGAACTCGACCGTGCGCTGACGCTCTGGTGGAGGCAGGTGTCACACGCGTATTCGCTGCCATGCAGGATCCAAATCCTCAGGTGAGCGGTGCCGGATTTCGCAAGTTGCAGGAGGCCGGCATCGAAGTCACACTCGATAGTGAAGCGACCGAAGCGGCCGGACGCATCAATGAGCCCTTCATTCACTTCATGAAAACCGGAAAGCCGCTGGTGACGGTGAAAGCAGCCCTAACTCTGGATGGCAAGATCGCGGCGCCACAGGACAACGTAGGCTGGATCACGAGCGACATTGCACGTGCCGATGTGCAGCAAGTTCGACATTTTTCCGATGCGATCCTGACCGGGCTGGGTACGGTGCTAGAGGATGACTGTCTGTTGACGGACCGGTCCGGGCTTCCACGAAGCAGACCGCTACTACGCATTGTGCTCGATTCACAGTTGCGCGTGCCACTCGGTTCGAAGATCGTCACCAGCGCAAAAGATGACGTGCTGGTGGTGGGGACATCGATTGCTCCTCTGGAGCGGCGTCGCAATCTGGAGGCAGCCGGAGTGCGTGTTTTGATAGCCGATGGAACCGGTGGCCGCACCAACATGCCAAAGGTTCTAGAATTTCTATCTGCCGAACGCTATCTCTCGTTGATGGTCGAAGCAGGCAGCAAGGTCAACTGGAACATGCTCGATTCACAGATCGCAGATAAAGTGCTGTTCTACTATGCACCGAAGATTCTAGGCGGTCTGAATAGTCTACCGGTTGCGGGCGGACAGGGACGGATGCGGCGCTCCGATGCGATGCTTCTGAACCGTTTAACCGTGCACCCGATCGCCGACAACGAGTTCGCAGTAGAAGCTTACCTGGTGAAGGAATAGCGTGTTCACCGGTATTGTGGAGGAACTAGGCAAGGTGGTTTCGCTGGAGCGGCGTGAGGCCGGTTTACGGCTGACGGTCGAGTGCAAGGCGATCTTGCAGGATGTGTCGCTGGGAGCAAGCATTGCGGTGAATGGTACATGCTTGAGTGCGGCAGCTCTGGGCGGGAATTGGTTTACAGCCGACGTTGCCCCTGAGACAGTGCGGCGAACTAACCTAGGCGATCTGATTGCGGGTAGCCAAGTGAATCTGGAACGTCCGCTGCGGGCTAATGCACGATTGGATGGACACTTTGTTCTAGGACATGTGGATGGCACCGGAGAAATAGTTTCAGTCCGGGACTTAGGAAGCGACAACTGGTGGCTACAGATCCGTGTAGCGCCGGAACTAACACGCTACATAGTTAGCAAAGGTTCAGTTGCGATCGATGGAATCAGTTTAACGGTGGCTGAAGTCGCGGATGGCTTAGTTTCATTCACCATCATTCCACTTACTTATCGCGGAACCACTTTGCAACAGTACCGGCCGGGTGCACGGGTGAATGTCGAGGTTGACATACTGGCCAAGCATTTGGAGAAGCTGGTGGGCCAAGGCAGCGAGTAACCGCTGCGATAATTGTCGTAATAAGTGAACTCTGAGGCTCCGCGCTTGCTCGACAGGGCTGCTTCCGGGTCGGCCGCCGAAATCTTCATTGGTGGCGAGTTCCGATACGTCCGGGACAGTTCGGGTTCTTCCGCTTCGGATGCAGGCGAATCAGAAGTCTGTCCCGGCTCCACGACAATGTTCTCGTGCTCAACCTGCGCCACGTACTCGCGCACGCTGCAGTTTAACTTTAGCGACCTCCGGCGATTGTTCACGAGTGACCGTCCGGTCAGGACTGGCAACAGCCCAACATTCATGCATTGCTGGACGATTCGCTCGAAGAGTTTAAGGAAGAGCGGTGATTCCTGAAAACGGCCATGCCGATTCTGGGAAAACGTCGAGTGATGAGGAATTCCCTGATCGAAGCCGAGCCCAGTAAACCAGCGATAGCGAGATGCATCCCAACGTCCTCGACCAGACGCCGCTCACTGGTGATCCCATACAGGTGTCCAATCAACAAAATGCGCAGGAGTACTTCAGGGTCAATCGAAGGGCGACTCGTGTGGCTGTAGCTTGACTCTAAACTCTTGCGCACGAAAGCGAAGTCGACGTGCCGGTCCACAAGCCGTAGCAGATGATCGTCAGGAGTGCGATCTTCGATCCTAAAGTAGTAAAACAGCGACTCAGAAACGAGTTTGTTGACCCATCATGGTGAGCAGCGCGCCTCCGGATAGTTTGATCGAGAACAACATCAAGAGTTCAATAGAGAAACGCGCACGGAAGATTGTACGTCATCGCAAATATTTCATTACCGCATTGTTTTTAGGGTCGTTCCCCATAGCTTTTTATAAATCCTTTCCGGGTTGCCGACCTTGCAGAGACAATACATAAACGCTGGCCCGTTACGCAGGTCATATCGGCATCGTAAAGAACTTGCAGACAGCTGTTGTCTAATGCTGCTATGGTCCGCACTATATTTGTCTGCATGCTAGCGGGCTTCCTAGGAGCTACGTGTATGGCACAAACACCCCGACCCCACGACGTTGAAGCGCAGCGGGCGGCAATGAGGAAGCTTGGGTTTCTCATCGGCGAGTGGTCCGGCGAAGCGTCAGTTCTTCGCGGACCCGGCCAATATATATAGAACTAGCGCAGACTGAATCGGCGCAGTTCAAACTAGACGGACTCATTCTAGTGATCGAAGGCATTGGAAAAGCTAAGGCCGACGGCAAACCCGCTCTTC
The DNA here is from genome assembly GCA_964248065.1 of uncultured Bryobacteraceae bacterium. Classification (GTDB taxonomy): domain Bacteria; phylum Acidobacteriota; class Terriglobia; order Bryobacterales; family Bryobacteraceae; genus Bog-105. The sequence continues at coordinate 65,783 of CAXTWQ010000001.1, read as the reverse complement.
AAGCCCTGGGATTGATTTCCTTCGACGATGAAACAGGAACCTATAGAATGCGCGCCTTCAACGACGGACGATGGCTCGAAACTGAGGTCAAACTGGCCGATGGTGGAAACTCGATCTCTTGGGGGTTTGCACTCGGCGAATTCAAGACGAGGACGGTGATGCGTATCAATGAAAACGGTGAATGGACAGAGCTTGGGGAACTGGTCATCGGCGACCGCCCAGCGCAAAAAATGATGGATTTGAAGGTTCGGCGCAGTGCCGGCCAAAAATAGCTCGCATCTGTCGCTAGGGATTTATCAAAGATAATTTCAGGATTGTGGTAGGACGACGGGCGATTCGGAGATTGGCCGCCCAGCGACTCCAGACGCTAAGCGTGGATCAGAGTTTTTCAACAGCATCCATATATGTGGAGTACTTTGGCGACCGGCGGCTTCGCCGCTTCCTACAAGGTCAAGCAGCCTTGATTTTGATTCCTCACTTGCCGCTTCTCTGAATTTTACGTCGGGGCAGATCCAAGGCGCCCCACTAGTCAGGTCTGTAACTCCTCACGGATTTCAGCCGCTGCTTTGCGTGCCTCTTTAACTGCTCCAATCGGAAAACTAATCGCGCCGACTTTGGGGTGCCCGCCGCCTCCGTAACGCTCACAAATCGTTGCTAAGTTATGCCGCAACGGCTCCTTCACCCAAGGGTTCGAACCAACTGAGACTTTGGTGCGAAATGTGGAGCTAGATACTGAGACCGTGTAAGCCGAGTCAGGAAACAAGTGATAAGGGATGAATTTGTTATAACCTTCAATTCCGTATTCGACCAAATCGAAGTAGATAACCCCGTTCTCACAAGAGCCTTCTTTGCGAATAATCTCCAGGTTACGAAGATGGTTACAATACAGCTCCTGGTAAGAGGCACGGACTTCGCTGTCGGAAATGATGGTTGCTAACGGCTGGTGCTGCATGGCCTTAATTATCTTCTGCACTAGGTAGGAGCCCTTACTGCCCTCTATTACGAGCGTAAGTTTCATGGCGGGTGCTTCCATTTGCACGGCAGCTTCGGCGCTCTCATACAAAGCACCATCGACAATGTCGGCCCATGTCACTAAATCATCAAGGTCAGGCGCAATGAAATTATACTGCTGCTTCACCACAGTCGAGATGAACTTAGTGCAGGAACGATAACTGGTATCGAGCAGCTTACGTCCGCTCTTATCCTGCCGGTGATGTTCTGCATCTTCCTGGCTCAGATAAGCACTCTGGTGATGATCGAACCACCAGGTCAAGTTCGGGTGGGTGGCGTATTTAAAGTCGACGATTGCATTCGCATCACCATCGAAAAGGCTATCTTCGAAAAGCTGGTCGGCCCGGTGCGCCAATCCTGTATAGAAGAACTCGGCATCGGGGTAAAACTTGCTACGGAGAAACCGCGTGATGTAAGCGGCAGACGCCGCCCCGTCAAAACAGTGATCATGAAAAAGAACTCGCACCCTCATCAAATTACAGATGTTCTCCGGAAAACCTTTTAGATTGCCTGACAGCCGGACGAAATGCAAGCTTTGCGCGATAATAAGTCAGAGCGAACGGATTGCCCTGAGCAGTACGGAACCAGGCAAGCCGCCCTCTTCCTTCTGTCTTGAGTGGTGCAATTGCATCGACTAAGCCAAACTTCGTATTGTTAGATTTACCCGGGAAAGATGCTGAAAACCAAAGAAGAACGAGAAATGGATCTGAATCCTCAGGAAACTTCAGAGTGGCTGGAGGCTTTGGACCAGATTGTAGATGAGGCGGGTCCGGATCGTGCCTCTTATCTGCTGGAAAGATTGTTGGATCGGGCGTCCAACTTCGGCGTTTCCACCACGCCAAGAATCCGCACGCCCTACGTCAATACTATCCCGGTGCACGAGCAGGTGCCATATCCGGGCGACCGCGCCATTGAACGTCGAATCAAAAGCCTGATTCGCTGGAACGCCGCTGCCATGGTGGTTCGTGCCAACAAATATGACCCAAATATCGGCGGTCACATCTCGACATATGCTTCTCTGGCCACTGTCAGTGAGGTTGGGTTCAATCACTTCTTCCGCGGCAGTTATGGTTCGGAACCAGGTGATTTGGTCTACTATCAGGGTCACGCGTCGCCCGGTGTATACTCGCGAGCGTTTCTGGAAGGGCGGCTATCTGAACAGCACCTCTTGAATTTCCGCCACGAACTTCGTGACACGCCAGGGCTGTCGTCCTACCCACATCCATGGCTGATGCCGGATTTCTGGCAATTTCCAACCGTGTCGATGGGGCTCGGCCCGATTAACTCTATTTACAACGCGCGTTTCCTTCGCTACCTGGAAAACCGTGAAATCATTCCGAGGACTGACCGAAAGGTGTACGCATTTCTCGGCGATGGCGAGATGGATGAGCCCGAATCCACCGGTGCGCTCCACATTGCATCGCGTGAGAAGCTCGACAACCTGGTCTTTGTCATTAACTGCAACCTGCAACGGCTGGATGGTCCCGTACGCGGCAATGGCAGCGTGATTCAGGAGTACGAAGGTCTCTTTCGGGGTGCTGGCTGGAACGTAATAAAAGTCCTTTGGGGCAGTGATTGGGACGAGCTGTTTGCACGCGATGAATCGGGATTGCTGCTCAAACGCATGGAAGAGTGCGTGGATGGCGAGTATCAGAATTTCAAGGCACGTGGTGGCGCGTATGTGCGCAAGGAATTCTTTGGCAAGTACCCTGAGTTGCTGAAGCTTGTGGAAGACAAGTCGGACGACGAACTGGCGCGTCTGCGGCGCGGTGGCCACGATCCGGTGAAGGTCTACAACGCACTGAAACGGGCGAACGAGACCAAGGGCCAGCCCACGTTGATTTTGGTCAAAACAGTAAAGGGTTACGGGCTGGGTGAAGCAGGCGAAGGCAAGAACATCACGCACCAGCAGAAGAAACTGAACGAAGAGGAGCTGTTCTATCTCTCCAATCGCTTTGATCTGAACCTGGCCAAAGAGGACATTCACAGCATTGCTTTTGTAAAGCCTTCTGAGGACAGTCCGGAGATGCAATATCTGAAGAGCCGGCGCGAAGAGTTAGGCGGATACTTGCCACGGCGTTCGCCGAAAAAGATCACGCTGCAGGCTCCGCCGCTTGAGACATTCCAGGAATCGCTGGCGGGTTCACGCGGGCGCGAAGCTTCTACTACCAGTGCATTTGTCTCGGTGCTGAAAGCGCTGCTGAAAGTACCGGAGCTGGGCAAGTATGTCGTGCCCATCATTCCAGACGAAGCGCGCACATTCGGTATGGAGTCGATGTTCCGTGAACGCGGCATCTACGCAGCAGGTGGCCAACTCTATAAGCCTGTCGACAGCGACGTGCTGATGTATTACAAAGAGTCGCAGAACGGCCAGATTCTGGAAGAGGGCATCACTGAAGCAGGTGCGATGGCATCGTTCACCGCAGCCGGAACCGCCTACGCCAACGTGGGTGTGCCGACTATCCCATTCTTTATCTATTATTCAATGTTCGGTTTTCAGCGCGTCGGCGACCTGATCTGGGCGTTCGCCGATTCGCGTGGCAAAGGCTTTCTGGTGGGCGGTACGGCTGGCCGAACGACGCTGCTGGGCGAGGGCTTACAGCACGATGACGGTCACAGCCATGTGCTCTCCAGTGTGGTCCCGACTTGCAGAAGTTACGACCCGGCGTTTGCTTATGAGATCGCGGTGATCGTACAGGATGGCATTCGCCGCATGTACGAAAACAACGAAGATCATTTCTACTACTTGACCGTTTCCAATGAGAACTATGTACAGCCGCCGATGCCGGAAGGTACTGGCGTTGCCGAAGGTATTCTGCGAGGTTTGTATCTGTATAAGCCATCGCAGACTGGTTCGGCTGACGTCACATTATTCGGCAGCGGTTCCATCTTGAACGAAGCATTAAAGGCGCAAGCACTGCTGGCTGATAAGTACGGGATTGGCGCTAACGTGTGGAGCGTCACCAGCTACACCGAACTACGGCGCGATGCTTTAAAGGTTGACCGCTGGAACCGCTTGCATCCGGCTGAACCAGCTAGAAAACCTTATCTGCTGGAAGCGCTGGGCAACATCGACATGCCGGTAATTGCGGCGTCGGATTACATGAAGATCGTGGCAGACCAGATTACGCCGTGGCTCCCGGGGCGATTGACTGCTCTGGGTACAGACGGCTTTGGCCGTAGCGAAAATCGCGAGCATCTGCGCCGATTCTTTGAGGTGGATGCGGCGAGTATCGCGGCTGCTGCTCTCTCGCGGTTGTCCGCTTGGAACCGGTTCGACAAAGCACGGGCCGGCCAAGCCATCGCGGATCTCGGACTTGATCCGAATGGGATTGATCCCTCGGTCGCCTAGTACTGACCTTGCGGGAATAATTGAGCTTGCAACTGGAGATCGCGCGAGGTACCCCATTTTGGGCTTTTCGCGCGATCTCCACTTAACTCGTTCTGAGGTAGTCAGGCTGGTTGACGTACAAAACAGATAGATAGATATCAAGAGGAACCGACACAGCGAATCTCTGGGCAAATGCTCAGGACATCTTTACTTCTTTACTTAATATTGAAAGGCAGATACGGGCAAATTGAGACCACTTTAAATAGCAACTGGTTTAGGATATTTGGGACCTGCCCAGTATTTCTTGTCTCAGGGACATATAATAGTGCGCGACTTGAAACGCGTCACGTTGATCGGTGTAAGTCAAGTTTTCTATAACGCGAATACTTTGCGAATCCGCTAAGGTTTCGAACTTGCTATTCTTAACCAGACTGAGCGCTAAGCAATGAGTCTGAAACGACTTAGGCGCAGTAGTTACTCGAGTTTCCGCTCAAACACACCGCCCAATTTTTAACAAAATCGAAACCGGTACAGGCGGCAAAATAGGCGCTAAGCAAGTATACTGTCAAGAGATGAAGGTTGTGATCCTCTGTGGCGGTCAAGGCACCCGTATGCGCGAAGAAACGGAGTTCCGGCCTAAGCCGCTGGTGGATATTGGCGGTAAACCAATCCTTTGGCACATCATGAAGGTTTACGCCCACTACGGGTACCGTGATTTTGTTCTTTGCCTTGGTTACAAGGGAAATATGATCAAAGAGTATTTCCTGAATTACGAAGCAATGAACAACGACTTCACAATCTGTCTCGGCAGGCAGGCTGAGATCAAGTACAACGATACTCACCCTGAGCAGGATTTCTTCGTAACGCTGGCCGAAACCGGACCGGATTCGATGACCGGTGGCCGGCTCAAGCGGGTTGGCAAATACTTACAGGATGATGATCGATTTCTTATCACTTATGGTGACGGCGTCAGTGATGTGAACATCGATAAGCTGATGGAGTTTCATCGGAGCCATGGCAAACTAGCTACGGTCACCACTTTCCGTCCTGCTTCGCGCTTTGGCATTTTGGACATCGATGCGTCACATCAAGTGAAGAATTTTATCGAGAAGCCAAAGTCAGATGCCTGGGCGAGCGCCGGCTATTTCGTATTCGAAAAAAAGGTGCTCGATTACCTTGATGATGACGCAACTATCCTGGAGAAAGAGCCGTTGGAGCGACTCGCTGAAGAGGGCCAACTGATGGCTTATCAGCACGAAGGATTCTTTTACGCGATGGATACTTTCCGCGAATATCAGATGTTAAACGATCTCTGGAAATCGGGCGAGGCGCCCTGGAAGTCATGGACATGACAACTAACTTTTGGCGGGATCGACCCGCGTTGATTACGGGCGGTACCGGTTTGGTTGGCAGCTGGCTGACACGTCGTTTGGTGGAAGCGGGCGCCGATGTGGTCCTGCTGGTCCGCGACTGGGTTCCGCAAAGCGAAGTGGTGCGTAGCGGCACCATTGGGAACGTAAAAGTCGTGCGCGGCGATATCTGTGATCGCGAAATCCTGGAGCGGACACTGGGTGAGTACGAAATCAATACCGTATTCCACCTGGCTGCGCAGACCATTGTCGGCATTGCTAATCGGAATCCCATTTCAACATTTGAGAGCAACATCGCGGGAACCTGGAATGTACTGGAGGCCTGCCGCCGTTCGCCCTCGGTGAAGTCGGTCGTGATCGCATCCTCCGATAAAGCTTATGGCGACCAGGAGAAGCTTCCCTATTCCGAGGACACCCCACTGGAAGGTCGGCATCCTTACGACGCCAGCAAGTCCTGTGCGGACCTTATCTCTCAGGCGTACGCTAAGTCCTACAATCTTCCTGTAGCAATCACGCGTTGCGGGAATTTCTATGGCGGCGGCGACCTCAACTGGAACCGAATTGTTCCCGGGACGATTCGCTCCATCATGCGCGGCGAACGTCCGGTCATCCGTTCGGATGGTAAGTTTATCCGTGACTATTTCTATGTTGAAGATGGCGCTGCTTGCTACATGCTGTTAGGTGAGCGCCTAATAACTGACCTGAATACTGTTCGCGGACAAGCTTATAACTTCTCCAATGAAATTCAAGTTACTGTAACTGAGTTAGTCAGCCAAATTCTGGAACGGATGAACTCTTCTCTTCAGCCGGACATCCGTAATGAAGCGTCCAATGAAATCCGTCATCAGTATCTAAGTGCGGAGCGCGCCCGGACACAGCTTGGCTGGAGTCCGTTGTTCACGTTAGAAGAAGGTTTAACGCATACCATTCAATGGTATCGGGAATTTATTGAGGGGTCTAGCAACGATGAGTTCGCAGTCCGAGAGCTTGCGGGATCGCATTCTCGAATCGGTCACTGAGTACCACAGCGCCGCCTTTCCGGAGCGCACGTTTGTGCCGGGAGAGAGTTCGGTTCCGGTCTCTGGCCGTGTCTTTGACGCCGAGGATATCCGTACTCTGGTGGAATCCTCTCTGGATTTCTGGCTGACTACGGGCCGCTTTGCAGCGCAATTTGAAAAGCAGTTCGCGCGCTGGTGGGGCATCCGCACAGCTACCCTGGTGAACTCGGGCTCTTCTGCCGACCTGCTGGCGGTAACGGCACTGACTTCGCCAAAACTCGGTGATCGTCAGCTTAAGCCCGGCGACGAGGTGATTACAGCCGCAGCCGGCTTTCCTACAACTGTCAACCCCATCATTCAGAATGGGATGATTCCGGTCTTCATCGACGAGACAATTCCTACTTATAACGTCGATGTCACAAAGCTTGAGGAAGCTCTTTCGCCTAGAACGAAGGCCGTAATCATCGCTCACACACTAGGTAACCCGTTCAACTGCGTTGCTGTTTCCGACTTCTGCAAAAAGCACAATCTCTGGCTTGTGGAAGACTGCTGTGATGCTGTTGGCGCTACCTTCAATGGACAGAAGGTGGGCACGTTTGGAGATTTAGCGACGGTCAGTTTCTACCCCGCGCACCACATTACGATGGGCGAGGGCGGTTGTGTGATGGCCGAAAAGCCTCTGCTCAAAACGCTTGTTGAGTCCTTTCGCGATTGGGGCCGCGATTGCTGGTGCGAACCCGGCAAAGAGAACACCTGTGGCAAGCGATTCGACTATCAATTGGGCGAGCTGCCCTGTGGTTACGATCATAAGTACACGTACTCGCATATCGGCTATAACCTCAAGATGACTGATATGCAGGCGGCAGTTGGCGTGTCTCAGTTGAAGAAACTGCCCCACTTCATCGAGCGGCGGCGTGAAAACTTCAAAGCACTGTATGCAGGCCTGAAAGACCTGGAAGAGTTTTTTATCTTGCCGGAGCCCACCCCGAACTCTGAGCCTAGCTGGTTCGGATTTCCTATCGGTATCCGTCCAGGTGCGCCCTTTACTCGCAACCAGGCCATTGCTCATCTTGAGGGCCGAAAAATCGCCACGCGCCTTCTCTTTGCCGGCAACCTGCTGCGCCAACCGGCATACCAGAACATACAACATCGAGTGGTCGGCTCGCTTGAGAATACAGACTTCATCATGAATAATGTTTTCTGGGTTGGCGTCTTTCCTGGCCTGACGCCTGACATGATTAACTACATGGTCGAAATCTTTCATCAGATTCCGGTCGCACAATTGGTGACTATCTAATACGCATGGGTGACATTCTCGCGAGGGATCTCCAACATGTTCTTGCGCATACAGAGCATGTTTGGGATTCTTTGCGAGGTCAGAACATCCTCATCACAGGTGGTACTGGGTTCGTCGGTACCTGGATTGTCGAGTCTTTAGTTGCCGCCAATAATCATTTGAATCTCGGACTGCGATCCGTGCTGGTGACGCGATCTTCCCATAACTTTCGTCAAAAAGCGCCTCATTTAGCTGGCCATTCCTCAGTGGAACTACTGACCGGGGAGGCGCACAATTTTCCATATCCTGATGGAGAGTTTGCATTCGTCATTCATGGCGCAACAGAGAAGACTGTCAGCAGCACTCCTCAACAACCCGTGCCTATGCTGGAGGCTGACCTTGCAGCCACTCGCTATCTGCTTGAGTTTGCCCGGACCCATGGCACCAGCCGCTTTCTTTTTACCAGCTCGGGCGCTGTTTATGGGCGGCAACCGTCTGAACTTCGGCGAACGCCTGAGGATTACGCAGGTGCGCCGGCTACTACGGACCTGAACTCGGCCTACGGTCAAGGCAAACGCGTGTCGGAATTCCTGTGTTCGCTCTATGCTCACCAGTTTGGTTTCGCCGCAGTTATTGCTCGTCTCTTTGCCTTTTCCGGGCCTTACCTGCCACTTAATTTGAATTTCGCCATCGGTAACTTTGTCGGTGATGTTCTTCGTGGTGGTCCAGTACGAATCGGTGGGGATGGCACTCCATACCGTTCCTACCTCTATGCTGCCGATATGGTCATCTGGCTGCTGGTTCTGCTTGTACACGGGCAGTCCAGCCGGCCGTACAATGTCGGCTCGGGCGAAGACGTAACCATTTCTGAGCTGGCCGAAGCCGTGGTCGCCAACACTCAACCGGACATCCAAGTCGAGATTGCAAAAAGAGCTGTTCCCGGCCAACCTCCGCTTCGTTATGTGCCCTGTGTAGACCGGGTCAAAACGGAGCTTGGACTCGAACCGCTTATCTCTCTAGCAGAATCCATTCGTCGTATGTATGAGTGGAATCTAGCGTAAGAACAAGTCACCCGCAACATCCACAATGGATGGGCATTCGCCCAGTCTGCAATGTTTACACTTACAAATTTGAATAAGGACGGACGTCACAATGCAAGCTGAAGGAACGCTGCTTCCGGAGACCATCGAGGATGCTCGGACAGCTACACCAAATTGGCGAGGTTGGCTGGAAGCTCGAGCGAGAGCAATTGAGTCGCAACCTTGGATTGTCATCTTTGCACTTACTATTCTCTACGTTATCTTTATTTCGTACCGCGCGACTGTCATTTTATGGCACGACGAACTTTTCACTTACTACATTGCAAAGTCGACTTCTTTTAATCAACTTATAACTTACATCCGACTTTTGGACTTAAACCCCCCTCTTGGGTACGTGCTCACGGGCATCACACAGCGCCTCTTTGGAGACAGTGCCGTTGCTACCCGACTGCCTGCAATTCTTTCATTTTTCGTCGCAAGCATGGCGTGTCTATACTTCCTGACGAGACGGATCGGGCTTCTCTGGGCTACTTTTTCAATACTGCTGGTTTGGTATAGCCCTTGTCTTTACTTTGCAACACAAGCCAGGCCCTATGCGCTTGTCATCGCGTTCTTCTCCATCACGTTAATCTCCTGGGATGCCGCTATCCGGTCTACCTCAAACCGGAACCTTGCACTGGCCGGCATTGTGGTTGGAAACGTTGGCATGATGCTGAGTCACGTATTTGCCATATTCTCCATCGGACCCTTTATCCTCGCCGAAATGGTTCGTTGGTATCGAACTCGCCGTACGGACTGGGCTCTCTGGACCTGCATGTTGCTACCACTCTCTCTAGTTGCTTCGTACATCCCTTTAATGAACCGGTTTCAGGCCGAGGCGTTTCCACTTCAGTTTCAGGGTGGTCCTAAGAAAGTAGTTGTCTTTTTCTATAAGTGGGTTTTTCTCAATATTTGCCCGGGACTTTTGGCCGCTCTGATAGCAGCTTTAGCAACTATGGCCACTCCGCCCAAAGGGGAAACCAGGAAAAAAGGATTCACGTCCGCGCACGTCGGCCTTTTCGTTGGCTTCCTGCTTCCGCCAGTTTTGATCAACCTTATGCTGATGCGAACCCACGGCGCTTTTTGGGAACGCTACTGTTTAACCAGCGCCGTTGCTGTTTACATTGCCACCGGTATCTTTGTGGCCTACAAGTTAGCCGCGGGTCGATTTGCCGCCTTAGTCGCTTCGCTCGTACTTATCGCTATCAGTTTAAGTAACTACATTGTTACGCCCTACATGGATAAGGAAGCGCGAACACGAGTCCTGCACGCTATCAATTTTGATACATTCCATGAGAACCTTCCGATGGTTGCCGCTAGCGGTGTCACTTTTGTCGAGATGGATCACAACGAGAGTAGTCGATTTGACAAGCGCTTCTATTACCTAACTAATCGGGCTGCAGCACTGCAATATGGCCATGCAACGATCTTCGAAGGGTTGGCGGTCGAAAAAAACTACTTCCCTTTCCGAGGCCATGTCGACAGTTACAGCGACTTCATTCAGAACCATCGACACTTCCTGGTAATTGGAACACTGCTCGATCAGGAGGACTGGCTGCTAAGAAAGCTGCAGGACGACGGAGCTCAGCTCACCATACTTGGAGACTATCTGACCCCATACAAAGATAATTCCATTTACGACGTTAAGATCAATACTCCGCAAAAGTGATCAGCTATCCAACTTCAGTGGACAGGATCAGGAGCTGGCGCCAACCGCTTGAAGGAGAGCCTTTTGAAAAACGTACTCTGGCCAACCCCGTCAGTCAGGTGGGGCGTATTCGGATCTAAGATCCGCTTCCAGCCAGTCTGATCTACCCCGATCGGAAGCTTTTCCGCTACCACTACTGTTGCCCCGGCATCTCTGAATGCTTGATACACTTTAGCTTTTTGTTCGGGAGAAGCATCCCAGAAAGTCTTTAGTTGCTTGCGCGTGCCATAGTCGATTCTTCGGAACAGGGTGTTATCGCGCACATAGGTAACGGGCACTTCAGCGACAATTTTTACATTGGCCAGCCGAGCCCACTCCGCATCGATTGCTTGACCGATCCACGCTATGCGGTCCGTAGGCTGTAAACCCATCTTGACTAACTGCTCCTTTAGCATCCAGTTAAGATTCCAATCCGTTTCGCGGAGGTGCATCAGGTCACCAGTAGCAGCACGGGCTGGAGCTTCCATCCGGGATGCAAGAAAGACAACGGCAAACAGGATACTAAGCTCTTGCAATATGCGATTCGCTTTCCCGCGGACTGATGCATTTGGGACCGAGACACTGGCCAGCATACAAAGCCAGATAATAAGAAGAGAACTCGCAATGTAGCGCGGGTCTATGTAAACCAGCGTGTAAGCAAGAATGTAAGTTGACGTGGGAATCAGCAGCAGCCAGAATGCCAGGATGCCCCGCCTGGAAAGCCAATTCCGCCATCCCATAATAAGTGCAAGAACCAGGACAGGAATGGTGATGGGAGATCGCAGGAAAAGGTACACAACGCCTTTAATGCTCTGAGTGAATACCTTCATCTGCGCTTGTATTTTCAGGTGAGGTTTAATCCCCTGATACCAGTAGGACGGCTCGTACCAAGGCGGATAAGTGCCGGGGACAGGAGATGCAAATGTATATGTCGCAGGATTATCCAGCACCTTATGTGTCGGATGAAGCGGCTTTCCGATATCGCCCGGTTCTCCTTGCCAATGGGTCCATCGCGAGGCACCGTCAATCTCCCACCCATAATTAAGTGGTCCGGCGTCACCCATGGTGAACCGACCCTTAGACATCGATAGAGCGGTTATGAACGGAGCGGTCAGCAGCACTGTAACCAGAAGCGTCAAGCCAAGTGCCCGAACGAAGGGCTCTCTCCGCCTCCAAAGCACCAGTCCCGCAAGCACCAGGTACAGAAGTACAAACGGTGCAAACGCTGCCCGGCATAAGTACTCCAAACCCAACGCCGCCCCAAACTGAACAAAGATCGAAGTGCTCCGGGTTCCTGCCTCTATCTTCAATAGGAGGTGAAGAAGATAGAACTGAAGCGCCATTGCAATTAGATCGGGAGAGTTATATCCCAGGTTGATAAGGGATAAGCAGGCAATGAGAAAGGTGCAGTAAGCAACGATTCGGACGGTCACTTCCGAGAGGCCATGTGACCCTATATGACGTTTTCGAAACTGAATCAAGTCGCCAAGAATAGCTTCTAACCCGGCCAGTGACGCCAGGTACGCACAAAAATTAACAAGGTGCAGTAGTCCGACATGCCAATACGGATTCGGCCGCAGAACAACCATCAGTGCTGCGATGATCCAGGAGTACAGTGGACTCCAGTAACTGTTCAGTGCCGAATGCCAGTCGCCCTTCGCGTAGTAAGCAGCAATACTTAGATAAGACAAGCCGTCACTGAATAATCGATGACGTTCGGACCACGCCTGGATAAGTCCAAATAGCCCAAGGACAATCCAGCTTACAACCTGCACCTGCCTGATCGAGCGCTTATGAGAAATGCGCTCCGCCTCATCAATGTCCAGTTCAATCGGCGAAAACGCAGCTGATGAAGATATGACTCTCTTCTCTGTCTCAGGCACCAGAACTGGCTCCATGATTCTCCTTTAGTCATGATCTCAAAGGAGCATGCGTTTGACTACGTAAGCCAGTTCTTAGTACCCGGAATGCTTGCTCTTGCGGAGCACATAGCGGGCGCGCTTGTCTGGTGCACAGAGAGCCGCAACTAGTCTCGATTATGGCCTTTTGATTGAATACGCCAGCTTTACGGGATTGGGATCCGTATTTTTACAATGCCTGTTGTCTTACACTGCAAATAGAGCTATATTCCTCATAGCTCCCGCCAAGTCGCAGCAAAGCACAGAATTACTCCAGAATTGGTACCAGCAGATGCTTGTTGACAGCACCTTAAGCCCCGAGAAAACATTAAGCGATATTCGCAAGACGAAACTTTTGCACCTGCGTGATCGATTGGAGGAAGCTTCCCGGAAACTGGAGCGCCATCCGTGGGTCATGATCACTGGGCTAGCAATCGTGTATTGGCTAGCAGTTCAATATACGGGAAACCTGATTCTCTGGCATGACGAGATCTTCACTTACTACATTGCCAGGTCGAGTTCGGTTCAGCAATTTTTTACTTTCATCAGACTTCTCGATCTAAATCCGCCGCTCGGTTATCTGATGACCCGTGCCTGCCAGGATTTATTTGGCGACAGTCCCTTTGTGACTCGCTTGCCAGAGATCATCTCCTTCTTTGTCGCAAGTATCGCGTTCCTGTACTTTCTTGCCAAGCGGACCGGCATTCTTTGGGGTACTTTTGCCGTACTTTTGATTTGGTATAGCCCCTTTTTCGAATACGCAACCCAAGCTCGGCCTTACGCGATTTTGATGATGTTCTTCTCAATCACTTTACTGTCCTGGGACGCTGCAATCAGTGGAAGGCAACACCGGAAGTGGGCCCTGGCCGGAATCGTATTGGGCAACGTTGGCATGATGGAAAGCCACGTGTTCGCCATCTTCTCCATTGGTCCTTTTATTTTGGCTGAGATGGTGCGCTGGTATCGAACGCGCAAAGCCGATTGGCCGCTCTGGGCTTGCCTGCTTCTGCCGCTTAGCCTGGTAGCTTCTTACATTCCATTGATGAACCGATTCCAGGCGGAAATGTTCCCTTATCAGTTTCAGGGCGGTATCAAGAAGGTTGCTGTCTTCTTTGTGAAATGGGTGTTCTTTGGCATCTGTCCCGGTTTGCTTGCGGCTGTGCTGACTGCATTAGCCACCGCGCCGAGTCAGCGTAAGACTGATTTTCGCAACTCAATGTTCAGCAGCGCCCATGTAGCATTGCTCGGTGGATTCTTGCTGTCTCCGCTGTTGATCAATCTGATGCTCATGCGCACGCATGGAGCTTTCTGGGAACGCTACTGCATCACCTCTGCAGTTGCGGTCTACGTTGCTACTGCGCTCTATCTTGCTTACCAATTGGGTGTCAGCCGCTTATCTGCAGTTGTCTCGGCCTTGATTTTGGTCTTCATCACTATGATGGATTCGGCTGTGCTGCCAGCTATGGACAAATCCGCTCGTATGCGCGTCCTTCCTAAAATCAACTTCGAAACCTATCGGCCTGAACTGCCGTTTGTTGCAGCGAGTGGCTTGACATTTCTGGAGATGGATCACAACGAGAGTGCCAGCTTTGATAAGCGGCTCTACTACATGACCGATCGCGCCTCGGCCATAAAGTATGCGCACGCAACCATCTTCGAAGGCTTGGCCGTCGAAAAGAAATACTTCCCGATTCGTGGCACTGTTCTGCCCTACCAGAAGTTCATCTCAGAACATCACCACTTCCTGGTGTTTGGAAGCATGTTTTACGCCGAAGACTGGTTGATGAAGCGTCTGCATGATGATGGTGCTCAGATGACTTACTTGGGTGACTACTACACCCCGTACAAGGACGCTTCCATGTACGATGTTGTGTTGCCACAAGGAAAGTAGTTTTGTTACGCCGTGGCTTGTGAGGGATTCATGGCTCTCAGGCCACAGCGATTGAAGCACCTGGTCCAATGCCGGCCCTGCTTTGGTGGCGCAACCAATTGAGCATGAGCGCTTTATAGCTTATAATTCTGCTCGTTATCTGGCCAGCTTTCAGGCTTTATAGATGCCCTGCAAGGTAAGCCTGCGCGTGGGCTAGTTGCGGGAGAGCCGGGTTAGCACTCTTCCAAGCCGATAGGAAATCCTTGTATCCATTTGTAGCGGCCTCGGTGTCACCAGACTTTTCACTGGTCATCGCAAGATCATAAAGCACTAAGCCGGATCGTGGACGCTCCTGCAAGGCACGTCGGTAAGCAGCTTTGGCGCTTGTCCAATCGCCCACTGCCATCATCGCCGCCCCTTCTGTCTCGCCTACCGGTCGAATGTAGCTGGGAGGTTCACGGTAACCCAAGGCTTTCTCTTCCTGAGTAGCCGTTGCGAACAAGCTTTTCGCTTCGTCAGTTTTTTTCCGGGCAGCCAGCAGCGAGGCCCGCAGTTCCAGGGACATAATCGACAGGCTGCTCAGGAGTGGATGCAGCAGCGCATCTGGCATTAGTTGTAGCTTCGGTATTTGCCCAGAAGGCGCGGCATGCTCGGAGAGCCCCGGTAGCGCCTTCTCCTGCTGAGACAGCCGCCATAGCTCAGCATCGAAACGACTTGAGGCCTCTTCCGCTTTCACCAAATCGTGCGTTTCAACCGCTTGCATTCCGGCAGCAAAGCGAGCAAGTTGGCGCGCCAGAAATTGTAGGTGCGGTCGTTCTGCAGGTGGCGCACTTTCATTCGATAACTCGATCACCTGACTCCAATCCGCTGTTCGCAAAGCCACTGGAAGGCGGCAATTGAGCCTTGAGATTGAGTCTCGAACCGAGTAGATATATAGCGTCGATTCCAGCTTGCCCCGTGCATCGGTAAGTTTCAAGGAGAGTGCGGTCGCTTCTTGGAACTTTCCTTCCTCCATAAAATTCGCGATCGCATACATCAGGTTGTGCACATAGTTCCAGTCGTTATCTGGCTGGACCTGCTGCTCCTGCATGTAGCGCTCGTCCACCTGCATGGATGCCGTAAAGGCCTGCTCAGCCCGGGAATAATCTCCCAGGCGAAAAAAGATGTGGCCTGGCATATGAACAATGTGTCCCGAAGCTGGGGCTAAGCTTCCCAGGATCTCCGCGCTATGCAAGGCCTGCTCGGGATGTTCACTCGCCTCCAAGTCATGAATGTAGTAGTGGTTTGCCGCCGAGTTGGATGGGTCTTCCCTCATGACAGACTCCAAAAGTTCCAAAGCTTCTTTGCGATCGACAACACCAGCTAATGCTATCCGGGCCTGAGTGTCTTGTGGATATGCTTTGACGAGTTTGCGCCAGAGTTCCACCTCTTGAGAGAAACTCGCGCTTGGATTACCGCTCTTAGCAGCACTCTCGCCGGCGGCGGTGGCTTCGATATAGAGGCGCTCGCGCTCGCTTACGCGATCCTTCAAACTAACCGCTTTGGCCAGAGCCTGACCGGCATAGCCCTGAGCCGTGCTGTGATAAAACGATTCTGCTTTGTACAGCCCCCAATAGCACATAGCGCACTGCGGATCGACACGAATGCTCTGTTCGAATGCACGCGCCGACTCATAATCCCAAAAATCATGGATGAGGTTGAGTCCCTGGTTGAACCACATCTGCGCTTCGCGGGAGGCCGTGATTTGTAAGGAGACGTTGCCTACGCGGTTCATTTTCCGAGGCACGGGCAAGTCCTCGGGAGCAGTTTCATCGGCGGTCTCCATTGTGTGACCGGCCATCTGCATTTGCCCTAGCGCCTTGTGTCGCGTTAGCGAAACAACAGCGACGAGAATAACGAAACCGCAGAATTTCGATAACACGAGCAAGCAGCTTTCAGAGCCGATGTACGATCAACTCACGGTGGGAGATTCCACCATTACACGAGGCGCCGGCGTCGCGGGTTCGCCCGCTCCGTATTCAAAGTTCACCCGCTCTTTCTCAATCACGTGCGGGCGGTTTGAGACCTGCGTGTGAATGGCGCCAATGTACTCGCCTAAGATGCCAAGCGACACCAGTTGCACCGAACCGAGAAAGAACAGGCCAATCACCAAAGGTGCGACGCCGACCGAGAACTCACTCCAGAAGATAACCTTATAAACTAGATAGCCCAAGCCGAGTAACAGCGAGATAACAGCTACGAAGAAGCCCATGAACGTGGCCGCTCGCAAAGGAACCTTTGAGAGATTGGTGATGCCCAGCATCGCCATGTCATACAGAGTGTAAAAGTTGTTCTTAGTAATTCCGCGAATGCGCCGGGGTTGATCGTAAGTCAGCGTGTAGTACGGCAGGCCGATCTCGGCAATGATTCCACGAAAATACGGGTAAGCGTCTCCATACTGCTTTACCGCGTCCACCACTTTGCGGTCATACAGGCCGAAGCCAGTGAAATTTTCAAACGTTTGAATCGACGACAAGCGCTGAATCAACCGATAGTATTGTGTCCTGACCCAGAACATCATCTTGTGTTCCTGGCTTGTGGTTTTCAGACACAGCACCATGTAGTAGCCCTGCTCCCACCGTGCAATCATTTCGGGAATCATCTCCGGAGGGTCTTGCAGATCGGCAACCAGGCTGATGACAGCATCGCCGCGCGTTTGCAGGAATGCATGGTGAGGTGATCGAATATGGCCGAAATTACGGGCATTTACGATGATCTTGACGTTATGATCGCGCGCCGCAATTTCCTTCAGGACCGCCACTGTCCGGTCTTCCGAATTGTTATCGATGAAGATGTGCTCGTAAGGATAACGTCCCACGCTGGCCATTGCCTTACGAACCCGGTTGTACAGCTCCTCTACATTTTCTTCTTCGTTGTAGCAGGCCGTCATAATGCTGATGGTTTTCAAAAGAGCCTCTTCGGTTTATTGATGACGATATAGATGGGACGGCAAAGGGCCACAGTCAGGAAGAAAGTGGCCCGGTTACTCCAGCAGGTTTTAGCTTCTCGATTAGGACTGAGCGACGGCTTTCAGTTCCTGCGGTTGCGGCGGCAAGCCACGCTTATAAATCAACTCGCGCAATGACGGAATGCTCGAGTATGGGCTGTCGATTGCGTCGATCATCACCGGTACGTCCTTCGAGATAGGGCTGCGCAGAACCTCGCCACGCATCAGTTCGCGACAGGAGATCTGGCCCTGCTGCAGAGGGATGGCCAGGTACACATCATCATCGGAGAGAATGTGTCCCGCGGGAAGATCGCGCTTGGCATACACTCCACGCACTAGCGAATCCAGGTAAGCAATTTCTTTCTGTGGTGGCATGCGCTTCTGTTTTCCTGAGGCGCCGCACATCTCTTTCGCTTTGTGGAAAGCTTTGAACCACGTGTCCACCTGCTCGGGCAGCGAACAGTATGGCGACACCGGAATGCCATCTGCCTCGATGTCAATGTGCCGTTCAAAGGTTCGCGCGCCTTTGGCATACGCGATCAGCATCGACGTCATCCAATCCCCGCACTCATGCGTCGAGAACCCGATGGTCTGATCGGGATACCGGTGCTTCAGATAATCAATCTGGTTCATTTCCAGTTCGCGATCTTCGGACGGGTAAATGGAAACGCAATGATTGATTGCAAGCGGAATGCCTCGGTTCTGAAAGAAGGTGACCAAATCGTCCAAATCTTTCAGCGACGAGCCGCCCGTAGAAACGATACAGGGCTTCTTGGTCTTGGCAATCTTCTCCAGCAGTAGCCAGTCGTTTAAGTCAGAACTGGCGATCTTTAAAATCGGAATGCCAAGGTCTACGCAAAGGTCTACTGAACGTTCATCGAACGGGGTTGCCATCGGAGTACAGGACGTGCTCCGAATGGTTTTTACCAGCAACGCAAAGTCTTCGTCAGTCAAACGGGTGTCAATCGTTTTCTTGATGTACCGAATGTCGGTGCGATTGCGGAATGCTTTGTGGACAAAGGTATTGACGTCCCGGAACTGCAGCTTCAAGGCAGCGCGAACGTTATTGAAACGGACAACCTGGGCAAAGTCGTTAATGATCTTCAGCCCCCGGTCGACCCGGCCCCAATGGTTGTTGGCCAGCTCTAGAACGAAAAGTTCCTCAAATATATCGCGGTCGATCATGATATCTCCAATCTTTCTGCAAATTGTAAAAGGTCAGCAAGGTTCGCTAGCGGCAAAGACGATGCGGGCAGGCCACGGGAGTCAAACGCCCCATAGCCGTGCGGAACCAGAGCAACGGACAAGCCGGCCGCTGTGCCAGCCTCATAATCCTCAAGCGTATCGCCTACGTAAAGGCACGTCTCGGGATGAAGCCGATGCTCCGCAATCACATTACGCAACATCTCTGCCTTGGACGAAAAGGGGGGCTGGCGGGAATCACGGCTGACCAGCGCTTCAAAGTAGTCAGCCAATCCGAGTTCCTGTAGTATCGCCAAAGTCGGTAAGGCCGGCTTATTGGTCACAACGAATAAAGGAAGTCCAGCTCCGTGCAAAGTTCTAACAGTTGATACGGCATTTGCGTGAAGCAGCGTGCGCCGCCAAGCGCCTCCGTCATACGAAACACGGAAAGCTTGCTCAAGGTCGGTCAGTTGCTCCTCGCTAGGATGATCAACAATCTGCCCGAAGATCTTACGAATAGGCGGACCAATCAAGCTTCTTAACGAGCCATTCCGGACAGGTAGGCGCAATTCGGCCAGCGCGTAGTCAACCGCATACTCAATTCCCGGCAGAGAATCAATCAGGGTGCCATCGAGATCGAAGAGGATTGCACTATATTCCATTCGAGCGATCACTGCAGAGGCTTAATGAACAGGTTGGATTTCAGTTCCTCACTGTCCAAAAACGGGAACATGTCTTCCAGCGCCGGAGACACAATGGTGCCATCCGGCATCTGGCGAGACTTCAGCCGAGGCTCGAACTCCTGCTTGGTATCGAGCATCACTTCGCAAACAGCAGGGCCAGGCGCGTTCAATAACTCCCAGACCTTGCCCATGTCATTCACGCTTGAGATGCAGGCCGACGGAATCCCGTATGCTTCGGCGACCTTAACGTAATCCGGAAGTGATACGCCGCTCTCAGGGCCAGCGCCGATCATCAGCCCAAAAAAATTGGTTTGCGTCTGGCGAATGGAAAGGTAACCGCCGTTGTTCAGGATGATCAGCTTGACTGGTAACTGGTGATGCTTGATGGTCTGCAGCTCCTGGATGTTCATCTGAACGCTGCCATCGCCCGCAAAGCAGATCACGCGCTTGCCGGCCTGAGCCACCGCTGCTCCAACCGCGGCAGGCAGATCGTAGCCCATCGACGCCGAGCCGGAATTCGAGATCAGCCGCTGACCCTTCTTCAACTTGCCCGCTTGATACGGCGTAATGCAGGCAGCAGCATTGCCACAAACCACCACATCATCTTCGTTGAGGCCTGCAAACAACATTTCGATGAAATGGTATGGATTCAGCGGGGATACCTGCTGACGATGTTTCGATTGCACCACTGGATATTTCGCCACGCGCTCGCGGCACCAAGCCAACCACTCGGTCTGATCCGGAGTTCGCTCCCAGCCGTTCAACCGTTCGCCTAACTCGGCCAGAAAAGGCTTTAAGTCACTGACAATCGGCATGTCCGGTTTGACGAACGGCTTAGAAAGCTCGAAGGGATCGATATCCACCTGTATTTTGAACGCTTCGCGCGCAAAAGAAGCCCAGTTATAACTTACTTGCCGGATATTCAAACGCGAGCCCAGGATCAGCAATACGTCTGAGTTTTGAACTGTGAAATTTCCGGCACGCTCGCCAATTGTGCCCGGGCGGCCACAGAACAATTCGTCATCCGAGGCAATTAGATCGTGTGTCCACGCCGTGGTCACCGGAATTTGCAGCTGACGAATCACCCGCTCAAATTCGGGCAGCGCATGAGCGGCCCGGATTCCTGTTCCGGCCAGCACCACTGGGCGCTTGGCGCTCTTCAGCCGCTGCACGACTTCTTGAATCGATAACTTCAACGCAGCTGCATCAACTGCTTTTTCCTCTTGTGAAGCGTCGTAGCCGGCCAGTTCATCCGGCTCAATCTTGCTTGACTGAACGTCGACCGGAATATCTAACCAGCAAGGACCGGGCCTGCCGGTATTTGCCAGATGAAAGGCCTTTTCGAGTTCGTAGCGGATGCGTTTGGGATCGCTCACCAGCGCTGCATATTTGGTGATGCCGCCCACCATGCGGACAATGTCGACTTCCTGATCACCGAGTTGCCGGATGCCTTCCATCTTCAAGACAGGTGCGCACGTTTCGCGCTTCACTTGACCGGACAAAATCAGCATCGGAACAGAATCGGTAAAAGCGCCGAATACACCGTTTAACGCATTCACACCGCCAGGTCCCGTCGTGACATTTAAGACACCCACTTCGCCTGTAACGCGCGCGTAACATTCGGCCGCCATAGCGGAGGCCTGCTCATGGTGGCTGCAAATGTAGTGAAATCGCGACTGCCTGCCGATAGAGTCATTCAGATGCATGGCTCCTCCGCCCGTCACGAGAAACACATGCTTGACGCCGTGATCAGCCAAAAACCCGAATATGTAGTCCGAAACTTTAACCATTCAATCTTTGAACTTGCCGTGTCAAACCCAGCCAAGCTCTTTCGAGGTTCACTCAGTACAGGGTCGAATGTCAAACCAGGTACTTTTCAAACCTCCGCACCAATTGCCGGCTAGGATAATGGGACCACTACTGCTAAGTTTAAGGCAGCCGCGTCAATATCCGGTAAATCGAGCCGATAAATTAACCCGATTAGACAAATGGCCTCATCTAACGGGCTGATTCGACTGCCTCAAGTATAGCGGAAATGCGGGCATTTCTACCGGTGGATAGCATTCATTTCACCGGTACAGGACTCCCTGACAGTCGCAGGGGCAGATTCGACGTCGCTTCGGTATACATTCACCAGGTTTAAGATCAATACGGCAGCTAAGGCTGGAGAGAAGACGTGTACGCCGCAATATTCAGCATGTCTTCTTGGCTTAGGTTTTTGACTACCGATTTCATCAACTCGGTCCAAGTGCCGTTTCGAGTGTTTTGCTGCATGTCGTACAACTGCCTTACCAGATAACTAGGTGATCGTCCTGCGATTCCAGGTACTGGCCCGAGTCCCTTCAAATTGGTTCCATGACACGGGCCGCAGGCGGCCGTCTTTCCTCTGCCGTTCGTCACTAGCTCTTTGCCTCTCTCAACACTTCCGATTGGCACGTACCCAATGAATCCGGAGCGCGGGTTCCGGAGCACTTCGGTGCCTTCAGGGTCCGATGGCACCTCAATAATCCGTTGACCAAGCGGTTCTGTCCCACCACCCGGAATTGGCATGTACATGCCGACCGAGGTATGAGTCCTAGGCACAGTTTCCGTTTCTCTGACAGTGATCCACGGTGTCCACTTGATCGCTCCAAAGTATTCGGCGGCCTCCTGAATCTCTTGATCCGTCATCGCTTTCGCAAAGGTACTCATCAGAGCAGTATTCTTTTTTCTGGGGTCGGCTGACCGCCGCTGCCCATCCCTGAATTCGTGCATCTGCTCTACAAAATAGGAAGCGGGAAAGCCGGCAATACCTGCATTTTCTGGCTTTCCTTTGCCGTTCGGATAGTGGCACAAGGCGCACGCCCAAATTGCCGGCTTACGGCCTTGCGCCACTACCGTCGGCATGACCGGATGATCGCTTGGGTACCAATCGGCTGGACCAAATTGATCCTGAATCTGCGCCTCAGTAAATCCGAGAGTGTTCCCAGGCAAATGTTTCATGCCCATGTCGGATTGCGCCTTCGGCCCGTGAGCAACCGAACTCGGATCTGTACCGTACGCCCAGACAGGTGGGTCTGCGGATAGATCGCGGGCTCCCGACCCAAGCACCGGAATGAATGCAATAACGGCTGTCACAATCAAAGCGCTAAGAACAAGTCTCATCTGCACCTGACAGTATCAACAGCAATGCGGAAGGAGCAAAATATGGCTCCTTCCGTAGCTATTTAGGATGTGTTCAACTGGCAAGCGGCATTCGGAGTGCTGCTTATGGATAGCTGACCAGATCAACCGGGACTGTCGCCGTACCTTGTGCTGCAGCGCCTGTGTTGTTCACGACATGGTCGATTACGCCGTTGCCGCCGAGTGAGATCGTCAGTATGTCGTGAAGGTTGACACCCGGAACATCTGGAACCTCGAAGCCGTGCGCGGCATGAATGGTCGGGTCTACGTTGAAGAAGCAGTAGCTACCCAGACCCCAGCCTTCGTGCATCTGGACGCCGTCTCCCACTTTGTACGCCGCGTATCCATTGACGCCGTCGTGCATCCAGGCGGCCTGATTTGGCGGATCATACGGCATCTCGTTCTGGAACATGATCGTTCGGCCGTTCTCGCCATTCCAGATGACCTGGTACTTCTGATAATGTTCCACGAACAATCCGTAGGCTGTGACGTTATTCCCTTCTACAATCAGACCGGTATCGGCGGTGTTAACTGTCCAGCCTACCCCAGTGCCATGGTCGGCGCGCCAAGCCCAGATATCATCCAGCAACACGTTGTCGCTACTGACCACCAAGCTAGTAGTGGCCTTGCCCACGCCTGGGCCGCCTACTCGGAAGAAGACATCCTGAAGTGATATCGGGTTTGAAGGATCGCTTCTGTGGGTAAAGGGAGTGCCCACTTCAAGAAGTACTGGTGAATTAACTGGACCGGCGTCGATCAGAAATCCAGCTATTTTTACGCCGGGCACATCGGCGACAACCATCGCTGGCGACCCGTTTTGTGGCGACAAGGTAGCGAAGCCGAGCCCTAGCACGACAGTGTTAGGCCGCGTCACAGTGATAGGGAAATTCTGCTTGTAAATGCCGGGAGTAAACAGTACATTCCGGCCCAGAAGCAGAGCAAAGTCGATGTCAGTGACAGAAGTTGCCGGTGTTGCGATGAAGAAATTCGAAATCGGTATTGATGAGCCCGCAGCCGGCTGATCTGCCCATGATATGCCCGAAGAGTCAGTGCGAAGTTGCGGAACGAAAACGTTGTATTGACCAGCGGCGTCCACGTACAGAAACGGCTTCTCTCGAGTAACCGGGCTAGTTGGCAAAGTCGTGTACGGCGGAGTGGGGAACGACTGCGCTGGTGCACCTGTCACGCCGGAGAAAACTTGATTCCAGACGCCGTTCGACCATCCGCCGATGCTGCTGTTGCGCACCAGGAATTGCTGCTGTGAACCGTTTATTATGTAGCCAGTTTGGGAATCAGCGATGAAGCCGCCGCTCGCTTGCTGCGGACCCGCACTGCAGTAATCCATCAAGGTGAGATTGCCGCCGGTAACGTTGACGCGCCGCATTGGTGCCGCCTGTGAAACGGCCCAGAAATCCCCTGAGGCCTGGCAACCGGAAAGACCTGCCACATTGATTGTCAGATTCGAGAGTGACCGCCAGAAGTTATCGAGCGCAATGCAGTTAGTAGCGGTTAGACAGCGATTGTACACGTCAACGTGCCCGTTGATGACAACATCGTTCGGAGATGCACCCAAGCCGGCAACCTCCGTGTAGTAGCCTACCTGAAAGTCGAGCGGGTTTGTTTGAGTCCCATAAGTCCCGGGCATGAAGAGCAATGCATAGCGCTGCGGGCCCATTTCGTTATTCACTTGCTGGTTAGCAATGCCATCGACAGTCGCCTGGATCTGGCTGACCGGCATGCTGGGATCGAAGATCATTACGTTCGGACCAAGATTCGGCTGGCCCAATGCTAGTTGACTTGGTCCAACCCCAGCTAGTGCTGTAACCGCGAAGGATGCAATAAATAGTGCAACGTACGACTTAGACGTTCCCATATGGCTGATGTTCTCCTTGGAATGTTGGCGGCCTGGAAGGATCGTGAGCGAGGCAGGACATACTCAGATCGGATGTCGCCGGTTCACACAGGCAGTGTACTCCAGTTAAAGTGATGCTTATCAACTACTCTGATAGCCAAGCCACAAAAGGAGCTGTACAAATGGAAGTAAGTCTCATCGATCTTCGCGATCTGACTACATCAGAACGCGCCGTGCGTATTGCTTTGAACTTGCAACCGCACCCTGAAGGTGGACACTTTCGCGAGTTATGGCGCGATCGTCCAGCAACCGGGCAACGCGGTGCAGGCACGAGCATCTCCTTTCTACTGGCGAAGGGAGAGCGGTCGCACTGGCATCGCGTTGACGCCACAGAAATTTGGATTTGGCAAGCTGGTGCGCCGCTGTCGCTGAGCATCGCTGATGCGGAGGGCGCTGGACTCACAAAGGTACGGCTCGGTCCAGAGCTAGGAATCGGCAATGTTTTGCAAGAGGTCGTGCCAGCTTACGCTTGGCAGAGTGCGGAAAGCTTGGGGCTTTGGACGCTGGTTACTTGCATCGTTGCACCCGCTTTCGAATATTCAGGTTTCGAACTAGCTCCCACAGGCTGGTCGCCAACAACCTAGCCCAGCTCTCCGTTGAGCTACTCGAACATGCCTTCGAAGAGAATGGAGCTCAAATACCGCTCGCCAGCATCCGGCAGGACCACAACAATCGTCTTACCTTCCATCCCGGGCTCTTTAGCTACTCGAACGGCTGCTGCGGCCGCCGCTCCGCAAGAAATTCCGCAGAGAATGCCTTCTTCTTTGGCAATCCGTCGTGCC
>CAXTWQ010000001.1:37645-40546 GCA_964248065.1 uncultured Bryobacteraceae bacterium | reverse complement strand
CCGACTCCTCGTTGGTCACCTGCTCAACGCGATCCAAAATCGAGAGATCCAGGTTATTGGGAATGAAGCCTGCTCCGATGCCCTGAATTTTGTGCGGCCCGGGCTTGATCTCGTCATGATGCAGGGCTTGCGTAATCACCGGACTACTGACCGGCTCCACCCCAATGGACAGAAGCGGATGGTGCTTTTGGTGCTTGATATAGCGCGACACGCCAGTGATGGTGCCTCCGGTGCCCACGCCAGCTACCAGCACATCGACATTGCCTTCGGTGTCGTCCCAAATCTCCGGGCCTGTTGTTTTGAAGTGAATGTCCGGGTTTGCCGGGTTATTGAACTGCTGGGGCATTACGTAATGGTCAGGGTCGCTCGCCCGAATCTCTTCAGCTTTCGCAATGGCACCCTTCATGCCTTTGGCACCCTCCGTCAGTACCAAATTTGCCCCTAGGACTTTGAGAACCTTACGGCGCTCGATCGACATGGTGTCGGGCATGGTGAGGGTGATCGGGTACCCGCGCGCGGCCGCCACAAACGCCAGCGCAATACCGGTGTTGCCACTCGTCGGCTCTACAATTTCCTTGCCTGGCACTAAAATCCCGCGCTCTTCGGCGTCCCACACCATCGCGGCTCCGATTCGACACTTCACTGAATATCCGGGATTGCGACCTTCTATCTTCGCCAGAATGGTGGCTTTCGCGCCATCCACAACACGGTTCAACTTCACTAACGGGGTGCGCCCGATGCTGTATGAATTATCCTGATAAACCACTCTCTGCCTCTTCTAAATGTCCCAATTAGGAACGTATTTGGAATTCTTTTCTTGCCAGTCACGCGCCAGCTCGGCAAACGTCAACTGATCCAAAACGTCGGAAACGGCTTTATCCACCCGCTCCCATACCTCGGCAAAGGCATCCCGGCAACCATTGCGCTGGCTTGACCGGACATTCTCAATCGACCGGATAACCTCGCCAACTGTGATCGAATCGGGCTTGCGCGCCAGCAGGTAACCGCCTTCCGCTCCACGGCGGGAATCGACAAAGCCGCTCTGCTTCAGTCCCGCCAGAATCAATTCCAAAAACTTCTGCGGGATCTTCTGGCGTCTGGCGATGTCGGCAATCTTGATCGGCTGGCCGCCACTACTGGATGTTCGCCCTATAGGCTGTTGGGATGCCAGGTCGAATAAAGCTTTTAGAGCATACTCGCTCTTCACTGAGATATTCATCCCGATACCAGATTCCAGTCTACTCCTTATTGCCTATCTATATACATGAGATGCGCAAGCTGGCGCTTCGGATTACCCCGATTAGACGCCACATGCTGGTTTGACGGACAATAAGAAAACTGTGGCAAGACAGCTTTTTGGAACAGATGGGATTCGCGGAGTAGCCGGTGAGCCGCCGCTGGATCGAAGAACGGCATATGCACTTGGCGTAGCGCTCGGAATGTGGGTGCGCCAAGCAGCAACGCCTTCGGGCGGTAACCCTCATGAAGTTCTGTTGGGAATGGATACTCGTGAGAGCGGCCCGTGGCTGGCCGAACAGGTCGCTGGTGGGCTCGCTCACGTGAATGTGGGCGTCCGATTCGCAGGCATCATCACGACTCCTGGCGTAGCGTACCTAACTCGGACCAAGGCGTTCGCAGCCGGTGTGATGATTTCGGCCTCGCACAATCCATATCTGGACAACGGCCTTAAAGTGATCAGCCATTCGGGCTATAAGCTGGCTGATTCCGTGGAATTAGAACTGGAACGGCTGATGGTGGAATGGCTGGCGCGAAACGAACCCACGCCTCCGAAGTCGCTGACAATTGACCGCAGCCTGGACCATCATTACGAAAAGTATCTGGTCGGCACCGTTTCTGGTGCGTTTCCGATGCGCTTGGTGATCGATTGCGCGAACGGATCGGCGGTCGAAATTGCGCCGCCTGTCTTCCGCGACCTGGGCGCCAACGTCAAATGGCTTGGGGCATCACCCGATGGGCGCAATATCAACCTCCATTGTGGATCGTTGCACCTGGATCGCTTGCAAGAGGAGGTCGTAGCAGCCGGTGCTGACCTCGGCATTGCGTTTGATGGAGATGCGGACCGCGCGCTTTTTGTCTCCCCTTCAGGCAAGGTGGTGGACGGTGATGCTGTCCTGTTTCTGGCCGGCTCTGCCCTGAAACAAAAGGGTAAATTGACCGGCGATACTGTTGTTTCGACCGTCATGTCCAACCTGGGGCTGGAGAAAGCTTTTCAGGGGCAAGGGATCCTGATGCTTCGAACGCCGGTGGGGGATAAGTACGTTCTCGAAGAGATGCTGCGGCGCGGTGCCGTGCTTGGGGGCGAACAGTCAGGGCACGTGATCTTCTCGCAATTTGCCACCACAGGTGATGGCTTGTTAACTGCACTTCAAGTGCTTGAAATTGTGCGCGACTCTGGCCAAAGCCTGGATCAACTGGCGAGCGAAATTAAGAACTTCCCCCAAAAGCTTGTCAATGTGCGCGTTAAACAGAAGCGCCCGCTGGCCGACCTGCCCTCAGTACAAGCCGAGATTGAGGCTGCCGAAACAGAGTTCGCAGGTAGCGGCCGGGTTGTGGTTCGCTTCTCCGGTACCGAGCCGCTTGCCCGCGTGATGATCGAAGGCCCGACGCATAGCGAAGTGGATAAGTGGACCGGGCGTATCGCGGACGCCATTCGCGCTGAATTGGGGTCTGTCTCCTAGTGGGTTCGCAGTTATACTGAACTCCGGGTCAAGAGCCGTATGCAAATTGGGTTTCCAGCCAGGACGAGTTTGTGTACCTGCATTCTGGGAATCATTCCTTTTGCGGTTCCAGTTTCACCAGCACGACCGCAGGCAACAGTAAAGAGCTCTTCGGACGCACAGAGAGGACGTACCATATTGCACGCTATCGGAACTTTCAATG
>CAXTWQ010000001.1:13029-37635 GCA_964248065.1 uncultured Bryobacteraceae bacterium | reverse complement strand
TCCCCAGACTGATTCTCAGGCCGATCCTCAACTAGGCAGGCTGACCATCGACAAACAATTCGAAGGTGACTTGCAAGCGGTTAGTAAGGGCCAGATGCTTTCTGGTAGCACCGACGTTAAAGGCTCGGCCGGTTACGTCGCAATTGAGAAGATCACGGGAAAGCTTAGCGGTAAATCGGGCAGCTTCATACTCCAGCACAGCGGTACTATGACCCGCGGAGTGCCTCAACTCAGCGTTACAGTCGTGCCTGATTCCGGAACCGGAGAGCTTACCGGCTTAACCGGCAGTATGCAAATTACTATCGCGGACGGTAAGCACTCGTACCAGTTCGATTACACACTGCCTTCTTAGGGCTAGACCAAAGCCAGTTCTCTTGCATCAGCACTGATGCGTGAAACAAGGTCCTCCATCACTGACGGCACTAAATGATTCTCTACCTGGCACGTGCCTGCTGCCTCATGACCACCGCCGCCATACGTGAGTACAAGCTGGTCTACTTTAGTTTGGCAGTTTCGGTTCAGAATCGACTTGCCAATGGCAAGCACTGTGTTCTGTTTCCTCAATCCCCAGAGGACATGCATCGAGATATTGCACTCAGGGAAGAGTGCATAAATCATGAAGCGGTTCCCAACGTAAATTACTTCTTCCTCCCGCAAATCCAAAACAGCCAGATTCCCGTAAAGGGTTGTGCAGCGTCGGATCTGAGCGGCAAATTGCTCTTCGTGCTCACGGTAAAGATCGGTTCTCTCGCGAACGTCGGGCAGTTGCAGCGTTTTCTCGATTGAATGTTTTGTGCAGTGATCGATTAACGCCATCATCAAATCGTAATTGGAAATCCTAAAGTCCCGGAATCTGCCAAGTCCGGTTCGAGGGTCCATGATGAATGAGAGCAGCTCCCAGCCCTGCGGGTGCAGGATGTCTTCGCGCGTGAATCTTGCTGAATCGGCTTTATCCACAGCAGCCATCATCTTCTCGCTGATGTGCGGAAACGCCTGCCGACCTCCGAACCAGTTGTATAGAACGCGCGCAGCCGAATCGGCATGCGGCATCAGAATATGGTTCGACCGGAACCCGTCACTGGCACGAGTCACTTCGCTATCGTGATGATCGAAGCAAAGATGGCAGCCCGCCACGTAAGGCAGATTGGTCAGGATGTCATTGCCTGTAATCTCGACCTTGCCGTCCTGCACGTCTTAGGGTGAACGAACGTAATCGAATCAAGCATGCCAAGCTCTTTCAGAAGAATGGCGCATACCAGCCCATCGAAGTCGCTTCGAGTAAGTAAGCGGTATTTCTTGTGCTCATCCAAGACTGCCCTGCCGTTATTCATGTGATTGATATCGACGAACGCGCCACAGGTTTCTAGCCGAACAGCATCTGCAACCGGCAGTTTCCTCGTCCGAATCACGCCCGTGCGCGTGCTACATTGGAGACTCCGCTGAAGCTTGTTCCCCCGCAGCTTCGTTGTTCCTTTAGAAGCTCCAAACACCATGGAACGCGCTGCCCGCCTCTTCAAAAATAAGCAAGTTTCCCGCGAGGTATTTAGCGTGGAGGACGTCGCTCGTGCCGCTTGGCCGACGGCTGTCGGCAAGGCTATCGCCAGCCATACTTCAAGAGTGCGACTGGTTCGTCAAACCTTAATCGTAGAAGTCGAAGATGCCATCTGGCAGCGTCAGTTGCACACCCTTAGCCGCCAGATTCTGGACCGCTTGATTAAAGTGACAGGCTCTACCCAAATCACTGACCTCGAGTTTCGCATCGGCGTACCACGCCGTGAGCCGCAACGTGCCGGGACGCGCCAGCCAGGACTGTTTTCAGAAGCGGGCGCACTCGACGAGGCCAATGATATTCAGGATGCTGTACTAAAGAAAGTGTTCCGACTCTCCCGCAAGAAGGCTACTGCTTGACGCTGACCGAAAAGGAAGTTCGCTACGTTGCAGACCTGGCCAACCTCCGCCTTTCTGAGGATGAGGTGGCAAAGATGACGCACGATCTCGGCAGCATTCTTACCTACATTGAGCAGCTAAACGAACTTGAGACGGCCCACATACCACCCATGACCCAGGTGTTGTTCGATAGCGACGAGACGGCCACTCTTCGCGAAGACATACCGCATGTTCCGTTGACCAATGCCCAGGCTCTTGCAAATGCTCCGGCCAGCGGGGCTGGCTATTTTAAGGTCCCGAAAGTGATTGACCGCTCATGAGTTCAGGTTTGAACACGAGCGGTCTAGACAAGCTCTCAACCCTGACCATTGCAGATATCCGGGCTGGCTTGCAGGGTGGGCAGTACACGGCGACTGAACTGGCCAACGCGGCGCTTGCTCATGCTGCGAAAGAAAACCACGTCACCAATGCTTATCTAACGTTCTCGCCCGAACGTGCATTGGCTACTGCGGCCCGGGTCGATCGCGAGATCGCCGAAGGACATTTCCCTGGCGCGCTGGCGGGTGTGCCACTTGGCGTGAAAGATGTCATTATCACAAAGGACCTGCGCACCACTTGCGGCTCCCGTTTTTTGGAACACTACACGCCGCCATACGACGCAACCGCCGTCCAGAAATTGGAATCACAAGGCGCCCTGCTGATCGGCAAGCTAAATTGCGATGAGTTCGCGATGGGCTCGTCTAACGAAAACTCGGCTTTCGGACCGGTACGAAATCCAGTTGCACTTGACCGTGTTCCTGGCGGCTCCAGCGGTGGGTCGGCTGCTGCTGTTGCACAGGGTACCGCATTGGCAACCCTCGGCTCGGATACCGGCGGCTCCATTCGGCAGCCAGCCAGTTTCTGCGGTGTCGTCGGGGTTACTCCTACTTACGGACGCGTGTCGCGTTATGGTTTGGCGGCTTTCGCCAGTTCGCTCGATCATATTGGACCCTTTGCGCGGAACGTGGAGGACGCAGCCGCTGTGCTCGGTGTCATGGCGGGCCGCGATGAGCTTGATGCTACTTCCGCGTTTGCACCCATTGACGATTACCAAGCCGCTATGCAGTTTCCAGTTGCAGGTCTTAAGCTGGGTCTGCCAAAGGAATACTTTTCCGGTCTGCCCCCTGAAACGGGCGACCTGATTCATGCTGCGGTGCGTCAGCTTGAGTCGCTCGGCTGTACCGTTCGCGAGATCAGCCTTCCGCATACCCAATACGCGCTGTCCTGCTACTACATTCTTGCCACGGCGGAGGCGAGTTCGAATCTTGCTCGCTATGACGGTGTTCGCTACTCCAGGCGCGCCGAGGCCGATACCCTTGCTGACATGTACCGCAACTCCCGCGGAGAGTTTTTCGGCCCGGAAGTGAAGCGCCGCATCATGCTAGGCACCTACGTTCTCAGCGCCGGCTACTACGACGCGTACTACAAGAAAGCGCAACAGGTTCGGACCCTAATCACGCGTGATTTTCACGAAGCGTTTGCGGACGTCGATGCAATTCTCGCGCCTGTGTCTCCCTTCCCTGCCTTCCGCATTGGCGAAAAGCTGGACGATCCGCTAGCCATGTACCTCTCGGACATCTACACGCTAACCGGAAGTCTTGCTGGCATCCCGTGTATGAGCGTTCCCTGCGGCCGGTCTCCCGAAGGCTTACCCGTTGGTCTGCAAATTCTGACGAAGCATTTTAACGAAGCCACTATGTTCCGCCTCGCTTACCACTACGAGCGCGCCACCACGCGTTAGAAATCTTCGCCTGTATACGCGGTATTTAAGGCATCGCCTCATCAAGTGGACTACACCTAATCGGAATATTCCGAGAAAATCCCGCGAGAACCGGCCCTCGCATTTGCAACTCTTTCCATGCACGGAGGTGCGCAGATTCATGGACGATCGCCGTAAACAGATCCTCACCACCCTATCCCAACTAGACAAGCAGTTTGGGAAAGGCTCGGTCCTGATGCTTGGTTCTCGCTCAGCATTGCCGGTTGAGGTGATCACCAGCGGTTCGCTGGCTATCGACAGCGCGCTGGGTGCCGGTGGATTTCCGCGCGGTCGTGTGATCGAGATTTTCGGCCCTGAATCTTCCGGCAAGACCACGCTCGCTCTTCACGTGATTGCGGAAGCGCAGCGGGCCGGCGGCGTTGCGGCGTTCATTGATGCGGAACATGCGCTCGATCCCGGCTATGCGGCCAACCTTGGTGTCGATACCGAAAATCTGATCGTCTCCCAACCTGACTACGGCGAACAGGCTCTGGAGATAGCGCATGCTCTGGTTGCGTCTCAAACGATCGACGTTATCGTGATTGATTCGGTTGCCGCGCTCACTCCGAAGGCCGAAGTGGAAGGCGAGATGGGCGACAGCCACATGGGTCTGCAGGCGCGCATGATGTCGCAAGCTTTGCGCAAGCTGACCGCTTCTGTCTCTCGGGCCAACACCTGTTTGATTTTCATAAACCAATTGCGCGAGAAGATCGGCGTCATGTTCGGCAACCCTGAAACAACCACTGGTGGCCGCGCTCTTAAATTTTTCGCCTCTGTTCGCACCGAAGTGCGCCGTATGACCGCCATCAAGGATGGTGAAGTGGTCATTGGCAATCGCACCAAGATCAAGATTGTGAAAAATAAGATTGCGGCGCCGTTCCGCGAGGTCGAAGTTGACATCTTCTACGGCAAGGGCATCTCGAAAGAGAGTGACGTGCTTGACCTCGGCGTCCAGCACGGCATTCTGGAAAAGAGCGGATCCTGGTTTAGCTACAAGGGTGAGCGTGTCGGTCAAGGCCGGGAGAACGCTCGGCAGACTTTGATTGAGCGTCCGGAACTGCGTCAGATAATTGAAACGCAAGTCAGAGCGAAGCTGGGTTTCGGGACCAATGGATCGGCGAAGAATAACTCTGCGTTTGAGTTGACTGGCGATCGCGAAGCTGTCGCCTAGAAACTTAGTTGGCTAATAGCGTCGCGTATCTGCGTCTCTAGTGCGCTCCTGCGGGCGTTCAAGGTTCGCTGTGTATCGCGCACCTTGGCCAACTCAACCTCGTTGCTGCCCAGTTGTGCCGAGTACTGTCGAACTTGAGCTTCTTGCCCGTTAACGCGATTAAGGCTGTCAATGTTCTGTCGCAAACGCGTCTGGTCGGCGGTCAGCTCGGTAACCTGGTTGCCAGCTGACTGCAGATTCGTCTGCACCTCAGCAGCTTGACGCTTCAAACTAGCAACGTTCTCTAACTGCTTTCGGCCTGCCTGCGTCAGGCGCTTGTTTTCTACCAGCGTCAGCAAGTAATCCGGAGTGGAACTGGTTACCTCCGTTGTTTCGTCGTAAACCCGTTCCTGTTCCACTTTGAAGGTTCGTGATTGATTAGGGGTGAGCTTCACCTCAAAGCGGTAAGCAGTTGCTGTCCGCTCGCTTGGCTTAGGTGAAAGTACTTCATACTCACCAATACCTTCCTGCTGCAGCACCAACGTTTTCGGCTTTGCATCAACGTTGTTGATTGTGTACGTTCGAGTCTGGTGATTGGCATAGCGTAATTTCAAAACGCCATCGCCCGCGTGAATCTCACGGATTGTCTGGTCGTCGCTGTCGAAAGCTGTCGTGATGCGAGTCCCGTAATCGACGGCATAGCCAATTAGTCGCTTATCACCGGCTTTGAATGTCTCAACGAGCGCTTCACCCGCGTATGCGCCCCCTTCGTAAACAGTGATCGGTCCTCCATCCAGAGTCTTAGCTGTTGTGTTGACCAGCTCCGCTGCGTTCACCGGATGCTCACTGCCTTTATCGTTGAAGATCAGCAGCTTTCGGGCGGAGACTCGATCCTGCAGAAATGGAAGCATGCCCGACTGGTTGCGACGGATCGTGATTGGCTCAGGAAAGTTGTACTCGAAAAGTTCCCCGATTGCGGTGCTCTCAGCGGATTGAACAGTACTTTGCGCTGGCTTTATTGCGCGGGCTGACGCCTGAACCTCAACGGTGTTGTATGAACTGAGTGCTTTTTGAGCGGGAGGTGGCGGGGGTGGCGCTCCAGGAATACCGCCCAGAACACCGCCTATGACTCCCCCCGCGGAACCCGATCCTACGGTGCCTCCGTACACAGTCGGGTTCGCCGCGGCATCTTCCGGCAGCTCAACCACTTCTCTGTGGCCGTACCTAGGGATATCAAGTTGGCTGATAAACGAAACCGGCCGGCCCGATACCGCCGATAGCCGGACATGGTCCCAATCCTCATCGCTGGTGTTATCGACGATCGCCCAACCTTCCAAAGTCGCCTTAGGCTCTTCCAGCGTCAATCTGTACGATGATTTCCAGATCGGGGCGGGCACCACATAGGAGACCGTGAGATTCCGTTGCCCCGCACCAGCCGAGTCGATCAAGACGCTCCGCTTCTCCTGGTTGCGCGACTCGTTCATGGTCTGCAAATACTGCTTCAGTTGGCTTTGGAGCTTCGGGTCTGGAAAGCGAAAGGACGATACTGCGCCCAGGTCTAGTGTTTGAATTTCACCAGACGACAACAGCAGGGTGATCTGCTCCCGCAGCAACTCCCTTCTCTCATCTGTTGACTTTATGGCACGAGCACTAAGGACCGAACCGCTGAGCGAACGGTCAGCAGTTTTCAGTTCGATGGCAGCACCGCGAAAGCCATCCAGGAAATCGGCCATGTACTGGCCAGCGCGCAGAGAAAACGGAAAGCTCTTGAGCCGGTCATCCATCGTCTGGTTCGAGTCATACCGGATACTCTGCACCCGGTGTCCAGATCCATCGACAATCAGCAACGATTTGAGGATGTCGTTCATATCGGCAGTACGCAACTCAATCCGCGCGTCTTCGCCCGCTGCGACCGCGCCAGCTCGCTCAAAGAGCGCAACGCCATTCTTATAGAGCACAACCCGCTGAATCGGGAGATCCGCCGCGAGTGCATTCGCCGCCAGGACGCTCAGCCCTGCCCACTGCTGTAATTTGTTCATACGCCGCTATATAGGACAGACACCGGCAAGCACTCTAATGTGCCCGGACTGCTGGTCTAGCGCTTCGGCTCTGTATCAGAATGCAATGTTTATTACTGAATTTTAACTACGCCCGGGGCTATTTCAGGAAACCTCTTCATTACCTTAGGATCATGACCAGGAATAATCAGGCGCGCGTCGGTGGCAAGCTCTTTCATACGGTCTTGCGCGTGAAGGTTAGACTCTGGGTCGAGCGTAGCCGCTATGGCCACATGCTTTTCGAGGTTCTCGTACAGATATAAGTTGTCGCTGGCCAGGACTATCGTGCCACTTGCCGAGTTGATGCCGACGAACTGCGATGCATAAGTATGCTTGCCGCCGGTATAGCAGGTAATGCCAGGAAAGATTTCCTGTGCATCGCCGTTGACCAAAGCAACGTGGCCTTCGGTGTTCAGCTTAACCGCAGCAACGACGTCCTCAGGGTCAATGCCGCTATGGGTGGAGCGGGCCTGCCAAGCTTGACCTGCATAGTACTCCAACTCTTCCTTCTGAGACCAGATGCGGGCTTTGGGGAAGAGGTCCATTCCGTCAACGTGGTCCCAATGCATGTGGGTGATGATTATGTCTGCCATGTCTTCAGGCTTTAGCCCCATGCGCGCAACGGCTTCGGAAGGCTTGTTATAGCCGGTGAACTGATACTCGTGAAAAAATCGTTCGTGGTAAAAACCAGAATCGACGAGGATGTCACGGCCGTTGCCGCGAACGAGCCAGAAGATAAAATTGATGTCGAGCTCACGAGCTTTATCAGCTCCAGCAACAAACTGAGAGACGCTGGCGTCGTGAAATGTTGCAAAGCGAATGGCAAAGACTTCGTATTGAAGTTTGGGCTCAGCCTGAGCGAAGAAGGCGCAGACACAAAGTAACAATGCGAGCGAGACCAAACGCATAGAAGATCCTGAGCCTTAATGTTCAGGCAAGCGAAGTGGTGTTCACCAGTGCCTTACCTGAGCCATAGTATGTGGCTCACACCTTTGTTCCGTTAACGGATGCTCGCGGTTGCCGCTTAGATTGCCGCTGCTTTGCCGTTCGAAGTGCGGGTCCGCACGATTTTCAGAACAGCCTCTTCCACTTCTTCGACTGTGAGTCCGGTGGTGTCCACAAGCTCGGCGTCAGGTGACTGCACCAGCGGCGCTTCTGCCCGTTGCCGATCACGGCCATCGCGCTCTTCCATTTCGCGAGCGACAGTCTGCACATCATCGTCACTGCCCGCCGCTCGCAACTCGTTTGCTCGCCGTTGCGCTCGCTCGCCCGGGTCCGCATCAAGGAAGATCTTCACTTGTGCCGATGGAAAAACCACGGAGCCGATATCACGGCCTTCCATCACCACGCTACTCCGTTCGGCGATGGCGCGCTGCAAGCTGAGCAGAGCCCGCCGTACGCCTGGAACTGTCGAGACTTTCGAAGCTGCCTCCGATACGGCCGGCTCGCGGATTGCGTTCGTTACATTTTCGCCGTTCAAATCGACGCTTCCATCGGGCGCAAGATCGATGCGTGCCTCTTTGGCCAACTGCTCCAGGCGGTGCATGTCAGTCAAGTCTGTGCCGAGGCGCAATGCCCAGAGTGCTATTGCCCGATACATAGCGCCCGAGTTGATGTAGACATACCCCAGCCGGACAGCGATCCGCTTCGCAATGGTGCTCTTGCCCGCACCGGCAGGTCCATCGATAGCAACTACGATTCGCTTGTCAGCCAACGGCTATCTCATCTGGCTTTCGATTTCGTGGAGCCAATCGGGTCTCTTCAACACTTCGCGCGGCTTGCTGCCATCTGGTGGCCCGATGATTCCTTCACGCTGCATCATGTCGAGAATGCGCGCAGCTCGTCCGTAGCCAAGCCGCAACCGACGTTGCAGAGTGGAAGTGGAAGCCTTGCCCAATTCCAACACAACCCGTACTGCATCCTGATACATCGGATCTTCTGAGCCGCTGAACTCTTCCTCGCCCTCATCGCCTGCTTCTTCCGATGGAGGTGTCATCAGGAAGCTCTCGTCGTAGTCTGGTTCGGCCTGCGCCTTCCAGAAATCAACCACGCTGTTAGTCTCAGCCTCAGTCACGTAAGCTCCGTGGACGCGCGTCAACCGGGAGGAGCCAGGCGGCAGGAACAGCATGTCACCTTTGCCGAGAAGATGCTCGGCACCCATGGAATCGAGCACCGTGCGCGAATCAACGCGTGTTGCAACGCGGAAGCTGATGCGCGATGGGAAGTTGGCTTTGATCAGACCCGTGATGACGTCGACGCTCGGCCGCTGAGTCGCCAGAACCAGATGCATGCCGACCGCGCGCGCCATCTGAGCAAGCCGGGTGATGCATTCTTCCACGTTGGCCCGCTCCAGCATCATCAGGTCAGCCAGCTCATCAATCAGAATCAGTACATATGGAAGCGGCTTAGTCGCTTCCTCATCGGGCGGCTGCTGATTCTCAAACAGGCTCTGCGGACTCTTGCGCAACTCGGCCATCTTGCGGTTGTATTGGTCAATATTTCGTACACCCTGCGAAGCCAGCAGCTTAAGCCGCCGCTCCATCTCAAGCACCGCATTCCGCAGCGCATTAGTGGCTTTCTTCGGCTCTGTGATCACCGGCGTCAGGAGATGCGGAATGCCCTCATAGATGCCCAACTCAACGCGCTTGGGATCAACCATGATCATGCGCACTTCGTCGGGCGTTGCTTTATAGAGGAATGACATGATCATGGCGTTAAGCATGACGCTTTTTCCTGATCCGGTAGATCCGGCAATCAGCAAGTGGGGCATCGTCTCAAGCGAGGCGGCTTTTATTCTGCCGTTAATATCTTTGCCGAGCGCAATGGTCATTTTGGATGGCGAATCGGCGAAGCCTTCTGATTCCAGAATCTCGCGCAGGCTGATCACTTCGCGGCGGCTGTTCGGCACTTCGATTCCAACGGTCGGCTTACCGGGCAAGCGCTCAATCAGAATTGATTCCGCCTGCAAGCCTAAGCACAAATCCTCCATCAGAGTCGTGATGCGACTGTACTTGATGCCGGCTTCGGGCTTGAACTCGAACGTTGTCACCACCGGGCCCGGGTTGATCTGGACCACTGAGCCGCGCACGTTGAACTCTTCCAGCTTGCCCTTGATGCGGCTGGCGACTTCCTTCAGCTCCTGGCTGTCGAAACCATTCCCAGCCGGGATGGCATTGAGCAAATCAGTGGAAGGTAAGCGATAGACGCGCTTTCGCTTCGCTGGCGAGGGTCGAACGGTGGTGTGCGGAGTGAGGTCGAACGGAACCTCGCTTTCATCTGGAACAGAGCGCGAAGGCCGGTTAAACGGAAACTCACCTCGATCCATCGGCGAATCGGCCTCAACCGACTGCTTGACGCTAGGTTGGTATTCGAGAGAACGAATTGGAATTTCGTCCGGCTCGGCCGCTTCCTCTTCGGCAAGGGAGTAATCTGTTAGCGCGCGGTCTGCAGGCTGTACGGCCCCGGATGCGACCTCAAGGTTCCCTCCCGCTGGCTCTGCTGTAAACTTCTTCCCGCCTCTTGGAGGCCGGATCGCCTTCTCCGCTACGGCGGCTTCCAGTGGTGCCGCACGTTTCTGGGCACGCGCTTGCGCCTGAACGAAGGCTGCTTGCCTGCGCTGTTCACGCGCCGCTTTTCGACGCTCCCGCATCGCTCGCCAGTGCGCAAGCGGCCTGCGCAACCATCGCATGAGTGTCGATACTTCAAAGGTTGAGGCGAAATACAACGCCAGGACTCCGGAAGCAGCCGTTAGAATTGCAGCGCCCACAACGTCAAAGCGAGCCAGAAGAAAGTCGGCGATGATCATACCGACGATGCCGCTGGGCCGCACGGACCCGTCAATAAGCCAGGGGTGCGGGATCAGCCCGCAGGCGGTTGAAATACAGAACCACAACGAGAGGTTGCCTAGCACTCGGAACCAAGTGCTTTCGATGGGTGATGACCGCACCCACTTCCAACCGAGTGCCCAAATAGTAACAGGTAAGAGAAAAATGCTGAACCCGAAGACCTGCAGGAAGAAGTCGGACCACTTGGCCCCGAACAAACCTAGTAAGTTATGTGTACGCGCGACGGTGTACGCCGTGTTCCACGAGGGATCAGCTGAAGAATAAGAAACAAGGCTTAGCGAAACAGCCAAGCCAAGGAGAAGTAATAAGATGCCAACGGCTTCATTCAGCCGGTTATGGCGCGACGGAGAGAGTAACGTCATTCGCCTTTGCGAAAAAATCGAACCAGAGCGCCCACTATTATGCCAGACGCGGCCACCTTCGCTCCGCCTTTCATGGCTCGCTTGAGTGCTTTAACCCAGCCGGAGTCCAGTCCTCGGGCCTACTCACACGTCCCTCTCCGAACGGTGCTCCCAGTTCTTTGATAGCGAATTGTGCTGATTCGCCCTGAACCGTTACCAGCGTATGTTCAAAAAACCAGCCCTTATCGTAGGTCTTCGGTTCACGCAGATGGCCTCCCGAACTGGCCATCGAAAGATATGTCACTCCGTCCAGCTCGAAGCGAAGCATCTCGTGAATGTGCCCGCAAACTACATACTTGACCCCATACTGGCGTGCGAGATTGTGCAGCGGAAACTCAGGATCACGCATTAACACCTTAACGATCCAGGACGGCCGGTGAAAGAAAACAAACTTGATCTTCTGCTGCGCATGCGCCTGCAGATCATTCTTCAAAAATGCCAACTCTTCAGCAGGCAGGAACTCCGTCCGGCTATTGTCAAGCACGGTAAAGTGCGCCTGGCCATAGTCAAAGCTGTAGTGCAGCGGATGCCGCGTATACTTTTCGAACGCTTGAGCAGAAGCTACTGACCACACATCATGGTTGCCTGGTACGCAGAAGAACTTGAATTTGCGGTAAGGCTCAATGAGCTTCTCAACGGCTTGCCATTCAGTGTCCAGCATCGTGTCGTCACCGCCCTGGATCGTATCGCCGACATTGATCACAAAGTCAGGGTGATCCAGGGCGGTTTCGCGCCAAGCTTCTTGGTAGACACCAGGAACGGCTTCACCTGTGCGGTCACCCAGTATTGCAAACGAAAAAGTATCGGTCCTCGCGCCAGCAACGGCCGCGGTCCCTGCTGCCACAACTACAAGCAGCCCAAAAATGGCGCTACTTGTGCTTGTAGTACGAAGAAATTTTGTCAAAGAGTTCCGGAGGGAACTCCAAGCTTCTGTAAACATTACAGGTGTCGGGGTTCTCTGAATTTTCGCAGATCGGAAACTCCTGTTGATTCATCCACTCCAAAATGCGATCTCGCTTGGGCGGATTATAGCCCTTGTCCTGGACCTGCGTTACGAGTGTCCGAGCCTTCTCTTCGTCGCAATCTTTATCTTTGGTCAGCTCGGCCACAATTTCGTCATCAGAAAGGAAGAATCGGCTTACCATCACGAATACAAGTCGGCCGTAGTGCCCGATATCTTTTCCCTTATCGAGCGAGTCCAACAGATGCGCCATCATCTCGCTCTGGCGAAGTTCTTCGAGTCCTTTAGTTTTCGTCATTGTACAGGTTGGATGTGGGAACTGAACCGCCCGTTTCTCCTTTTCTTCGCTTCTTGCGAGAATGAATCTAGTGGACCCGCAAACTTCTGCCCGTGCTTACCAGCTGCTTGCGCTCACCTTAGTGCTGCGGCCGCTCGGCAATCTTTCTCTGGCTTGGGGAATGAAGCAGTTTGGAAGCGTTCTCTCCTTCAATCCACTGCCGTATGTTGCCTCCATGCTGAGTCCGTTTGTTTCGGGAGGCATTCTGCTGCTGGTTCTTGCCACTCTGGTTCGTATGGCGATGCTGAGCGTAGCAGACCTTAGCTTTGTTGTACCCACAACAGCATTCGGCTATGTGATTACGACATTCCTTGCGTTATTCGTTTTACACGAAACCATCACACCCGCGAACTGGCTGGGCACGAGTCTAATCTTTTTAGGTAGTGCCATGGTGGGCTCTGAGGCAGAGCCTGTAAGTAGTACGCATGCAGGGGTGCAAGCGCAACGCAAAATCATCCGTAACTCTGTTACCTGAAAAGTAGTTTCGCCGTCCTACTGTTTATCTGCCGACCAGTCAGAAAAGAGAGAGAGATTAAGATTCAAAGATGAAGATATGTGTGCTTGGTGGCGACGGATACTGTGGATGGGCTACTGCTTTACACTTGTCCGCTCGCGGGCACTCTGTTTCGATCGTTGACAATTTTGCACGAAGACTGTGGGATCACGAACTTGGCGTACAGACTCTTACGCCTATTCGTCCGCTGTCAGAGCGCTTACGTGTCTGGCAGCAACTCACCGGTAATGTGATCGAGCTCTTCACCGGTGATGTGACCGACTACGAATTCTTATCTGCGACCATTCGCGAATTTGAACCCGACTCGGTGATTCACTTTGCAGAGCAGCGGTCTGCTCCGTACTCCATGATCGACCGGAAGCACGCGGTCTCCACTCAGGTGAACAACGTAGTTGGAACGTTGAATTTACTGTTTGCCCTTCGTGAACTTCAGCCCGACTGTCACCTGATCAAGCTGGGCACGATGGGCGAGTATGGCACTCCTAATATCGACATCGAAGAAGGCTATATTGCGATTGAGCATAACGGCCGCCACGATGTTCTGCCGTTTCCCAAACAGCCAGGTTCGTTCTACCATCTTTCAAAGGTTCACGACAGCCACAACATGATGTTTGCCTGCAAGATCTGGGGCCTGCGCGCCACCGATCTGAATCAGGGTGTTGTTTACGGAACCATGACCGATGAGGTCGCGCTCGACGAGGCCTTGATCAACCGCTTTGACTATGACGACGTTTTCGGAACTGTGCTCAATCGCTTCTGTGTTCAGGCGGCCATTGGGCATCCTCTGACGGTTTACGGCAAGGGCGGGCAGACTCGCGGCTTCCTCGATATCCGCGACACGGTTAAGTGCATCGAACTTGCTTGCCTGAATCCGGCAGCACCGGGCGAGTGTCGGGTTTTCAATCAATTCACTGAACAGTTCTCAGTGCTTGAATTGGCAAAGCTAATTGTCACGACAGGAAACAAGCTGGGCCTCGATGTTCAACTGCAACACATGCCTGATCCGCGTGTCGAAAAAGAAGAGCACTACTATAACGCTAAGCATTCCAAGCTGATCGATCTTGGCCTGTGTCCGCATTATCTATCCGATTCGTTAATTGATTCGTTGATGAATGTGGCCATGCAATATCGAGATCGCATTGATGCTTCCATGCTGCTTCCGCAGATCAATTGGCGCAATACAGCTAACGACCGTAAGCGCCAGTACAGCACATCAGAGATCCCGGTCTTAACTGGCAGTCTTATCTAATCTGGGCTGTGTTCTATGTGCTCCGAAGCCCGAATGATTAGGTAGCAAGGCTCTGAGAGTTTGGTCTGCGCATCAAGGACGAAGAAAGTCCTTGGTGTCCGCATAGAATTCTTCCTATTAACCGAGTAAGTGCATTGCGAGCGTTTGCCGCCCGCAATGCTTCTACCCTCAATTAGTCCTGAATGATTTGCCGGACGATCCTCACAACTCACTGCAAAACAAAACGCGGGTTATGACTTCGCTGATTTTGGCAGCTTCTTGAGGATGTCGTCGATATCCTTGTCAAGGTTCTTCGTGTTCTTGTTGGAATTGTTCCCTATGTCGCTGCTGGCAACTCCCCGAAATAGAAGACGATGATTGGATGAATCGAAGATGTCGAGAACAAGCTGGCCAACCTGCTGATTTGTGGGGGTAGTTGTAGCCTCCCCAAAGCCACCACCTCCAAATCCAGGGCCAAAGCCGCCCCATCCACCCCAACCCCATCTACCACCCCAGCCTCCGCCGAAGCCGTTGTACATGGTTTCCAATTCCTGCTCGTTCCTGGCGGTGCCGGTCGCAAAGATCGTTGCACTGCCTCCTGATGGCACCAATTGCCAACCATCGGCTTGCAGATCTTTGTTGACCTCGGCTTTGACCCGATCTTCATTTAGCGGGTTAGCCGTTTCCACTGTGCCCCATGAATAGGTCTTGTAGTTGGCAAAGTTCGCATTGTGATCGTAGTCGGTTCGAATATTGGCGGCGAAAGCTAGCGTTCCGGAAAGCAGTAACGCAGCGATAGACGAAAACTTGCTAGTGGTTCTCATTTAGATCTCCTCATTGATGGAGCCAAATACAGCTCCCAAGCTGTAGACAACAATTGCTATCGCTCCCGGTGCACTAATTCAAACGAGTCACATCGTGACAGGGCTAACTGACAATTCGCCGTCTCCCGTCTGGATAAGGTCTCATGTCTATGTTGGAGATTGCCGGCCACCAGATTTATTTGTGTGGCAGCATGAGCAAACTCCTGTCACCGGCGTGAGAGAAGAGTCGTATTCGCAGGTTTTTGCAGTGCCATTCAGTGGAACAGGCTGGGAATATTTTGGATTGCAAAAACACAGGGCAAAACACGCTATAACTCGCGTGCTCAAAGGCATCTATTAGGGCGTCAAGTCCAGATTACTGGGAGGAGTTACAAGAGACAAAGTACGACATGGATCTGGTTCTACTGCGGAACGCTTGGATCTGGTTGGCTTTGCCTGCCAGGCTGCAACCGCAAGGACTGGTAGAGACTTTGGAGGTTATTCTTTTCTTTCTTAAGCTTCTC
The DNA here is from genome assembly GCA_964248065.1 of uncultured Bryobacteraceae bacterium. GTDB lineage: Bacteria > Acidobacteriota > Terriglobia > Bryobacterales > Bryobacteraceae > Bog-105. The sequence goes on along the minus strand of CAXTWQ010000001.1, from coordinate 22,130 downwards.
GAACTCCGCCAACTCGCGCCGTGACTCGTCCCCTTGTCCTAATTCACGATATAAAATACCCAATCGGTAGTGGCTGGCAGGATTAAAAGGCTCTAACTGGACAGCATGGAGCAGCGGAGCCTCTGCTTTCTGGGGATCGTGGAGGGCCATTAGCGCCTTTGCCAATCCGAGATTAGCGTCTGTATCGTTCGGCTGCAATCGAAGAGCGCGAGTATAGTACTCGAGAGCTCCCTTTTGGTCAGAACGCCGTGAGGCGATGTCACCAAGACGGCACTGGGATTTCTCATCAAATGGATTTTCAGCCAGAGCTGCCCTATATTCCTTCTCTGCTTCAGCTTGTGCCGCGGCGGAGGAAGAATTATTCAACATCTCAGCAAGTTCAAAGTGAAGGTCTGAATGGTGCGGTTCAAGTTTTAAAGCTTCACGATAATGCCCAATGGCCGCCTCATTATCAGCCCGCCTTGCCAACTCGTGCGCCATTAGCTGGTGCATACGCGCCGAGTTCGGAGCAACCATGGCCAGACTGAGCGTAGTTTCGTCGACCAGATCCGCATAGATGCGATGGGCAGTGTAAAGAATGTCAGGGTCGCTCGGCTTCAACTGGCGGAGACCATTTACGACCTCTGCTGCCTTACTTAGGTCGTTTAAGGCGTAATCGACCTCAATTAACTCCATGCCAGCTTGGGTTCGGAGCTTCTCTTCATCCAAATGTGGAAGAGCGGTTTCGAGATCGCTTTGCGCCCGTGTCATGTTTCCTATGCGCTTTTCGCTCATCCCGAGTAAAGCTTGAAGTTTGAATAACTCAGGTCGAATCTTCAGCGCCGCCTGAAGCTGGTCAGTTGCGTCTGCGTAATCGCCTTTGAAAAATTCTGTGACTCCGATATTGGCTCTAGCGTCCACGCTATTTGGGTCAATCGCAATAATCGCTTTATATTCTTTGATCGCCAGATCCGGCTGTTTGCCCTGAAGATAAATCTGTGCTTGCCTTGCATGTGCCTGGATTGCATCCTGCTGGTTCGCGTTAGATTGGCTGAAGACAGCACTTGCAATCATCGGTAACAAGCTGAGCCCGATGATCGTTTGCTTTCCCATACGATTACTTTACGAATAATGCGTTCTGACGAAGCGAAACGGCCAAGCAGCGGATATCGCTCTCTGGCCGTTTTGCAGGAGCAGGATTACTGCTCTAGAAAGAGAATCGAGCTCCGAGTTGCAAGCGGCGCGATCCGAAGGGATTTAGGTTCGAATTGTAGTTGCCTGTAAGGGCTGAGATAATCCCAGCTGACCCGGTGCCAACTGAAGCATTCGGGATGTCAAAGTTTGGATGATTAAGTCCATTGACGGCATCGAACCGAATCTGAAGATCACCCGTTTCGCGTGGCAGCGGTATAGCAAAGTTCTTGCCAAACGAGAAATCAACATCTTCGATTCCGGGCCCACGGAAAGTATTCCGCCCGGAGTTACCAAACGTGCCGTTAGCTGGAATGGCGAAGGCCGGATTACTACAGCCGCTCGGAAATGTCTGTCCGTTCTGCTGCAGAGTACAGGTGTTGAACCACGACGTGATTGTCTGATTTGGCAAGTTGGGATTACCGATAACATTCGGATACAGATTCCCGGCCAAGGCGCCACTGTTGTTTGTGGTCCCAACAACAAACGTGAATGGTCTTCCAGTTTCGAAGACAAAGATCGTAGAAGCCTGCCAACCACCCAAAACAGCATCTAGCCAGCCGTTGCGGTTAAGAAAAGATCTTCCTTTACCAAAGGGAAGCTGATAGGTGAGGTCGCCTTTGAACATGTGCGGTATATCGAAGTTGGACGGTCCGTAATTAGCGCGAGGATCGTAAGCATTTTGGTAGACCTGGCCACCATCTCGGCTACCCCATCCAGAGGAGTCCTGCTCGTCAAGCAGTCGCGACCACGTGTAATTTGCATCGAACTGAAGGCCACGGCTCATACGCTTAGCAAACGTAACTTGCGCAGAGTTATACCAGGAAATCGCGTTGAAGTTGTTACCGCTGATGCCCCTTAAATTGCGGAAAGGGCCGGAGGGATTGTGAGGTAGTTGTATTTGCGGCGCTCTGTGCCAGAAGATTTGCAGGCACCTGATTGATGTCAACCGGGAATGATAAATCAGTTCCGTGGCTGCCTACGTACGCGGCCTGTATCATCATGCTACCGGCAAACTGCTGCTGAATGCTGAAGTTGTACTGGTAATTACGGGCTACCGGAGTGTGATAGGGGACGTAGCTGACACTCTGACCGTTATAAACCGAGGGCGACCGAGACGGTCCTACATAATTCAAATTCGCGTAAGTCGCTTGCCCCAGGACGAAAACAGGGGTCACATTATCAGTCTGTGTAAGCGATCCCTGACTGTTATAGCCTACTCCTTCCGAGCCGCCGCTATATGTGTCAATGCTCCATCCATAGGAGTAAATGCCGAAGCCGCCACGGATCGAAGTATTGTTCTTAGGTGAATAGGCGAAGCCTACGCGCGGAAGAAAGACCTTGTAATCGGGCTTTTCCAAGTTGCCTCCGAAACGCATTGCACCCAACGTATTTGTAGCAGGGTTCAGGAGATTCGGGTCGAAAATGCCAAGCCGGCCACGAACCTCGCTCCAGGCACCCTGAATTTCATATCGCAGGCCCAAGTTCAATGTGAAATTTGGAGTCAGTTTCCAATCATCCTGTACAAACACTTGGGGACTTTTCTGGCGGAAACCCACAATGGGAGTATTGCTCGCATTCCAAGAAGCAACCTGCCCCAGCAGGAAGTCGGCGTAACCGAGTCCCCCTGAGCTACCTTTCGCTGGCGAAGACTGAGTGAAAACGCCGCTGAAGGAGAAAGTTCCTGCGTTCACGTTGCCCCATGGCGTAGAGTTGTCTTGATACATCAAGACCTCGCCACCGAATTTGAGAATGTGTTTACCGCGGATCATAGTGACAACATCTGATGGCGTAAAGATATTTTGGACGTACTTCGCGTTAGTGCCGGCTCCCAAAGAAGAGCAGCACGTGCCAGTTATGTTGATTGTCGGCGCAATATTTGCCTCTGCATAATTCCACCCCAACTTCTGCGGAAAATTCTGATTCGCGGACGCTGGAGCAAAAATACTGTAATAGTGGGTATAACCGAAACGAAATTCGTTAACAGTGTTAGCCGTCGGCGTCCAAACGTCTGAAATTTGTGAGGTGTAGCTGCCAATGTCGGCATTGGTCGTGTCTAACGGGGCATCAGGAGTTGGATTGAACTCGGGGTTGTCACGCTCGGTAACAGACATGGTCAAACGGTTCTTGTCTGAAATCGTATAATCCGCACGCCCAAAGTAGCGCATGTATGGAGATGTCGAAGGCAGCAGTGCTATGAGGTTGTTGGTAGAACCCGATCCTGTGGGGGTCGGAAACAGTGTCTGAAACCTCAAAGCCAGCGGGTCTAGCCTAGTCGAGGGAATGACGTTGTTTGCGAAGGGCGTACGGGTGCCGGTAACGGGGTTAACGGGCGTGGTGGGATCGTAAATTGTAGGAAAACTTGGGTCGGAGAAATTGCCCGCTTTCATTGCTGCCGATGGATACGTATTGCTGAAGTAAGCCGTACCATTGTTGATGATCTTGTCCGCATTGAAATAAAAGAAGGCCTTGTTCTTAATGATCGGACCGCCCACCGAGCCGCCAAAGTTGTCGTACCGCAAACGGGCAGTTGTATGCGAAAAGAAGTTGCTCGCATTTAAAAAATCGTTCTGGAAGTATTCGTACGCTGAGCCATGAAATTGGTTTGTGCCGCTTTTGCTGATCTGGTTCATGACGATACCGCCTACTCCGTACTGCGCCGAAAACGTAGAGCTCTCAATTTGTACTTCAGCTACGGATTCGAAAACGTTGGGATCGAAGTTCGCGCTGTGAGGGGCTGAGATATTTGCTCCGTCTGCCAAAAAGTTCGAGTAGTACGGCATATTTCCGTTCACTGCGACACCGCCGCCGGAGCCGGCAGCTCCTGGAAGCAATCGTGTGAAGTTCTGCCAGTCCTGCCCCACATTCGGCAGGGTCTGCATTGTTTTCGCCTCAAGCGTCGTGGACTGCTCGGCGTTCTCGGTCTGCAGAAGTCCAACTTGCTCACTAACTGAAACCTGGGTCTCCGAGCTTCCAACAGTAAGTTGCCCGTCTACTGTGGCCGGATTGACGGTGATTTCGATTCCGGTACGAACCAGCTTGCTAAAGCCTGCCGCCGAGAAGGTCACAGTGTAAGTGCCTGGTAGAACAGAAACGGCATCATAAACACCCGAACTGTTAGAGACCAAATCCCGGGTAACCCCTGTTTGGGTATTCAGAATTGTGACGTTCGCTCCTGGAATCGTCGCTCCTGTTGGATCAGTCACCGTACCCCGGATCTCACCGGAGTTTGAATTTTGGGAGAAGGCTGACTGCGAAATGCATAACATGCAAACAAGCAGTGCTGTTACGGAAAACAATAGATTAGCGGTTCGTAAAATCTTATTTTCAGAAGAAAAACGCGCTAAAAGACACTGGGTCGAAACGAGCACAAACATGGTTAACTCCGAAAGCGAAAGGATATTGACCAGAGTTTACAAAAACTTCATAGACTTGTCTGCTGTTATAAGTATTGGGTTAGCTTACGTCCCAAGGCTGCTTCGAATGCAGATGAGTTGCCTGCGACACGTTCGTCCTTCTTCCGCGCTGGCCATTAACTATGCAGGAAAGCCGCCGGTGCTACTTGTTTGAAGTTGTCCGAACGCTTAGACTGATAGGCGGCCAGGAGGCGTTCTATAGCTCTTAGGTAGCAAACGCCATGTAGTTCTCGCAATAGAGTAGGCGCTGGTTTAGTCTCGTGACCTATGCCGTACTAACTACGTGTGAAATCGAGTCCTGACGATAGCTTTCGACGAGCCTGAGTAACAAAGATCAAAATGCCGCTACACGTGTCCTAAGCGGCGGTGCAGGAACGGGTAAGTTATGGATTCAAGAAGCTGAATGTTAATGACCGTAGAGAGGCAGCTACTGTCGCTTTAAAGCGCGGCATCGTCCAACTCGACTGACCTGCCTACCACGCCAACATCGCAACTGAATGCCACGCCCAAAACCGAAAAGAGTTGAGTTCTAGGCTGTTTAAGATCTGACGCGTGCCATCCCTGTCCTAAACTGCTGTATCAGAAGCTCCCAGAAACCCTTGATTGCAGAAGGGTCAGCAATACAAACAAAGATGATTGCAGCTGACTTGGCGAGAAGCCATGGAAATCTCTGAACATAAAGCTCGGTTAGCTTTTGTTCGTATTACATTCTGTCCGAGGGCAGGGAGTAAATAAGATCAGACAACGAGGATGACAAGAAGCCGAAGACCTTGTGTGATCCAAAATAGAAGGCGTATCTAGTGAGCCGGGCGGGGCTCGAACCCGCGACCACCGCATTAAAAGTGCGATGCTCTACCAACTGAGCTACCGGCCCAAGTCTGCGGGGCGCAACATTTTCAGAATACCATTGGTTTTCCTGCGCTGGTTTCTTCTGACGTGAATGGTGAGGCAGGTAGACCCGCCGAGTCAAACAAGTTGACAATCGGTGCGCCACTCCAGCCATAGCGGGCGTACTTCGGATGCGCTACTTGAGCATTTATAAGCAAAACGCTTCCCCCTTCGATTCGAGCTTCGGCCGGCTGAAATGTATGCTCGGGTCCCGCAATCTCGAATCCGGTCACAGCACCCCGGCTTATCAATTGACCACTTGTGCCTGTAAAGTCCACGCGCAAACCGTTTGGGATCGAGCTTACTGAACGGAAGAGCGGACCGGAATAGTCGATCTTCTCTCCGTACGCAACGGCACGGGCCGCCCGAGCCAGCCGGCTGCCCACAGTTTCTTTATCAGGCGGGTGGATGTTGTGCAGGTCGCCCACATCGATGGTCACCGCCATCCCGGTATTGGCAAGGGTCAGTGTACGGCGCTGCGCATCGCGCACCGTCGGCCAGCCGTCTTTGGATGGCGTGCCAAAGTAGGCAATCTGCACAAACAAAAATGGGAAATCGCCGCAGTTCCAATGATTGCGCCAGTCGGAAATAAGCGCGGGAAATAGCTTCTCGTACAAGGGTGCGCGCTCGGGCCCGGCGTTGCTTTCACCCTGATACCAGATTGCGCCTTTAATCGCATAGGGAATGGCAGGAGCAACCATGGCGTTGTAGAGCCATGATGGAGTCCAGGAATCAGGATCGGGATGCCAAGGGTGAGGGCGGACGGCCTTGTTGGCAGCACGAGCAGCGTCGTCCTCCCGTTTCGAGGCTGCATCGGACTCTAGTTGTGCAGCCTGCTCGTTTCGCACTAAAGAGTACGCTCCAAAGACCGGCAACAGCGAAGCATCTGTGCCCAATCGGTCCATGCTGACCCAGGCTTCAGCAGGCGTGCCACCCCAGGTGGAATCGATCAGACCGATAGGCACATGTTCACGCTCTGCGATCTCGCGGCCGAAGAAATAAGCAGCTGCTGAGAAGGTCGCTGCAGTTTGCGGAGTGCAAGCTGTCCATTCAGCGGCGCCGTCGAAATCCGGGAGCGGGTAAGCCGACGCCTTACGCGGAACAAGCAGCAGCCGCAGATTCGGATTCGTCGCAGCGCTCAACTCCTGCGCACCGTTCTTGACCGGAGCGTCGGCAAAACCTTTCAACGGCATTTCCATATTGGACTGTCCGGAGGCGAACCAGACATCGCCGATTAGCAAGTCGTCGAGGATAATGTCATTGATTTTAATTTGGTATGGGCCGCCTGCCACATGCGATGGCATGCTGAGAGACCAGTGGCCGGAGTGATCGGCTTTGGTGCTGGTGCTGCTGTTTTCGAACATAGCCGTAACCGTTTCGTCTGGATCGGACCAGCCCCAGAGATGAATGGGCACGCCGCGTTGCAACACAGCATGGCTGCTGAGGATCTTGGGAAGCCGAACGGCTGCTCCCCCAACGGAGGAGACCGCGAGCAAAATGAGTGGAACCAGACAGCGCATAGAGCGGAATTTCTCTCTTGCGAGATTACTATAACGTCTAAGTGTTCAATGTATAAGTTGGCCAACCAGTCTCGGTTTTTGTTTCTGCTTTTTTGGGGGGCGGCAACACTTGTCCAAGGCGCAAACGTGCAGTATACGCTTAGCTTTCCCAATGCCGTGCACCATGAGGCACAGGTGCGGGCAATCTTTACGGGCGTAAAAGGATCACAGTTAGAGGTGAAAATGAGCCGGTCGTCTCCGGGCCGGTATGCTCTTCATGAGTTCGCCAAAAATGTATACGCGGTAAAGGCGAGTGATGCAACTGGCCGCGCGCTCGTTGTAACGCAGCCCGATCCATACGGCTGGAACGTGGCGGTGCCTGACGGTAGCGGAACGGTGATGTTTGAGTACACCTTGTTTGGGGATCGCGCTGACGGAACTTATGACGGAATCGACGAGACGCATGCACACCTGAACATGCCGGCAACGCTAGTTTGGGCGCATGGATTCGAGAACGCACCGGCGACCGTGCACTTTGATCTGCCGCCCGGCAAGAAGTGGAAAGTAGCGACGCAACTGTTACCTCAGTCTGACGGCGGATGGAGTGCTCCCAATTTGGAGATGCTAATGGATGGACCGGCAGAGATTAGCAACTACACTATGCCGGAGTGGACCGTCGAAAATGCCCGGTTCCGGATGGCGCTGCATCATGAAGGAACGCAGAGTGAAGCCGAGCACTATGCGCGCATGTGTCAGGCAGTGGTGCTGGAAGAAGAGGGTGTTTTTGGTGCGTTGCCTAAGTATGATGGCGGAACATATACATTCCTTCTGGATTACTTGCCGTATGTGGAACCTGATGGCATGGAGCACCGGGATTCGACATACATCACCAGCCAATCTAATTTAAGTGAGAGAGCGAACGAAATGATCAGCACGGTTTCGCACGAGTTCTTTCATTCCTGGAACGTGCGCCGGATCCGGCCGAAGTCGCTCGAGCCTTTCAATTTCGAGCAGACCGATATGTCAGGCGAGCTGTGGTTTGCCGAGGGCTTCACAAACTACTATGGTCCGCTTGCCCTTCAGCGGGCAGGACTGGCCGACATGCAAGCTTTTACTAAAGGCATGGGGCAGGCTGTCAATCGCGTGCTGACTGCCCCAGGACGAAACGTACATTCGGCTGTGGAGATGAGCGATCTGGCCCCATTTACCGATGCCGCGACATCCCTTGACCCGAACAACTTCAAGAACACATTCATCTCTTATTACACCTATGGTTCGGCTCTGGCATTAGGGATCGATCTTGCCATCCGCGAGCACTTCCCGGGCAAGTCGCTGGATGATTGGATGCGGATTATGTGGCGCGAACATCCCGACATTCAGAAGCCGTATACGCTTGACGATCTGCAATCTGCATTAGCCGAGGCCGTAGGTAATCAGGCCTTCGCTGCCGAGGTCTTTCAGCGTCACATCAAAGGAAAAGAAGCCCTGCCCTACGCAGATCTGCTCTTACCTGCAGGCATGCTGTTGCGGCGAGCTCACCCGGGCCAAGCGTGGTGGGGCAAAGTGGAGAGCAAGCTGGGCGCCTCTGGTTTAGAACTCACCGGCGAAACCTTGCGGGGAACGCCGCTGTATGATGCAGGGCTGGATAAGGGCGACCTCATTCTGGCGATCGATGGAAAAGCATTGAAGTCGGAACACTTACTCGTCACTAGAAAGCCTGGCGAGGAGCTTCGGCTGAAAGTGCGAACACGGACCGGGGAGCGCGAAACGCATTTGACACTTGAAGAAAATCCCGAGTTGGAGATAGTAACGTTTGAAGATGCGGGTCGCGCCGTAACAGGGGAAGCTGCGGTTTTTCGAAGAGCCTGGCTTGGTTCCAAAGCATTGCACAAGCTGCCCGATATAAATTAACTACACATGCAAAGACGACATTTTATTCAATCGACGGCAGTTGCGGCCCTTGGCAGTTCGGTAGCTTTACCAGCTTCGGCGCAGAGCGAGGGCGCCGGAAGTTCCGGACGTGAGTTTTACGAATTGAGGCGATATCACCTGATCTCCGGGCCGCAGGAGAAGCTTGTCAACGCGTACATGGCGGAAGCACTAGTTCCGGCGCTAAACCGGTTGGGCA
>CAXTWQ010000001.1:11438-13019 GCA_964248065.1 uncultured Bryobacteraceae bacterium | reverse complement strand
CTGTATATCGGTCCTGAGACGCCTTCGTTGTACGTGCTAATGCCTGCGGGGTCGGCGGAAGTATTGGCAGGCGTAGAAGGCAAGCTGGCCGGGGACGACGAGTATCAGAAAGCCGGACACGCGTTTCTAAATGCGCCGGCAACGGCTCCAATGTTTGAGCGCGTCGAGAGTGCTTTGCTGCGCGCCTTTGAGGGATACCCTAAGTTGACCCCACCTCCGCAGACGGCGACTAAAGCGCAGCGAGTATTCCAGATGCGCACATACGAGAGCCCAAGCCAAGCCGCCTACCGCCGCAAGATTGAGATGTTCCACAGCGGTGAGTTCGACATTTTTCGTGAAGCAGGTTTCTCTTCGGTCTTCTATGGCGACATGCTGATCGGGCCGCGGCTGCCGAACCTGACCTACATGCTGAGCTTTCCGGATCTCTCCGAATTGAACGCAAAGTGGGCAGCGTTCAGTTCTAATCCGAATTGGAAGAAGCTGGTAAGCTCGCCACGGTTTAACTATGAGTCGATCGTGTCGAACATAACGAACTTGATTCTGAACCCGACCTCGTATTCACAGGTGTAGAGGAAGCGTGACGGCACTATTGTTAGGGCTGCTGGTGATGAATCTCTGGCCGCATGCCGCGCCGGACACGACGTCGGCTGCGGAACCCGAGCACGATACCAGCACGGCGAAAGATGCGCTGATAGGTGGGCGCACGGTAATCAGATTAGGTCCGGTGAGTACGCCAACTTTGACTGTCTATCCGGGGCCGAAGGGCAATGGGCCGAATGCGGCGGTACTGGTTTTCCCCGGTGGCGGTTATCGGATATTAGCTTCCGATCTGGAAGGCACCGAAATCTGTGAATGGCTGAATAAGATTGGCTTGGCGGCAGTGTTGGTGAAATATCGCGTCCGAGCTCCGGGCGGAGCAGAACAGTCTGGGCCGCCCCTGCAAGATGCGCAGCGGGCAATTGGCATTGTGCGTAGTCATGCAGCCGAGTGGAACATCGATCCACAACGTGTTGGAGTGCTGGGGTTCTCCGCCGGTGGGCATCTGGCAGTGCTTCTCAGCAATCACAGTGGGCCGCGAACATACCCGGAGGTGGACAGCGCAGACCGGGCAAGCAGCCGTCCAGACTTCACTTTGCTCATCTATCCGGCTTACTTAGATACGGTGAAAGCAACGGCCCGAACCCCACCTCTGTTCGCTGTCCAGGCTGAGAACGACAAGCCGCATATCGACGGAACGCTGCAGTACTTTGGCCTTTTGAAAGCAGCAGGTATTCCGGCGGAACTGCATGTATACAGTACGGGCGGCCATGGGTACGGTCTACGGCCAACAGGCGAGCCGGTTACGAGATGGCCGCAGTTGGCGCAAGATTGGCTGATGCGAACAACAGGCGGGAAGAAGTAATTCCCTATGCAGGAACCGGACTGCCAAACAGCTAAACCAGAACTTTCTCGTAGATGTTTCCAATGAACGAGTAGCCGGAATGCTTTGGAACCCGATCTCATCGCCTCGCTGCAGATACTCCCGAAACGTCCAAACCTCTGGCTCCTGATAATAGAAATGCTCCAAGCTCGCGCGGTCCT
>CAXTWQ010000001.1:0-11428 GCA_964248065.1 uncultured Bryobacteraceae bacterium | reverse complement strand
ACTTGAAGATACTCCCGAAAAGAAGGCAAGCTGCGATAGGAGGCGAACTTTCTGCCACCATCGTAATCCTCGGTGGCGGGGGAAAGCACCTCAATCAACAAGACAGGATTTAAGAGCGTATCCTCGCTATCGCCAAGATATCGTTCCTCTCCGCAGGTGACCAGGACATTGGGGTAGGTGTAAACGTTACGGTTTGGAATCGATACGCGACACTCGGGACCATCGACATTACATTCCGTACCGTTCAGCTTTTGCCGAAGATGGCAAGTAAGGTTCTGCACAATCCGCCGGTGATTCCTGCTGGCCTTTGCCATTGCGAATACCTCGCCCTCGATATATTCGCTTCGGATTTCGGCCTGCCGATCCAGCGCCAAGTATTCCTCGGGAGTGACGTAGTGTTGGGGAGCGCTAGACATAGGTCCCGACAATTGAACAAAGTGTCAGTTCAACTCTATTCTGAGTTCTTTTATGTCGAAAGCCAAGTGCAATTCTAGATGGTCGTTTAGCTATCGCACAAATAGTGAGTTCAACATGTCGGCCAACCGCACCCCGGCAAGAGCAAGACGGCGATCAACGACGCTAATTTCATGGTCGAAATAGATCTGATCGGCTAATCCGCCGTTCTCCAAGTAAGCGCCGGCAGCAGCCAGGTGCGATTCGTTCGCCCAATCGCGCGGTGTTCCTTCTGGAAGTAAGTCGAGATGGTCGCGCGCAATCACCATCTGGATGTGCTGGGCATAGCTTTGCTCGTTCGGATCAGCATGTTCAATCAAACCGGTATCCCAGAGGCCATGCAGATTACAGGGACGATCGGGCCCGCAATCGGGTTTGCCGAACTGAACGATGTGATTGTCGTTTCCGCCGCGGCCTTCAGCGAGGGCGTGCATAGGTTGATGGAGATCACTTACAAAGTGCATCAAATACTTTAGAGCATCGACGCGCGCAGCTTTCGGCAGTGAAGGGTCGGCAACGATGCGCGCAAACATATCGACACGGTCAACAGCACAATTATGGTGATCGGTATTGGCTGCCGCTTCCGGATGCGCGGTATCAGGTTGAAAGCAGTCGCGCTCTTCAAAGAAAGGCGCGGCAAGCGGGATATCCACGTAATGCCAGCCGGCAGTTTCTGGATGGTCTTTGCGGATTTCATCGGCCCAAGTGGATGCTTCAGCAATCGTTTGGGAACCAAGTAGCGCAGTAATTTGTGCCTTGGCCGAATCAGACAGACGGCTTTGCGCGATTAGTCCAATAATGTGGTGACCCTCCCTCCCCCAGGCGAAGCTTTGTGTTGGGAGAGAGACGAGCAGCAAGGCGGTGCAGATAGTTTTGAACATGTTCGAAGGTGAGAGCCGGGCAGGTGTCCGGCTCGTTTCAAGAGCGATTCATCTAGAAGTCAATGCGAATGCTGACCTGAGCGCGGCGAGCGTTGGTACCATCAGGAAAACCAGCGGAAGCGTTGTACAAGCCGAAGCCATTCGCCGGTTGAAGGGTCAAGCCGTTCAGGTTGTACTGACGGTTAATCAAGCTGGTGTAAGTGATCGTGTTCGTCAGGTTGAACACTTCAAAGTTCAACGTGACACGGTAGCGGTCAGAAAATGGCAGCATCTTAGTGAGGCGAACATCGGTGCGATACGAATCGGGAAGGCGAAGCGTGTTTGGAGCCAGGAACGGTACACGACTAGAGCCGCCAAATCCATTCGGCGCGCTACCGGGATAGGCAAGCTGCTGGCCGGCTAGACCAGCCTGAGCAAGTTGGGCCGGCGTCAGCGTATTGGTAACTGCAACCGAGGCTGTTGTGGGCTGTCCCGTGGCAATGGTTGTGATGTCAGCCAACTGCCAGTTGTTAATCAGGAAGCGAGAGAGCACATCGCTGCGACTTGTAAAGGTGGGTGAGTAGACCCAGTTGATCACCAGCCTCTGCCGTTGATCGAGAGCACCGTCACCTCGGTCCGCACGATAGTCGCCGTTATAAAGATTGCTGGGCGCATTACTTCCGAAGAAGAGATTGCTGCCTGCATTGCCCAGGTTGTAATCAATTGCGTGAGACCAGGTATAGGAAAGCGCGCCTTCGAAGCCATGGGAGAGACGGCGCTGTATCTGAACGGCGAAGGCGTTATATGAGCTCTGGCCCCCGTTTTCCACCTGAAGAATACGCGCGTAACGGCGATCGCGCAAATCGCTAACCAGGTAAACCGGCGAGGTAAAAGTTCCGACTTGAGCACCAGCGGCGTTGTTGATGTTGTAAGTGATCGTGTGGTTCGGAATCGTTGGCAGGTTCAAGTCCCGCACAGAGAGCAGCTCCACTGCGTTGCTCCAAATATAATTCAGGGTGATGCTGGTGTTCTTGTTGATTGCCTGCTGGACCGCAAAATCTGCTTGCTGGCTATAGGGAGTGCGCAGATTACTGGCGGCGAAGCCTACCGTTGCAGCTCCAGCGCCAACGCCCGGAGAAGCAGGAAGCAATGCCGGAAAGACCGGGCCAGCAGCAGCGATTTGACCAGGTGTACTGAGCGTGAATGATTGCTGGTACAAGTTGTTCGTGGTGAACAGCGAGTTCGTCATGGCACCCGGGTAACGCCCATAAAACATCCCGTAACTGGAGCGGATCACAGTTCTGTCATTGTTCAGACTCCATGCGTAGCCGACACGTGGAGCAAAGTTCAGCTTGTCATCGGGAATGCGGCCAGTTTGTGGATAGTCAGGGTTGGTAAGCGGGGGCTTCGGGAAAAAGGTTGTCTCATAGCGGACTCCGTAATACAGCGTCAAGTTTGGGCGGATCTTGTACTGGTCTTGAGCAAAGAGATTGAGCTCGTTGTAGGTTGCATCCACTGCACGATTTCCAAATGCCTGCGAGTAGTTGGTGTAGCGCCGGCCATTCGCCGTGTTGCCTGAATAGTCGAGCGCGAATGCATTCGCGTTGGAATAGCTGTAGCTGCCGTTACCGTTTACAAGCTGGTTTGTATAGTCTTCCGTGTTGAAGTAATCGACACCACACTTCAGGCTATGTCTGCCGACCGTGTAAGAGAGATTATCGGCAGCTTCGTAGCGGCTCTCGCTGGGCTGAATGCGAGGCAGATAGTTAGCTCCACCGATGCCGACGCCATTGACTGAAACACTAAGCGGGCCGAAGACGGGATCAAGGAGATTGGTATTGGCCGCATCGAATTGACGATCTTTGAACCAGCCAAAACGCGCTTCGTTCACCATAGTAGGCGTGGGCGTGTACGTCCAGGCAGCGCGGCCGTAACGCACGTTTACGTCATCGTATCCGTTACCGTTCAAAGCTGCACCGCTAGTCACCACAGCCCCTGTCTGGATGCCGTTCGGTGAATAAAAATGCTGGTAGTTGAAGTCGAAACTGAGCGAGTTCAAATCGTTGAAGCGGTAATCAATCTTGCCGAGCGCGGTGTCCTGGTCGGCGCTACGGGGAAGGGTACCGTAGAAGCGTTTCAACGTACCGTTAATTGCGGCGCATTGAGCAGCGCTGGCCGCAGGATTTGCGTTGCCCGGGACGCCGCAGCCGTTCCAGGTTTGCGTGTTGCTGTTCACGGCAGAGGGATTGATGATGCTCGATATGAGTGGAAACTGCCGGCGCTGCTCTTCGGTGTTGAGGAAGAAGAAAAGCTTGTCTTTGATAATGCGCCCGGAAAGGCTGCCACCGAATTGGTGACGAATCTCGGAAGGGTTGATGGTGGCAAACGGATCACGCGCGTCCAAGGTTCGATTCCGGAAGAACCAGTAAGCAGTGCCGTGGAAATCGTTAGTGCCGCTACGAGTGATCGTGTTGACCACGCCACCTAGCGCGCGCCCATACTCAGCTGTATAACCATCCGTGAGCACCTGAAATTCCTGCACAGCATCTTGTGAAATCTGCGTCGGAATGCGCGTGCGGCCGGCATTCTCGTTATAGTAAGAATCGGTTGTGTCGTTGCCGTCTGTCAGGAAGTTGTTGCCGCCTGGAATACCCCGGAAGCTCAGCAATCCAAACGTGCCATCCGGAACTACGCCCGGTGTTAGTAAGGCAAATGAATCAACACGGCGACCGTTAATCGGCAGGTTATCAATCTGATGCTGCGTCACATTTTGCGAGACGTCGATCTTGTCCTCAACAACGGGAGCGATGTCTTGCACATTGACTTGTGTGCTGGCCCTCTGAACCGATAAGTTCACCTTCAGATCCACATTCTGGCCCACCAGCAGAATGATATTTTCCTGCTTAAACTCGGCAAATCCGGTTCCGTTGACTGTGACCTGATATCCACTGTTCGGGGGTAAAGTAGGTGCATTGAAAACTCCACCACCGGTAGTTTTCAACTCGCGGTGGATGCCTAGTTTCTGATTGTCAACAATCACCCGAGCACCTGGAATAGCAGCACCCGTTGGATCGGTCACCGATCCCGAAATAGCGCCGTTGCCGGCTGATGTCTGCGCCCATGCTGCCGCACTACAAACGCATAGGCACATAAGAAGCTTATAGTTGCTGCTCATAGAAGAAAATTAGGAGACCCTGACCGTCAGGCTAGCGAAACTATGTTACAAATCGGCTTCAAACGCAAGTCGAAATTGTAAGATAGTGTGCTTTCCGCACAAACCCCATTTGGGTACTCTCAGTAAGGTAAACGTTGTGAACGTCGAACAGATTTGGAATTCCGGAGATGCCGGTGTTTTTGCGATTCGAACCCATGCGCCGGGTCCGGCTGGTTCGCTTCCCTTAACCTCAGAGATGCTGGCGAGTGAACCCTCGGGTAACTTGTTTGGCTGGAGCCAAAATGCGGGCATGGGTTGGGCTCCTGATGCTCTGGGCGGGCAGCAAGTTTTGCTGTTGAGCACGCAAGGCGGAATGCGGGCTGACGATGGGTCACCCATTGCGCTTGGGTATCATACCGGCCACTGGGAAGTAGGGCTGCTGGTGGCGGAAGCCGCCCGCGAATTGAAGAGGCTTGGGGCCATTCCATTCGCGGGCGCGTGCACTGATCCCTGTGATGGACGGTCGCAAGGAACCACCGGCATGTTCGACTCGCTTCCTTATCGAAATGACGCTGCCATCATCTTTCGCCGGCTGATCCGGTCACTCCCGACGCGCGTTGGAGTACTTGGCATTGCCACTTGCGACAAAGGTTTGCCGTCAATGCTGATGGCGCTTGCGGGAACGCCGAACCTGCCCTGCGTATTGGTGCCCGGCGGAGTCACGCTAATGCCCGAAGTCGGTGAGGATGCGGGCAAAGTGCAGACCATCGGGGCACGCTTTGCACACTGCATAATAACGCTGGAAGAAGCATCTGATGCCGGGTGTCGAGCGTGTGCGTCACCTGGCGGAGGATGTCAGTTTCTGGGAACAGCGGCAACAGCGCAGGTGGTGGCTGAAGCGCTTGGACTCACTCTGCCCCATGCTGCACTGGCGCCATCTGGCGAACCGGTATGGCTCGACATGGCAAAGCGGAGTGCCCGCGCGTTGCTGCGGTTAGCGGCTCTGCAGATCACAACGAAAGACATCGTAACTCAGTCTGCGATCGAAAACGCGATGGTGCTCCATGCGGCTTTCGGCGGGTCGACGAACTTACTACTGCATGTTCCCGCTATCGCCCATGCCGCTGGATTGCCTCGACCGACAGTGGCTGACTGGAGCCGTATTAATCGAAGCGTACCCAGGCTCGTCGATGCACTCCCCAACGGACCGCGCAATCATCCGACCGTGCAGGTGTTTCTCGCGGGCGGTGTACCCGAGGTGATGCTGCACGTACGTCGTGCCGGGCTGCTCAACCGCCACGCGCTGACCGTGAGTGGTGAAACGGTGGATGCGGCACTCGACTGGTGGGAACAGTCAGAACGACGGGCGTTCTTTCGGCGCAAGCTGCAGGAACTCGATGGCGTGAATGCTGATGACGTTATCTTCTCGCCTGACCAGGCGCGTAATCGTGGGCTCACATCAACAATTTGTTTTCCTTCAGGCAATTTGGCACCCGAAGGCGCAGTAGTCAAGAGCACTTCCATCGATCCGTCCATGGTTGAAGCCGACGGAGTCTACCGGCTTCGTGGGCCAGCGCGGGTCTTTACAACCGAGCACGATGCGATTGCGGCCATCAAGGACGGCACGGTACAGAAAGGCGATGTCTTAGTGCTGATCTGCCGCGGACCGCTAGGTACCGGCATGGAAGAGATCTACCAAATCACTTCAGCCTTGAAGCATTTGCCTATGGGCAAGTATGTCGCAGTCATCACAGATGCGCGGTTCAGCGGAGTATCAACAGGTGCCTGCGTTGGACATGTTTCTCCCGAGGCGCTGGCAGGTGGACCCGCAGGCAAGTTGCGGGATGGCGATCTTATCGAGATCTTGATTGATCGCAACAAGCTGGAAGGACACGTGAACTTCGTGGGCGAAGGCGAAGAATCCTTTGAGCCGGAGGAAGGACACCGCCGACTGTTACTACGACCTGCGCGTGAAGATTTGCGGGCTGATCCGAACCTTCCGGAAGACACGCGCTTATGGGCAGCACTGCAACAGGCAAGCGGCGGCATATGGGGCGGCTGCGTCTATGATGCTGAAAGCATTGTGCGAAAACTGGGCAGTTCTTTTTAGCCTGGTTGGGTTTGATGCTTAGTTCCCTACCGTGAGTAGCTGTTAAATTGTTGAAGATTCGCTACGTAAAAACGTAAGTGCAGGAGATTGAACTATACCTGCAATCTGTTCCAGGCTTATCTCTGACTTACTAATATAGGGCCATGCCTAAGAAGAAACCAGAGGAAGGCGCTCAATTCTTGCGCTACTTTGGACCTTTGCTGGACGCACTTCGGGAGTTAGGCGGTTCAGGCACCCCAGACGAAGTAGCTGAGCGAATCGCATCTGACCTGAAAGTTCCGGATCAAGTACAGAATGAGTTGTTGCCTTCTGGAGAGTTGCGGTATCGAAATCAGGTTGCATGGGCCCGGTTCTACCTAGCACAAGAAGGATTTATAGATTCTTCAAAGCGCGGTGTTTGGACCTTGACAGAGACAGGCCGGACGGTCCGACTCTCATTGGATCAAGCACGCGAGATTAGGTTCAAATGGGTAAGGGTATATCAAGAGAGGCGTCGCAGGGAGCAAGCGGTTGATCCAGAGCCTCTCTTAGATCACACAGTTGAGGAGGTGGTTGAGCGCAGCAATGGCTATAAACAAGAGGTGCTAGAGGTCATGCAAGGTCTTCCGCCTGTCGGCTTCGAACAACTCTGTCAGGCGATTTTACGCGAAGCAGGATTTGTGGAAGTGACCGTCACAGGCCGTTCAAAAGATCAGGGAATCGATGGATATGGAACCCTGCAAGTCAACCCGCTGGTATCGTTCCGCGTGCTATTTCAATGTAAGCGCTACCGAGAGTCGGTTTCGCCCTCTCATGTTCGTGACTTTCGTGGTGCGATGGCCGGACGGGCTGACAAAGGAATAATCATCACAACCGGTTCATTCACCGCCGAAGCTCGAAGAGAAAGCTCGCGAGATGGGGTCCCGCCGATTGAACTCATCGATGGTGAGAAGTTAGTCAACATGTTGGAGGAACTCGAACTGGGATTGCAGCGCGTTACGTCGTTCAAAGTAGATGACTCATTCTTTGATAAGTTCCGTAACTCATAGGCGGTGCAGAACCGCCTTCCTCCGTCTTGCGCCGCTCCTCTTTCCTCTCGCTTCTTCCGTTCCTGCTCATTGGTCGGCTCACCGCCCTTGAAGTACAGACTTACGGTCACCGTGTGAGTAGACGGGTTCGAGTGATAGTCAGATCGCGTGTCGTTCAGGTTTTCAAAAAGGTTCTGCTCGCCCAGCCGCTTGAGGAAGAACTCAGGATACTCGGGATTGAACGGCTTGCCAGGCTTTTCGCCCCACAGCTTGGTCACAATTGGCTCAGTTGTCGAGTCAAGGCCATGAATGTCAAGACGCTCGAAGTTGTACACCGCTCCGGGTGTCACGTCGTAAATGACCGCCACCACCCGATGAGCATCGTCAGGCTGCGTCTCATTAGTGATGGTTGCATCCAGCAGCCCGCGACGGTGCATGCGGCGAGTCAATTCAGACCGGAAGTTATCGACCAGGTCGCCATTATAGAGTTGGCCAGGTTTGAAAGGAATGTTGGAGCGGATCTCTTCTTCGTCCACGCCATTTCCGCGAAATCGAATTGGCCCGAATTTAAATTGTGGGCCTTCCTGGATCTGTACTTTTACAACAACGCCGAGATTTGCCGTTGAAGGTTCAGTGTCAATTTTTGGAAAGGTAACGGCAGCAAATCCCTTGGCGGCATAGAGCGGCTTAATTGCGCCATCTAGAATCAACTTCAGCCGCGAATCTGAGAGCGGAACGCCAACTGCGACCTGATTGACAGCGCGAAGGATTGTGCCGGAGTCGATGGCTTGATTGCCACTCACAATGACTTGCGAAATGTTTTTCGCCGGCGCGGTGGACGTGAAGAGAACCGCTAACTGTTTTGGATCGTCGTTGCTGACCTGTGCTCTTACCTTTGTTGGTGCATGGGCCTGCACGAGCGCATCTTCCACAGCAGCCGTATAGCGCTTCAGCACCGCATCGGTAGCAGGAATGCGGTCAGCGTACAGCGGCACGTGCGCTTGCAGGTACGTGCGGATCACATCTTCGCTTACCCCGAGCCGGTCGAATCGGAGCGGGAATGTCTGCTCGTTTTCTGTAATAGCAAAGGTCACATCGTAGGCAGGTACAGCACCGGCACTGTATCGGAATCGTTGAGAAACATCTGTGAACAGCTCGAGAGCGAGCAACTGCTGCCGTGCTGATTCAAGCGCTGGCCCCGTGACCTTCTGCCCAATATGAAGGCCTGTAAAGCGGACGATGTCGGCAGGCTGGTACAGATGCGCACCTTGGATGGTTAGTGTATGCAGCGTGCCGGGCGGAGGCTGCTTGACAGGCTTTGCCGGAGTTTCGGCAGTTTGCGCATGGGCGAGAAACGTGCCGAAAACAACAACTCCAAGGGAGGCCATTTGTCTCATAGCAGATTAGAACTGATTAGACGTTCGGGCGTTAACAGCCGTTTCCACTGGTAAACTGAAGGTAAAAATGACCTACGACGTTGTGGTTATCGGCAGCGGACCGGGCGGCTATTCAGCTGCTGTGCGCGCCGGTCAGTATGGGCTGAAAACAGCATTGATCGAGAAACAGCCACGCCTGGGTGGAACGTGTCTTCTGGTGGGCTGCATTCCAACCAAGTCACTGCTGCATACAGCCGATGTCTGGGAATATTTCAAGAATCCGGAAGCGGAAGGCATCCAATGCAGAGATCCGCAGCTTGATTACGCCAGGGTGCTTGATCGCAAGAACAAGATCGTAACCAAGCACTCCAAGGGCATTGATTTCCTGATGCGCAAAAACAAAGTAGATGTGCTGAAGGGATTCGCGAGACTGCAGGGCGGCGGACGCATTGAGCTGGAAAGCGCCAAGGGTAAGGAGACTGTTGAAGCGAAGAACATCATCCTGGCAACTGGCTCAGAGGCGCGCATGATCCCGGGCCTGCAGCCAGACGCGAACCAGATTCTGACGAACATCGAAATTCTGGATTTACCTGCAGTACCGAAGTCGCTCGGGATCATCGGCGCGGGCGCGGTCGGCGTCGAGTTTGCGTCCATCTTCAACCGCTTTGGCAGCAAGGTAACGATTCTTGAGATGCTACCGCGGCTGGTGCCTGTGGAAGATGAAGAGATTTCCAAGGAACTCGAAAAGCATTTCAAGAAAACCGGCATTCGCATTGAAGCGGGCGCAAAAGCCGAGAACATCCGTAAGAGTGCAACCGGTGTGAGCCTGACCGCAACGCTCGCCAACGGTAAGAAAGAAGAGATGGAATTTGAGAGGCTGCTGGTTGCTGTTGGCCGCAAGCCGAACACAGACAGCGTTGGTCTTGAGAACACAAAGGCCGAGATGGATCGCGGGTTCATCAAGGTGGACGGCTATCAGCGCACAGCTGAACCTGGACTCTATGCAATCGGCGACATCGTCGCAGGGACGCCGCAACTGGCGCACGTAGCGACTGCCGAAGGTATGGCAGCAGTCGGGCACATAGCTGGTAAGCCGGTGCGGCCCATCAACCGCAGCCGCATTCCAGGCGCTACTTATACTGACCCCGGCATTGGCAGCGTAGGCCTTTCAGAAGCTCAAGCGCGGGCGCAAGGTTTTCAAGTCAAGGTCGGCAAATTCCCATTTGCGGGCAACAGTAAAGCCACTATTCTGAACAAGCACGAGGGCTTCGTAAAGGTGATTGCTGACGAGCGCTTCGGTGAGATTTTGGGCGTGCATATTATTGGGCCGGAAGCTTACGAGTTGATCTCAGAAGCAGTCACGGCCATGGAGGCCGAGGCCACGGTGGAGACGATGATGTCCACCATTCACGCGCATCCAACTATCTACGAAGCCATTGGCGAAGCGTTCAACAACGTCGACGGACTGGCAATCAACATCTGACGCCGATGAAGCGGCCGCTGCAGATTGTCGATCTCGGGCGTATGCGGTACAGCGCAGCGCATCAGGTTCAGATGCAGTTGGTTGAGCAGCGTAAGCGTGGCGAAGGTGACGACACGCTCTTCTTTGTTGAACATCCGCATGTAGTCACCATCGGGCGCAACGGTAAACATCAGAATCTTTTGGCTTCGGCTGATGTGCTGGCTCGGACAGGGATCGAGTTCCACGAAACCGACCGCGGCGGCGATGTGACATATCATGGTCCGGGTCAGTTGGTGGGCTATCCGGTGCTTGATTTGCGAGAATGGAAACGCGATGTACACGCCTACTTTCAAGGTGTCGAGCAGGCGTTGATCGATGCACTTGCTGTGCTGGGCGTGGGAGCCCGGCGCATACCGGAACGTGGTCTGGAAGGCGTTTGGGTCGGGGAAGCAAAGATTGCCGCGATTGGCATTCACATTAGCCGGTGGATCACTTCGCATGGGTTTGCGCTGAACGTGAACACAGACCTGTCTTACTTCAAATACATCGTTCCGTGTGGCTTGAGCAAGCCTGTCTGCTCCTTGCGGAGCATAGGCTCGGCGGCAACGCGTTCACAAGCCAAGGTGGCTGTGACCGAATGCTTTGCGGCCGTGTTTGATTATCAGGTGCTGGATGAAGCCGAACTATTGCCGCCGCTGCTAACAATCCAGCAACATATTCAGGAGATTCGATGATTGACGTTGTCATGCCCCAGATGGGCGAGAGCATTGTTGAGGGAACACTAACCCGTTGGCTCAAGAAGCCAGGCGAAAAAGTGGAGCGAGACGAACCGCTGTTCGAGATTTCGACCGATAAGGTGGATACCGAGATCCCTTCGCCGGAAGCGGGTTTTCTTAGTGAAGTGCTGGTCCAGGAAGGAACCACGATTGCTATCAATGCGGTGGTCGCGCGGATCGGAGATGGTAAGGCCGCGGCTCCGGCACCTGCAGCTGCCCCGCCGCCACCT